>NZ_JBIDAU010000001.1:497266-963801 GCF_043202655.1 Streptomyces sp. NPDC048171
GGTCTGGGACAGCACTACGGGCGGTAGTTGGGACTGGGGTCGGTCGAAGGTGGTTGCCGGTGACTTCGACGGTGACGGTCGTGGTGATGTGGGTGTGCTGTACGGCTACGGGCAGGGGAGTGACGGGGCCAATCGGACCGCGCTGTGGACGCTGACCAGTAATGGCTCCGGGTTCGGCAAGCCCGTGAAGGTCTGGGACAGCGCGGGGTCGATCAGCTGGGACTGGGAGCGGTCCAAGGTGACGTCGGGCGACTTCGACGGTGACGGTCGTGGTGACGTGGGTGTGCTGTACGACAACGGCCAGGGGAGTGACGGGGTCGGTCGGACCGCCCTGTGGACGCTGACCAGCAACGGTTCCGGGTTCGGTGGGCCCGTGCGCAAGTGGGACAGCTCCGCGTTCGGCAGCTGGAGCTGGGGACGCAGCGAACTCACCTGACCGCATCCGGGCGGGGCGTTTCGGCGTCTGTGCCGGTATGGAGCTTGAGAAGCGGCCCGAGGGCCGTCCGCAGGAGCCGCCGCGGCGATCGGACCCGGAGGGGTGCGTCGCCGCGGCGGTCCGCGTTCCGGTGCGGATCGTCGCCCTGGTGCTGGTCGTACCGGTACGCATGGCGTGGGACGTGCTGGTCGTCGCCGGGCGGTTCCTGCGGGACACCGTGTTCCGCCCGGCCGGACGGGCGCTGGCCTGGCTCGGGCGGCTCCTGTTCGTGTGGCCGCTGGTCGGGATCTGGCGGTACGCCGTCGTGCCGCTGGGCAAGGGCGTGGCCTTCCTCGGGCGCGTGCTGCTCGTGGTGCCGGCGGTGTGGCTGTACCGGAGGGTGCTGACGCCGGCGGGGCGCGGGCTGTACGCGGCTCTCGCCTGGCTGGGGCGGTACCTCGTCGTCGTACCCGCCGCCTGGCTCTACGCCTGGCTGCTCACGCCGGTGGGTCACGCGCTCGCGTGGTGCGGGAGAGGGCTCGCCTGGTGTCTCGGCATGATCGCCACCGGTGTCGGCGCGGTCCTCACCGGTGTCGGCGCGGTCCTCTACTGGACCGCCCGGGTGCTGGTGGTCCTGCCCGCTCTGGCCCTGTGGCGGTGGGTGCTCACCCCGGTGGGCCGGGTCCTCGCGGTGATCGGCAGGGAGGTCGTGGACGCCCTCGGGCACGCCTGGCGGATCGCGGGGTACGTCTCGCGCGCCTTCGGGCGGTTCCTCGGCACCCTGTGGCGGTGGACCGTGGCCGAACCGGCCCGCTGGGCGTACCGGAGCGTGCTCACCCCGGTGGGCCACGCCGTGCGGGACACCGTCCTGCGGCCCCTGGCGGACGCCGGACGTGCCGCCGGGCGGGTGACCCGGCAGGCTCTCGCCGCCGCCCGGCTGACCGTGCGGCAGACCCGCGCCGACGTACGCCGGGCCCTCTTCGGGGAGCCCGCGAAGCCGCGGCCGGTCGACCGGCGGGAACCATCCGTCGCCGAGGCACGTACTCTTGGTAGTAGTACGACCGCTCTCACGAAGGACTGAACGACACTGGGCAAGCGACAGCCCGAAGGCCCGCCGCCCGTACCCGCGGTGCAGCGCATTCGACTGCGCTACACCAAGCGCGGCCGCCTCCGGTTCACCAGCCACCGTGACTTCCAGCGTGCCTTCGAGCGCGCGCTGCGCCGCGCCGAGGTGCCCATGGCGTACTCGGCGGGGTTCACGCCCCACCCGAAGGTGTCGTACGCCAATGCCGCACCCACCGGCACGGGCAGTGAGGCGGAGTACCTGGAGATCGCGCTCACCGCGGCGCGTGACCCGGAGCAGCTCAAGGTGCTTCTCGACGCGTCGCTGCCCGCCGGGCTCGACGTCGTCGACGCGGTCGAGGCCCGGACCTCCGGGCTCGCCGACCGGCTGACGGCATCGGTGTGGGAGCTGCGGCTGGACGGGGTGGAGCCCGCGGACGCCGAGCGCGCCGTGGCGGCCTTCAACTCGGCCCCGGACGTGGAGGTCCAGCGCCGGACCAAGAACGGCGTCCGCACCTTCGACGCCCGCTCCGCCGTCGCGAGCCTGGAGAGCGCCACCACGCACGGTTCACCGGCTGATAGGCCGACCGACCAGCCCTGTGCGATACTGCGGCTGGTTGTTCGGCACGTGACGCCTGCCGTACGACCCGACGACGTCCTGTCCGGTCTTCGCGCCGTGGCCGACCTGGCGCCGCCGGTCCCCGCAGCGGTGACCAGGCTGGCGCAGGGGCTGTTCGATGAAGAGACCGGTGCGGTGACCGACCCGCTCGCGCCCGACCGCGAGGCAGAAGCGCCCGAGCCGCAACCGGCCGCCGCTCCCGCCGCCGCGAAGGCGCCCGCGTAGGGAAGGTTCCGCTCAAGGACGGACGTCGTAGCGCCGCCCTCGAACTCGGGAGCCACCTGGGTCGGGCAGCGCACCGACCACAAGACTTTCGCCAGGCCGTACCCGCCAAGGGGTACGGAACCGGCGAGACAAGACACGGAGAGCTTCCGAGCGGCGCCCGCGCCCCGGACGGCGGCGACGCGCACCGCGCGAGCCGCGGACGTCACCGGCGGTCGATCAGATCGACGCCGGGCCTGGTGTGCGGCGCCCGGGAGCCTGACGGGAGAAAGCCCCGCATGCTCGAACCGACCGAACCCACCGAGTCGTCGACCGCCTCGACCGACTCCGAGTCGAACACCCCGAGCGACACCCTGCCGCCGCGCCGTCGGCGCAGGGCCGCTTCCCGCCCGGCGGGCCCGCCGTCCGGCGGTTCCGACGCGCCGGCCGAGACCGTCGCGCCCGCCGAGGTGACCGCCGCGACCGACGAGGCGGAAGAGACCGAGGAGACGGAGGCCGCGCAGGCCGCCGCTCCGGCCCCCGAGGCCGCCCCCGCCCGGCCGCGGCGCCGTGCGGTCCGCCGCGCCTCCGCGCCCGCCGGCACCCCGACGTCGACGGAGGCGGCCGAGACCGTCGTCGCGGCGCCCTCCGGTGCCGAGGCGCCCGTCGCCGAGCCGGTCGCCGAGGCCGGTGAGGTCACCGAGGACCCCGCGCCGCGCCGCAGCCGCCGCCGGGCCACGCGCAGCGTCACCACGCCCGCCGAGCCGGCCGCCGCCGAGACCGCAGCGGCCGCCCCCGCCGAGCCCACCGCCGCCGCGGACGCCGAGCCCGCCGCCGCTCCCGTCGCCGTGACGGACGCCGAGGACGCCGCGCCCAAGGGCCGCACCCGCCGTCGGGCCACGCGCCGTGTGACGGCCCCGGCCGAGGCGCCCGCCGAGGCCGCCGCCGAGGTGAGCGAGCCCGCCCCCGAACCCGTCCGTGAAGCCGCCCCCGAGGCCGCCAAGGACGCCGAGACCTCCGCTGCCGCGCCCGCCGAGCCGGCCGAGGACGCCGCTCCGCGCCGTGCGCGCCGCCGCTCCACCCGTAAGGCGGCCGGCGGCTTCGCCGCGCCGGCGCAGACCGCCGCCGCCTCCGACGACGCCGACGCGCCCAAGCGCCCGTCCCGGCCCGCCGTCGCCGTGTTCCAGGCGCCCGTTTTCGCCGAGCCGCAGTTCCAGACGCCCGAGCGGGCCGCCGCCGAAGCCGCCGCCGAGGCGGCCGGTGCCGAGCCGGCGAAGCCCGCCGAGGTGGCCGAGGAGCAGTCCGAGGACCAGGCCGCTGGGTCGCGTCGCCGTCGCCGCCGCAGGGGCGCCGAGGAGGGCACCGAGGACCGGACGCCCGCCGCCGCGCAGGACGAGCGGGAGACCGACGCCCGCGCCGACTCCGACACCGACAACGACTCCGACGAGTCGGGCGAGGACCACGACGACGCCGACGGCTCCGAGGAGTCCGGCTCGCGCCGCCGCCGGCGCCGGGGCGGCCGTCGTCGTCGCCGCGGCGACTCCGCCGACGGCGACCTGAACGACGGCGAGGGCGAGCAGACCGCCGCCGATCAGGCCGACCAGGCCGATCAGGACGCCGCGGACACCGCCGAGCAGGCCGAGGACGACGCCGAGGAGGGCGCGGAGTCCGCCGGTGACGGTGGCGGCTCCAGCAGCAGCCGTCGCCGTCGCCGCCGTCGCCGCCGGGCCGGGGACGGCTCCGGGGACGGCGACGCGTCCACCGACGACCCCGAGCGCACCGTCGTCAAGGTCCGCGAGCCCCGCCCGCCGCGGGAGAAGAGCGAGCCCTCCGACGAGGTGCAGTCCATCAAGGGCTCGACCCGCCTGGAGGCCAAGAAGCAGCGCCGCCGCGAGGGCCGCGAGCAGGGCCGCCGGCGCGTGCCGATCATCACCGAGGCCGAGTTCCTGGCCCGCCGCGAGGCCGTCGAGCGCGTCATGGTCGTGCGCCAGCACGGCGAGCGCACGCAGATCGGCGTCCTGGAGGACGGCGTGCTCGTCGAGCACTACGTCAACAAGGAGCAGGCCACCTCGTACGTCGGCAACGTCTACCTCGGCAAGGTGCAGAACGTGCTGCCGTCGATGGAGGCCGCCTTCATCGACATCGGCAAGGGCCGCAACGCCGTCCTGTACGCCGGCGAGGTCAACTTCGAGGCGCTGGGCATGGCGAACGGCCCGCGGCGCATCGAGTCCGCCCTCAAGTCCGGCCAGTCGGTCCTGGTGCAGGTCACCAAGGACCCGATCGGCCACAAGGGCGCCCGCCTGACCAGCCAGGTCTCGCTGCCCGGCCGCTACCTGGTCTACGTGCCCGAGGGCTCGATGACCGGCATCAGCCGCAAGCTGCCCGACACCGAGCGGTCCCGGCTGAAGACCATCCTCAAGAAGATCGTCCCCGAGGACGCGGGCGTCATCGTGCGCACCGCGGCCGAGGGCGCCAGCGAGGACGAGCTGCGCCGCGACGTCGAGCGGCTCCAGGCGCAGTGGGAGGACATCCAGAAGAAGGCCAAGGGCGGCAACGCGCCGACGCTGCTCTACGGCGAGCCGGACATGACCGTCCGGGTCGTGCGCGACATCTTCAACGAGGACTTCTCCCAGGTCGTCGTCAGCGGTGACGACGCCTGGCAGACCATCCACGGCTACGTGTCCCACGTGGCGCCGGACCTCGCCGACCGGCTGTCGAAGTGGACCAGCGAGGTCGACGTCTTCGCGACGTACCGGATCGACGAGCAGCTCGCCAAGGCGCTGGACCGCAAGGTCTGGCTGCCCAGCGGCGGTTCGCTGGTGATCGACCGGACCGAGGCGATGATCGTCGTCGACGTCAACACCGGCAAGTTCACCGGCCAGGGCGGCAACCTGGAGGAGACGGTCACCAGGAACAACCTGGAGGCGGCCGAGGAGATCGTGCGCCAGCTCCGGCTGCGCGACCTCGGCGGCATCATCGTCATCGACTTCATCGACATGGTGCTGGAGTCCAACCGGGACCTGGTGCTGCGGCGCCTGCTCGAGTGCCTGGGCCGGGACCGTACGAAGCACCAGGTCGCCGAGGTGACCTCGCTGGGTCTGGTGCAGATGACCCGCAAGCGGGTCGGCCAGGGCCTGCTCGAGTCGTTCTCGGAGACCTGCGTCCACTGCAACGGCCGCGGTGTCATCGTCCACCTCGACCAGCCGACCGCGGCCGGTGGCGGCGGTGGCGGGAGCAAGCGCCGCAAGCGGGCGCGTGCCGGGGCCGACCAGCCGCACGAGCACGAGGCCGTGGCCGGCGTCGAGACCGGTCCGACGGCGGAGCAGGAGGCGGACACCGAGTCCGAGACCGAGGTCGCCGCGGAGGTGGCCGAGCCGGTCGCCCTCCCGGAGCCCGACTTCACCCCGGACGAGGAGCTGTACAGCAGCGCCGCCGAGGCCGAGGCGGCCGCCACGCGCGGTCGTGGCCGGCGTCGCGCGAGCCGTCGGGCGTCGGCCCCGGCGGGCGCGCCCAAGGCCGGCAAGGGCGAGCCCGCGCCCGCCGAGGGCCCGACCGCGCAGGACGTCACGGTGCGGGAGGAGGTCGAGCGTCCCGTGCGGCGCGAGCCCGCCGCCGAGGTGCTGGCCGAGCCCGCGGCCGTCGAGGACGCGGTCGCCGGCGGCCACGTCACGGCACCCGCCGAGGCGCCGGCGCCCGCCGCCGAGGAGGCCGCGCCCAAGGGCCGTACCCGCCGCCGGGCCACCCGGAAGGTGTCCGCACCGGCCGGTTCGCCCGCGGGTGCGGAGGCCGCCGTGCTGACGGTGCCCGAGACCGCGCAGGCCGAGCAGGCGCCTCAGGTGCCCGCCGAGGCCCCCGCGGAGCCCGCCGTCGAGGAGGCGGCCCCGGCCCGTCCGCGCCGCCGGGCGGTGCGCAAGTCCACCGCGCCCACCGCGTCCGAGGAGGCGGCCGTCATGGTCGTCCCGTCGGCCGGGCCGGAGGAGGAGCGGGCCGAGCAGGTCGCGTCGGACGCGGAGGCCGCCGAGGAGGCCGCCCCGGCCAAGAAGGCGGCGGCCCGCAAGACGGCCAAGAAGGCGACGGCGAAGAAGGCCGCCACCAAGAAGACCGCGGCCAAGAAGACGACGACCGCCAAGAAGGCCACGGCCAAGAAGGCGGCCAAGACGACGACCGCCAAGAAGACCACGGCCAAGAAGACGGCGTCGAAGAAGACCGCGGCCGCGGCGCAGCAGGCACCGTCCTCGGTCACGGCCGCCACCGACGAGGGCTGATCCGGCACCCGTCGCAGACCCTGTGGCCCCGTTCGCCCGGCATCCGGGCGGGCGGGGCCACGGTGCGCGGGCGGACAGGGGCCCGGTTTGACCCCTGTCGTGCGGCCCCGTAATCTTGAGCGTCGGCGTGTCGAGTGACGCGTCACATCCCCGTAAACCTCTTTCCTTCCGGGTACGGGCCCTCGCGGGCCACGGCCGGGAGAGGCTGTCCGTGTGTCACCGGGTGGCTGGACTGCGGGGGTGCCGTTCCCGAGCGAGAGAGTGAGATCCGCGTGTACGCCATCGTGCGCAGCGGTGGTCGCCAGCACAAGGTTGCTGTCGGCGACATCGTTGAGGTTGACAAGATTTCCACCGGCAAGGTCGGCGACACGGTCGAGCTCTCGACCCTGCTCGTCGTCGACGGCGACGCTGTGACCAGCGACCCGTGGGTGCTGGCCGGCATCAAGGTCCAGGCCGAGATCGTGGACCACCACAAGGGCCAGAAGATCGACATTCTGCGCTACAAGAACAAGACCGGCTACCGCCGTCGTCAGGGCCACCGCCAGCAGTACACGGCGATCAAGGTCACTGAGATCCCCGCGGCTGCGAAGTAAGGGACTGAGGAGACATGGCACACAAGAAGGGCGCATCGTCCACCCGGAACGGTCGCGACTCGAATGCCCAGCGGCTCGGCGTGAAGCGCTTCGGCGGTCAGGCCGTCAACGCGGGTGAGATCCTGGTCCGTCAGCGCGGCACCCACTTCCACCCGGGCTCCGGCGTCGGCCGTGGCGGCGACGACACGCTGTTCGCCCTGCAGGCCGGTGCGGTGCAGTTCGGCACCCACCGTGGCCGCAAGGTCGTGAACATCGTCCCGGTCGCCTGACCGGACACTTTCGCGAGGCGGGCCTCACTTCCCCGAGGGGAAGCGGGTCCGCCTTTCGCGTGTTACCCAAGAGACATCCCCGCAGTAAGCAGTAACTGGAGGCACATCCCATGACCACCTTCGTGGACCGCGTCGAGCTGCACGTCGCCGCGGGTAACGGAGGCCACGGCTGTGCCTCCGTCCACCGGGAGAAGTTCAAGCCGCTCGGCGGCCCGGACGGCGGCAACGGCGGCCGGGGCGGCGACGTCATCCTCACCGTGGACCAGTCCGTGACCACGCTCCTCGACTACCACCACTCGCCGCACCGCAAGGCCACCAACGGCAAGCCCGGTGAGGGCGGCAACCGCGCCGGCAAGGACGGCCAGGACCTGGTCCTGCCCGTTCCCGACGGCACCGTGGTCCTCGACAAGGCGGGCAACGTCCTCGCCGACCTGGTCGGCCACGGCACCTCCTACGTCGCCGCGCAGGGCGGCCGGGGCGGCCTCGGCAACGCGGCGCTGGCCTCGGCGCGGCGCAAGGCGCCCGGCTTCGCGCTGCTCGGCGAGCCCGGCGACCTCCAGGACATCCACCTGGAGCTGAAGACCGTCGCCGACGTGGCGCTGGTCGGCTACCCGAGCGCCGGCAAGTCCTCGCTGATCTCCGTACTGAGCGCTGCCAAGCCGAAGATCGCCGACTACCCCTTCACGACGCTCATCCCGAACCTGGGCGTGGTGACGGCCGGTGAGACCGTCTACACCGTCGCGGACGTCCCCGGTCTCATCCCCGGCGCCAGCCAGGGCAAGGGCCTCGGCCTGGAGTTCCTGCGGCACGTGGAGCGGTGCAGCGTGCTGGTGCACGTCCTGGACACGGCGACGCTGGAGTCCGAGCGCGACCCGCTCTCCGACCTGGACGTCATCGAGGCCGAGCTGCGGGAGTACGGCGGCCTGGACAACCGGCCCCGGATCGTCGTCCTCAACAAGATCGACGTACCCGACGGCAAGGACCTCGCCGAGATGGTCCGCCCGGACCTGGAGGAGCGCGGCTACCGCGTCTTCGAGGCGTCCGCGGTGGCCCACATGGGCCTCAAGGAGCTGTCCTTCGCTCTGGCCGAGCTGGTGGCCGGGGCGCGTGCCGCCCGGCCCAAGGAGGAGGCCACGCGGGTCGTCATCCGGCCCAAGGCCGTGGACGAAGCCGGCTTCACCGTCACCCGCGAGGAGGACGGCCTGTTCCGGGTGCGCGGCGAGAAGCCCGAACGCTGGGTGCGCCAGACCGATTTCAACAACGACGAGGCCGTCGGCTACCTGTCCGACCGGCTCGCCCGCCTCGGCGTCGAGGACCGGCTGATGAAGGCCGGCGCCCGCAACGGCGACGGTGTGGCGATCGGCCCCGAGGACAACGCGGTCGTCTTCGACTGGGAGCCGACGGTGACGGCCGGCGCCGAGATGCTCGGCCGCCGAGGCGAGGACCACCGCTTCGAGGCCCCCCGGCCGGCCGCCCAGCGCCGCCGCGACCGGGATGCCGAACGGGACGACGCGGAGCGGGAGTTCGACGGCTTCGAGCCGTTCTGAGCCCGCCCTCTGGAACCGAAGCCCTGCGGACGGCATCTTGCTGTTCGCAGGGTTACACAGGTGTGGCAGGGCCGTGATCCGCTGTCGAGCAGCCATGTGTACTTTGTGAGGAGGGTGTGGCCACTGTGCGTGGCCCGGGGCGGGGAAGCGGACTGACCATCCGTCCCCGGAAGCAGAGAGAAGCAGCAAAGTGAAGATCGCATTTCTCGTTCGGGACCTCTGCCACATGGGGGGCGTGGTCAGCGCGACGCAGAACCTCGCCGGGGCGCTCGCCGAACGGCACGACGTCGAGATCGTCGCGCTGCGCAAGGTGCGCGACGAGTCCTACTTCCCGCTGGACCCGCGGGTCTCCGTCCGGGTGCTCAGCGACATGCGTCCGGACTCCCCGGTCTCCGACGTGGACAACCCGCTGTCCGAGAAGTTCCCGCTGATCTACCCGCTGAACGCCGGTGCCAAGACGCCGGTGGTGAGCAGGCTCGCGGAACTGCGGCTCCTCGAGTACTTCGACACCACCGACGCGGACGTGATCGTCAGCTCCAGCCCACGCAACACGATCATGCTGGCGCAGGCCCGCGGTGACTACCTGAAGGTCACCCAGGAGCACTCGATGCCCGCCATCTACGCCACGGACATCAAGGAACGCCTCTTCCCGGCCTACCGGTACCTGCACGCCCTGACGGCGCTCACCCCGGAGGAGGTCGCCGCCATCGCCCGGCAGGTGCCCGCGGTGCGCAACCGCCTGGCGGTGATGCCCAACTGCGTGCCCGCCTCCACCATCCGGTCCACCGGCACCAACAAGGTCGTGGTCTCGGCCGGTCACCTGACGGACAACAAGAACCACGCCCTGCTGATCGAGGCGTTCGCCCGGGTCCACGCCGACGCGCCGGACTGGACGCTGCGCATCTACGGCCACGGCGCCGAGAAGAAGAAGCTCCGGGCCCGTATCGAGGAACTGGGGCTGTCCAACAGCATCCTGCTGATGGGGCAGACCTCGCCCGTCACCCCGGAGTTCGGCAAGGGCTCGATCTTCGTCCTGCCCTCCAAGCGCGAGGCGTTCGGCAACGTCGTCGTGGAGGCGATGGCCGCCGGGCTCCCCGTCGTCGCCACGGACGCCGACCACGGGCCGCGCAACATCCTCACCGACGGCGAGGACGGCCTGATCGTCCCGCGCGGTGACGTCGACGCGATGGCCGCCGCGATCCGCAGCCTGGTCCAGGACGACGAACTGCGGCTCAAGATGTCCGCCGCGGGCATCCGCAACGCCGAGCGCTTCCACGAGCGGGCGAGCCGCGAGCGCTTCGAGGCCATCCTCCGGGAGGCCCTCGCCCGCAAGGAACTGCCCCGCCACGCCACCGCCCGGGTCGACCGGCAGGGCTCGGTGCACGTCGCCGTGGGCACGCTGCCGCCGAGCGCCGGACAGGCCGACCTCGTCCTGCGCAAGGGCGGGGCCGGCACCGAGGAGCACCGCTTCCCGTTCTCCGCCGCCGGCGACGCCGTCGTGCCCTGGGACGCCGGAGTACCGCACGGCACCTGGGAGCTGACCCTGGCCAGCCGCGAGGGCGACCGCGAGGTGGCGCTGGGCACCGACGGCTACGGCTGCGACACCCGCGACCTGCTCGCCGTCGAACTGCCGCGCCCGCAGGGGCCCTCCCTGGCGCTGCTGCTGCCGCACATGCACGAGGACGGCGGACTGCGGCTGCGCAGCGCCCTGCGCGACGCCCACGCCGAGGTCGGCCCGGTCAGGGTCGACGAGCGGACCATCGCCGTCCAGGCGGAGCTGTGGGGCGCCGAGGCCACCGCGGACGCCGTCGTGGAGGCCGTGCATCGCAAGGACAAGGAGCGGGTGCTGACCTTCCCGCTGCGCGCCGAGGGCGACGGCCGGGTCGCGGTCGACATCGACTGCGCGGCGCTGGTGCGGGCGCACACCGAGGCCGACGAACCCGAGGTGATCTGGGACTTCTTCCTGCGCACGGCGGCCGGCGCGCCCCGCGTGCAGCTGGCGAAGCTGGCCACCGACGTGCTGGCCCCGATCAACGTGTTCACCTTCCCGCGTCCGGTGCTCAGCGAGGCCGCCGCGGCCCCGCCGACCGTGCTGACCCGGGCCGTGCGCAAGTCCCGCCGGGCCCTCGGACAGACGCCCGCGCCGCTGCCGCCCACCCGGCGGCGCACGGAGCTGCGGCCCTACTTCACCGCCGCCTGCCAGTTCGCGGTGAAGACCGTGCGGCTCTGACCCGCGCGCGACGCCGAAAGGGCGGGGCCCGGAGGATCGTCTCCTCCGGGCCCCGCCCTTTCGTGTGATCCGCGCGGTCAGCTCTCCCGCGCCTGCTCCAGCATCCGGTCGACGACCCGCGCGGACGCGTTGCCGTCGTCCAGGTCGCAGAAGAGGTGGTGGAAGCGGTCGAACCGCTCCTGGTACTCCGCCTGCACCTGGTCGATGTCGCGGATCGCGTCGACCAGCTCCTTGGAGTTGCCGATCAGCGGACCGGGGGAGTCCTGCTCGAAGTCGAAGTAGAACCCGCGCAGCGTGTCCCGGTAGTGCTCCAGGTCGTACGTGAAGAACAGCATCGGGCGCTTCAGGTGCGCGTAGTCGAACATCACCGACGAGTAGTCCGTGATCATGATGTCCGCCGCGAGGTACAGGTCGGCGATGTCCGGGTACTCCGAGGCGTCCCAGACGAAGCCGTTGCCCGCGCCGGGCACCGCGTCCACCACGTTGGAGTGGCGGCGGATCAGCAGGACGTGGTCGTCGCCGAGGCGGCGCTGGGCGTCCTCCAGGTCGATGCGCAGGTCGAACAGGTACTGCCCGGCGCTGTGCGACTGGTCGTCGCGCCAGGTCGGCGCGTACAGCACGACCTTCTTGCCCTCGGGCAGCCCGAGCGCCTTCTTGACCCGGGCGGCGATCGCGTCCCGCTCGGGCGAGTACAGGTAGTCGTTGCGGGGGTAGCCCGCCTCCTGGATCTCACCGTCGTAGGAGAACGCCCGCTTCAGGATCGGCGTGCTGAAGCGGTTGGAGGACACCAGCAGGCTCCACTGCTTCGCCTCCAGCGCCAGCTTCTCCTGGTAGCGCCGGTCGAAGTGCAGCGTGTCGATGTCGTGCCCGATCTTCTTCAGCATCGTGCCGTGCCAGGTCTGCACGATCGACTGCCCCGGGCGGCGCACGATCCAGTCGGGAAGGTGGCCGTTGGTGACGATGTAGCGGCTGGAGGCCAGCGCCTCGTACCACTCCTTGCCCCACATGCGGATCTTCTCGACCCCGTCGGGCAGGTTGACCTGGCCGTCACGGACCGCCCACAGGTGCTTGACGTCCAGGCCGCGGCGCACCACTTCCTCGTACATCGCGCGCGGGCTGTCGGAGAACTGCTTGCCGTTGTAGCTCAGGTAGAAGACCTGGTCCTTGAGCGGCTGCTGGAACAGCGGCTCGTACACCTCGCTGCGCAGCTCCCGCTGGCGGTACGGGCCGCGCTCCAGGTCGCTCAGCTCGGAGCGGGCGTTGAGCTGCGGGAAGTCGCCCCAGCGGTTCTCCAGCCAGTAGCGGCGGCCGCCCAGTTCGGCCTGGACCGGGAACGAGTCCGAGGCCAGCCGGTCGACCACGAAGGGCACGTCGGGCGTGCCCTCCTCGTCGGGCCGCAGGAAGAGGTTCCAGCGGCCGGCCCGCAGCGGGACACTGCCGTCGCCGCCGAGGCTGGAGGGGTCGAAGGAGACCTCGAAGCGGCCGTCGTCGAGCCAGCGGGTCTCGACGAAGCGCTCCTCGTAGCGGTTGCGCGGCTTGAGCAGGAAGCGGGAGCCGGACAGCCGCGGGTCGGCGTGGCCGGTGAGGGCGATCCGGCCGTCGCGCACGGTCGCCGTGTCGATCAGGGCGCGGCGGGTGCGGCCGGAGAACTTCAGGAAGCCGGTGTGACCCGCGACCACGGCCAGCTCCACCAGGCGCGACTGGTGGCCGAGGGAGGCGGGCAGCGGGAACTCGACGTCGGACAGGCCCTCCTGCATCACGGTGCCGAAGCGGCGCTCCTTGCCCTGCGGGCCGGTCGCGACCAGCACCGTGGACCAGGTCCGCTTCTCGGGCTGCGCCATCTCGTCGACGCCCTCGTGGAAGACCAGCGCCACGTCGGCCACCGGCACCTGGACCGAGAACGTCTGCCTGCCGCCCTCGCGGGCCACCGTGACGGGGTACTCGAGGGTCTCGGCCCCCTTCTGGTTCTTGACCCGCAGGACGACCTGCTCGTCCGCCGTGAGGGGCTCGCGGATCTCGCCGGTGACCTTGATCCGGTCGTCCTCCAGGGTGCGCCCGGTGATCAGTGCGCGGACCTTCTCGATGCGCAGCTTCAGCGCGCCGCGCTCGACGGACGGCAGCAGCCGGAAGTCGGGGCTCAGCCAGTGGTACGGCGGGAAGTTGCAGGCCGCGCCGCCGCTGGAGTGGACGGCGTTGCGGCGTACCAGGCCGGAGGCGAAGATGCCCAGGCCCACGTGCCACACGGCCTCCTGCCACTCGCCGCCCTTGCGGAGCCTGGCGGGGTCGATGGTGACCTCCCAGCCGGCCCAGTCGTAGTTGTAGCGGTCCTGGCCGGAGTCGGTGGTGACCTCCGGGCGCGGCACGTTGCGGGCCGGCAGCAGGATGCGGCGGCGGGAGCGGTCCTTGCGCAGCTGGAGCACCTTGACCGAGGCCTTGCGCGAGGGCAGGTCGATCTTGTCGATCCAGGCGTTGCCCGAGAGCACGAGCTTGTCGCCGGACCAGCTGACCTCCTGGAGCGGGGCGCGCATGGTCAGGTGCTGGTCGATGCGGAGCGCCTCCTTGGGCAGGTGCAGATCGGCACCTTCCAGGGAGGGGAACGAGGCGTACTTGCGCAGCAGGCCGCTGACCTCGGGCGTCTCCTTGCGGCGCTGGCCGGCCAGCAGGGCGATCAGCTCCTCCATCTGGTGCTTGCGCACCAGCAGCCACTGCACGCGCAGTTCGGCCGGGAGGTCCATGACGACCTTGGGGTCGATGCTGTCGAGGAAGCGGTTGGCCGAGCGCAGGAACTCGGTGCGGTACTCCTCGTCGCCGTCCGGCACCACGTTGAGGAACAGCCGCAGGTCGTCGCGGAGGACGCGGGTGTCGTACTCGCGCTTGAGACGGGCGAAGGTCTCGCCGGGCTGGTCGGCGAGGAAGGCGCTGATCTCCATGACGGAGGTGGTGCGGTCGCGCACACCCGCCGGGTCGGTGCGGCGCTGGGTGATCGACGGGGCGGACTCGCCCTCGCGCAGCCGCCAGTAGTAGCAGGGCTCCGAGATGACGTCGACGCTCTCGGCCAGGTAGTGGGCCCGCATGGTGACCGGGGTGTCCTCGTACAGCCGGCCCTCGGGGAAGGCGAAGCCGTTCTTCTCCCAGAAGGTGCGGCGGAAGACCTTGTTGCAGGCGATGCGGTCGGCGACCAGCTTGGCGTACCGGGATATGTGGGTGCGCACCCGGGCCTCGCCGGCCAGCATCCGCATCAGCGGCACCTGCCAGGACTTCTCGCCCTTGAGGTGGAAGACGTTGCCCGTCGCGAAGTCCGAGCCGCTCTCGTCGAGGCTGCCGACCATGAGCCGGTAGGCGTCCGGCGGGATCAGGTCGTCGCTGTCGACGAAGGTCAGGAACTCCGACTCCGGCGCGAGGTGCGCCATGCCGGTGTTGCGGGCGGCGCCGAGGCCGCCGTTCTCCTTGCGTATGAGCTTGAAGCGGGAGTCGCGGGAGGCGTACTCCTCGGCGATGGCGGCGGAGCCGTCGGGTGAACCGTCGTCCACCATCAGGACCTCAAAGTCGCGGAAGGTCTGCGCCGCGAGCGAGTCCAGACAGGCGGGGAGGTAACGCTCCACGTCGTAGATGGGGACGATGACACTGAGCCGAGGGGCCATGGCTTGGTGATCTCCTTTCGGGGTCAGGCCCGCTCGACCAGTTCGAGCGCCTGGGCGGGGGTCGGGGCGTGGTGGCGTTCGTCGAACGGAACGACGGGCAGCTGGCTCTCTTCACCGAGGAAGACGCGCCGTACGACGCGTTCGGCTGCGTGTCCGTCGTCGAATTCGCAGAAACGCCGGCGGAAGACGTCCCGCCGCTCGGTCGTCTCCGGGCTGTCGTACTCGCCGGAGGCGAGCAGCCGCAGCAGTTCCGTCTGCGTGGTGGCCACCGCGCCGGGCGGTTCCTGGAGCAGGTCGAAGTAGGTGCCGCGCACCGCGGAGTAGACGTCCCAGTCGGGGACGTAGCTGATGATCGGGCGGTCGAGGACCGCGTAGTCGAACATCGCCGAGGAGTAGTCCGTGATCAGCGCGTCGGCGGCGAGGTACAGGTCCTCCACCCGGCCGTGCCCGGACACGTCGACGATCCGGCCGGTGCGGCGCAGTTCGGCGATGTGCGGGGAGGAGCTGCCGTAGAAGTAGTGGCCGCGCACCAGGACGGTCACGTCCGGTCCCAGTTCGCCGGCGAACCGGGCCAGGTCCAGCGGCGGGGTGAAGCCCGGCTGGTACTCGCGGTGCGTCGGCATGTACAGGAACGCCTTGGCGCCGTCGGCCAGGCCCAGCGCCGCACGGGCCGCGCGCACGTCCTCGGGCGTGGCGTTCACGAGGGCGTCGTTGCGCGGGTAGCCGGTCTCCAGCGTGGTGTACGAGCAGGGGTAGACCCGCTCCCAGACCACGGTGGAGAACCGGTTGGAGCTGATGCTGTAGTCCCAGCGGTCGCACCGCTCCAGGAGCTTCTCGAAGTCCATGTCGGTGGAGGCCGGGTACTTGCGCTGGTCCAGGCCCATGGTCTTCAGCGGCGTGCCGTGATGGGTCTGCACGTGGATCTGGCCCTCGCGCTTGACCACGGAGTCGGCGAAGTTCACGTTGTTGACGAGGTACTTGGCGCGGGCCAGGGCCGCCCAGTACTCGCGGGAGCCCACCCGGACGACCTTGACGCCCTTGGGCACCAGGTGCGCGTTCTCCGCGCGCACCGCCCACACGCGGCGCATTCCGGGGGCCAGCCGGGCCAGTTCGGCGTCGATGGCGGCGGGGTTGCAGGAGACGCTGCGGCTCCAGTAGGCGGAGAACAGCACCAGGTTGTCGTCCAGCGGAAGTCTGAGCTGCGACTGGTAGAAGGCGCCCATCGCGCTCCGCTTGGAGCGGTTGAGCGCGGTGCGGGTGCGGGTCTTGACCCGCTGGCGGAACTTCACCGCCGCCAGCGCGCTCACCATGGTCGTGTACGCGTCGCGCTCCAGCATCCCGTACTTGTGGCCGCGGCCGCCGGCCGGGCGGGTCCAGCCCCCCGGCACGCGGGCCCGGTAGTCGGCCGAGGCGCGGTGGAAGAACTCGGCCCGCGCGTCCTGCGGCAGGCGGCCCGGCCGCTCCAGGATGGTCAGGTAGTGGTCGACCATCTTGCGGAACAACGGGCCGCGCCACTCGGCGAGTTCCTCGTGCGCGTCCAGGTAGTCGAAGACCCGCTGGTACTGGTCGAAGACGTCGAAGTGCTTGCGGCTGACCGTCTTGAGGATGTTGCCGCCCTCGCGCCGCTGCCGGTAGTGCACGCAGACACGGTCCAGTACGGCGATCCGCTCGGCGCTGATCATGGAGCAGAACGTCCAGGGGGCGTCCTCGTAGTACCCGGGCGGGAAGGTGAGCCCGGCCCGGGTGACGAAGTCGCGCCGGTACGCCTTGTTCCACACGATCTGGAGCAGGTCGAGCAGGCGGGGCCGCTCGGAGAGGGGGAAGGAGTCCGGGCCCTCCTCCTTGAGCAGGTCGGCCCGCAGGTTCGGGCGGACCCGGCCGTCCCAGTAGGTACGCGCGTAGTCGAAGACCAGGATCTCGGGATTGCCGGTGGCCTCCAGCCGGGCGGCAATGGCCGACAACGCGCCGTCGGACAGTGTGTCGTCACTGTCCAGGAACAACACGTAATCGCCACTTGCCTTTTCCAGACCGGCGTTGCGCGCACGCCCCAGGCCCACGTTTTCCGTGAGGTGAATCACATGAATCCGCGAGTCTCGTTTCGCGTACTCGTCGAGAATGGCACCGGACCCGTCCGGCGAACAGTCGTCGACCGCGATGATCTCGAAGTCCGTGCAGTCCTGCCCGAGTACGGAGTCAAGGCACTCGGGCAGATAGCCCTGCACCTTGTACACGGGGACAACGAGAGAGAGCTTGGGCATCCTTACAACCTGTTCCGAGATCTGACCAGGGGACCGCGGGCTGGAACCGGAACGCGCTCCGGGCATCGTTGGGCCTGGAGCGCGCCGCCGCATCAGCGTAAAGGATTCACGCGGAGTTTCCGTGGGCACGGTAGCCGGACACTCTGTGCCCTGCCACAACCGGAAATGGCCGCCATCGGCCGCTCGAATCGGCCGCGGGGAAGCACCCGGAGAACTTCCTCACATTCGGCCCCCCTGTCCTCTTTACCGACTTCCGTCGTATTCCGTCCCATGTGCCCGACTCGATTTTCCGGGGCCCACGGACGAGTCTGCACCCAGTGACGAAGACCTGGGAGGCATGAGGATGAGCTGGCTGGTCACGGGCGGAGCCGGGTACATCGGCGCGCATGTGGTGCGCGCCCTCGTCGACGGCGGGGAACACGTCGTCGTCTACGACGACCTGTCCACCGGCAGCACCGACCGCGTCCCCGACGGGGTCCCGCTGGTGGTCGGCAGCGTGCTCGACGGAGCCCTCCTGGAGGGCGCGATTCGTGACCATGCTGTGACAGGCGTGGTGCACATCGCGGGCAAGAAACAGGTCGCGGAGTCGGTGGAGCGGCCGCTCCACTACTACCGGGAGAACGTCACGGGCCTCGCGACCCTCCTGGAGGCCATGACGGCCACCGGTGTCGGCCGCCTCGTCTTCTCCTCCTCCGCCGCCGTCTACGGCATGCCCGATGTGGACCTCGTCACGGAGGACACCCCGTGCCTGCCGCTGAGCCCCTACGGCGAGACCAAGCTGGCCGGGGAGTGGCTGATCAACGCCGCCGCCCGGGCCCACGGCATCCGGGCCGCCTCGCTGCGCTACTTCAACGTCGCGGGCGCGGCCGCCCCCGAGCTGTCCGACTCCGGCGTCTTCAACCTCATCCCGATGGTCTTCGAACGCCTGGAGGCGGGCGACGCCCCGCGCGTCTTCGGCGACGACTACGCCACCCCCGACGGCACCTGCGTACGGGACTACATCCACGTAGAGGACATCGCAGCGGCCCACCTCGCGGCCGCGCGGCGCCTGGCGGACGCCCCGGAGGGGACCGCGCTCACCCTCAACGTGGGGCGCGGTGAGGGCAGTTCGGTGCGCGAGATGGTGGACCGCATCCTCAAGGTCACCGGCCGGCAGGACACCGCCCCGCGGGTGAGTCCCCGCCGCCCCGGCGACGCGGCCCGCGTCGTCGCCTCCGCCGACCGCGCCCGCGAGGAACTGGGCTGGACGGCCCGGCACGACCTGGACGCCATGATCGAGTCCGCCTGGCAGGGCTGGCGCCACCGGCACGGCTGACGTCCGGCCGCGCGGCCGCGGCGCTCAGGCGCGGCCCCGCGGCTCCGTCCGCCCGGCGTGCGGCGTGCCGGCGGACGCCGTGGGCCGCTGGGCGGGCCCGCGCCGCGGCCCGGGCAGGGGCAGCTCCGTGGCCAGCCGCTCGGCCATGCGCGCCCGGTGCTCCCCGGCCGCCGTGCACAGCGACCGCACGGCCGCCGCGAAGCGCTCCTGCGGCGGCGGCCCGGCCGGGCCCAGCAGCCGCAGGGCCAACGCGGCGCGCTCCCCGGCCAGTTCGTCCAGCTCCGGGTGGCGGACCGCCTCCAGCAGGTCCGGCACCCCGGCCGCGTCCGGCGTCAGCACGGTCGCCGCCACCACCGTCGGGAACGACTTGCGGAACACGTCCTCGGCCAGCCCGCTGGTGTTGGCCACCGCGTACGGCTTGCCGCTCGCCAGGAAGTCGCTGATCACGCTGGAGACATCACTGATCAGCAGGTCCGCCCGGTTGAAGCAGGCGTAGAGCGGCGGCCGGGAGTCCGTGACCACCTGGTGCTCCCACTCGGGCAGCGACGCCCAGTACGCCACCTCCCAGGCGGCCGTCGCCCGCGCCACCGCCTCCGCCCGCCCGGACGCCGGAGCCGGACCGCGCAGCATCCGCTCCGCCTGGTCGGCGGCCGACCGGAAACCGGGCGCGGTGAGCCGGTCCAGCTCCGCGGTCCGCCGGGCCAGCCCGGCCGCCGCCGACGGCGCAGGGCGGGGCCCGCCCCGCTCCCGGTTCGCCGCCCGCACCAGCTCCCGCACGCGCAGATCGGCCGCCCGCGCCCGCGGATCCACCGACCCCGTCAGCGGATGCGGCTTGTACAGCAGCCGTACCGCCGGGTCCGCGAGCAGCGCCCGGACCAGGTGCTCGCCCGCCTCGACCACCGACGTGTTGCCCGGATTGCCGTCCCAGCCCTCCCAGGTCGGCGCGTACAGCACGGTCGTGAAGGCCCCCGGCGCGGGCGGCCCCGCGTGCGGCCGTACGGCGCCGAGCTGCGGGCGGCCGATCTCCACCACGTCCTTGTCCTCGACGCCGACCTCCGCCAGCGCGTACCGCTCGCGCGCCGCGGGACCGGCCACCCACACCTCGTCGTACGCCTTCGCGTACGGGTTGCAGGAGGACAGCTTGTCGCTCTCCCCGTGATTGACGAAGGCGTGCTTGATGGTGGGGATGCGCAGCACCTGCGAGGTCTTCCCGGAGTTCGAGGGGTGCAGCATGACCCGGAGGGTGGAGTGCTCCAGGCGCATCAGCGTGGACACCTTCGGCAGGCACACCACGGGGATGTCCGTCGCCGCGATCCGCTGCACCATGAACCGCTCCCGCAGCACGATCACCGGCCGCCCCTCCAGCCGCGCCAGCGGCTCCAGCCACATGTTCGCCTGGTACGCCGAGGACGCCCCGCCCGAGAAGTACAGGCCGACCGTCGGCCGGTACTCCGCCAGCCACGCCTCGAACCAGTCGAGCACCTCCTGCTCACCGGCGGGCCTGCGCCCCGGCAGCAGCCGCGTCAGCAGCGCGCACAGACCGGCCAGTGCCAGCGTGAGGGACAGCCCGAGGCCCGCCGCGCCCCACACCGGCGCGTCGGCGACCGCCGTGGCCAGCAGCCCGGCCGACGCCGGCAGCCCGAAGACCGCCAGCCGGTGCCCGGGGCGGCGCAGCAGCAGCGGGGGCGCCGGGGTCAGCCGCAGCGCCGAGGCGTCGATGTTCCGGGTCACCACGGGCAGCGTCCGGGTGCGGCGGACCAGCACGGACACCGCCTGGACCGCCCAGTGCAGCCCGTAGAAGAGGAGCAGCGCGGCGACCAGCGGGGCGTACACCCCTTCCCGGTGCTGCTCGCCGAGCCGCAGCAGCCCGACCACGAGCAGCAGGTCCCGCAGCACGTGCCGGACCGTGACGTCGGCGTGCGACTTGGCGAACAGCGACACCATGCCGCGCTGCCACCGGTACAGCACCCCCTCGGCGGCCAGCGAACCGGCGGTCGCGGCGAGCAGCAGCGGCACGTGCGGCAGCAGCGCGCCCACCGCCTGGGCGGCGAAGGCGGCCGCCAGGACGCCCACGACGAGCAGCTTCACCACGGTCCGCCGGCCGGGCAGGCGCGGGCGGCGGAGGCGGGAGGGGCGGGGGAGGCGGGGGCGGGGCAGAGAGAGGGGCACTGCGGTCGCTCCAGGCTTGTCGCGCATCGGACATCCGGGTTAACGCCGGGCGGCCTCCCGACGACACGCGCGTGTTGACGCGAGCCCCCGCGCGGAGGTGCCCCGCAGCCCTGTCCGGAGCCTGGACCGCGGCGCAGGGCGGGCTCCCCTTCGCGTAGATTGCCTGGCGAGCGCGGGGTTCGCGCGCGTCGAACGGGAGAGGCGGACGGCAACCGTGGCAGGGGCAAGGCAGGCCGTGGGCGAGGCCCGCAGGATCGTCGTCAAGGTCGGCTCCTCCTCGCTGACCACCGCGTCGGGCGGCCTGGACGCGGACCGCGTGGACGCCCTGGTGGACGTCCTCTCCAAGGTCCGCTCAGGTGGCGAGCGGGAGATCGTCCTCGTCTCCTCCGGCGCCATCGCCGCGGGGCTCGCCCCGCTGGGCCTGCGGCGCCGCCCCCGGGACCTGGCCCGCCAGCAGGCCGCCGCCAGCGTCGGCCAGGGCCTGCTGGTCGCCCGCTACACCGCCTCCTTCGCCCGCTACGGCGTCCGCGTCGGCCAGGTGCTGCTGACCAGCGACGACATGAGCCGCCGCGCGCACCACCGCAACGCCTCCCGCACCCTCGACAAGCTGCTGGCGATGGGCGCCTTTCCGATCGTCAACGAGAACGACACCGTCGCCACCGACGAGATCCGCTTCGGCGACAACGACCGGCTCGCCGCCCTCGTCGCCCACCTGGTCCGGGCCGACCTGCTGGTCCTGCTCTCCGACGTGGACGGCGTCTACGACGGCGATCCGAGCAGGCCCGGCACCTCGCGGATCGCCGAGGTGCACGCCCCCGCCGACCTCGCGGAGATCGAGATGGGCAGCGCCGGCAAGGCGGGGGTCGGCACCGGCGGCATGGTCACCAAGGTCGAGGCGGCCCGGATCGCCGCCGCGGCCGGCATCCCGGTGGTCCTGACCAGCGCGGTCCACGCCGCCGACGCCCTGGCCGGCGGCGACACCGGCACCTACTTCCACGCCACCGGCAGGCGCTTCGCCGACCGGCTGCTCTGGCTCCAGCACGCCTCCACCCCGCGCGGGGCGCTCATCCTCGACGACGGGGCGGTGCGCGCGGTCGTCGAGGGCCGCAAGTCGCTGCTCCCGGCCGGAATCGCCGGCGCCGAGGGCGAGTTCGCCGCCGGCGACCCCGTCGAGCTGCGCGACGGCACCGGACGGGCGGTCGCGCGGGGCCTGGTCAACTTCGACGCCAAGGAGATCCCGCTGCTGATCGGCCGCTCCACCCGCGAGCTGGCCCGCGAGCTGGGACCCGCGTACGAACGAGAGGTCGTACACAGGGACGATCTGGTGATCCTGCACCCGTAATAGGTCGAAACGTCCCCGAATCGGCGGTGGACGTTCCGCAAAACCGCCCCGCGAGCCCGCGCGGCCTGCTCAACTTTTCCCAGGGACGGACCCGGCCGACCGCCGGGCCAGCCGTGTGTGTGAAGGAGGCCGTCGTGAGCGGAGTGCGCCCTGGGCCGGCGGCGTCCCGCGGTGGTACCGCCTCCCGCGGTGGTACCGCCTCCCGCGGCGGCTCGGGCTCCCGCGGCGGCACCGGCGCCCGTACCGGCGGCCCCCGCAACGGCGCCCGCGCACCCGGTGAGGAACGCGCCCTGACCAGCGTCGCGGCCGGCGACCGGTTCCGCGGCGAGGACCCCGGGCACACCCCGCGTCTGTGGCACGTCACCCTCAGCGTCTCCGGCGCCCGCGCACCCCTCACCGAGGTGCGTCGCGCCCTCGAACAGCTCGCACACGACCATCCCTTCCTGCTGACCAGCAGGTACGCCGACGACCACGCGGAGATCCGGTACTGGGAGGAGGCCCGCGACCTGCACGACGCCGCCGCGGTCGCCCTGCGCCTGTGGGGCGAGCACCGGCAGACCGCGGGACTGCCGCCGTGGGAGATCGTCGGCCTGGAGGTCATCGACCGGGCCACCTACCACCAGCGCATCGCGGCGGGGTACGGCCCGGCACCGGCGACGCCGGTGGGGGTACATCCCTTTTAGCGGCATTCGCCACTGTCCGTTGCATGTCTCGGGGTTTGGGACACCCGGTGATCGCCCCGGTCCGGCCCACTACGCTTCCCCCATGACCACGCTCTCGCCGTACGACTCGATGTCCCCGGTCACCCGGGCCGCCTACCGGGCCAAGGCCGCCGCGGCCGACCTCGCGCCGTTGCCGCGGGCCGTCAAGGACGACGCGCTGCTCGCCGTCGCGGACGCGCTGGAGGTGCGGACCAGCGAGATCGTCGAGGCCAACGCGCAGGACGTGGCCAAGGCCCGCGCCGCCGGGACCAGCGAGGCCATCATCGACCGGCTCACCCTGACCCCGGAGCGGGTCCGCGCCATCGCCTCCGACGTGCGCGACGTCGCGGCGCTGCCCGACCCGGTCGGCGAGATCGTGCGCGGCTCCACGCTTCCCAACGGCATCGACCTGCGCCAGGTCCGGGTGCCGCTCGGCGTGGTCGGCATCATCTACGAGGGCCGGCCCAACGTGACCGTCGACGCCGCCGCCCTCTGCCTGAAGTCCGGCAACGCGGTCCTCCTGCGGGGCTCCTCCTCGGCCTACCAGTCCAACACCGCCCTGGTCCGGGTGGTCCGCGACGCCGTGGGCGGGGCCGGGCTGCCCGCCGACGCGGTCCAGCTGGTGCCCGGCGAGAGCCGGGAGAGCGTGCGCGAGCTGATGCGGGCCCGCGGGCTGGTCGACGTCCTCATCCCGCGCGGCGGCGCCTCGCTGATCAACACCGTCGTCCAGGAGTCCACCGTCCCCGTCATCGAGACCGGCACCGGCAACTGCCACGTCTACGTCGACGCGCTCGCCGACGTCGACACGGCCGTCGAGATCCTGGTCAACTCCAAGGCGCAGCGGGTCGGCGTCTGCAACGCCGCCGAGACCCTCCTGGTGCACCAGGACGTCGCCGCCGACTTCCTGCCCCGCGCCCTGGACGCCCTCGCGGAGGCCGGGGTCACCGTGCACGCCGACGAGCGCGTGATGGCGTACGCCCGGGACTCCAAGGTGACGGCCGTCGAGGCCACCCCGGAGGACTGGGAGACGGAGTACCTGTCGTACGACATCGCCGCGGCGGTCGTCGACTCCCTCGACAAGGCCGTCGAGCACATCCGGCTGTGGACCTCCGGCCACACCGAGGCCATCGTGACCACCTCGCAGCAGGCCGCCCGCCGTTTCACCCAGCTGGTCGACTCCACCACGGTCGCGGTGAACGCCTCCACCCGCTTCACCGACGGCGGCCAGTTCGGCTTCGGCGCCGAGATCGGCATCTCCACCCAGAAGCTGCACGCCAGGGGCCCGATGGGGCTGCCCGAGCTGACCAGCACCAAGTACATCGTCACCGGCGACGGGCACGTACGGCGCTGACACGATCGGGGCATCCCACCCAACGGACGAATTTCCCGGCCGTCTGCCCAAAACGACCCCCCAGGTCTACTCTGGATCCGTGCCGGAGGACGTGGGGGGTACGCCGTTTCCCGACGGCTGGGAGCCCGACGACGAACACGACCGCGGGGTGTCGGACGAAGAGTTCGCCTCCGTGGTCTTCGACGAGGCCTTCGTACGGGCGGCCGCGGTGCACGAGCCGACCGCCGTCGAGCGCCTCCTGGCCGCCGCGCAGGCCCGCGCCGAGGCCACCGAGGCGGAGGCGGCCCGCCGCGGCCGCACCAGAGCCGACCGCTACGACGACGGGTACGGCGATTTCGGCCATGATCCCGACCTCGACGACCCGGACGACCGCGACCTCCTGGACCGCCCCTACGGCGCCCCTCCCGCGTCCGGCAAGCAGGTCCGCTGGCACCGGCCCGTCGCCTGGATACTCGCCCTCGTGATGGGCGTGGGCATGGTCGCACTGGCCTTCGCGGCCGTCTACCGGGGAGCGTCCTCGGGCAGCGGCACGCAGCAGGTGCCGCCACCCGCGTCGACCGGCCCCGAGCAGGGCGGCTCCGTGACCCCCTCGGCCTCCGCCGACTACTCGCAGCCCGCCGTCCCGGTGCTTCCGAGCAGCCCCTGACCTGCCGTCCCACGGCCCGAAGCTGTCCCAACTTGACCTGCACCGGCGCGTTTACGCGACCTTCCGCCGACCTACCCTGAAGGTATGGCAGGGCTTGGCGATCCGCCCGGAGGGACGCCCGAGGGCGCCCCCGGCGGCGGAGAGGACGAATACCGATCCGTCGTCTTCGACGAGTCGTTCGTCCGCGCTGCCCGGCTCCAGGAGTTCTCCGCCCAGGAACGCATCACCGACCACGCCCCCGCCGTCCGCCGCCGCCCGCCGCTGCGCCGGGCCGGCCTCTCCCGGCAGGCGCTCGTCCTCGTCGTCCTGATCGCCGTGGCCTTCGGCACCGCCATCTACATGGGCGTACGGCACCCGTACCAGAACCCGTCCGCGCAGCGTGCCGCGGAGCCGGTGCGGATGACGGTCGTCCCGCTCGCACCCCGGGGCAGGGTGCCCGGCGCCGACGACGCCGGCTTCCTCTACGAGCACAGTCCCGCCGCGGGGTTCCGCACCGCCGCCGAGGGCGTCCCGCTGCCGGGGGCCCGGCGCACGGCGCACTTCTCCGAGGACCAGGTGCTGAACGCGCTGACCACCGCCAAGAACTACATCGTCCGCTCGGCGCTGGACCCGGACGTGCTGGGCGGCCGGGAGGTGCGCTCCGTGCGGGTCCTGCTCGATCCCGACCAGCTCCACCAGTTCGACGAGAGCTTCGAGCAGCCCACCGCCGACGGACGGCACGCGCCCACCGGGTGGCTGGTGCGCTTCGACCCACTCCGGGCCGAGCTGGCCGACCCCGAGATCCGGGTGAACGGCAGCCTGCGGGCCCTGGAGACCGACGCGTCCACCCTGGAGGTCACCGCCGACCACACCATGGTCTACGCACTGCGGCCGGCCGGTGACCAGCGGGCCGGGACGTCGCTGTTCACCGTCCGGCGCGAGCTGACCTTCCGCTACGACCGGGAGGACCTGCGCCTGCACCAGACGCAGCTGGTCGCCTCCTACGTCCAGGCCGGGCCGCTCTCCTGCGCCGAGGACTCGGCGAACCACCTGCGGCCGCTGCTCGCCGGCCAGACGGCCGGGACCGGCGCCCCCGCCGGCACCGACCCGTACACCTCGGGCGACGCCGCCGCCCTGTGCGGGACCCTCGCGGCGAGCGCCCAGCCCAAGGTGTGACGTCCCCGCGCCGGCTCAGGCGCCGTCGCGGGGCGGCCGGCCGTCCGGATCCTCGGGGCCGTCGGCGCCCGCCGGGCCCTCGGAGGACCCGTTCGCGTCACCGGGCGGTCGCGACTGGGAGGACGTGAAGCCGCCGAAGCCCCGCCGCATCCGGTCGCCGAGGTCACCGGCGCCGCCCGCGATGTCGTTGACCAGCTTCATCAGCGGGTCCTTGGAGCCGCGCACGTGCGTCGCGTAGTGGGACGCCGACTCCCGGAAGGAGTCCCGGACCGAGGTGTCCTTGTCCTCGTCGCGCCGCGGGTAGTGGCCGTCCATGATCCGCTGGAAGTCCCGGGAGGCCGCCCACTTCTTCAGCTCGGCCGCCCGCACCGTGGTGAAGGGATGGGTGCGCGGCAGCACGTTGAGGATCTTCAGCACGGAGTCGCGCAGGTCGCCCCCGGCCTCGTACTCGTCGGCCTGCTCCAGGAAGGCGTCCACGTTCATCTCGTGCAGGTGGTTGCCGCCCGCGATCTTCATCAGGCCGCGCATGGACGCCTGGATGTCCTGGCCCACCAGCAGCCCCGCGCGGTCGGCGGACAGCTCCGACTTGCGGAACCACTCGCGCAGCGCGGTCACGATCGCCATGATCGCCACGTTGCCCAGCGGGATCCAGGCGACCCGGACGGCCAGGGACGTCAGGAAGAGCAGGATGGTCCGGTAGACCGAGTGCCCGGACAGCGCGTGCCCGACCTCGTGCCCGACCACCGCACGCATCTCCTCCTCGTCGAGCAGCTCGACGAGGCCCGTGGTCACGACGATGATCGGCTCGTCCAGGCCGATGCACATCGCGTTCGGCACCGGGTCCTGGTTGACGTACATCGGCGGGACCTTCTCCAGGTCCAGGATGTAGCAGGCGTCGCGCAGCATGACGTTCAGATGGGCGAACTGCCGGTCCGAGACGCGTACCGAGTCGGACAGGAACAGCAGCCGCAGACTCCGCTCGGGCAGCAGGCCGCTCAGCGCCTTGAAGACCGTGTCGAAGCCGCTCAGCTTGCGCAGCGCCACCAGCGCGCTGCGGTCGGCCGGATGCTCGTACGCACGCGAGGAGATCCCCGGGAAGCGCCTGCGCTGCCGGCTCGGCACGTGCTCGTGCCCGTTGTCCTGGTGGCCGTCGGACATGTCTTCCCCCATGTGCGTGTGTGTGGCCCGTGCGGGTGTCTGGCCTTTGCGAACCCTTGTGCGGTCCTTTGCACCCCCGGAGCCGGGCCCAGCCTAGGCGGCGATACCGTGGACGGGCAGTACGTCGAAGGAGTCCACGCCATGCAGCACATCCCCCACCCCGACTGGCTCGCCGGGGCCGCGACCGCCGCCGAGCAGCAGGGGCCGGGGAATCTGCTCCGGATCGTCCTGATCGTCATGGTCCTGGGGTGCGTGCTGACCGCGTGGTTCCTGCTGCGGGGGTACAAGCGGAAGGACGACTGAGCCGATCCGAAGGTTCCCCGGACCCCTCCCGAGCGCTTCCGTCGGCGGAGTCGGCGTGATCGCCCGTGAGCGGCCCGCATACGATGAGCGGACGTCTTGTCCCGCCCACACCGGATAGGTCCTGCCGATGAGCCTTCCCCTCAGCGCCGCCCAGTTCGCCACCCTCGCCGCCGAGGGCGGCGAGGAGCACAGCGGCAACCACGAGAGCCTCAGCCCCTACGTCACCGGCATCGGCGCGTTCATCGCCCTGATGCTCCTGCTGTGGATCACCACCCGGTTCAACCGCGACCGCTGAGCACCCGTGGCCGTGGGGGCGGCCGGGGTGCCCGGGGTGGGCCGGTAGGGTCTGCACGCATGGGAGAGCAGGACACGCCTACCGGCCCGGCGTACACGCCGGGGCGCGGCACGCAGAACGCGGTGCCCGCCCGCGCCACCGGTCCGGGCAACGGCCCGTCGTCGCCGGGGAAGCGCCGTCTGGGCGTCATGGGCGGCACCTTCGACCCGATCCACCACGGGCACCTGGTGGCGGCCAGCGAGGTCGCCGCGCAGTTCCAGCTCGACGAGGTGGTGTTCGTCCCCACCGGACAGCCGTGGCAGAAGAGCCACCGAACGGTGTCCGCGGCCGAGGACCGCTACCTGATGACCGTCGTCGCGACCGTCGAGAACCCGCAGTTCTCCGTGAGCCGCATCGACATCGACCGCGGCGGCCCCACGTACACCGTGGACACCCTGCGCGACCTGCGCGCCCTCAATCCGGACGCCGACCTGTTCTTCATCACCGGCGCCGACGCCCTCGCCCAGATCCTCACCTGGCGCGACAGCGAGGAGCTGTTCTCCCTGGCGCACTTCATCGGCGTCACCCGGCCCGGCCACACCCTCACGGACGCCGGGCTCCCCAAGGGCGGCGTCTCGCTCGTCGAGGTCCCGGCCCTCGCCATCTCCTCCACGGACTGCCGTGCGAGAGTCGCCAAGGGCGATCCCGTCTGGTATCTGGTGCCGGACGGAGTCGTGCGCTACATCGACAAACGCCAGCTGTACCGCGGCGAGTGAACCGAGAGGGGCACCGGTGAACGACGGATACGCCGCGGGATACGGCGGCGACGACCAGTACGAACTCGTCGGCTACGACGAGTACGGCCGGCCGGTCTACCGCCAGGCCCAGGCCGCTCCCGGCGGGCAGCAGCAGTACGACCCGTACCAGCAGCAGGGTCAGCAGTACGGGCAGCAGGGCTACGGCTACGACCAGTACACCGCCCCGGACGGCGGGCAGGCCGCCCAGCGGCCCTACGACCCGTACGACCCCTACGGCTCCGGTACCGGCTACGACACCGGGCAGCAGCCCGCCACGCCCGGCCACGGCTCCTACGGCCATCCGCCCGCCGCGCAGCAGCCGTACGACCCCTACGGCCAGGCCGCGACCAGCGGCCCGCAGCCCCGGGTCGCCGAGCAGACCGCGCACATCCCGCAGCAGGCGGGCCCGCGCGAGGAACCGCAGCCGTCCGCCCCCGGCGCCGACGACCGGGACTACCGGACCGAGCAGTTCGCCTTCGTCGAGGAGCCGGCCGGCGACTCCGAGGACGTCATCGACTGGATGAAGTTCACGGAGAACCGCACCGAGCGCCGCGAGGAGGCCCGGCGGCGCGCACGCACGCGTGTCGTCGCCCTGGTCGTCGTCCTGGCCCTGGTCGCGGTCGGCGGCGTCGGCTACCTCTGGTACGCCGGAAAGCTCCCCGGCGTGGGCTCCTCCGACGACAAGACCGGCGGCACGACGGCGGCGGGCGCCCAGAAGCGTGACGTGATCGCCGTCCACCTGCACGACACCAAGGGCGGCTCCACCTCCACCGCGCTGCTCGTCGACAACACCACCACCAAGAAGGGCACCGCCGTACTGGTGCCCAACGACCTCGCCCTGACCGGCGACGACGGCAGCACCACCACGCTCGCCAAGTCCGTCGACGACGAGGGCCCCGATGCCACCCGGACGGCCCTGGACTCCTCCCTCGGCACCGACATCGAGGGCACCTGGCGCCTGGACACCCCGTACCTCCAGATCCTCGTCGACCTGGTCGGCAACATCGAGGTCGACACCGACGCCGACGTCGCCGACCCGGAGGCCAAGGACAAGGGCGCCACGCCGCTGGTGCGCAAGGGCCAGGGGCAGACCCTCAGCGGCAAGATGGCCGTCGCCTACGCCACCCACCGCGGCTCGGGCGAGCGGGCCGACGCCCAGCTGCAGCGGTTCGGGCAGGTCATGCAGGGGGTGCTGCGCAAGCTGTCCTCCGACCCGCAGGCCGCGACGACCACCATCCAGACCCTCGGGCTGATCCTCGACCCGCCGCTGACCGAGAAGGACCTCGGCTCCTTCCTCGCCGGGCTCTCCGACCTCGCCAAGGGCGGCGACTTCAGGACCGAGCTGCTGCCCGTCGAGGAGGGCGGCTCGCTCAGCGCCGAGGCGAGCGACAACGTCGTCAAGGACATCCTCGGCGGCACCGCCAAGAGCCCCGACAAGGACGCTGCCGTCAGCGTCTCCGTCCGCAACGCCACCGGCGTCGAGGACCGCACCGGCAAGGCCCGCGTCGTCCTGCTCAACGGCGGCTTCACCTTCCTGTCCGGCGGCACCGCCTCCGGCACCGAGCCGAAGTCGGAGGTCGTCTACGCCGAGGCCGCCGACAAGGAGAACGCCGTCCAGGTCGCCAAGACCCTGGGCCTGCCCACCGGCGCCGTCGCCCAGGGGAAGACCTCCGCGAACGCACGGGTCTCGGTGGTGCTCGGCCAGGACTACGAACCGGCGTCGTAGCAGCCGCGGGCCCCTTCGCGGGGCGGCGGCCCGGTTATGGCGTGGGCCGCCGTCGGCGGTCGTGAGACCCTTGAGGTCAACCGACCGCCGACCCGAAAGCCAGGCAGTGACCGCGACCGACCGCTCCATCGAACTCATCAGCACCGCCGCCCAGGCGGCGGCCGACAAGCTCGCGCACGACATCATCGCCTACGACGTCAGCGACGTGCTGTCGATCACGGACGCCTTCCTGCTGGCCTCCGCGCCCAACGACCGCCAGGTCAAGTCGATCGTCGACGAGATCGAGGAGCGGCTGAACAAGGAACTGGGCGCCAAGCCGGTGCGCCGCGAAGGCGACCGCGAGGCCCGCTGGGTCCTGCTCGACTACGTCGACATCGTCGTCCACGTCCAGCACAGCGAGGAGCGCGTCTTCTACGCCCTGGAGCGGCTGTGGAAGGACTGCCCCGAGCTGGAGCTGCCCGCCGACGCCAAGGAGACCCGCGGCAAGGCCGAGGAGCACGCCAGGCTCCAGGCCGCCGAGGAGGCGACGGAGACCGACGGGGACTGGCGATGAGCGCCACCGGCGAGGTGGCCGCGGGCCGGCCGGGCCGCGGCCGGCGCGTCATCCTCTGGCGGCACGGCCAGACCGCGTGGAACGTGGAGCGCCGCTTCCAGGGCAGCACGGACGTCGAGCTGACCGAGACCGGCGTCGCCCAGGCCCGCCGCGCGGCCGAGCTGCTGATCCACCTGAGGCCCGACGCGATCGTCGCCTCCGACCTGGTGAGGGCCGCGGACACGGCCGCCGAGCTGTCCGCCCTCACCGGCCTCGAGGTGACCCTGGAGGAGGGCCTGCGGGAGACCTACGCGGGCGTCTGGCAGGGGCTGACCCACGACGAGATCATCGCCCGGCACGGCGAGGAGTACACGGCGTGGAAGCGCGGCGAGCCCGTGCGCCGAGGCGGCGGCGAGCTGGAGACCGAGGTCGCCGACCGCGCCGCTCCGGTGGTCCTGCGGCACGCCGAGAAGCTCCCCGAGGACGGCACCCTCGTCGTGGTCAGCCACGGCGGCACCATCCGCACCACCATCGGCCGCCTGCTCGGCCTCGACCCGCGCAGCTGGGAGAGCCTCGGCGGCCTGACCAACTGCTGCTGGTCGGTCCTCGGCGAGGGCGCGCGCGGCTGGCGACTGCTGGAGCACAACGCCGGCACGCTGCCGGAACCGGTGCTCGGCGACGACGACTGAGCCGCCGGCGGCGGCCCCGGTCCCCGGATTTCACTTTCCGGCAGGCCACAGGCTAGAGTTCTTCTTGTTCGCCCCGCCGAGCGGAGCGAACCGGAGCACGCGGCCCAGCCGCGTGACACCAGGGGCTATAGCTCAGTTGGTAGAGCGCCTGCATGGCATGCAGGAGGTCAGGAGTTCAATTCTCCTTAGCTCCACAGCCCACGGACGAATCCCGTCCCCCTCGGGGGGCGGGATTTTTCGCATCCACCCGCTTGAGCAACTGGGCTCCCAGGGGCGTATACCCCTGTGGAACTCCGTGTCCCGACTGGTACTGAGGCGTCGCTGACCGTATTGGCCCGGTCGTGGCAGAATCAAACGGCCGGAAGGGGACCGCGACCCGACGGGAGGGAGTGGCGATGCCTGCGAGCATCCTCGAGGAGGTCGGTCACCTCCTCGGCGGAGCGGTGGCACGGACCACGGTCACCCGCCTCCGCTGCCCCTCCTGCGGTTCCGGGCACGTGGCCCAAGTCCTGGGTGACAACGGCGGAATCTCGTACGTGTGCACGGCCTGCGGCCACAGCTGGAGCTGATCGATGGGTGCACACAGGCGGAAGTGCGACTGGTGCGGCAGCGGTACGCCGATCGTGCGCGACATGGAGCCGCTCAACCCGGACTACCAGTACTGGTGCGAGGAATGCGCGCGGGCGCTGATCATAAAGGGCGACCCGATCGAGACGTACCGCGAGCTGGAGGGCGAACCGATCTACGGCCGGCTCCTGGAGGAGCACTGCACCCTCAAGCGGTTCTACTCGTTCGTGACGGCTTAGGGCAAACCGGACGGAACGGAAACGATTTGGTGTTCGCCCCGGTGGACCGTGTAATGTTGGCGTCGCCGCCGGGGAGACCGGGCGGATGAAGGACAAGGGGCTATAGCTCAGTTGGTAGAGCGCCTGCATGGCATGCAGGAGGTCAGGAGTTCAATTCTCCTTAGCTCCACAGCTTCAGAAGGAAACCCCCGGATCGTGATCCGGGGGTTTCTTCGTGTCCGCCGTCAGCGGCCGAGCGCCCGGCGCCCCCGGCCCTGGGAGAGGACCGGCAGGTTGGTGCGCGAGGACGGAGCCGGTCCGCGCAGGTCCTCCTCGATCCGCAGGGCCAGCGCGGGGCAGCGGCGCACCGCGCGCACCGCCTTGGCCTCCGCGAACCGCGGCACGTCGGCCTGTGCGACCGTCGGGAATCCGTCGGCGCCCAGCTGGAAGACCTCCGGGAGGATGTCCGCGCACAGCCCATGGCCCCGGCACAGGGTCCAGTCGACGTAGATCTTCTGCCGGCTGGGGCCGTTCGTCTCGTCGCCGCCGGGGACGCCCGTGGGTGCCATGCCTCCCTCGAAGAGCGGCAGGACGCCCTCCACGGGCCGTCCGCAGCCGTTGCCGAGGACGTGGGCGGCGAGGTCGTCGGTGAACGCGGCGACGGTCGACTCCAGGAACATCGCCGAGCCGTCCGGGTGCGAGCAGGCGCCGCGCCGCTTCACGTTCCGCGCGACCTGCTTGACGGCCTCCAGGGCGGCCGGGCCGCCACCGTTCAGGATGTCCTCCAGGCCGCGCGCGGCGGCGGGCAGACCGAGGTAGCAGGGGCCGCACTGGCCCGCGCTCTCCTGCGCCAGCCACTGGGCCACCCGCAGGGACTCGCCCAGCGGGCAGGTGTCCTGACCGATCGGCAGGATCGCGCCCGCGCCGAGCGAGCCGCCCACCTGCTGCAGGGAGTTGCGGGAGACGATCGCCTCGTCGACGCTCGCCGCGTCGAGCCACTTGCCGTGGTAGCCGCCGGTCAGCACGCCCTGCGGCACCGGCGGAGCGCCGGCCAGCTGGAGGACGTAGCGCAGCGGCACCCCCGTCGGCACCTCGATCACCATGGGCCGGGCGACCGCGCCGGAGACGGTGAGCATCACGGTGCCGGGCTCGTCGTACAGCCCGGTGTTGCCGTAGCGCTCGGGGCCGATGCGGGCGGCGATCGCGAGCTGGGCGAAGGTCTCGGCGTTGGACAGCAGGGTCGGGGCGCCGCCGACCCCGCTCTTCGAGGCGCTGACCTTGCGGCCGGGCGGGATCGCCGGGCCGCCGTCGATGGAGCGGATCAGCGAGGCGGCGGCACCGGTCACCATGCGGACCGGGTTGCGCTGCACGCGGGCCCGCAGGGCGGAACGGCGGCCGTTGCTGAGGCCCCGTTCGGCCAGGGCGGCCTCCATGGAGCGCTGGGTGGACTCGCGGGTGACCCCGATCACGAGGGTGCGGGCGCCCATCGCCTCGGCGCACAGCAGCGCGCCGTCCAGGATCAGGTGCGGGGCACGGTTGATGAGCACCGTGTCCTTGCGGCAGGCCGGCTCGTCCTCGCTGCCGTTGACGACCACGACCGGCCGGACGCCGCGCTTGATCGCCGCCTCGGCGACCGAGCGCAGCTTCTTGTGGAAGGGGAAGCCCGCGCCGCCGCGGCCCTTCAGGTTGATGCGTTCCGAGAGCTGCGCGAGCTGCTCCCCGCCCATCGGTTCGAGCGGACCGTGCACCTTGAGGTGCATCGGCAGATCCAGGCGCTCGACAAGGTCGAAGCCCGACGTGAGCTGGGGAAGACCGACGACGCGGACTTCTGGGACGTCGGGCAGGGCCTCGTTCACTTATGGCCTCCGGAAGGCGTGTTCCAAGGTTCGCCCGAACCCGGTGCGTCGAAGTCGTAGGCCGACGACGGCGCACCGGGGGTTGGTTCATTGGCGGGACCGCTGTTGTACGTGTCGTTCGGGTAGTACGTGTCGTAGACCGCGTTCGTCTCAGCGGTGTCGTACACGTCACTCGACCCGTAGCCGGAGGCATCCGGATTGCCATAGACCGGGATGGTGTGTCCCGTGTCGTTGAGCGGGTCGTAGGCCGACGGGGGTGCCTCGCCGACCGGCGGCGGCGACGGTATGGGCCAGTTGCCCGAGGTGCCGGCGGCGCTGTCCACGTAGGGCATCGTCTCGGTGGGGCGCATGTCGGGCGGCAGCGTGTGGGACCCGGTGCCGTCGCCCGCCAGCGGTGGCCGGCGGGTGCCGGAAGGGCCGGAGACGGCGCGGTAGGCCGCCGCGAAGCCGCTCGCGCGCTCCGGCGGAGTCACGCGTTCCGCGGTCTCGTACAGGGGTGCGGACCTGCCGCGCCGCCGCGTCGCCCGCTCGTAACCGGGCAGCGCCGCGGGGTCCTTCCACTGGGCCCGCTCCTCCGGCCGCTCCTCGCGGACCGGCCGCTCCCCGGTGCCGAAGAGGGCCGCGATCCGGTCGGCGGCCCTGCGCTTGACCGGCCGGGGGGCCGCCCGCAGCGCCAGGGCGCCCATGACGCCCAGGACGGACAGGCCGTACAGGATCGTGAAGACCGGTTTCGCCGCTCGACCCGCGTAGAGCCCGTGCAGCAGGGCCAGGCACCACGCCGGATAGGCGAGCATGTGCATGGCCCGCCAGCGGGAGGCCACGGGGGACGCGGACGCGAAGCGGGTGCGCAGGGCGCCGGTGACGCTCACGAAGATCATGAGCATGCTGGCCAGGGTGCCGAAGCCGATCAGGACGGCGCGGCCGCCGAACTCCTCGTCGTCCGTGGCGAGCAGCCCGAACGGGAGGACGGCGGCGACCCAGGTGGTGTGGTCCAGGGCCAGCTTGACCCCGATGTGCACCACGAGGAACACGACCGAGGCGACCGCGGTGATCCGGTGCACGGCCTGGGCCAGGATCCGCTGGCGGGTGTCGAGGACGATCCGGTCCTGGGCGAGGAGTCCCCAGATCACCGAGCAGCTGAGGAAGACCAGGGAGAGGACGCCGGCGCCGAAGTTGAGGAACTCGGCGAAGGTGTCGTCTGCCGTGCTGTCGTTGGTCACCACGGCAGAACTCCCCACTTCACGGACGCGCCGAGAGGCGTCGAGCCGGTGTCGCGAGGGTGGAACGGGGAGTGGAGCGGAGGGCGGATCGGGGGAGGGTTCATGGGGGCAACTCCGGAGCGGTTCGGGAAAGCGGTCCCGCTGCCGCACTCTAAGTGGCGCCATACCCGTGGGTACGAGGTTTGAGTTATTGCGTTGTTATCAAAAGACAGTGCGCTCGTAGTGTTGTCCCCTTACTGGTTGTTACGCGAAGTAACCTTTGACCTTGGTTCAGGTCTGCCGGTCGCGCGGCCGGCCGGAACGCGCGTCGCGGCCCGATCGGCGACTGCGGTACCCTGACGCCATGCGTGCCGTACGCCTTCTGCTTAGCGAGCCGCGCTGATCAGTCCCGACCCCGGTCGTAGTCCGGTGGCCGGAATCGGCGCGGCGTCCCCTCCTGTGCGAGGGGATTTTTCATTTCCCGGCATTCGCAGCCGCTGGTTGCCGCTGGTCTTGAAGGTCGCAGCCGCTGGCAGAGACGATCGATGGAGCTTTGAGGATCATGAGCGAGACGAACCCCGCGGCGACCGCCCCTGTGTCGGCGGACGCCGCGCCGCACCGCTACACGGCCGCCATGGCCGCCGAGATCGAGGCACGCTGGCAGGACTTCTGGGACGCCGAGGAGACGTACGCGGCGCCGAACCCCAAGGGTGACCTGGCGGGTGACCCCGAGGTGGTCGCCCGGCCCAAGAAGTTCATCATGGACATGTTCCCGTACCCCTCCGGCGCGGGCCTGCACGTCGGCCACCCCCTGGGGTACATCGCCACCGACGTCTTCGCCCGCTTCCAGCGGATGACCGGCCACAACGTCCTGCACACCCTGGGCTTCGACGCCTTCGGACTGCCCGCCGAGCAGTACGCGGTGCAGACCGGCACGCACCCGCGCGTGTCCACCGAGGCCAACATGAAGAACATGGTGAGCCAGCTGCGCCGGCTGGGCCTGGGCCACGACAAGCGCCGGTCGTTCGCCACGATCGACCCCGAGTACTACAAGTGGACCCAGTGGATCTTCCTGCGGATCTTCAACTCCTGGTACGACGAGGAGGCGAGGAAGGCCCGCCCGATCGACGAGCTGGTCGCCCAGTTCGCCTCCGGCGAGCGTGAGGTCCCGGGGCACGCCGGACGCGCCTGGAACACGCTGAGCGAGGCCGAGCGCGCCGACGTCCTGGGCGAGTTCCGCCTGGCCTACGCCTCCGACGCGCCCGTCAACTGGTGCCCGGGGCTGGGCACCGTGCTGGCCAACGAGGAGGTCACCGCCGACGGCCGCTCCGAGCGCGGCAACTTCCCCGTCTTCAAGTCGAAGCTGCGCCAGTGGAACATGCGCATCACCGCCTACGCGGACCGGCTGCTGGACGACCTGGACGGCCTGGACTGGCCCGAGGCCATCAAGCTGCAGCAGCGCAACTGGATCGGCCGCTCCGAGGGCGCGCGCGTCGACTTCCCCGTCGACGGCGAGCGCATCACCGTCTTCACCACCCGCCAGGACACCCTGTTCGGCGCCACCTACATGGTGCTGGCGCCCGAGCACCCCTTGGTCGAGAAGTTCACCCCGGCCGCCTGGCCCGAGGGCACGCACCAGGTGTGGACCGGCGGCCACGCCACCCCGACCGAGGCCGTGGCGGCGTACCGCGCGCAGGCCGCGTCCAAGTCCGACGTCGAGCGGCAGGCCGAGGCCAAGGACAAGACCGGCGTCTTCATCGGCGCCTACGCCACCAACCCGGTCAACGGCGAGCGCGTCCCGGTCTTCATCGCCGACTACGTGCTGATGGGCTACGGCACCGGCGCGATCATGGCCGTCCCGGCGGGCGACCAGCGCGACTTCGAGTTCGCGCGCGCCTTCGAGCTGCCGATCCGCTGCGTGGTCGAGCCGACCGACGGCCGCGGCACCGACCCGGCGACGTGGGAGGACGCCTTCGGCTCCTACGACGCGAAGATCATGAACTCGTCCAACGGCGAGATCAGCCTGGACGGCCTGGGCGTCGCCGACGCCAAGGAGCGCATGACCGAGTGGCTGGAGCGCACCGGCACCGGTGAGGGCACCGTCAACTTCCGCCTGCGCGACTGGCTGTTCAGCCGCCAGCGCTACTGGGGCGAGCCCTTCCCGATCGTCTACGACGAGGACGGCATCGCCCACTCGCTGCCCGAGTCGATGCTGCCCCTGGAGCTGCCCGAGGTCGAGGACTACTCGCCGCGCACCTTCGACCCGGACGACGCCGACACCCGCCCCGAGACGCCGCTGTCGCGCAACGAGGACTGGGTGAACGTCACCCTGGACCTGGGCGACGGGCGCGGTCCCCGCCGGTTCCGCCGCGAGACCAACACCATGCCCAACTGGGCCGGTTCCTGCTGGTACGAGCTGCGCTACCTGGACCCGCACAACTCCGAGCGGCTGGTCGACCCGGAGATCGAGCAGTACTGGATGGGCCCCCGCGAGGGCCTGCCGCACGGCGGCGTCGACCTGTACGTCGGCGGCGCCGAGCACGCCGTGCTGCACCTGCTGTACGCCCGCTTCTGGTCCAAGGTGCTGTTCGACCTGGGGCACGTGTCCTCGGCCGAGCCGTTCCACAAGCTGTTCAACCAGGGCATGATCCAGGCCTACGTCTACCGGGACAGCCGCGGCATCGCGGTGCCGGCCGTCGAGGTGGAGGAGCGCGACGGCGCCTACTACCACCAGGGCGAGAAGGTCTCCCGGCTGCTGGGCAAGATGGGCAAGTCCCTGAAGAACGCGGTCACCCCCGACGAGATCTGCGCCGAGTACGGCGCGGACACGCTGCGTCTGTACGAGATGGCGATGGGCCCGCTGGACGTCTCCCGGCCCTGGGACACGCGCGCGGTGGTGGGCCAGTTCCGGCTGCTGCAGCGACTGTGGCGCAACGTCGTCGACGAGGACACCGGCGAGGTGACCGTCACGGACGTCGCGGACTCCGAGGTCGACACGGACACGCTGCGTGCCCTGCACAAGGCCATCGACGGCGTCCGGCAGGACCTGGAGGGCATGCGGTTCAACACCGCCATCGCCAAGGTCACCGAGCTGAACAACCACCTGACCAAGGTGGGTGGCCCGGTCCCGCGCACGGTCGCCGAGCGCCTGGTGCTGCTGGTCGCGCCGCTGGCCCCGCACGTCGCCGAGGAGCTGTGGCGCAAGCTGGGGCACACCGACTCCGTGGTGCACCACGACTTCCCGGTGGCCGACCCGGCCTACGTCGTCGACGAGACCGTGACCTGCGTCGTGCAGATCAAGGGCAAGGTCAAGGCGCGGCTGGAGGTCGACCCGGGCATCTCCGAGGGCGACCTGGAGAAGGCGGCGCTGGCCGACGAGAAGGTCGTGGCCGCGCTGGGCGGGGCCGGGATCCGGAAGGTCATCGTGCGGGCGCCGAAGCTGGTGAACATCGTCCCCGCGTGAGGCGACGGACGCCGCTTCCCACCGTTCTCGGGGGGATCCCTTAGGGGCGCCCCGGGGAGTGGGTACGGGCAGGTTCGGGGTTCCGCCGGAACCCTGGGCCTGCCCGTTGCGTTTACCGTGGAAGAGCGGCGCGAAGAGTGCCGCGGACGCCGGCGCGCGCGGGCCGGACGCTCGGAGGAGGAGCTTCGTGGAAGCAGTGATCACCGTCTTCGCCCTGCTCTTCGTGCTCGCCGTGGTGCTGGGCGTCTACGCCACGGTGAAGGCGGTCGGCGCGGCCAAGCGCAGCGTGGACCGCGGTATCACCCAGGCCCGGCGCACGGTCGAGGACCACACCTTGCGCGCGAAGTCCCTCGTCCAGACCGGCCCGCTCGGCGAGCTGGCGCAGCTGCGGCTGAGCCTGCGCACGTCCATGCGGGCCACGCAGGACGCGCTGCACGCGCGCGTGGCGGAGGACGCGTCCCTCAAGGAGTCGCTGGCCCTCTTCGAGCGGCTCAGCGCCCACGGTTTCGAACTCGACGGGGAGCTGCGGCGGCTGGAGGCCGAGCCGGACCGCGTGACGCTCGCCGAGCTGCTGCCCTCGCTGCGCGAACGCACCGAGCGCATCACGCGGTCGGCCGAGTCCCTGCGCTGGGCCGCCCGTGACCGGGCCCGCCGCTTCGCGGACGACGACCTCGACTCGCTGAGCGCGCAGATCGACGTCGAGGCCGGTGCCCTGCGGCACTGGACGGAGACGGAGCCCGCCGCCGCGCCGCCGCCCTGGCCCGAGGCCCCGGCCGCCGACGCCCCCGCCGCCCGGCAGAGTTGGCCGGAGCCCCCGGTGCAGGAACCGGCGGAGGAGACGGCGCGCCCCGCCCTCGACCCGCCCGGACCGAACCCCGTGTACCCCTGGCAGAAGAAGGCCCGCCCGGAGAGCACGACCTGACGGCACCCGTGTGAACCCCCGGCCACCGGGGCCGGGCTGCCGCACGGACAGTACGCCAGGTAACCTCCAGCTCATGTCCCGCCATGTCGCGATCGTCACCGATTCAACGGCCTACCTCCCGGCCCGGACGATGGAGCGGCACGGCATCACCGCGGTACCCCTGACCGTCGTACTGGGCGACCGGGCGCTGGAGGAGGGCACCGAGATCTCGACCCGCTCCCTGGCCCAGGCCCTGCAGAAACGGCGCCCGGTCACCACCTCCCGCCCCAGCCCCGCCCTGTTCGCCGAGACCTACCGGAAGATCGCCGAGTCCGGCGTCGACGGCATCGTCTCGCTCCACCTCTCCGCCGAGCTGTCCGGCACGCACGACGCCGCCGTCGTCGCGGCCCGGGAGGCGCCGGTCCCGGTGCGCGTCGTGGACACGGGAATGATCGCGATGGCCCTCGGATTCTGCGCGCTCGCCGCCGCGGACGCGGTGGAGGCGGGCGGCACGGTGGACGAGGCCGTCGCGGCCGCCGAGAAGCGGGCCGCGGGCACCTCCGCCTACTTCTATGTCGACACCCTCGACTACCTGCGCCGCGGCGGGCGGATCGGGGCGGCCCAGGCGCTGTTCGGCTCCGCGCTCGCCGTGAAACCCCTGCTGCAGCTGGAGGGTGGCCGCATCGAGCCCCTGGAGAAGGTCCGGACGGCGTCCAGGGCCATCGCCCGGCTGGAGGAGATCGCCGCCGACCGGGCGGGCGGCGCACCGGTCGACATCGCCGTCCACCATCTCGCCGCCCCGGACCGGGCGTCGGCCCTGGCGGACCGTCTGCGGGAGCGGGTGCCCGCGCTGGCCGACCTGCATGTGAGCGAGGTCGGGGCGGTGATCGGGGCGCATACGGGGCCCGGGCTGCTGGGGGTCGTCGTCTCGTCGCGGTGAGGGGCGTTGCGGTGCTGCGATCGCGCGGTGGTGCGATCACGGCGTGGCGCGTCGCCCGTTCGGGGGGCGGAGTTTTCCACAACCCGTGGGTAGTCCACGGGAATCGACCATGATCGTCGCGGGCGGGTCGAGGTGTCGGATCCTCGGCGCATGGCACTTCGATCACGCTCTCGTTCACAGTCCCCCTCGCGCTCACAGTCACGCTCGGCGATCGGGTCCAGCGGTCCGGGCCGCGCACCGTCCTCCGACGGGCGGCTCCGACACCGCCACCCGCCCCGCTCCCACGCCCGGCACGGACGCCGGCACGCACCCACGGAGGAGCTGCGGCGGCGGGCGGAGGCGCTGTTCGCCGAGCGGGCCGGGCTGGCCGAGCACGATGGATCGCGCGGGGAGTCGGGGAAGGGGCCGCCCTTGTCCGGCGGAGGCGGAGACGCGCCGCTGCCCGCCGCGGCGGATGGTGCCGTCCGGGCGACCTGGAAGGAGCGGTCCGGGCAGGCGCTGCGGGAGCGGATGCCGGTGTGGCTGCAGGCGCGGTGCGGGCTGGAACGGCGCAGCGTGGCCGCGCTCACGGTGCTGCTCGTCGTCGCAGGGCTATTCGCCGTGCAGCACTTCTGGACCGGCCGCACCCAGTCCGTGGCGGCGCCCGAGGTGGTGCGGGAGGCGGCGGCGTTCGGAGCGCGGGACGAGGGCGCGCGTGAGGGCGAGGGCAAGGCGGTCGGTGGGGAGTCGCCCACGCCCGGTGCCGAGATCGTCGTGGACGTCGGCGGAAAGGTCCGCAAACCCGGCGTCCACCGGCTGCCGGCCGGTTCACGGGTCGCGGACGCCCTGCGGGCCGCCGGGGGCGTGCGGGACGGTGCAAGGACCGACGGGCTGAACCGGGCGCGTTTCCTGGTGGACGGCGAGCAGGTCGTCGTAGGCGCTCCCGCACCCGTCGCGGGGGTCGTCCCGGGCGGTGGAGGTACCGCGGGGAGCGGGGCGGCGGCGCCGCCCGCGGCACCGGTCTCCCTCAACACCGCGACCCCGGACCAGCTCGACACCCTGCCCGGCGTGGGCCCCGTGCTCGCCCAGCACATCATCGACTACCGCACCCAGCACGGCGGTTTCCGTTCGGTGGACGAGTTGCGCGAGGTCAACGGCATCGGCGAGCGCCGCTTCGCCGACCTGCGGGATCTCGTGCGGCCATGAGCACGGATCGGTCCACCAGCCTGTCCCCGGATCGGTCCACGGGTCTGTCCTCGGATCGGTCCACGGGTCTGTCCCCGGATCTACCCACGGGTCTGTCCCCGGTTCGGTTCCCGGATCTGCCCACGAGCCCGTCGACGGACCCTGCCGGGCAGTCCCACGCTCGGACGGCACCCCCACGCGCGGCCGTGCACGCCGCCTCCGGCCACCGGCTCGGCGCGGCTCACCCCCGCCAGGAGGGGCCCACGGACCTGCGCCTGGTGCCGCCCGCGCTCGCGGCCTGGGCGACGGCGGCGGTCATGCCGACCGCGTCGGCCGGTTGGGCCGTGGGCATGGTGACCGGTGCCCTGGTCCTGGCGGGCGTACTGCTCCGGTGGGAGCGGAGGCGGCGCGCGACGCGCGGACGGCCCCCGGTAGCCGTCGCCGCCCTGCTCCTCTGTGTCGCCGCGGCCGCCACCTCGGCCGCGCTGCACGGCGCGGACCTGCGGCGCGGACCCGTGCCGGGGGCGGGCCGGCAGTACGCCGCGGTCACCGCCGAAGTGGAGGTCACCGCAGATCCCCGCCTCACCACGCCGCGGGTCCGGGGCAACCGTGCAGCCCCGCCCACGGTGCTGATCGAGGCCGACGTACGACGGGTCATGCAGAAGGACTCCACGGTGGTCTCGACGCGGACGCCGGTGCTCGTGCTCGTCGACGTGGGGGAGGAGGACCCGGGTGAGGACGGCGACGACGGCGGTGCCCGGCCGTCCCGTGCCGGTCCCGCGGCCTCGCGCTGGCTGGGGCTCCTGCCGACCACCCGGCTCCGCGTCACCGCCCGCTCGTCGCCCCCGAGGACGAGTGGGGACCGGATCGCCGCCGTGCTGCGGGTACGGGGCGGCCGGGCCGCGCCCGAGGTGGTGGCCGGTCCGTCGTCGGCGCAGCGGCTGGCGGGGCGGCTGCGGGCCGGGTTGCGGGAGGCGACGGACGGTCTGCCGGGTGACGCGCGGGCGCTGCTCCCGGGCCTGGTCGTGGGGGACACGTCGCGCGTCACTCCGGAGCTGGAGGAGGCGTTCAAGGAGACGGACCTGGCGCACACGCTGGCCGTCTCGGGGGCCAACTTCACGATCGTGCTCGCCCTGCTGCTCGGCCCGCCCGGGCTGGCCCAGCGCAGTGAGCGCCGGGGAGTCGCGCCCCGTCTCGGGCTCTCCCTGCGGACGACGGCGCTGCTCGGCGGTGCGCTCGCACTCGGCTTCGTGGTGGTGTGCCGGCCCGACCCGAGCGTGCTGCGGGCCGCGGCCTGCGGGTCCGTCGCCCTGCTCGCCCTGGCCACCGGACGGCGCAGATCGCTGCTCCCGGCGCTGGCGACGGCCGTGCTGGTGCTCGTGCTGTACGACCCGTGGCTGGCCAGGAGTTACGGGTTCCTGCTCTCGGTGCTGGCCACGGGGGCACTGCTCACGCTCGCGCCTCGGTGGAGCGCGGCGTTGCGGCGGCGCGGGGTGCCGCCGCGCCTGGCGGAGGCGCTGGCCGCCGCGGGGGCCGCGCAGGCCGTGTGCGCGCCGGTCGTCGCCGTGCTGTCGGCGAGGGTGAGCCTGGTGGGGGTGCCGTGCAACCTGCTGGCGGAGTTCGCGGTGGCCCCGGCCACCGTGCTGGGGTTCGCGGCGCTGGCGACGGCGCCGGTGGCGATGCCCGTGGCCAAGGCGCTGGCCTGGTGCGGGGGCTGGCCGGCCGGGTGGATCGCGGGGATCGCCCGCGCCGGGGCCGCGCTGCCCGGCGCGGGAGTGGACTGGCCGGGAAGCTGGGCGGGGGCGGCGCTGCTCGCGCTCGTCACGGCGGTCGGGCTGCTCGTCGGGCGGCGGCTGCTGCGGCATCCCTGGTGGTGCGGGGTCTGCGCGCTGCTGCTGGTGCTGGCGGTGGTGCAGCCGCCGCCGCTGGCCCGGGTGATCAAGGGCTGGCCGCCGCCGGGCTGGCGGATGGTGATGTGCGACGTGGGACAGGGCGACGCCATGGTGCTCGCGGCGGGGGAGGGCGCGGGCGTGGTCGTGGACGCCGGGCCCGATCCGGCGCTGGTGGACGGCTGTCTGCGCTCGCTCGGCGTCACCCGCGTCCCGCTCGTGGTGCTGACGCACTTCCACGCCGACCACGTCGCCGGGCTGTCCGGGGTGTTGCGGGGGCGTGCGGTGGGGGCCATCGAGACCACCGCCCTCGAAGAGCCCGCGGACCAGGCCGACGCCGTCCGCAGGCAGGCGGCGGCGCGACGGATCCCCCTGCGGCACGCGGCCGCCGGCGAGCGGCGACGGGCCGGCCCGCTCTCCTGGGAGGTCGTGTGGCCGCCGTCCGGCACCGGCCCGGGGGCGATGCCGCCGACGAGCACCGAGGGACCCAACGACGCCAGTGTCACCCTCCTGGTGCGGACGGCCGGCCTGCGTCTGCTGCTGCTCGGGGACCTGGAGCCGCCGGCCCAGCGGGAGCTGGCGCGCTCCCCGGCGGCAGCGGCGCTGGCAGGGGTCGACGTGCTCAAGGTCGCCCATCACGGGTCGGCTCATCAGGACCCGGACCTCATCCGGAGGGTGGCTCCGCGCCTGGCCCTCATCAGCTGCGGCGCGGACAACACCTACGGGCACCCGGCCCCGGACACGGTCGCGGCCCTGCGCGGCCAGGGGGCGACGGTGCTGCGCACGGACCGGGACGGTGCCCTGGCAGTCGCGGGCTCGGGCGGGGCGCTGCGGGTCCTGGGAGACTGAGGGCATGGATTCCGCACAGGTCGACGCCTATCTCCGCCGACTGGGGGCCGAGTACCCGGCGCGGCCCACCCTCGACGCGCTGCGCGCACTGCACCTGCTTCATCTTCGGACGGTGCCGTTCGAGAACCTCTCCGTCCACCTGGGCGAGGAGATCGTGCTGGAGGAGGGACGGCTGCTGGGCAAGGTGGTGGGCGGGCGCAGGGGCGGTTTCTGCTACGAACTCAACGGTCTGTTCGGCGCGTTGCTCGCGGCGCTCGGATACGAGGTCACGCTGCTCGCCGCGCGGGTCTACGGGGACGGGGGCCGGCTCGGGATCCCGTACGACCACATGGTGCTGCTGGTGCGGACGGTGGACGGGGGCGACTGGCTGGCGGACGTCGGGTTCGGGGCGCACAGCCACGGTCCGCTGGCGTTCGGGGAGCGGGCGGAGCAGGAGGACCCCGGGGGCACGTTCCGGGTCGTGGAGGCGGGGCCGGACGCGGCCGGGGTGCGCGGTGCGGAAGCCACGGCGCGGGCGGCCGACCTGGACGTGCTGCGCCAGGGGCGGCCGGTGTACCGGGTGGACGTCCGCCCGAGGGTGCTGGACGACTTCGTGTCCGGCGCGTGGTGGCACAGCACCTCTCCCCGGTCGCACTTCCTCCAGTCGACGGTCTGCTCCCGGATCACCGAGGACGGGGGACGGATCACGCTCAGCGGACGCCGGCTCACGGCGACGGCCCCCGACGGCGACCGGGAGGAACGCGAGTTGGGCACGGACGAGGAGGTGCTCACCGCGTACCGCGAACACTTCGGCATCCGGCTCGACCGGGTCCCGGTACGGCGGGGTGCCGATACCGGGTGAGTGGTCCCGTGTTGCCTCGAAAGCCCCATCGGTGATCGAATGTTAATTCGTCAACTAATTCTGATGTGGGGCAGAGGGTGTCGCAGATGATCGGCCGCTTGCTGGGAAGCCGTACGAAGCGGGTGCACCGGACGGGTCCGCTGGCTGCTGTGAGCACCCCGCCGGACGCCGGGGTGCTCAGCTGCCGGGTTCTCGACCCGGTCCACGAGCCGGTGCCGAACGCGGAGTTCGTGGTCAGCGACAGCATGGGACGCAAGGTGGTCGGCGGCGGCACGGATCCCTTCGGGTCGTTCCTGGCGGCGGTGCCCGCGGGGGAGTACCGGCTCGCCGTCTCCGCCGAGGGCTACACGCCGTACCGGGCGTCCGTGACGGTCGCCGAGGACGCGCTGGCCTCGCTCGGTGACGTGACCCTCCAGGTGGCCCAGCCGCCGGAGCTGCCCGCGCCGGGCGACTGGGAGATCGAACCGGCGCACTCCTCGATCGCGTTCACCGCGCGGCACATCGGACTGGCCCGGATCCACGGCCGGTTCAACTCCTTCGCGGGCGCGGTGCGGATCGCGGACGAGATGGAGCGGTCGGCGATGCACGTGGTCATCGACGCGGCCTCCATCGACACCAACGTGAAGATGCGCGACGACCACCTGCGTTCGGCCGACTTCCTCGACGTGCAGCGGTTTCCGACGCTGGAGTTCTACAGCGACCGGTTCACGCACCGCGGCGGCAACCGGTGGGCCGTCACGGGGGCGCTGACCCTGCACGGCGTGACGCGCACGGTCACGCTGGACACCGAGTACCTCGGGCTCGGCAACGGCATGGAGGGCGAGACGCGGGCGGCCTGCCGCGCCACCACCGAACTGCACCGCGACGACTTCACGGTGAGCTGGCAGACGATGCTGGCCCGCGGCATCGCCGTGGTCGGGCCCAGCATCCGCATCGACCTCGACGTGCAGACCGTGCCCAAGGGCTGACCGCCCCCGCGCCCCGCTCGCCGCGCGGTGCCCGACAATGGCACCCGTGAGCGATGTGAGACATGTACTGGTGCTGCCCGACCGCGACGCGGCGGAGGAGGCGGCCCAGGCACTCGGGGAGCGGTTCGGGCTCCCGGCTCCTGAGGGACGCGCTGGCCGGCGAGGACGACGCCGAGGACGCCCAGTGGCTCGTCCTCCTGTGCGACGAGCGGGCACTGCTGGACCCCGGCGAGCTGGACGAGTTCGCGGGGGAGTGGGAGGGCTGGCGCGAGGAGCCGTAGCCCCGCGCCGGCCACCCGGCATCGGCGGCCGGCGTCCGTTGTCAGTGGTGCGTGCGATGCTTGTCGCGATGGCCAGGAAGACTGCGAATGACGACCCTCTCGCCCCGGTGACCCTTGCCGTGGGCCAGGAGGACCTCCTGCTCGACCGTGCCGTGCAGGAGGTGGTGGCCGCCGCGAAGGCCGCCGACGCCGACACGGACGTACGCGACCTGACCCCCGACCAGCTGCAGCCCGGCACGCTCGCCGAGCTCACCAGCCCCTCGCTCTTCGCCGAGCGCAAGGTCGTGGTCGTACGCAACGCGCAGGACCTGTCCGCCGACACGGTCAAGGACGTCAAGGCCTACCTCGGCTCTCCCGCCGAGGAGATCACCCTCGTCCTGCTGCACGCGGGCGGCGCCAAGGGCAAGGGCGTCCTGGACGCCGGCCGCAAGGCGGGCGCGCGCGAGGTGGCGTGCCCGAAGATGACCAAGCCCGCGGATCGGCTGGCCTTCGTGCGCTCGGAGTTCCGTACCGCCGGGCGGTCGGCCACCCCCGAGGCGTGCCAGGCCCTGGTCGACGCGATCGGCAGCGACCTCAGGGAGCTGGCCTCGGCGGTGTCGCAGCTGACCGCCGACATCGAGGGGACGATCGACGAGGCGGTGGTCGGGCAGTACTACACGGGACGGGCGGAGGCATCCAGCTTCACCGTCGCCGACCGGGCCGTCGAGGGACGTGCGGCCGAGGCCCTGGAGGCGCTGCGCTGGTCGCTGTCGACCGGGGTCGCGCCGGTGCTGATCACCAGCGCACTGGCACAGGGCGTGCGGGCCATCGGCAAGCTCTCCTCCGCCCGCGGTGGCCGCCCCGCCGACCTCGCCCGCGAGCTGGGGATGCCGCCCTGGAAGATCGACCGCGTCCGGCAGCAGATGCGCGGCTGGACACCGGACGGGGTCTCGGTGGCCCTGCGCGCCGTGGCCGAGGCGGACGCGGGGGTGAAGGGCGCCAGTGACGATCCCGAGTACGCGTTGGAGAAGGCCGTGGTGACGATCGCACGCGCGGCACGCTCACGCGGACGCTCGTAGCCCGCCCCCACCCGCTCCACCCACCCCGGCCGCTCCACCCACCCCGGCCGACCGAATGCCCCGGCGTAGGGCAGACCGAAGGCCCCGGCGTCCGTCCGGGGAAGGACGGCCACCGGGGCCTTCGGATCAAGCTCGCGGATCCATGCCCGCGTGGCGAACGCAGGCCGCGCATGGATCCTGGGTGCCGGACGGGAGCGGATGAGAGAGGGCCCGCTCTGGGTCCACCCGGCGATCAGACCAGATGAGGGGTTCAGCCCTTGAGGGCGCCGACCTTGGTCGCAAGCGCCGACTTCTTGTTGGCGGCCTGGTTCTTGTGGATGACACCCTTCGAGACGGCCTTGTCGAGCTGACGCGCGGCGACGCGCTGGTACTCGGTGGCCTTCTCGACGTCACCCGCGGCAGCGGCCTCACGGGCCTTGCGGATCGCGGTCTTCAGAGAGGACTTGACGGCCTTGTTGCGCAGCCGGGCCTTCTCGTTGGTCTTGTTCCGCTTGATCTGGGACTTGATGTTCGCCACGAATTGAGCCTTTGCAGGTTCAGGCACGAGGCCGCGAAGGTCCCGTACCGATGATTTCTTGAAGGAGTGCCTCGCGCTGAGAGGGCATGAGACACAGCCCCCCACAGTACCAGCGGCCCGCAGCGCCCCCAAAACCCGGCCGCAACCAGCCCGCAACCGGCCCGCGACGCGGCCACAACCCGGCCTCGGGCCGTCCCAGACCCATCCCGGCTCCCCACCCGTGGGACGATGGAGTCTACGTATCGATCCGACCCGAGACCCGAGACCGCAGACACTGCGGACGCCTCAAGAATCAGGACCCTGCGTGCCCGCGATCCCCAGCCATGTGCCCGAGCCGAGCCGTACCGACCCGGCGCTGATCCGCAACTTCTGCATCATCGCGCACATCGACCACGGCAAGTCCACGCTCGCCGACCGGATGCTCCAGCTGACCGGTGTGGTCGAGCAGCGGCAGATGCGCGCCCAGTACCTCGACCGCATGGACATCGAGCGCGAGCGCGGCATCACGATCAAGTCCCAGGCGGTGCGACTGCCGTGGGCGCCGACCCACGACAAGAGCAGCACGCACATCCTCAACATGATCGACACCCCCGGGCACGTCGACTTCACGTACGAGGTCTCGCGGTCGCTGGCCGCCTGCGAGGGCACGATCCTGCTCGTGGACGCCGCCCAGGGCATCGAGGCGCAGACCCTCGCCAACCTCTACCTGGCGATGGAGAACGACCTCACGATCATTCCCGTGCTGAACAAGATCGACCTGCCGGCCGCGCAGCCCGAGAAGTTCGCCGAGGAACTGGCCAACCTGGTCGGCTGCGACCCGGACGACGTGCTCAAGGTCTCCGCCAAGACCGGCCTCGGCGTCGACGCGCTGCTCGACAAGGTGGTCGCCGAGATCCCGGCCCCGGTCGGCGTCAAGGACGCCCCCGCCCGCGCGATGATCTTCGACTCGGTCTACGACTCGTACCGCGGCGTCGTCACGTACGTCCGTGTCATCGACGGTCAGCTCAACAAGCGCGAGCGGATCCGGATGATGTCCACCGGCGCCACCCACGAGCTGCTGGAGATCGGCACCAACTCGCCGGAGATGCTCGCCGCCGACGGCCTCGGCGTCGGCGAGGTGGGCTACCTGATCACCGGCGTGAAGGACGTCCGCCAGTCCAAGGTCGGTGACACCGTCACCAGCCAGCACAAGGGCGCCCAGGAGGCGCTCGGCGGCTACAAGGACCCCAGGCCGATGGTCTTCTCCGGCCTGTATCCGCTGGACGGCTCCGACTACCCCGAGCTGCGCGAGGCGCTGGACAAGCTCCAGCTCAACGACGCCGCCCTGGTCTACGAGCCGGAGACCTCCGCCGCCCTCGGCTTCGGCTTCCGCGTCGGCTTCCTCGGCCTGCTGCACCTCGACGTGATCCGCGAGCGGCTCGAGCGCGAGTTCGGCCTCGACCTGATCGCCACCGCGCCCAACGTGGTCTACCGCGTGATCATGGAAGACGGCACCGAGCACACCGTCACCAACCCGAGCGAGTTCCCCGAAGGCAAGATCAACGAGGTCTACGAGCCGGTCGTGCGCGCCACCATCCTGGCGCCGACCGAGTTCATCGGCTCGATCATGGAGCTGTGCCAGACCCGGCGCGGCACCCTGCTCGGCATGGACTACCTCTCCGAGGACCGGGTGGAGATCCGCTACACCCTCCCGCTCGCGGAGATCGTCTTCGACTTCTTCGACCAGCTGAAGTCGAAGACCCGTGGCTACGCGTCGCTGGACTACGAGCCCACCGGCGAGCAGACCTCCAGCCTGGTCAAGGTCGACATCCTGCTGCACGGCGACAAGGTGGACGCGTTCTCCGCGATCACCCACAAGGACGCCGCGTACGCGTACGGCGTACGGCTGGTCGCCAAGCTGCGCGAGCTGATCCCGCGGCAGGCCTTCGAGGTGCCCATCCAGGCCGCCATCGGCTCCCGGGTGATCGCCCGCGAGACCATCCGTGCCATCCGCAAGGACGTCCTCGCCAAGTGCTACGGCGGTGACATCTCCCGTAAGCGGAAGCTGCTGGAGAAGCAGAAGGAAGGCAAGAAGCGGATGAAGATGGTGGGTTCCGTGGAGGTTCCGCAGGAGGCCTTCATCGCGGTCCTCTCCAGCGATGACAGCGCGGGGTCGGGCAAGGGCAAGAAGTAACCGCTCCGCGGCATGCCGAGTCCTGGCAAAAAGGACGCAGAGGGGCCCGTCGTGCGAAAGTGCGGCGGGTCCCTTCCCATGTCACGGGGGCGCGTCTGTAGGAAGTGACAGGGCGCGGACTCTTACGCGGGGGCCGGTCGCCCTTTACTCTGATGCCTGCCCCGTAGTTACTCGTGAGTTAAACAAGTGATCGGGCAACTGTCCGAGCCCTGCCTGAACACCGCCCGAGAGTGAATCCAGCCGCACCTGAGCAAGCCGCGCCGTCGCGGGCCCACGGAGGATGTCGTGAGCGACACACAGACAACGATCGAGAACCGTCCGCCCTCCGTGGCGGGACTCTTCCTGGAGCGGGTGGCCGCCACGCCGGACGCCGAGGCGTACCGCTACCCGGTGCCGCCCGCCTCGGGCGAGGGCCCCGACGAGTGGAAGTCGCTGACCTGGTCCCAGGCCGCCGAGCGGGTCTACGCGATCGCGGCCGGCCTGATCGAGCTGGGCGTGCAGCCGCAGCAGCGCGTGGCGCTGGCCTCCGCCACCCGGCTGGACTGGATCCTCGCCGACCTCGGCATCATGTGCGCGGGGGCGGCGACGACCACCGTCTACCCGCAGACCAACGCCGACGAATCGGCGTACATCCTCTCCGACTCCGAGAGCCGCGTGCTGATCGCCGAGGACGCCGCGCAGCTGGCCAAGGCCAGGGAGAAGCGGGCGGAGCTGCCGGAACTCACCCACGTCGTGGTGATCGACGCGACCGGCGCGGACACCACCGAGGACTGGATCCTCACCCTCGACGAGCTGGAGCGCAGCGGCGCGGCCCGCCTGGAGACGGACCCCGAGCTGGTCGTCAAGCGGGTCGGCGCGCTCACCAAGGACCAGCTCGCCACCCTCATCTACACCTCCGGCACCACCGGCAAGCCCAAGGGCGTGCGGCTCCCGCACGACTGCTGGTCGTACATGGCGAAGGCCATCGCCGCGACCGGCCTGGTCAGCGGGGACGACGTGCAGTACCTGTGGCTGCCGCTCGCGCACGTCTTCGGCAAGGTGCTGACCTCCGGCCAGATCGAGGTGGGTCACGTCACCGCCGTCGACGGCCGCGTCGACAAGATCATCGAGAACCTGCCGGTGGTCCAGCCGACCTACATGGCCGCCGTGCCGCGCATCTTCGAGAAGGTCTACAACGGCGTCGCCGCCAAGGCCCGCGCGGGCGGCGGGGCCAAGTACAAGATCTTCCAGTGGGCGGCCGGCGTGGCCCGCGAGTACGCCAAGGTCACCCAGGACAACTTCAAGCGCACCGGCACCGCAAGCGCCCCCGCCGGGCTGCGCACCAAGCACGCCGTCGCCGACAAGCTCGTCTACGCGAAGATCCGCGAGGCCTTCGGCGGCCGCCTGCGCGCCTGCGTCTCCGGCTCGGCCGCCCTCGCCCCCGAGATCGGCTACTTCTTCGCCGGCGCCGGCATCCACATCCTGGAGGGCTACGGCCTCACCGAGTCCTCCGCCGCGTCCTTCGTCAACCCCGGCGAGGCCTACCGCACCGGCACGGTCGGCAAGCCGCTGCCCGGCACCGAGGTGCGCATCGCCGACGACGGCGAGATCCTGCTGCGCGGTCCCGGCATCATGGAGGGCTACCACAAGCTGCCCGAGAAGACGGCGGAGGTGCTGGAGGCCGACGGCTGGTTCCACACCGGCGACATCGGCGAACTCTCCGCCGACGGCTACCTGCGGATCACCGACCGCAAGAAGGACCTCATCAAGACGTCCGGCGGCAAGTACATCGCGCCCGCCGAGGTCGAGGGCCAGTTCAAGGCGGTCTGCCCCTACGTCTCCAACATCCTGGTGCACGGCGCCGACCGGAACTTCTGCACCGCGCTCATCTCCCTCGACGAGATCGCCATCGCCGAGTGGGCCAAGGAGAACGGCCTGGAGGGGAAGCCGTACGCGGAGATCGTCGCGGCGCCGGTGACGGTGGAGATGGTCGACGGCTACGTCAAGCAGCTCAACGAGGGCCTCCAGCGCTGGCAGACCATCAAGAAGTTCCGCCTGCTCCCGCGCGACCTGGACGTCGAGCACGGCGAGATCACCCCGAGCCTCAAGCTCAAGCGGCCGGTCGTGGAGCGGGAGTACAAGCACCTGATCGAGGAGATGTACGAGGGCTCGCGCGAGGCGTGAGCGCGCTCGCCGCCCCTCGCTCCGTGGCGGATGCTCGGAACCGTCCGTTTTCCGGCGGAGTCCGAGCATCCGCGTAGCACGGATCTCACCCATGGCGGCCGACTTCGGTAACTCCGTGCTTATGAACGGGTCCGGTCTGTCACTCTGTCGGCATCGACTGCGAGCACCTCGCACGAACTGCCCGGGGAGACGTCCATGGGGGCCATTCCGACGCAGCGGGAGACCGCCTTCCGCGCCAGCGGGGCACCCGCGTACACCGCCGGTGCATCCGCCCAGGAGTGCGCGCGGGCGCACGTGGTGCTGCTCGGCAGCTCCCTGGCGCCGGGCGCCGCGCGCGCGATGGTGCGGGCGGCGCTCGCCGACTGGTCCGCGCGCGGCCTGCCCGGCACGGAACAGCTGACCGAGCACCGCGCCACCGACGTCCTGGTGGTCGTCAGCGAGCTGGTCACCAACGCCGTCGTGCACGCCGGCACGGACGTCGAGGTCGTCTGCCGGATGGAGGAGACGGGCACCCTCGTCGTCGAGGCCACGGACCACCACCCCTCCCGCGCGCCGAGGGGCGGCGACCACGGGACACCGCAGGACCCCTCCGAGTACGGGCGCGGCCTGCGGCTGGTCGCCGCGCTCTCGGAGGCCTGGGGGATCACCTACCGGCCGGGCACCAAGACGGTGTGGGCCAGGCTCCCGGCCGCGGGTACGGAGGCGGCGGCGGACGCCGGGAGCGACGCCCTGACCGCCGGGCAGATCGAGGTGTACGTCCCGGACGAGGCTCCGGAGAGCCCGGGCACCGGCCTGCGAGGTCTGCGCGACCGGGAGTGGCTCGGGCGCGGCGCGCTCTCCTTCCTCGCCGAGGCCTCCGACCTCCTGGCCGGGCAGCTCGACGAGGACCTGGTCGCCTCGCTCACCGGGCAGCTCGTCGTGCCGCGGCTCGCCGACTGGTGCGGGGTGTGGCTGGAGGACGAGTCCCTGGGCCGGGGCGCCTGGAGCGACGACCCCGGCACGGCGGTGGGCGCCCGGCTGGCCCGCGTCTGGCACGCCGGCGAGGGCCACATCGACGAACTGCGCCGAGCCCTGGAGAAGGACCCGCCCCGCGCCCGCGACCCGTGGCGCTCCGGCCCCGTCGGCCACCCCTGGCCCGCCGAGGCACTCGGCACGCACGGCGCCGCGCTCGCCTACCGCCTGGTCGCCGGGGGCAGGCCGCTCGGCTCCCTGGTCATCGGACGGGCCGGCACCGCGGGCTTCCCCGACGAGATCACCGGCCTGGTCGAGGACCTCAGCCGCCGCGTGGCGCTCGCCATCGGCGCCGCCCGCCAGTACGCGCGCCAGGCCACCATCAGCGCCGTCCTCCAACGCGGCCTGCTGCCCGGCGCCGTCGCCGAGATCCCCGGCGTGCGCAGCGCCCTCGTCTACGAGCCCTGCGACAAGGGCGGCCCCAGCGGCGACTTCTACGACCTCTTCCCGGCCGGCGACGGCCGCTGGTGCTTCGCCGTCGGCGACGTCCAGGGCAAGGGCCCCGAGGCCGCCGTCGTCATCGGCCTCGCCCGGCCCTGGCTGCGGCTGCTCGCCCGGGAGCAGTACGGCGTCCCCGACGTCCTCGACCGCCTCAACCAGCTCCTCCTCGACGACGCCACCGAGGCCGCGGACGCCGCCGCCCGCGCCCTGGTCGCCGTCGGCGGACCGCCGGTTGCCCCGGGCGACGGACCGCAGACCCGCTTCCTGTCCCTGCTCTACGGCGAACTGGAACCCTTCGAGGGCGGCGTCCGCTGCACCCTCGCCTCCGCCGGGCATCCGCTGCCGCTGCTCCTCGGACCCGACGGCGCGGTGCGCGCGGTCGCCGCGCCGCAGACCCTGCTCGGCGTCGTCGAGGACGCCACGTACGCCAGTGAGACCTTCGAGCTGTGGTCCGGCGACACCCTGCTCTGCGTCACGGACGGGGTCACCGAGCGGCGCAGCGGCTCCCGCCAGTTCGACGACGGGGACGGGCTCGCCGCGGCGCTCGCCGGGTGCGCCGGTCTCGACGCCGAACTGGTCGCCGAGCGCATCCGGCGGCTGGTGCACGAGTTCGGGCCCCGGCCCCCGGAGGACGACCTGGCGCTGCTGGTGCTCCAGGCCGAGTAGCGGCGGGCGGCCGGGCAACCGGGTAGCGGCGCCCGTACGGGACAATGGACGCATGCCCTCCGCACTCCCCGACGGCGAACCCGTCCCCGCCGACGGTGCCCTGCCCGCGTCCGCGCTCGCCGGGGCCACCGACCGCCCCCTCGGCTTCTACCTGCACGTGCCCTACTGCGCGACCCGCTGCGGCTACTGCGACTTCAACACCTACACCGCGACCGAGCTGCGCGGCACCGGCGGCGTCCTCGCCTCCCGCGACAACTACGCCGGGACGCTCGTCGACGAGGTCCGCCTGGCCCGCAAGGTGCTCGGCGACGACCCGCGCGAGGTCCGCACGGTCTTCGTCGGCGGCGGCACCCCCACGCTGCTGCCCGCCGGGGACCTGGTGCGGATGCTGGGCGCGATCCGCGACGAGTTCGGCCTGGCGCCGGACGCGGAGGTGACGACGGAGGCCAACCCCGAGTCGGTCGACCCCGCCTATCTGGCCACCCTCCGCGAGGGCGGCTTCGACCGGATCTCCTTCGGCATGCAGAGCGCCCGGCAGCACGTCCTGAAGGTCCTGGACCGCACGCACACCCCCGGCCGCCCCGAGGCCTGCGTCGCCGAGGCCCGCGCGGCCGGATTCGACCACGTCAACCTCGACCTGATCTACGGCACCCCCGGCGAGTCCGACGACGACTGGCGGGCCTCCCTCGACGCCGCGCTCGGCGCCGGACCCGACCACGTCTCGGCGTACGCCCTGATCGTCGAGGAGGGCACCCAGCTCGCTCGGCGCATCCGGCGCGGCGAGGTCCCGATGACCGACGACGACGTGCACGCCGACCGGTACCTGATCGCCGAGGAGACCCTCTCGGCGGCGGGCTTCGACTGGTACGAGGTGTCGAACTGGGCCACCTCCGACGCCGGCCGCTGCCGCCACAACGAGCTGTACTGGCGGGGTGCCGACTGGTGGGGCGCGGGGCCGGGAGCCCACTCCCACGTGGGCGGTGTGCGCTGGTGGAACGTGAAGCACCCCGGGGCGTACGCCGGGGCGCTGGCGGCGGGGAAGTCGCCGGGGGCCGGGCGGGAGATCCTCACGGACGAGGACCGGCGTGTGGAGCGTGTCCTGCTGGAGCTGCGGCTGCGGGAGGGGGTGCCGCTGTCGCTGCTGCGGGAGGCGGGGCTCGCGGCGTCCCGGCGGGCGCTGTCCGACGGGCTCCTCCAAGAGGGCCCCTACGCGGCGGGGAGCGCGGTCCTCACGCTGCGCGGACGGTTGCTGGCGGATGCGGTGGTGCGGGATCTGGTGGACTGAACAGCCTGTTTCGCCCCCGCCGCCCCTACCCGTCCCGTCCCGGGGGCTCCGCCCCCGGACCCCCGCTCCTCAAACGCCGGAGGGGCTGAAGACGTGACTTACGCGGTCACGAAGTCGATCAGTTCCTCCACCCGGCCCAGCAGCTCCGGCTCCAGGTCCTTGTACGAGCCGACCCTGGCCAGGATCGCCTGCCACACCGCCCCGGTGTTGTCGGCGGGCCAGCCCAGGGCCCGGCACACACCCGTCTTCCAGTCCTGCCCGCGCGGCACCCGAGGCCAGGCGTCGATCCCCACGGACGACGGCTTCACCGCCTCCCAGATGTCGATGTAGGGATGGCCGACGACCAGGGCGTGCTCGCCCGTCACCGCCTCCGCGATGCGGGACTCCTTCGAACCCGGCACCAGGTGGTCCACCAGGACGCCGAGCCGCGCGTCCGGCCCCGGGTCGAAGTCCTCGACGATCGACGGCAGGTCGTCCACGCCCCCCAGGTACTCCACGACGACGCCCTCGACGCGCAGGTCGTCGCCCCAGACCTTCTCGACCAGCTCGGCGTCGTGCCGCCCCTCGACGTAGATGCGCCCGGCGCGCGCCACCCGGGCGCGTGCGCCGGGGACGGCGACCGAACCGGAGGCCGTACGGGAGGGGCGTACCGGGCCGGACGCGGGCCGCACCAGCGTCACCACGCGCCCCTCCAGCAGGAAGCCGCGCGGCTCCATCGGGAACACCCGGTGCTTGCCGAAGCGGTCCTCCAGCGTCACCGTGCCCGCCTCGCAGCCGATCACCGCGCCGCAGAACCCGGTGCCGGGCTCCTCGACCACCAGGCCGGGGTCGGCGGGTACCTCGGGTACGGGCTGCGACTTCTTCCACGGAGGGGTCAGGTCGGCGGAGTACTGGCGCATTCTGCCGACGATACGAGGAATCCGCCGTTCGTGATCAGTGCGACACGCCGAAACGCACGGACAGCGCGTCCCGTTGGGCCCGGACGAACGCCGCGTCCACCACCGCTCCGTGCCCGGGGACGTACCGCGCGTCCGCGCCGCCCAGGTCGAGCAGCCGGTCCAGGGCCGCGGGCCAGTGCGACGGTACGGCGTCGGGGCCCGCCTGAGGTTCGCCGGACTCCTCGACCAGGTCCCCGCAGAACACCACCTCCGGGTCGCCCGGCACCAGCACCGCGAGGTCGTGGCCGGTGTGCCCGGGGCCCACGTTGGCGAGCAGGACCTGCCGCCCGCCGCCCAGGTCGAGCGTCCGCTCGCCGCAGACCTCGTGCGGGACGCGGACCAGCGCGTCGACCGCCTCCTCCGCCCGCCGCTCGTCCAGCCCCTGAGCCACAGCGTCCGCGCGCAGCGCCTCCCGCCCGTGTCCGCCCGGCGCGAACACCGCGTCGGTGCCCACCGCGCCGTAGACCTCCGCGCCCGCGAACGCCGCGGCGCCGAGGACGTGGTCGAAGTGCGGGTGGGTCAGCGCGAGATGCGTCACACGGTGGCCGGCCAGCCGTTGCGCCCCCGCGCGCAACCGGGCGCCCTCGCCCAGGCTCGATCCCGCGTCGATCATCAGCACCGCGTCGGTGCCGAGGACCAGCCCGGCCGTGCAGTCCCAGCCCGGCAGCCGGCACCGGCCCACTCCGGGCGCCACCCGCTCCCATCCCAGGTCTTCCCAAGTCACCGTCACGACCACGACGCTATCGCCACACGGTCTCGCCGCACGTCGGCGTGGCCCCGGCCTTGCCGGGGGCGTACCCCACGGCCGTACACTGGGCCGGGGAAGTCTGGCACTCGCGCGTCGTGAGTGCCAGGACGGACCGGCAGGGCAGCGGACGACGACTTCTGGAGGTGTGCGCGGATGCTCAGTGAACGCAGGCTCCAGGTGCTGCGCGCCATCGTCCAGGACTACGTCGGCACCGAGGAGCCGGTCGGTTCCAAGGCCCTCACCGAGCGGCACAACCTCGGCGTCTCGCCGGCCACCGTGCGCAATGACATGGCGGCCCTGGAGGACGAGGGGTTCATCGCCCAGCCGCACACCAGCGCCGGGCGCATCCCGACCGACAAGGGCTACCGCCTGTTCGTCGACAAGCTGGCCGGCGTCAAGCCCATGACCGCGCCCGAGCGGCGCGCCATCCAGAACTTCCTGGAGGGCGCCGTCGACCTCGACGACGTGGTGGCCCGCACGGTGCGGCTGCTCGCGCAGCTGACCCGGCAGGTCGCCGTCGTGCAGTACCCCTCGCTGACCCGCTCGACCGTGCGGCACGTGGAGTTGCTGGCCCTCGCGCCCGCGCGCCTGATGCTCGTGCTGATCACGGACACCGGCCGGGTCGAGCAGCGGATGGTCGACTGCCCGGCGCCGTTCGGCGAGGCGTCCCTCGCGGATCTGCGCGCGCGGCTCAACAGCCGGGTCGCGGGCCGTCGTTTCTCCGACGTGCCGGGTCTGGTCGAGGAACTGCCGGATGCCTTCGAGGCCGAGGATCGCGGTACGGTCTCCACCGTGCTCTCCACTCTCCTGGAGACGCTGGTCGAGGAGAACGAGGAGCGGCTGATGATCGGCGGCACCGCCAATCTGACCCGCTTCGGGCACGACTTCCCCCTGGTGATCCGGCCGGTGCTGGAGGCGCTCGAGGAGCAGGTCGTGCTCCTCAAGCTGCTCGGCGAGGCGAAGGATCCGGGCGTGACCGTGCGAATCGGTCATGAGAACGCCCATGAGGGACTCAACTCCACGTCCGTCGTGTCGGTGGGCTACGGTTCGGGCGGCGAGGCGGTTGCCAAGCTCGGCGTGGTCGGACCGACCCGCATGGACTACCCGGGAACGATGGGAGCGGTACGCGCAGTGGCACGGTACGTCGGACAGATCCTGGCGGAGTCGTAGGTGGCCACGGACTACTACGCCGTACTCGGCGTGCGCCGCGACGCGTCCCAGGACGAGATCAAGAAGGCGTTCCGGAGGCTCGCCCGCGAGCTGCACCCGGACGTCAACCCCGATCCGAAGACCCAGGAGCGGTTCAAGGAGATCAACGCCGCCTACGAGGTGCTGTCGGACCCGCAGAAGAAGCAGGTCTACGACCTCGGCGGCGACCCCCTCTCGCAGGCCGCCGGCGGTGGCGCGGGCGGCTTCGGCGCGGGTGGCTTCGGGAACTTCTCGGACATCATGGACGCGTTCTTCGGTACGGCGTCGCAGCGCGGGCCGCGCTCGCGCACCCGCCGCGGCCAGGACGCGATGATCCGCATCGAGGTCGAGCTGGACGAGGCGGCCTTCGGCACGACCAAGGACATCCAGGTCGACACGGCCGTCGTCTGCAACACCTGCAACGGCGAGGGCGCGGCGCCCGGAACGTCGGCCCAGACGTGCGACATGTGCCGCGGCCGCGGTGAGGTCTCGCAGGTCACCCGGTCCTTCCTGGGCCAGGTCATGACCTCGCGGCCCTGCCCGCAGTGCCAGGGCTTCGGCACCGTGGTCCCGACCCCGTGCCCCGAGTGCGCTGGCGACGGCCGCATCCGTTCCCGGCGCACCCTCACCGTGAAGATCCCGGCCGGTGTGGACAACGGCACCCGGATCCAGCTCGCGGGCGAGGGCGAGGTCGGCCCCGGCGGCGGCCCGGCCGGCGACCTGTACGTCGAGATTCACGAGCTGCCGCACTCCACTTTCCAGCGCCGCGGCGACGACCTGCACTGCACGGTCACCATCCCGATGACGGCGGCGGCCCTCGGCACGAAGGTGCCGCTGGAGACGCTCGACGGCATGGAGGAGATCGACATCCGCCCGGGCACCCAGTCCGGCCAGTCGGTCCCGCTGCACGGCAGGGGCGTCACCCACCTGCGCGGCGGCGGCCGGGGCGACCTCATCGTCCACGTCGAGGTGACCACCCCGACCAAGCTCGACCCCGAGCAGGAGCGCGTCCTGCGCGAACTGGCCGCCCTGCGCGGCGAGGAGCGCCCGCAGGGCCAGTTCCAGCCTGGGCAGCAGGGTCTGTTCTCCCGGTTGAAGGACGCGTTCAACGGGCGCTGAGGCGGGCGGCCGTGGGCCGGTCGGGATGCGGATGCTTCTGGCGTATGCCGACGGAAGCCCGGATTCGGACTTGTTCGGAGGACGTGACAACATGCCGTCATGTCCTCCGCACTGACCGATCTCTTCCCCTACCCGATCGTGCAGGCGCCGATGGCGGGCGGCGTCTCCGTGCCGCGGCTCGCCGCCGCGGTCTGCGAGGCGGGCGGGCTGGGATTCCTGGCCGCCGGGTACAAGACCGCGGACGGGATGTACCAGGAGATCAAGGAGCTGCGGGGGCTGACCGCACGCCCCTTCGGCGTCAACCTCTTCATGCCGCACCCGGAGACCCCCGACCCGGCGGCCGTCGGCGTGTACGCCCACCAGCTGGCCGGCGAGGCCGCCTGGTACGAGACGGAACTCGGCGACCCCGACAGCGGCCGGGACGACGGCTACGACACCAAGCTCGCGGTGCTGCTGGACAACCCCGTGCCGGTGGTCTCCTTCCACTTCGGCGTCCCGAGCACCGAGGTCGTCGACTCCCTGCACCGCGTCGGCACCTTCGCCCTGGTCGCGGCGACCACCGCGGACGAGGCCCGCGCGGTGGAGCGGTCCGGTGCCGACGCGGTGATCGCGCAGGGCGCCGAGGCGGGCGGCCACCAGGGCACCCACCGGGACAACCCGGAGACCGGCGGCGCCGGCACCGGACTGCTGTCGCTGGTCGCCCAGGTCCGGGAGGCGGTGAGCCTGCCCATCGTCGCCGCCGGCGGCATCATGCGCGGCGGTCAGATCGCCTCGGTCCTCGCGGCCGGCGCGAGCGCGGCCCAGCTGGGCACCGCCTTCCTCGCCACCCCCGAGTCCGGCGCGCACGAACTGCACAAGCAGGCGCTGACCAACCCCCTGTTCGTGCGCACCGAACTGACCCGCGCCTTCTCCGGCCGGCCGGCCCGCGGCCTGGTCAACCGCTTCCTGCGCGAGCACGGCCCCTACGCCCCCGCCGCCTACCCGGACGTGCACCACCTCACCGCCCCGCTGCGCAAGGCCGCGGCGAAGGCGGGCGACGCGCAGGGCATGGCGCTCTGGGCCGGGCAGGGCCACCGGATGGCTCGCGAGCTGCCCGCCGGACAGCTGGTGGAGGTCCTGGTGGCCGAACTCGCCGCCGCCGGGACAGCGTTGTCGCACTATGCGACGGGAGGCGCGGGCCGATGACGGCACCGGTGTTCGTGGTCGACTCCCTCGGCCCGGAGGACCTGACGGCGGGGGAGTACGTCCTCGACGGACCCGAGGGACGGCACGCCGTCTCCGTGAAGCGGCTGCGGCCCGGCGAGGACGTCGTCCTCACCGACGGCCGCGGACACTGGGCCGAGGGCGTGGTGAAGGCCGCCGAGGGCAAGGACCGCCTCGTCGTCACGGACCTGGGGACGGTCCACGAGGAACCGCCGGAGCAGCCCCGGATCACCGTCGTCCAGGCCCTGCCCAAGGGCGACCGGGGCGAGCTGGCCGTGGAGACGATGACCGAGGTCGGCGTCGACGCGATCGTGCCCTGGGCGGCGTCCCGCTGCATCACGCAGTGGAGGGGCGAGCGCGGCCAGAAGGCGCTCGGCAAGTGGCGGGCGACGGCCCGCGAGGCCGGCAAGCAGTCCCGCCGGGTCCGCTTCCCCGACGTCGCGGACGCGGCGACCAGCAAGCAGGTTGCCTCACTTCTGGCCACCGCCGGCTTCGCCGCCGTACTCCACGAGAGCGGCGACGAACCGCTGGCCGCCGCCGAACTCCCCGCCTCCGGCGACATCGTGCTGGTGGTCGGCCCCGAAGGCGGTGTCTCGCCCGAGGAGTTGGCCCTCTTCGCCGAGGCCGGAGCCCGGCCCTACCGCCTGGGCCGCAGCGTCCTGCGCACCTCCACCGCGGGCACCGCGGCGACCGCCGCCCTGCTGACCCGCACCGGCCGCTGGTCCTGACGGCGCCCGCCGCCACCGTGGCCGTATGCCCCCTACCGCCCGCCCCGGACCGGTGGGAGGCTGCCCTCCATGGGGGCATTGAGGCGGATTTGGCGTGTGGCTCCGGTGGCCGTCGGCGCGGTCGTCGCCGTCGGAGGTGTGGTCGCGTGCGAACCGGGCGGGCTCAGTTCCGCGACCGTGGCGTACACGACCGACCGGACCATGACGCGTGAACTGGAGCGGCAGAAGGCCGACGTGCGGTGGCTCACCTGCACGGCGAACACCGAGGGCGACGGCTCCACCGCGTCGCCGAGCGAGGAGACCGTCGCCTCCGTCGACTGCGACGGGGAGACCGACGACGGCAAGAAGATCACCGTCGACGGCAAGGTGACCCGCGTCGTCAACGGCGCCTGTGTGCGCGGCGACCTCAAGGCCGAGGTGGACGGCAAGGAGTGGTTCCGGGTCAAGGGGCTGGGCAACTGCGACGCCACCAGCGGCCCGCCCGCGGACAGACCTTCCCAGCAGCAGCCCGGGCCCACCGTGACCGTCACCCGGACCATCTGGTGCCCGGACGACCCGCACTGCCGCCCGGTCGAGGGCAAATAGTCCGCCGGGCCGGCGACCGGCAAGTGATCCAAACCTCTGTCGGCGGACCGCGCCGCTGCATAGGGTGAGGGGGTGACACAGCCCGCAGCGCCTGCCTACCTCCGCTTTCCGCACCCGCACGGCGAGTTGGTCGCCTTCACCGCCGAGGACGACGTGTGGCTCGCCCCGCTCGACGGCGGCCGGGCCTGGCGGGTCAGCGCCGACAACGTGCCGGTGAACCACCCGCGCATCTCGCCCGACGGCACCACCGTCGCCTGGACCTCCACCCGGGACGGCGCCCCCGAGGTGCACGTCGCGCCCGTCGACGGCGGCCGCGCCGAGCGCCTCACCCACTGGGGCAGCATCAGGACCCAGGTACGCGGCTGGACCCCGGACGGCCGGGTCCTCGCCCTCAGCACCTACGGGCAGGCCAGCCTGCGCCGCAGCTGGGCCCGCGCCGTCCCGCTCGACGGCGGACCGGCCGCCACCCTGCCGTACGGCCCCGTCGGCGACGTCGCGGACGGGCCGCACACCGTGCTGCTGTCCGCGCCGATGGGCCGCGAGGCCGCCTGGTGGAAGCGCTACCGGGGCGGTACGGCGGGCAAGCTGTGGATCGACCGCGAGGACGACGGCGAGTTCGTACGCCTCCACGACGGCCTCGACGGCAACATCGAGTACCCCTTCTGGGTCGGCGACCGGATCGCCTTCCTCTCCGACCACGAGGGCACCGGCGCCGTCTACTCCTCCCTCGCCGACGGCTCCGACCTGCGCCGCCACACCCCCCTCGACGGTTTCTACGCCCGGCACGCGGCGACCGACGGCGCCCGCGTCGTCTACTCCAGCGCCGGTGAGCTGTGGACCCTCGACGACCTCGACGGCGCCGAGCCCCGCCGGCTGGACATCCGGCTCGGCGGCGCCCGCGTCGACCTCCAGTCCTACCCGCTGAACGCCGCCCGCTGGTTCGGCTCGGCCTCCCCCGACCACACGGCACGCGGCAGTGCCGTCGCCGTCCGGGGCGCCGTGCACTGGGTCACCCACCGTGCCGGACCGGCCCGCGCGCTCGCGGCGACGGTCGGGGTCCGCACCCGGCTGCCCCGCACCTTCCGCGCCGACGGCGAGGAGTGGGTGGTGTGGGTGACGGACGCCGAGGGCGACGACGCCCTGGAGTTCGCGCCCGCCACCGGACTCGCGCCCGGCACCACCGCGCGGCGCCTGGCCGCCGGACGGCTCGGCCGGGTGCTGCACCTCGCCATGGCCCCCGACGGCAGCCGGGCCGCCGTCGCCTCGCACGACGGGCGGGTCCTGCTCGTCGAGCGCGAGAGCGGCGAGGTCCGCGAGGTCGACCGCAGCGAGGACGGCGACGCGTCCGGGCTGGTCTTCTCGCCCGACTCCGCCTGGCTCGCCTGGTCCCACCCCGGTCCCGACCCGCTGCGCCAGCTCAAGCTCGCCAACACCACCGACCTGTCGGTGAGCGAGGCGACGCCGCTGCGCTTCAAGGACTACGCGCCGGCCTTCACCCAGGACGGCAAGCACCTCGCCTTCCTCTCCACCCGCTCCTTCGACCCCGTCTACGACGAACACGTCTTCGACCTGGCCTTCATCGAGGGCGCCCGGCCGTACCTGATCACGCTCGCCGCGACCACCCCCTCGCCCTTCGGTCCGCAGCGCCACGGCCGCCCCTTCGAGACCCCGGACCGGGAGGAGACCCCCGACAGCGAGGGCACCCCGACCACCCGGATCGACATCGAGGGCCTCGCCGACCGCATCGTGCCCTTCCCGGTCGCGGCCGCCCGCTACTCCGGGCTGCGCGCCGCCAAGGACGGCGTCCTGTGGCTGCGCCACCCGCTCACCGGCGTCCTCGGCGCCTCCCGCGCCACCCCGGACGCCCCCGACCCGAACACCGAGCTGGAGCGTTACGACCTCGCCCAGCAGCGCGTCGAGCATCTCGCGGGCGACGCCGACCACTTCGAGGTCAGCGGCGACGGCAAGCGGGTGCTGCTGTGGACCGACGGACGGCTCAAGGTCGTGCCCAGTGACCGGCGGGCCTCCGCCGACGAGGACAGCGACACCAACATCGGTGTCGACCTGGGCCGGGTACGGCAGACCGTCGACCCGGCCGCCGAGTGGCGCCAGATGTTCGACGAGACCGGCCGCATCATGCGGGACCACTTCTGGCGGGCCGACATGAACGGCGTCGACTGGGACGGCGTCCTCGACCGCTACCGGCCCGTCCTGGACCGCCTCGCCACCCACGACGACCTGGTCGACCTCCTCTGGGAGGTGCAGGGCGAACTCGGCACCTCGCACGCCTACGTCACCCCGCGTGGTGGCCACGGCTCCGGTGCCCGGCAGGGCCTGCTCGGCGCCGACCTCTCCCGGCACGAGGACGGCACCTGGCGCATCGACCGCGTCCTGCCCTCGGAGACCTCCGACCCCGACGCCCGCTCCCCGCTCGCAGCGCCCGGCGTCGCCGTGCGCGCGGGGGACGCGATCGTCGCGGTCGCCGGGCAGCCCGTGGACCGGGTCACCGGACCCGGCCCGCTGCTGGTCGGCACGGCGGGCAAGGCCGTCGAGCTGACCGTCTCCCCGTCCGGCGGCGGCGAACTGCGGCACGCCGTCGTCGTCCCCCTCGCCGACGAGGAGCCGCTGCGCTACCACGCGTGGGTCGCCGACCGCCGCGCGCACGTCCACGAGAAGTCCGGCGGCCGGCTCGGCTACCTGCACGTTCCCGACATGCAGGCGCCCGGCTGGGCCCAGATCCACCGCGACCTGCGCGTCGAGGTGGCCCGCGAGGGCCTGGTCGTCGACGTCCGCGAGAACCGCGGCGGGCACACCTCCCAGCTGGTCGTGGAGAAGCTGGCCAGGCGCGTCGTCGGCTGGGACCTGCCCCGCGGGATGCGCCCCTCCAGTTACCCGCTGGACGCGCCCCGCGGCCCGGTCGTCGCCGTCGCCAACGAGTTCTCCGGCTCCGACGGCGACATCGTCAACGCCGCCATCAAGGCACTCGGCATCGGCCCCGTCGTCGGCACCCGCACCTGGGGCGGCGTCATCGGCATCGACAGCCGCTACCGCCTGGTCGACGGCACCCTGATCACCCAGCCCAAGTACGCCTTCTGGCTGGAGGGTTACGGCTGGGGCGTGGAGAACCACGGCGTCGACCCGGACGTGGAGGTCTGGCAGCGCCCCCAGGACCACGCGGCGGGCCGCGACCCGCAACTGGACGAGGCGATCGGGCTGGCGCTGGCCGCCCTGGAGGAGACCCCGGCGAAGACCCCGCCGGTGCTGCCCGAGCCACCGGGGACCGACTGACGCACCCGGTCGATACGATGCCCGCAGAAGATCACCGGTGACCCGGTGCTCCCTTTCCGGCGTGAGGAGGCCCCATGGCGGGCGAGCCCCAGGACGACTGCCTGTTCTGCAAGATCGTCGCAGGCCAGATCCCGGCGACGATCGTCCGCGAGACGGACACCACCGTCGCCTTCCGCGACATAAACCCCCAGGCCCCCACGCACGTCCTGGTGATCCCCAAGGCGCACTACCGCGACGCCGCCGCGCTCGCCGCCGGTGCCCCGGACCTCGCCGCGGACGTCCTGCGCGAGACGCAGGCGGTCGCCGACCAGGAGAAACTGGACAGCTACCGGACCGTCTTCAACACCGGCACCGGCGCCGGGCAGACCGTCTGGCACGCGCACGCCCACGTCCTCGGCGGCCGCGGCCTCGAATGGCCCCCCGGATAGCCCACGATGTCCGTACGTGAACTGGTCGTCCTCGGCACCGCCAGCCAGGTCCCGACCCGGCACCGCAACCACAACGGGTACCTGCTGCGCTGGGACGGCGAGGGCATCCTGTTCGACCCCGGCGAGGGCACGCAGCGCCAGATGCTCCGTGCCGGGGTCGCCGCCCACGACCTGAACCGGATCTGCGTCACGCACTTCCACGGCGACCACAGCCTGGGCCTGGCCGGTGTCATCCAGCGCATCAACCTCGACCGGGTCCCGCACGAGATCACCGCCCACTACCCGCGCTCCGGACGCCGCTTCTTCGAGCGGCTGCGGTATGCCACCGCCTACCGCGAGACGGTCGCGCTCACCGAGTCGCCGGTGGACACGGACGGGCCGCTGGCGGTCACCCCGGCCTACACCCTGGACGCCCACAAGCTGTCCCACCCCGTCGAGTCCTACGGCTACCGCCTCACCGAACCCGACGGCCGCCGCATGCTCCCCGACCGCCTGGCCGCACACGGCATCACGGGCCCCGACGTCGGCCGCCTCCAGCGGGAGGGCTCGCTGAACGGCGTCCCGCTCGACGAGGTCAGCGAGGTCCGCCGCGGCCAGCGGTTCGCGTTCGTCATGGACACCCGGCTCTGCCCCGGGGTGCACGCGCTCGCCGAGGACTGCGACCTGCTGGTCATCGAGTCCACCTTCCTCGACGAGGACGAGGCGCTCGCCACCGACCACGGCCACCTGACCGCAGGCCAGGCCGCGCGGGTCGCCCGGGACGCGGGCGTACGGCACCTGGTTCTCACCCACTTCAGCCAGCGCTACTCCGACCCGGAGGAGTTCGAACGGCAGGCGCGGGCCGCCGGATTCGATGGCGGGCTGACCGTGGCCCGCGATCTCACCCGGATCCCGGTTCCGAAACGTCGGTGAAACCGCCGTACGATGCTCTGATGTCCCTGCCCAAAGCTGAACTGCACCTCCACATCGAAGGCACCCTGGAGCCGGAGCTGGCCTTCGAGCTGGCCGCCCGCAACAGCGTGCCCCTGCCGTACGCCGACGAGGACGCGCTGCGCGAGGCGTACCGGTTCGAGGACCTCCAGTCCTTCCTCAACCTGTACTACGAACTGATGGCCGTCCTGCGCACCGAGCGGGACTTCGAGGACCTCGCCAACGCCTACCTCGCCCGTGCCGCCGCGCAGGGCGTCCGGCACGCGGAGATCTTCTTCGACCCGCAGGCCCACCTCGCCCGGGGCGTGGAGATGGGCACGGTGGTGGAGGGGCTGTGGCGGGCGCTGGGCCGCAGCCGGGAGAACCACGGGGTCTCCACCCGGCTGATCATGTGCTTCCTGCGCGACGAGTCCGCCGAGTCGGCCCTCGCGACGCTGGACGCCGCGAAGCCGTACCTCGACCGGATCACCGGCGTCGGCCTGGACTCCGCCGAGGTCGGCCACCCGCCGGTCAAGTTCCGTGAGGTGTACGAGGCCGCCGCCGCGCTCGGGCTGCGCCGGGTCGCGCACGCGGGCGAGGAGGGGCCGCCGGAGTACGTCACCGAGGCCCTGGACGTCCTGGGCGTCGAGCGCGTCGACCACGGCCTGCGCTCGCTGGAGGACCCGGAGCTGGTGGCGCGGCTGGTGCGCGACCGCGTCCCGCTGACCCTGTGCCCGCTGTCCAACGTCCGGCTGCGCACGGTCGACACCCTCGCCGACCACCCTCTGCCGGCGATGCTCGAAGCGGGCCTCATGTGCACCGTCAACTCCGACGACCCGGCCTACTTCGGCGGCTACGCGGGCGACAACTTCGACGCCGTGCGCCTGGCCCTCGGCCTCACCGAGGAGCGGCTTCGGGAACTGGCCCGCAACTCGTTCCTCGCCTCCTTCCTGGAGGACGACGAGGAACTGCGGGCACGCTGTCTGGCCGAGGTGGCGGAGTACACCTTCCCGGCGGCCTGACTCAGCCCGGGCCGGGCCCCGGTGCGGCCGCGGCCTGCCGAGGCCCGGCCGTGCCGTAGGCGCCGCGGACGGCCAGGGCCGGCGCGTCCACGTCGATCTCCACGACCGGCTGCTCCGTGGCGCCGACCTCGGGCACCGCACCGCTCGGCGTGCCGGTGGCGGCGGCGACCAGCGCGGCCGGGGTGCCGCCGCGACGGCGGATCGTGCCGGGCAGCAGCGGACGCCCGCCGGTGTGCAGGGCGACGGCCGTCATCGGCACGGCGACCAGCAGCAGACCCCCGGCCAGGACGAGGCCCATGCCCGCGTAGCCGGCCTGCGCGGACAGCACGCTGCCCGCCAGCGGCCCGGCCGCCGTGCCCAGCGACGACGCCGAGCCGACGAGCACCGCCCAGCGCCCGCGCGCGTCGAGCGAGGCGGCGAGACCGATCAGGTACGACAGCACCACCGGGTACAGCGTGTTCCAGGCGATCTCCCCGGTCGCGAACGCCGTGGGCGTGGTCGCGGACGCACTCACCACGATGCAGCCCGCGATGAGCGCGGTGCCCGCCCCGACCGGCATGGCCCGGCCGAGCCGCGGCCCGAGCGCGCCGGCCACCAGCACGCCCATCAGTCCCGCCCCCAGCGCGACGGCGAAGACCAGCCCGAGGGCGGCGTCGCCGAGGCCCGCCTGGGTCAGCCCGATCCTGCCGCTGACGCCCCACAGGGAGTTCTGGGCGAGGGACCAGCACAGCACGGTGACCGCCAGGACGAGACCCGAACGACGGTGGGGGAGCGGCCCCGAGGCGGTCCGCGCGGCCGGCGACGTGCCGGTCCCGGCCGGGAGGCGGCCGGTCAGCGGCCACACCGCGAGGGCGGTCAGCGCGATCGCGGCCAGCGGCAGGCCGTGCGACCCGCCGAGGTGGGGCACCGTCAGATACACGGCACCGGCCAGCGCGGACACGCTCAGCAGTCCCGCCGTGGAGGCGCGGTGGGGGTCACGCTCGGCGGCGATCCGGGTTGCGGCGACCGTGGTGGCCGTACCGGATCCGAACCCGCCGAGGACCGCGCCGGCGACGACGGCGGGGACGGCGGTGGTGAGCGAGGCGGCGCCGTAGCCCAGGAAGGCCAGGGCCAGTCCGAACCGGGCCAGGGTGCGGGCGCCGGCCCGCTCCACGCGGGAGGCGAGCAGGAAGCCCGCGCTCGCCGAACTCAGCAGCAGCGCGCTGCCGACGGCGCCTGCCTGCGTGGCGCTCAGCGGAAGACCGGTGTCGAGTCTGCCGACGGTGGTGGGCAGCAGATACGGAGGAAGGTACCCGGCCGTGAAAACGGCGACGAGGGGCCAGGGGGTGGTGCGGAGGGCGAGCACGGGCGTTCCCAGGGCATGCGAAAGGGACTCGGGAAGAGGAGGGGGGCGACGGCCGTCGATCGACGGGAGCGCGCGGGCAATTTGTATCAAGAGCGGGAACGCCGCAAACAACCGAGGGGGTATGAGCTGGGTCACACTTGAGTTTGGAGGTTTCGGTACTGGGTAGCAGCGCTCGCCACCCCGGCTGACCAGGCGTCAGACCGGTGCCGTCCGCCGCCCTCCGCCCCGGTCGCGCCATTGACGCCCCGGGGTCGCGCTCCCTAGTCTCGATCTCCATACGTGGATGCCGTTTACATACAGAGACGAGGAGTCGCCCCGTGACCGCCGACCTCACCATTACGGCCGTCCACCTCACGCCGATCCTCGTGGCGGACCCTCCGCTGCTCAACACGCAGGGCGTGCACCAGCCGTACACGCCCCGCCTGATCATCGAGGTCGAGACCGCCGACGGGGTCACCGGCATCGGCGAGACCTACGGCGACGCCAAGTATCTGGAACCGGCCAGGCTCTTCGCCGAGAAGCTGGTCGGCCGTCAGGTCAGCGATCTGAACGGCTTGTTCACCCTCGCCGACGAGGTCGCCGTCGACGGCTCCCGGGTCTCCGACCAGGTCGACGTCGGCGGGCTGCGCGGCGTCCAGACCGCCGACAAGCTGCGCCTGTCCGTCGTCTCCGGCTTCGAGGTCGCCTGCCTGGACGCCCTCGGCAAGGCGCTCGGCCTGCCCGTGCACGCGCTGCTGGGCGGCAAGGTCCGCGATTGTGTCGAGTACAGCGCCTACCTCTTCTACAAGTGGGCCGCCCACCCCGAGGGCGTCGCCGCCGAACGGGACGACTGGGGCGCCGCCCTCGACCCGGCCGGTGTGGTCGCCCAGGCCCGCGCCTTCACCGAGCGGTACGGCTTCACCTCCTTCAAGCTCAAGGGCGGTGTCTTCCCGCCCGACGAGGAGATCGCCGCGATCAGGGCGCTCGCCGACGCCTTCCCCGGACACCCGCTGCGCCTGGACCCCAACGGCGCCTGGTCCGTGGAGACCTCGCTCAGGGTCGCCGAGGAACTCGGGGACGTCCTGGAGTACCTGGAGGACCCCGCGCTCGGCACGCCGGCCATGGCCGAGGTCGCCGCGAAGACCGGGGTGCCGCTCGCCACCAACATGTGCGTGACGACGTTCGCCGAGATCCGGGAGGCGTTCACCAAGGGCGCCGTCCAGGTCGTGCTCTCCGACCACCACTACTGGGGCGGGCTGCGCAACACCCAGCAGCTCGCCGCCGTCTGCCGCACCTTCGGCGTCGGCGTGTCCATGCACTCCAACACCCACCTCGGGATCAGCCTCGCCGCCATGACCCACGTCGCGGCCACCGTCCCCGACCTGCACCACGCCTGTGACTCCCACTACCCCTGGCAGTCCGAGGACGTGCTCACCGAACGGCTCGTCTTCGACGGCGGCCGCGTCACCGTCTCCGACGCGCCCGGCCTCGGTGTCGAACTCGACCGCGACCGCCTCGCGTTCCTGCACCGGCGCTGGCTCGACGACGACGGCACCCTGCGCGACCGCGACGACGCCGCCGCGATGCGCGTGGCGGACCCGGACTGGGTCACCCCTTCCGTGCCGCGCTGGTAGGGCGAGGGGATTGTCGGCGGCGTGGTGCACACTGGCGGGATCCGCACCATGCCAGGGAGCGCACCGTGACAGCGTCCACCGTGTCCACCGCGTCCGACGTGCCTGCCATGCCCGCCATGCCGGCCGACGCGAGAACCCATCGCCACGCCCAGGACGAGGAAGCGCACCGCCGGTCCAGGGTCGATCCTCTCGCCGCGCTGCGCGGCCCGCAGGACCCGCCCTGGGACGTGTACCTGACCGGCACCGTCTTCCTCGACGTCGTCTTCACCGGGCTCGACTCCGCACCGGTGCGCGGGACCGAGTCCTGGGCCCGCGGGATGGGGTCGAGCCCCGGCGGCATCGCCAACATGGCGACCGCGCTGGCCCGCCTCGGCCTGCGCACCTCGCTCGCCGCGGCCTTCGGCGACGACCACTACGGCGACTACTGCTGGGACGCGCTGGCCCAGGGCGAGGGCATCGACCTCGGCTCCTCGCGCACCGTTCCGGGCTGGCACTCGCCGGTGACGGTCTCGATGGCGTACGAGGGGGAGCGCACGATGGTCTCCCACGGCCACGAGCCGCCGCCGGAGGAGCCGTCGCCCGACTGCCCGCCGCGTGCGCGTGCCGCCGTCGCCTCCCTCACACCCGGCGTGAGCGCCCCCTGGATCGCCCAGGCCGCCGCCCGCGGCACCCGCGTCTTCGCCGACGTCGGCTGGGACGACACCGGCGCCTGGGACCTGGCCGGGCTGCCCGACCTCGCGCACTGCGAGGCCTTCCTGCCCAACGCGGAGGAGGCCATGCGCTACACCGGCGCCACCTGTCCGCGGGCCGCCGCGCACGCCCTCACCGAGCACGTGCCGCTCGCCGTGGTCACCCTCGGCGCGGAGGGCGCGTACGCGGTGGACCGGCGGACGGGGGAGAGCGCCGAGGTCCCGGCGATCGAGGTGGAGGCCCTGGACCCGACCGGTGCGGGGGACGTCTTCGTCGCCGGCTTCGTCACCGGCACCCTGGCCGGCTGGCCCCTGGCCGACCGGCTCGCCTTCGCCGGTCTGACCGCCGCCCTCTCGGTCCAGGAGTTCGGCGGCTCCCTGTCGGCGCCCGGCTGGGGCGAGATCGCCACTTGGTGGCGCAAGGTCCAGTCGGTCCGGGGCCAGGACCCCACGGCCCTGCGCCGCTACGCGTTCCTCGCCGCCCTGCTCCCCGACGACCCACCCGCGGCCTGGCCCCTGCGCCGGGCCGTCCCGACGATCGGCTTCCGCCCCCCGTCCTGACCACCCGGCGACCGGCTCAGAACCCCAGCCGCCGCAGCTGCTTGGGGTCGCGCTGCCAGTCCTTGGCGACCTTCACGTGCAGGTCCAGGAAGACAGGAGTGCCGAGGAGGGCCTCGATCTGCTTGCGGGACTTGATGCCGACGTCCTTCAGGCGCTTGCCCTTGGGGCCGATGATGATGCCCTTCTGGCTGGGGCGTTCGATGAAGACGTTGGCGTGGATGTCCAGCAGCGGCTTGTCGGCGGGGCGGTCCTCGCGCGGGAGCATCTCCTCGACGACCACCGCGATGGAGTGCGGCAGCTCGTCCCGTACGCCCTCCAGCGCGGCCTCCCGGATCAGCTCGGCGACCATGACCTGCTCGGGCTCGTCGGTCAGGTCGCCCTCGGGGTAGAGCGCGGGGCCCTCGGGCAGCAGCGGGGTCAGCAGGTCCGCGAGCAGGTCGACCTGCTTGTTCCCGGTCGCCGACACCGGGACGATCTCCGCCCAGGTGATGCCCAGTTCCTCGCCGAGCCGGTCGATCGCGATCAGCTGCTCGGCCAGGGTCTTGCCGTCCACCAGGTCGGTCTTCGTGACGATCGCGACCTTCGGCGTCTTCCGGATCCCCGCCAGCTCCTTGGCGATGAAGCGGTCACCGGGGCCCAGCTTCTCGTCGGCCGGCAGACAGAAACCGATGACGTCCACCTCGGCCCACGTCGTGCGCACCACGTCGTTCAGCCGCTCGCCCAGCAGCGTGCGCGGCTTGTGCAGCCCAGGGGTGTCCACCAGGATCAGCTGGGCCTCCTCACGGTGCACGATGCCCCGCACGGTGTGCCGCGTGGTCTGCGGACGGTTCGAGGTGATCGCCACCTTCTGCCCGACCAGAGCGTTCGTGAGGGTGGACTTGCCCGCGTTGGGGCGGCCCACGAAGCAGGCGAAGCCGGCCCGGTGAACAGTCTCGGCCGGTTCTTCGGATGACTGGGTACGAACGCTCATGGCGCCCATTGTCCCTGATCCCCGGAGCCCCGCCGTACCAAGGTCGACGGCAGGGCCGCCCTCAGCCCGCGCTCACCGTGGAGCGGACCGTTCCGTCCGGCGAGGCGACCAGCACCGGCGTCCCGGGACCGCCCAGGTCCCGCACCGCCGCCCGGTCCTCCGCCGACGCCGCCTCTGCCTCGGTCACCACGGCCGCCGCCTCCAGGGACTTCGCGCCGGACGCCACCGCCATCGCCACCGCGGTACGCAGCGCGCTCAGCTGCAGCGAGTCCAGGGCCACGGTCCCGGCGACGTAGGTGCGTCCGGTCTCGTCGCGCACGGCCGCCCCCTCGGCCACACCGTTGCGGGCCCGGGCGGAACGGGCCAGGGTGACGATCTTGCGGTCCTCGGGGTCGAGGGCGGGAGTCTCGGTCATGGACCGAGCATACGTTCAGTGATCGGGAGCGGGCTCAGGGACGGTCGAGGCGGAGGCGGTCGGCGCGCGGCAGACCGGCGACCACCAGGTCGTACGAGTCCTCGACCAGCTCCCGGACCACACGGTCCGGGAGTCCGCCGTCGGCGGTCACCGTGTTCCAGTGCCGCTTGTTCATGTGCCAGCCCGGGACGACCAGCCCCGGGTACTCGCCGCGCAGCCGCACCGCCTCGTCCGGGTCGCACTTGAGGTTGACCGTGAGCGGGTGCCCGTTCAGCGAGGACAGCGCGAACATCTTCCCCAGCACCTTGAAGACCGAGGTCTCCGGGTTGAAGGGGAAGTCCTCCAGCGAGGCGTTGAAGGACAGGCAGAAGTCGCGCAGCTCCTCGGGACTCACTCCGCCGCCGCCTCCTTCGGGGCCTCCGCGGCGCCCACCGGCTCCGCCAGCACCGTCACGATCTTGTTCCGGCGGCCCGCCGCGGCCTCCGCGGTCAGCCGCAGTTCCCGCCCGTCGGGCAGCTCCACGATCGAGGAGGCACCGGCGATCGGCACCCTGCCCAGCGCCTTCGCCAGCAGACCGCCCACCGTCTCCACGTCCTCGTCGTCGAACGCCTCCAGGCCGTACAGCTCGCCCAGGTCGCCGATGTCGAGGCGCGCGGTGACCCGGAAGCGGTCCCCGCCCAGCTCCTCGACCGGCGGCAGCTCCCGGTCGTACTCGTCGGTGATCTCGCCGACGATCTCCTCCAGGATGTCCTCGATGGTGACGATGCCGGCCGTGCCGCCGTACTCGTCGATGACGACGGCGACGTGGCTGCGCTCCTTCTGCATCTCGCGCAGCAGGTCACCGGCGTTCTTGGTGTCGGGCACGAAGGTCGCCGGGCGCATCGCGGTGGAGACCAGGTCGCTCTCCGCCTCCCGGCTGATGTGCGTCCTGCGGACCAGGTCCTTCAGGTACACGATGCCGACGATGTCGTCCTCGCTGTCCCCGGTGACCGGGATGCGCGAGAAGCCCGAGCGCAGGGCGAGGGTGAGCGCCTGCCGGATGGTCTTGTAGCGCTCGATGACCACGAGGTCGGTGCGCGGGACCATGACCTCGCGGACGAGGGTGTCGCCCAGCTCGAACACCGAGTGCACCATGCGGCGCTCCTCGGCCTCGATCAGGGACTCCTTCTCGGCGTAGTCGACCAGCGCGCGCAGCTCCGCCTCCGAGGCGAAGGGGCCGCGGCGGAAGCCCTTGCCGGGGGTGAGCGCGTTGCCGATGAGGATGAGCAGCGACGGGATCGGGCCCATGACGCGGGCCAGCGGCACCAGCACGTACGCCGCGACCGTCGCCGTGTTCAGCGGGTGCTGGCGGCCGATGGTGCGCGGGGAGACCCCGACGGCGACGTACGAGACGAGCACCATCACCGCGATGGCGATCAGCAGGGCCTCGGTGGTGTTGGCGAACTCCTGCAGGCAGGCGTACGCGACCAGCGCGGCCGCCGCCATCTCGCAGGCGACGCGGACCAGCAGCGCCACGTTGAGGTAGCGCGTCGGGTCGGCGGCGACCTTGGCGAGCTTCTCGCCACCGCGTCGCCCGGACCGCACCGCCTCCTCCGCCCGGAAGCTGGAGACCCGCGCGAGGCCCGCCTCCGCGCAGGCGGCGAGCCAGGCGACCACGATCAGGGCCACGGCGCCCGCGACCAGGGGGAGGCTCATGAGACGGTCGGGGCCGGAGACGGGCCGGTCAGGCCCCGCTCCGCACGCCAGCCGTCCACGATGGCGGCCTGGAGACCGAACATCTCGGCCTTCTCGTCCGGCTCCTCGTGGTCGTAGCCGAGCAGGTGCAGCACCCCGTGGACGGTCAGGAGCTGCAGCTCCTCGTCCATGGAGTGCTGCGTCGGCGCCTCGGTGCCCTGCTTGGCGGCGACCTCCGGGCAGAGCACGATGTCGCCGAGCAGCCCCTGCGGCGGCTCGTCCTCCTCCTTGGCGGGCGGGCGCAGCTCGTCCATCGGGAAGGACATCACGTCGGTCGGACCGGGCAGGTCCATCCACTGGATGTGCAGCTGCTCCATGGCGCCGTCGTCCACGACGATCACCGAGAGCTCGGAGAGCGGGTGGATGCGCATCCGCGCGAGCGCGTAGCGGGCGATGTCGAGGATCGCCTGCTCGTCGACCTCGGTTCCGGACTCGTTGTTGACGTCGATCGACATGGTCGTGCTGGTCTACTTCCCCTTGGCCTTGGCACCGTTGCTCGGAGCGCGGCCGCCCTTGTGGGCGCCGTTCTCGGTGCCGTTCCTGCTGTCGTACAACTCGTAGGCGTCGACGATACGGCCCACCAGCTTGTGCCGGACCACGTCCTGCGACGTGAGCCGGGAGAAGTGCACGTCCTCGACGCCGTCCAGGATCTCCTGGACCTGCCGCAGACCGGACTTGGTGCCGCCGGGCAGGTCGACCTGCGTCACGTCACCCGTGATGACGATCTTCGACTCGAAGCCGAGGCGGGTGAGGAACATCTTCATCTGCTCGGGGCTGGTGTTCTGGGCCTCGTCCAGGATGATGAAGGCGTCGTTCAGCGTGCGGCCGCGCATGTACGCCAGCGGCGCGACCTCGATCGTCCCGGCCGCCATCAGGCGCGGGATCGAGTCGGGGTCGAGCATGTCGTGCAGCGCGTCGTACAACGGGCGCAGATACGGGTCGATCTTCTCGTAGAGCGTGCCCGGCAGGAAGCCGAGCCGTTCGCCGGCCTCGACCGCCGGGCGGGTCAGGATGATCCGGTTGACCTGCTTGGACTGGAGGGCCTGCACGGCCTTCGCCATCGCCAGGTAGGTCTTGCCGGTGCCCGCCGGGCCGATGCCGAAGACGATGGTGTGCTTGTCGATCGCGTCGACGTACCGCTTCTGGTTCAGCGTCTTGGGGCGGATGGTGCGGCCGCGCGAGGACAGGATGTTCTGCGTGAGCACCTCGGCCGGGGTCTCCTGGCCGTCGCTCTCCCCGTTCTCGCTCGCCTTGAGCATGGCGATCGAGCGTTCCACTGCGTCCTCCGTCATCGGCTGCCCCGTGCGGAGCACCAGCATCATCTCGTCGAAAACGCGCTGAATGAGGGCGACCTCGTGGGTGTCGCCGACGGCGCTGATCTCATTGCCCCGGACATGGATGTCGGCCGCCGGGAAGGCCTTCTCGATCACGCGCAGGAGGGAGTCTCCGGAGCCCAGGACGGTCACCATGGGGTGCTGGGCGGGGACGCTGATCTGTGCTCTCGCCTGCCCCTGCGCGGGGGTGTGGGCTGAGGGTGTCTGAGTCATGGGCCGGCGCTCTAGGCCTGCTCGTCCTCCTCTGCGGCGCGTGCCGCGTGACGGGTGTGGTCTGCTGCCTCCAGCGTACGACTCCCCGCCGACAGCGCCGAGGTTTTTATATGCGCGGCGGTCCGGCGGCGCCCGGCCGCCCGCCCCGCCGCCCCTCGCGGACCAGGTCCCGGAACCACCCGTACGACGCCTTCGGCGTGCGCTCCAGCGTCGTGAAGTCCACGTGGACCAGTCCGAACCGGCGGGCGTACCCCTCGGCCCACTCGAAGTTGTCCAGCAGCGACCACACGAAGTAGCCGCGCACGTCCACCCCCGCCTCGACGGCCCGGTGCAGGGCGCGGACGTGCCCGTCGAGGTAGGCGATGCGGTCCCGGTCGTCCAGTCCCTCGTAGGAGCAGCCGTTCTCGGTGATGACGACCGGCGGGAGCCGGTCGCCGTAGCGGTCGCGCAGGCCGGTGAGCAGCTCGGTCAGCCCCTCGGGGACGACCGGCCAGCCGAAGTCCGTCAGCGGGCGGCCCTCGACGGCGCGCAGCGAGAAGGGCAACTCGGCCGGGAGGGTCACCCCGCCGGACCCGGTCACGGTGCCCAGCGGGGCGCCCACCCGGGCCGGCGCGTAGTAGTTCACCCCGTAGAAGTCCAGCGGCTCCGCGACGACCTCCAGGTCGGCCGCCACGTCCCCCGGCATCAGCTCGCCGATGCCCTCCGGGTACCGCCCGGTCAGCAGCGGGTCGCTGAACATCCGGTTCAGCAGGACGTCGTACAGGTCCGCCGCCTCCCGGTCGGCCGGGTCGTCCGAGGCGGGCCAGGTGGGCCCGTGCGAATTGGCGATGCCGATGTCCGTGGCGCCCGCCGCGCGCAGCGCCCGTACCGCCAGACCGTGCGCGAGGAGCTGGTGGTGGGCGACCGGCAGCGCGTCGAAGAGCAGCGTGCGGCCGGGGGCGTGGGTGCCGAGGGCGTGGCCGAGCAGAGTGTGCTCGGCGGGCTCGTTGAGGGTGATCCACTTGCCGACCCGGTCGCCCAGCCGGCCGGCGACGACCGACACGTACGCGGCGAACCGGGCGGCCGTGTCCCGCTCCAGCCAGTCCAGACCGGCCGGCAGGTCCCAGTGGAAGAGCGTCGGCACCGGCCGGACGCCCGCCGCGCACAGGTCGTCCACCAGGCGGTCGTAGAAGTCGAGGCCGCCCGGCGCGTTCACCCGGGGCCAGGAGACCGAGAAGCGGTACGCGTCCACGCCGAGGTCCGCCAGCAGCGCCACGTCCTCGCGGTGGCGGTGGTAGTGGTCGCAGGCCACCGCCGCCGTCGAGCCGTCCTTCACCCGGCCCGGCCGGTCCGTGAAGTCGTCCCACACGGAGCGCTCGCGCAGGCCGGCCGCGCCCTCGATCTGGTGGGCCGAGGTCGACACGCCCCACAGGAAGCCGTCCGGGAACCGGGGGAGCGGGTCCGGGGCCGTGCCCGTGCTCGGATCAGTCGCCATGCGCGGATCATCCGCACCCCTCGCGCGGGAAGTCAACGCCCTTGCACGTCAACGGTGTTCCGCGTTACGCACCCTCCTTCAGCACCCGGGAGATCAGCCTGCGCTGCTCGTCCGTCAGCCGGGGGTCGGCGGCGTACACCGTCTTCCCGTCCACGGTGATCTGGTAGCTGAACCCGTCCGGGACCCCGACCGGGGGCGTGGCCCGGCCGTCGGCGCACGCCCGCTCGGCCAGCGCGTGCCACTCGGCCGCGTCGGGGCGCTCCGCCGTATCGACCTCCGCGTGGCGCTCGATGCCCGCGAAGCCTCCTGTGCGCCTCACCAAAATCCGCATGCAACCGTGTCTAGTACGGAACTACAGCGTGCGCACCCCGACCTGCTCCCAGGCCTTGCGCACCGCTTCCAGTTCCTCGCCGTCGCCGTAGCGTTCCCGGGCGGCCTTCAGGGTGAGCGTCGCGAAGTCCGCGAACAGCGCGTCCTGCGCCAGCTCGCCGCCGGTCAGCACGTCGTACCAGATCTGCCCGGCCCGCTCCCAGGCGTGCCCGCCGAGCGCGGTGGCGAGCAGGTGGAAGGCGTGGTTGGGGATGCCGGAGTTGATGTGCACGCCGCCGTTGTCGCGGCCGGTGCGGACGAAGTCGTCCATCGTCGCGGGCTGCGGGTCCTTGCCGAGCACGTCGTCGTCGTACGCCGTGCCCGGCGCCTTCATGGAACGCAGCGCCACGCCCGTCACGCGCGGGGCGAGGAGGCCGGCGCCGATCAGCCAGTCGGCCTCGGCGGCGGTCTGGCCGAGCGAGTACTGCTTGATGAGGGCCCCGAAGACGTCCGAGACCGACTCGTTCAGGGCGCCCGGCTGGCCGTAGTAGGTCAGGTTGGCGGTGTGCTGGGTGACGCCGTGGGTCAGCTCGTGGCCGATCACGTCCAGGGCGATGGTGAAGTCGAGGAAGATCTCCCCGTCCCCGTCGCCGAAGACCATCTGCTCGCCGTTCCAGAAGGCGTTGTTGTACTCGCGGTCGTAGTGCACGGTCGCGTCCAGCGGCAGTCCGGCGCCGTCGATGGAGTCGCGCCGGTACACCGCGAGGAAGTGCTCGAAGGTGGCGCCCAGGCCCGCGTAGGCGCGGTTCACGGTGGCGTCCCGGCCGGGCTCCTCACCCTCGGTGCGCACCTTCTTGCCGGGCAGGTCGGTGCCGTGCCGGGCGTCGAAGACCGTGCGGTGCGGCTTCCCGGCCTCGGCACCGGCGCGCGGGGCGACCGTGGCGGCGCCGATGACCGTGGTCAGCCGCCGGTGGGTGCGCTCGTAGGCGTCGCGCTGGAGGGTGCGGCGGGCCGGTCCGGAGAGCACCGGGTCGGCGTGCTGGGCCAGCCGGTCGAGGACGTGGGGCGGCACGATGGTGCAGAAGACGGGCTCGAAGCCCCCGTGGGTCGTCATGTCCGGCACCTTCGCACTGCGTGACCGGGGTGTCACCACCCGCAACCACGATTGGTGAAAAACGGCACCAAGGCCGCCCCGTGATCGCCGGCAAGTGGTATACGGCACTTTTTGTCCCGGTTCCCTCCATGGTCCCGCATACTGATACGGACCCGCGTGACCGGCGTGACTCGGCTATGGTGCTGGGCATCATGCGTTTCGGGCTGCTTCTCCTTAGCTGCCGCGGCGAGGGCCTGTAAGAGGCCGACTCCCTCCCCGCGGAGCTTGGTGGTGCCGTCGGCCGTCCTTCCGGACCACGCGGACACCGCGGAACTCACGAGGAGCCCACGCCATCATGGCCAACCGCCAGCAGCCCAGCCCCATGCCGACAGTCAAGTACCGCGGCTACGAGCAGGTCGACATCCCCGACCGCACCTGGCCGGACCGGCGGATCACCGCCGCCCCCCGCTGGCTCTCCACCGACCTGCGCGACGGCAACCAGGCGCTGATCGACCCCATGTCGCCCGCCCGCAAGCGCGCGATGTTCGATCTGCTGGTCAAGATGGGCTACAAGGAGATCGAGGTCGGCTTCCCGGCCTCCGGCCAGACCGACTTCGACTTCGTACGCTCCATCATCGAGGACCCGGACGCCATCCCGGACGACGTCACGATCTCCGTACTGACCCAGGCCCGCGAGGACCTGATCGAGCGCACGGTGGAGTCCCTGAAGGGCGCCAGGCGGGCCACCGTCCACCTGTACAACGCGACCGCCCCCGTCTTCCGCCGGGTCGTCTTCCGCGGCTCCCGGGACGACATCAAGCAGATCGCCGTCGACGGCACCCGGCTGGTCATGGAGTACGCGGAGAAACTGCTGGGCCCCGAGACGGAGTTCGGCTACCAGTACTCGCCGGAGATCTTCACCGACACCGAGCTGGACTTCGCCCTGGAGGTCTGCGAGGCGGTGATGGACACCTACCAGCCCGGCCCCGGCCGCGAGATCATCCTCAACCTGCCCGCCACCGTGGAGCGTTCGACGCCGTCCACGCACGCGGACCGCTTCGAGTGGATGGGCCGCAACCTGTCCCGCCGCGAGCACGTGGTGCTGTCCGTCCACCCGCACAACGACCGCGGTACGGCGGTTGCGGCGGCCGAACTGGCGCTGATGGCCGGCGCCGACCGCATCGAGGGCTGCCTGTTCGGACAGGGCGAGCGCACCGGCAACGTCGACCTGGTCACCCTGGGCATGAACCTGTTCTCCCAGGGCGTCGACCCGCAGATCGACTTCTCCGACATCGACGAGATCCGTCGCACGTGGGAGTACTGCAACCAGATGGAGGTCCACCCGCGCCACCCCTACGCGGGCGACCTGGTCTACACGTCCTTCTCCGGCTCCCACCAGGACGCCATCAAGAAGGGCTTCGACGCCATGGAGGCCGACGCGGCCGCGAAGGGCGTCACCGTCGACGACATCGAGTGGGCCGTCCCGTACCTGCCCATCGACCCGAAGGACGTCGGCCGCTCCTACGAGGCGGTCATCCGCGTCAACTCGCAGTCCGGCAAGGGCGGCATCGCCTACGTCCTGAAGAACGACCACAGCCTGGACCTGCCCCGCCGGATGCAGATCGAGTTCTCGAAGATCATCCAGGCCAAGACGGACGCCGAGGGCGGCGAGATCACGCCCACGGCGATCTGGGACGTCTTCCAGGACGAGTACCTGCCCAACCCGGACAACCCCTGGGGCCGCATCCAGGTGGCCAACGGCCAGACCACGACCGACCGCGACGGCGTCGACACCCTCACCGTCGAGGCCGCGGTCGACGGCGTGGAGACCACCCTGGTCGGCACCGGCAACGGCCCGATCTCGGCGTTCTTCCACGCGCTGCAGGGCGTCGGCATCGACGTACGGCTGCTGGACTACCAGGAGCACACGATGAGCGAGGGCGCCTCCGCGCAGGCCGCCTCGTACATCGAGTGCGCCATCGGCGACAAGGTGCTGTGGGGCATCGGAATCGACGCGAACACCACGCGCGCCTCGCTGAAGGCCGTCGTCTCCGCCGTCAACCGCGCAACCCGCTGACCAGCCGAATCGGTGGTTTGGTGCCCCGCTCGCCGCAGAACGGCGGGCGGGGCGCCGTCATATACCGGCCATATATCTGTGCAGGTCACGGAAAGGTCTCGTCCTGGGTACTGACTCCACGTCGGTGATGTGGCTAACATCACGCCAGCGCGACGATGCTGTCGCGCCGTTACGGAGGTGCGACGTGCTGCCTGGACGGGGACGAAACGGCCGAGCTGCCCGGCTGCCACGCATCCTGGGCACCCGCACCGCGTGGACGCCGGTCGGCGACGGTGAGTTCTTCTGCCCCGGCTGCGGCGGCGACCGCAACTACCAGCGGCTCGCCGGACGGCGCCGCTTCACCCTGCTCGGCGTGCCCCTGCTGCCCCGCGGCGAGTCCGCGCCGACCGTGGAGTGCGCGGCCTGCCGCCGCCACTACGGCACCGAGGTCCTCGACCACCCCACCACCACCCGCTTCTCGGCGATGCTCCGCGACGCCGTCCACACCGTCGCCCTCGCGGTCCTCGCCGCCGGCGGCGCCTGCTCCCGCACCGCGCTGGAGACGGCGGCCGTCGCGGTGCGCGCGGCCGGCTTCGAGGACTGCACCGAGGAGCAGTTGAACGCGCTCGTCGAGGCGCTGGAGGCGGACACCGGCCGGGTCCACGGCGAACCCTGCGTGCCGGGCCTCGCCATAGAACTGCACGAGGCGCTGGACCCGCTGGCCCCGCACCTCGCCACCGTCGGACGCGAATCGATCCTGCTCCAGGGGGCCCGCATCGCCCTCGCCGACGGCCCCTACACCCCCGCCGAACGCGACGCCTTGGCGACGGTCGGGGCGGCCCTGACCCTCTGCTCCGACGACATCACCCGCCTCATGGAATCGGCGGGCACGCCCTCCTGACCGCCGCTCGCGCCTATCCCGGCAGGTCCAGCCGCATGATCTGGCGGTGCATGCCCGGGCCGAAGTAGTCCGGACGCAGACCGCCGTCGGGTTCCTCCGGGCGGAAGCCCAGGGAGCGGTAGAGGAAGATGGCCGCCAGGTTGGCGGGCTCCACGGTCAGCCGCACGACGTCGATGCCGTCCCGGCGCAACCGGGTCAGGACCTCCGTCATCAGCTCCGTACCCAGGCCGTGCCGGCGCCGGTCCGGGGTCACGCCCAGGCCGAGTATCCAGCTGTCCGTGCCGAGCGCCCGGGTGGCGGCCAGCACGTAGCCGCGCAGCCGGCCCGCGCCGTCGTCGAGCACCAGGAAGTGTTCCTGGTACATGTCGAAGAGCTGGCGCAGCAGGAAGCCGGGATAGGCGAACTCCTGGAACACCTCCTCGTCGAGCCGCCGCAGTTCGGGCAGGTCGGACTCCCGCGCGGTGCGCAGGGCCAGGGATGGGCCGTCCGAGTCGGGGGTGACCCCCGGGAGCAGGTCGTGGCGGTCGAGGGAACGTTCCAGCGGTTCGGCGGTCATGCAGCCCCCAGTCAGCACGTGCGGACGTCAACTCATCGCCACCTCGGGCCCACTCGAAGGAATGGAGCTTCGTGTGGCGGCCGGTGACTTCTTCTGGCTAGAGTGAGCTTCCAACTTCGGCCGTGCAAGGGCGAGTTCGGGCGTGCGACGATGCGCCTGACGTGCGCCCGGCGGATGCGGAGTGGCGAGTTCCCTGCTGTCTTGCTGTGCCCCGGTGCCCTACCGTGCACAACACTGGGGTTTGTCCGAAATCGAATGGAACGCGGCAGGATGACTATGGATCGCAACGCCGACGCACCGTGGTCGAAGTTCGATCCCGAGGCGTACGTCGACGACAACTACCGGACGCCGCTGGAGGTCGACCTCCTCATCGTCCGGCTGATGCGCGACCACTTCGCCCGCTGCTTCGCCGACACCCCGCACCCGGTGCGCGGCATCGACGTCGGAGCCGGCGCCAACCTCTACCCCGCGCTCTCCATGCTGCCCTGGTGCGACAAGGTGCTCCTGCTGGAGTACGCGCACCCGAACGTCGAGTACCTGGAGAAGCAGGTCTCCCCGGGCGGGTACGACACCGCGTGGGACGCGTTCTGGAAGGTGCTGAGCGAGGAGTCGGCCTACCGCGCCGTCGAACCCAGGGAACTGGCCGGCGAGATCGTCCGGGTGGAGCGCGGCAACCTGTTCGACCTGGAGCACGGACACCGCCGCTGGGGGCTCGGGACCATGTTCTTCGTCGCCGACTCGATGTCCGAATGCCCCGAGGAGTTCCAGCGGGGCGTGCGCTGCTTCATGAACGCGCTCGGTGACGGAGCCCCGTTCGCCGCCGCCTTCATGAAGGAGTCCGTCGGCTACCGCGTCGGCGCACACGACTACCCGGCCTACCGGGTGAACGAGGACCGGGTCAGGGAGAGCCTCGGGCCCTTCACCGCGGAGCTGGAGATCCACGATCTGCACCACATGGTGCGGCCGGGACACGAGGGAATGCTCCTCGCCCTGGGACGGCGCAATCCGGAGATTGCCACCCCGTAGGAACGGGGACCATGCTGAACACAGGGCAACGAGATCTGTACGAGGGGTGCGGGGATGCAGATCAAGCCACGGCAGCACCTGCTGGAAATCTGGCAGGCCATGGCCCGTCACTCGTTCGACGACGGGAAGCTCGTCCGGGGGGACACCGACGGGCTGAGCAGCGTCGCCGACGCCGAACGCCTGCTCTGCATCCTGTATCCGGCCACCGAGGTCCCCGCCTTCCGCCTCGACCAGCCCGACACCACCGAACGTGACGTCCTGCGCGCCCTCGACCGCGTCGGCACCCGGCTGGAGATCCCGCCCAACCTGATCACCGCGCTGACCCAGTTCATGCGCACCCACACCGGCACGGACGACAGCCCCACCTTCTCCGGCGGCCACTACTTCCGCCCCGCCGAATCCGGTGGCCAGATCACCCACGAGCAGTACCAGCTCGGCGTGGTCGACTCCTACTCCATGTCCGTCACGCTCTGCCTCGCCACCCTCGGCTTCCTCAAGATCTACGAGGGCACCACGACCCGCCCCGAGGTGCGCAAGGCCGTCGGCGAGCTGAGGGAGGCCACCAACACCCGGCTGACCGCCGCGATGGTCAGCCTGCTGCGCTCCTTCACCGTCAACGTCTTCGACGCCGAGTCCGAACAGGGCAGCCGGCTGATCGAGGTCATCGGACAGGGCGGTCAGTCCGACCGCGTCGTCCTCCAGCAGTTCTCCCGCCGGTTACGCCCGCTGCGCGCCACCATCATCGAGAGCATCTCCAGAGGCATCCAGGTCGACGAGGGCATCCGCGACGAGAGCCAGCTCTTCGAGTGCGGCTGGGCCTGGGGCATCGTCAAGGACGCGCCGAAGATCACCGACCTGAGCCTCCCCGTACCCGGCCAGCCCGACGGCATCGCCGACCGGCTGCCCTACGTGTACTTCACCGTCACCGCCCTCGACGGCATCCAGGACCTCTTCTCCGACCGCACCCTCACCCTCGGTCTGCTCGACGAGGACCAGCAGAAGCTCGCCGAGATGCTGCGCCTGCGCTGGGAACTGAGCCAGCAGTACTGGTCCGCGATCGCGCGATTCGGCGCCGACCGCTGGCCCCTGGAGGACCTGCCCTGGCAGACCACCGGACTGCGCCTGGAGTCCGAGTACTTCTCCCTGACCGTCGCCGCCATCGTCGTCCACGACCTGGTCCGCCGGAAGGCGACCGACGACGACCTCACCCGAACCGTCGCCATCATGGAACGCCTCGCCGACCGCGGCAGAGTCACCAGCCGCATGACCAGGAACGACCCCACCATCCTGCTGCACACGCCCGGCGTCACCATGCCGCTCGCCGGGTCCGAGCGCTCCGGCGGACAACTGCTGTGGCGGATGACCGACTTCTCGGCGCAGCTCCTCAAGCGGATCATCCAGCTCGCCGAACTCTCCCGGAACATCGGCGCGCAGGACCGGCTGCTGCGCCTGGCCGAGCAGGCCTTCGAGCACCTGTGGACCCGCCGCATCGACGACGAGGACGGCGCCGGCCTCTGGGACAACGTCCAGGCCGTCTACCCCGAGGCCCACGAGGCGGGGCTGCGGATGTCCTGGAGCATCACCGAGCGCGTCACCGAATGCCTCGTCGCCGCCCGCATCCTGTACGAGCAGCAGCCCATCCGCAGCCCCGAACTCGCCGAACTCGCCCGCGAACTGCTCAGCGAGGCCACCCACCTGTTCGGCAGGGAGCAGCTGGAGGCGTCCGTCGCCGCCGACGGAAGCAGGGCCCGCGCCATGCGGAGCATCGAGAGCCGCCTCGACCACGCCCGCAGCCTGGTCGACGACCGGCCCGCCACCGCCTTCGCCCTGGCCCTGCCCGTGCTCCAGGAACTCGACACCCTGGCCCAGGCCCGGGGCGCCGCCGCCCAGGAGGTGTGAGCGTGATCGTCTTCGCCGCCTCCGACAAGGGAGGCACGGGCCGCTCGGTCACCAGCGCCAACCTGGCCTACCAGCGCGCCCTCACCGGCGACCACGTGGCCTACGTCGACTTCGACTTCGGCTCGCCCACCGCCGCCGCCGTCTTCGACGTGCCCAGCGCCATGCGCGGCACCGAAGAGCACGGCCTCCACTCCTACCTGGAGGGCGAGACCGCGGAACCAGTCCGCATCGACGTCTGGCGGCAGACCGAGCACCCCCTGCTGCGCGCCCGCCCCAACCAGTCCGGCCGCCTGGTGCTGTTCCCCGGCGACGCCGGCGGCGGCGAGTTCGCCACCGGCGAGGAGGCCCTGGAGCGCTGCATCGACCTGCTGCTGAAACTCAACGGCGAGTTCGACGTCACCGTCGTCGACCTCAGCGCCGGCCGCAGCTACGCCGTCGACATGGTCCTCGCGGCCACCGCCCACCCGCGGATGCGCAACGTCCCCTTCCGCTGGCTGGTCTTCCACCGCTGGACCCGCCAGCACGTGATCGCCGCCTCCGGACTGGTCCACGCCGACCACGGCATCATCGGCGGCGGCGTCGAACGCGGCCACGACGAGGACGCCCTGCGCGCCGCCATCCGCTTCGTACGGGCCGCCGTACCCGACCCCGAGTCGCCGCTGTGGTCCCAGGGTTCACCCGCCCAGGCGGCCTGGATGCAGGCCTGCGACGAGGCACTGCGCCGGCTCGCCGCCGAGCACCGCATCGGCGACAGCGTCGTCCTCGGCGTCGTACCGCTGGAGCCCATACTCCAGTGGCGCGAACAGCTGATCACCGAGGAGGACGTCCTCTCCACCCAGATAGCGAACAAGGAGACGCTGGAGGCCTTGGAGGAGATCGCCCGCCGCCTGACGGACGACGTGCACTGGGGGCGGCCGTGAGCGACGCCGTGTTCCGGGAGACCGCCGCCGAGGCGCGTACGCAGTCGGTGCCGCTGGCTCATCTCTCGCTGGAGCTGGGGCATCTCTACATGGAGGACTTCGAGGCCGGGCCCGAGCGGCTGCGCCGGCACTTCGCCGAGGTGCGGCCCTGGGTGGAGGCGGCGCGGGCCGCGGCCGGCGCGCGGACCGGCGGCAAGCGGGCCCGGATCAGCACCTGCTTCCTGATCGACGACTACTTCAGCCGGTTCTCCACCCCGGCCGAGGTGGTCCCCATGCTCCTCGCGGAGGCCGAACGCGCCGGGCTCGCCGTCGACTACCTGGCCCGCGAGTCCGGCTGCGCCGTCACCGGCAAGACGCCCGTCGCGGAGGCGGTGGCCGGCCGCATCGTGGAGTCGCCCGCTCCCGGCAGCTACGGCATGCGCCCGCCCACCGCGCGGACCGGCTGGCTCGCCAACGGCGAACGGGCCCCGGTCGCCCGCGCCCCGCAGGCGATGAAGCGGGCCGTTCCCTGGCAGCCGCCCCGGGAGACCGCCGCCCGCCGCCACTCCGTCTTCCTCGACGTCGAACTGTGGAACGACGACGCCGACGGGCGCCGCACCTGGTCCTGCCCCTTCCTCGCCGCCGTCTGGCAGCTCGCCCGCCTCGGACTGCTGCGCGACGCCGGCGAGGCCGTCCTCTTCCCGCAGCCGCACACCGGCACCGGTTTCCCCGAGGACTGGGACGAACTGCCCTCCCTGCTCCGGCTCAACCCGCGCGCCGACCCCTTCTCCGCCTACCGGACCTGTTCCGTCGTGCCCAACCGCTTCCTCCCGGTCGAGCACGCGGTGCGCGTGATCCTCGACCAGATCGAGGTCGACCCGGGGGCGCTGGCGCAGGTCGCCGAGCGCTCCGGGAACGAGCGCACGGCCGTCCCCGACTCGGTCGCCGACCGCGTCTCCTACGTCTTCTACGCGGCGCCCTGAGATGGCGCCGCGGCAGAGCACCCCGCCCGCCGTCCTCGCCTGCGGCGAGATCCGCACCTGCCTGCTGCCCGCCCGGCAGGCCCTGGACATCCGCTCCGCCGCACAGCTCCTCGGCCTGCGCGCCGACGAACGCGTCCTGCTCTCCGAGCGCCCGGGCCTCTACGCGCGTTCCCCCGACACCCTCACCGGCGTCGACTGCCCGCTGCCCAGCGCCAACGGCGCCCGGGTCCGCGCGGTGGGCACCGTCACCGCCCACGCCGCGCTCACCGAGGGGCGGGTCCTGCAGACCTCCGCGCACTGCCGGCTCCCCGCCGCCGGTCCCGACCAGCGGCGGCCCTGGGGCGAGTACCTGGTGCGGCCCGGAGTGGTCGAACCGCTCGGCAGGCTCCCGCACGAGGCGGTCGCGCAGGGCGTGCTCGGCGGCGGACGCCACGGCGACCTCGACGTCGGCCTGATCGCCGACGGGCTGCTCACCCGGCTGCTGCGCCACCCCCTGCTCGACCAGCGGCCGCCTTTCCGCTCCCGGCCCACCCGGCTGCGCTGGGTGGCCCTGCCCGCGGACCCGGGGGACGCACCCTCCCTCGAACGGTTCACCCTCGCCGAGGACGAACTGCGCACCGTACGCCTGCGGGTGCCCGAGGGCACCGACGGCGCCGACCTCGCCGCGCTCTGCGACGACCTCGCCCTGCACGACTGGCTCCTCACCACCGTCGTCCGCATGCTCGACGGCATCCGGCTCGGCGCCTCACCCGCGCAGGACGCCGGCGCCGTCGTACGGGCGCTGCGTCCGGCCGTGGACCACCTGCTGCACCTGTGGATGCCACGGGCCCGGGTGACCCGGGACCTGGCTCCGCTGTGGGACCCGCTGGAGGAACGGCCCGGCTTCACCCGGCAGTGGCAGGCGCTGGTGCAGCGCATCCGCGACCAGCTCACCCTGCATGCCATCCCCGCACCCCACCGGGAGGTGGAGCCGGCTCCCTGACCGGACCCAGAGCCTCCCACGCACATCCCCGCACCCCGATCCGACGCGCATCCCAACGGGGGGAGAAGCGAGATGAGCACGGCACAGTCACCCCGACCCGACGACACGGCCCGCACCCCGGGCCCGGCCGACCCGAGGGGCGAGTCCCCATGGGCGCGCATGCTGCTGGTCGCCCTTGTGGTCGGCGCCCTCTTCTGGAGCGTCACGGCACTGCTCAGCCCCGACGACGGCACCCTGCGGCAGTTCGCGGCCGCCGTCCTCTGCGCCGGCGCGGCGGTACTCGTCCAGTACGTGCTCGGCCTGGCCCCACGCCCGGCCCACGAGCGGCTGGAGGAGCACACCCGCCGGGTGGAGAGCGCCCTCGCCGAGAACACCGCCGCCGTACGGGACGGGCTGAACCAGTACGACGACGAGCTGAAGTCCGGTCTGACCCAGTACACCGAGGACGTCAAGCAGCTCGTCGAGACCCACGTCACCCACGGGGACCACCGGTCCGGCGAGTCCGGGACGCCGCTGGACCCGGTCCGCATCGACAGCGTGCCCGACCTGGCCAAGGGCTTCGCCGACGTCCTGCTGCCCAGCCCCTCGATCCTGCACACCTTCGTCCACCTGGAGATGGAGCGGGTGGTCGGCCACATGGCGGACCTCACCAACCTGAGCGCCGAGTGCCCCGGCGAGAACCACGACTGGATGCTCACCCTCACCCGGGCCGCCGAGCAGTCCATCCTCGCCACCAGCACCTCCGTGGACCGGCAGTTCTGGAACAGCGAGCCCGCCGGACGCTACCTCGACGCCCAGCAGGCGGCCATCGACGAACAGGGCGTCACGGTACGCCGCCTGTTCCTGCTGGAGAGCGCCCGCGAACTCGACGACCGGCTGCTGCGGCTGTGCGAGGAGCAGGAACTGCGCCGCATCGACGTCCGCGTGGCGGTCCTGCCCGAACTGCCCCCGCACCTCCAGCGCGGCACCACCAACGACTTCATCCTCTACGACGAGGAGGTGTCGTTCGAGATCGAACAGGACCTGCGCGACGTCAACGTGCGGACCCGCCTCACCGCGCGCCAGGACTACGTACGGGACCGCCTCAAGCGCTTCCGGGAACTCTGGGACGCGGGCATGGGCCTGCGCGAACTGGAGGTGCGCGTCGACGACGAGGAGGACGGCAACTGGATGGTCGACCAGGCCTGACCGCCCCCTCGGTACTCCCGGGGGAGTAACGGCGCCCGCACGTCACCCGGGGCAGTGCCGGGCAACTCGCGCACGGCATCACCCTCATCGGCGTGCAGACCGCGGTCGCCGCCCACGTCCTGACCGCCGATCCCTGCCGAGGGTGCGGGACCGCGCACAACTGGTCACCGTGGCCTACGAGTCGGGGCTGGTGATCCCCGGCGTCGGATGACCTCCGGCGCCGGCCGGTCTCCGGCACGGCACCGCCGGCCTTCGCCACCCCGCCGTGGACCGACGGACGACGGGCCTTCCACGCCCCGGCCCGGCACTACGGCGGGGACTGCCGGCGGCCCGTTCGGGCGCGGTCGGCTCGCGGGGCGGTCACCGACGCGGTCAGGTGGTCACGGACGCGCGCCGGCAGCCAGGTCCGGGCGACGTCGGGCGCTCGAGCGCGAAAGGACGTGGCAATGCGACTCACTGGCCCGATAGCCGGCCGCCTCAGGAGGTGTGCCGCGGTCGCCGTCGCGGCGCTGACCTGCTCCACCGTGCTGACCGGCTCCCCCTTCGCCGTGGCCGGCGGCCCGGCACCCGCGGTCTCCGCCCCGGAGCTGGACTGGCGGCCCTGCCCCGAGGACGGACGGTACGACTGCGCGACGGCGAAGATGCCGCTGGACCATGCGAACCCCGGCGGGCGCACCATCGACTTGGCCGTGGTGCGGCGCAAGGCCACCGACGCCGCCCGGCGCGTGGGCACCCTGCTGTTCAACCCCGGCGGCCCCGGCGGACCGGGCACCGTGCAGATGCCGCAGAACTACGAGTCCTTCCCCGCCGAGGTCCGGGAGCGGTTCGACATCGTCAGCTGGGACCCCCGGGGCGTCGGCAACAGCACGGCCGTGAACTGCTTCGCCGACGCGGAGGACGCCGAGACCTGGACCGCGACCCACCCCGCCGGGTTCCCGGTGGGCGACGCGGAGCGGGACGCCTGGATCGACGCCTTCCGGGAGCTGGGCCGGGCCTGCGAGGCCCGCGACGCCGAGCTGCTGCGCCACGTCTCCACCGCCGACACCGCCCACGACCTCGACCGGCTCCGCGAGGCGCTCGGCGAGGACCTCCTCACCTACCTGGGCATCTCCTACGGCACGATCCTCGGCGCCACCTACGCCAACCTGTACCCGGACAAGGTCCGCGCCCTGGTGCTCGACAGCAACATCGCCCCCTCCGCGTGGACCAACGACGGGTCGGAGCAGGCCCTGCTCCCCACCTTCCTGCGCACCGGCGCGGACCGCACGGCGGCGGCGACGCTGGAGCGGTTCCTGTCTTTGTGCGGCTCCGCGACCGCCGGGACCTGCCCGTTCTCGGCCGGCACCGCGCAGGCCACCCGTGACAAGTTCGAGGACCTGACGCGGCGCCTGCGCGACGAGCCGGTGGAGTCGTGGACGTACGCCAGGACGATCGGGGACGTCGTGAACAGCCTGTACGTCGTCGACCCCGGCTGGGCTGAGCTGGCCGCCCGGCTCCAGGCCCTGTGGCAGGGGCAGGCCCCCGAGGCGGCCGCCGCGCCCGCCGTGGCGCCGCCCGTGCCGACGCCGTACCAGGGCGACGAGCAGGCGGCCGCGATCATCTGCGGCGACAGCCCCAACCCCCGTGACCCGGCGAGCATGCACGCGCTGGAGGAGGAGGCCGCCGCACGCTCGGGCGACGCGGGGCGCTTCTGGACCTGGGCCGCGGAACCCTGCGCCACCTGGCCCGCGATCTCCCCCGACCGCTACACGGGCCCGTGGGACCGTCCGACGGCGCACCCGGCGCTCGTGGTCGGCACCACCTACGATCCGTCGACCCCGTTCACGAACGCCGAGACCATGGCCGAGGAGCTGGCCGGCGCCCGGCTGCTCACCCACCACGGCTACGGACACACCGCGCTGCTCAACCCCGGTGCCTGCGTGGGCGATCACGTGAGCCGCTACCTCGTGGACGGCGTCCTCCCGCCGGCCGGGACGACGTGCGAGCCGGACACCCAGCCCTTCGCCGCACCCGAGCCGCGCGGCGGTGTGGCCACCGGCGGCGGCGGGACGGCGGGCCCGTCTCAGCCCTCGCAGTAGAGGTCGGCGGAGGGCCGCTGACCCGTCGCGAGGAAGCGGGAGACGGTCCGGTCGCCGCAGGCGTTGCCGTTGGCGAGGTAGGCATCGTGGCCGGTGGAGTCGACGGTGACCATGACCGCGCGCCGGCCGAGCGCCTCCCGCATCTTCCGGGCGCCGCTGAGCGGGGTGGCCACGTCCCGTTCGTTCTGGACGAGCAGGACGTTGGACGGCCCCCGGCCGGTGATCCGCACCGGCGCCTCGCGCGGCGGGTGGGGCCAGGCGGCGCACACCATCGCGTTGCGGGGCATCCCGGCGGTGAGCGGGTACTTGACGCGGCTCTCGGCCACGTCCTTGCGGTACACGGCGGGCGACTTCGGCCAGGCGACGTCGTTGCAGATCGTCCCGACGCCCACGGCGGTGACGTTCTGCAGCACGGACTCGGGCGGCGTCGGGGGCGCGGGCGGCACCGTGCCCTGCGCCGCGGCCCGCATCAGTTTGGCGAGCGTGGGATAGCTGCTGGGGCGGTACAGGCTGTCCAGCATCGTCTGGCGCAGCACGTTGCCGTTCAGCTCCTCCGGGTTGGCCCCCGGCCACGGGATCGGCGTACGGTCCAACCGGTCGGCGAGCCGCAGGAACAGAGGCCGTACGTCGGCGGCCCGGAGTGCCACGCGGTCCGGGTTGCCCGGCTGCGACGCCCACGCGGCGAAGTCCGGGAAGGTGTCCTCCACGCCCTGCTCGTGCCCGGCCAGCCAGGCCCGGGCGACGCGGGTCGGGTCCGGGTCGTCGTTGCTGTCCAGCACGACGCGGTCCGTGCGGTGCGGGAAGAGCTGCGCGTACACCGCGCCGACGTACGTCCCGTACGACACCCCCCACGCGGAGATCTTCCGCTCGCCGAGCGCGGCCCGGAGACGGTCGAGGTCGCGGGCCTCGTTCGCGGTGCCGAGGTGCCGCATCAGTTCGCCGCCGTTGCGCAGGCAGGCGCCGGTGATGCGCCGGGCGGTGTCGAGGTTCGCGTCGATCGAGCCGTCGGGGGCGGGCCAGGGGCGGAGCCTGGAGGTGGCGAGGTCGGCGGTCCGAAGCCCGCAGTCGACGGAGGCGGAGGGGGCGACCCCGCGCGGCGCGAACCCCACGAGGTCGTAGGCGTCCCGGACCTCGCGCGGCAGCTTCTGCCCCTTCCCCGACGGGTCGCCCAGACTGGACCCGCCCGGCCCGCCGGGGATGAGGAGCAGTGTCCCGCGCCGGGCGTCCGGATCCTCGCTCCGGATGCGCGAGACGGCGATGTCGATACGGGGGCCGCCGGGATCGGCGTAGTCCATGGGCACCTGGAGCGTGGCGCACTGCTGACGGGGGTCGGCGCCCCCGCCGCAGTCCGTCCAGGTGAGGGTCCCGGCCGGGTCCGCGGTCGCGGCGGAGGCGGTGAACGGCGCGGTGATCCCGAGGAGTGCGGTGGAGACGCCGACGAGGGCGGCGTCGCGGACGATTCGCTTGCGCTGCGTCATACGACGAGCCTCACGGATCGCCGGAGCCGCCCACATCCGGTCAACAACCCTCTTCGTACGGGGGTTTACCCGAGGAACCACCCCCGCCGCAGGCCTACTTCAGGTGCCGGCCGAAGAACCTGTCCCCGTCCTGCACCTCGAACCACGGGGTGCCGGTGTGCCCGCCCATGTTGGCGTGCAGCGTCTTCTCCTTGCTGCCGAAGGCGTCGAAGAGGTCCAGGGCCCGCTGCCGGGGGTTCCCCTCGTCGTCCCACTGCAGCAGGACCAGCAGCGGAACGGAGACCCGCCGTGCCTCCTCGCGCTGGGCGCGGGGCACGAAACCGCCGGCGAAGAAGCCGGCGGCAGCGACGCGCGGCTCGTCCACCGCGAGGCGGATGCCGAGGGCCATCCACCCCGAGTACCCGACCGGGCCGCCGATCCCGGGCAGCGCGAGGAGGGCGTCCAGGGTGGTCCGCCATTCCGGTGCCGCGTTCTCGACCAGCGGGCCGACCAGCGACTCGAAGATCTCGTCGACCGGCTCCCCGGCCCGCATCGCCCGGCGGAGGTCGGCGCGTACCCGCTCGTCGGCCGCGGAACGGGGTCGGTCACCGCATCCGGCGGCGTCGATGGAGGCCACCGCGTAGCCGGCCGCCGCGGTGTGCCGGGCCCGGGCCACCAGCCGGGGCTCCGTCCTGGCCATGCCGTTGTTGTGGGCCATGAGGACCAGCGGAACCGGTGCGGCGGACTCGGATTCCGGCGTCCACAGGGTGCCGGGGATCTCGCCGAGGGTGAACGCGCGGGCGACGACACCGTCGTCGAGGCGTCGTTCGGAAGTGAAGTGCATGGTCGTGCCTTTCGGGAGTGCGCTTGAACGGCGCTCCCGGACGACCTATCGCCCGACCGTGACCCCGGAGGGGAGCACCCACGTCGAAACGTTCACGGGTACCACCTCCTCGCTCTGTCGCACGGCCACCGGGAAACTAGCAGCGCCCGGCGTGGGCCGCCAACAGGTTTTCCGCGGCGCACCCCGATGTCCGCGGTCGTGGCGAGGCCCCCCGGGGCATGCGCGAGAATGGGCGGCATGAGTCTGTTCCGCGACGACGGCATCGTGCTGCGCACCCAGAAGCTGGGTGAGGCGGACCGGATCATCACCTTGCTCACGCGCGGTCACGGACGCGTACGCGCCGTGGCGCGCGGGGTGCGGCGGACGAAGTCGAAGTTCGGGGCCCGCCTCGAACCGTTCTCACATGTCGACGTGCAGTTCTTCGCCAAGAACAGCGAGCTGGTCGGGCGCGGGCTGCCGCTGTGCACGCAGAGCGAGACCATCGCGCCGTACGGCGGCGGGATCGTCACGGACTACGCCCGCTACACCGCCGGGACGGCCATGCTGGAGACGGCCGAGCGGTTCACCGACCACGAGGGCGAGCCGGCGGTGCAGCAGTACCTGCTGCTCGTCGGCGCGCTGCGCACCCTCGCGAGGGGCGAGCACGCGCCGAACCTCGTGCTCGACGCGTTCCTCCTGCGCTCGCTGGCGGTGAACGGGTACGCGCCGACCTTCGGGGACTGCGCGAAGTGCGGCCTGCCCGGTCCGAACCGGTTCTTCTCGGTCGGGTCGGGCGGTTCCGTCTGCGCCGACTGCCGGGTGCCCGGCAGCGTCGTACCCTCGCCGCAGGCCCTGGAACTGCTCGGGGCGCTGCTCACGGGAGACTGGGGGACCGCGGACGCGTGCGAGCCGCGGTACGTGCGGGAGGGCAGCGGCCTGGTGTCCGCCTATCTGCACTGGCACCTGGAGCGGGGCCTGCGCTCCCTGCGGTACGTCGAGAAGTCCTAGGCAGAACCACGCAGAAACACAGTACGAGGAGACGAGAGACACATGGCGGTACGCGGGATCCTTGGGCGGCAGCGCCGGGAGTACAGGACGCCGGAGCCGCACCCGTCCGGCGCGCGGCCCCCGGGCCTCGGTGAGCTGGTCCCCGAGCATGTGGCGATCGTCATGGACGGCAACGGGCGCTGGGCCAAGGACCGCGGGCTGCCGCGGACCGAGGGGCACAAGGTCGGGGCCGAGCGGGTGCTCGACGTGCTCCAGGGCGCGATCGAGATGGGCGTGAAGAACATCTCGCTGTACGCCTTCTCCACCGAGAACTGGAAGCGGTCGCCGGACGAGGTGCGCTTCCTGATGAACTTCAACCGGGACTTCATCCGCAAGACCCGCGACCAGCTCGACGAGCTGGGGATCCGCGTGCGCTGGGTGGGCCGGATGCCGAAGCTGTGGAAGTCCGTGGCCAAGGAGCTCCAGGTCGCCCAGGAGCAGACCAAGGACAACGACCGGCTGACGCTGTACTTCTGCATGAACTACGGCGGCCGCGCCGAGATCGCCGACGCCGCGCAGGCCCTCGCCGAGGACGTGCGGGCCGGGAGGCTCGACCCGTCGAAGGTCAACGAGAAGACCCTCGCGAAGTACCTGTACTACCCGGACATGCCGGACGTGGACCTGTTCCTGCGGCCCAGCGGCGAGCAGCGCACGTCCAACTACCTGCTCTGGCAGAGCGCGTACGCCGAGATGGTGTTCCAGGACGTGCTGTGGCCCGACTTCGACCGGCGCGACCTGTGGCGGGCGTGCCTGGAGTTCGCCTCCCGCGACCGTCGGTTCGGCGGCGCCATCCCCAACGAGGAGCTTCTGGCCATGGAGGGCCGGAGCGGAGGGAACTGAGCCCGTCCGGCGATCGAGGACGAGGCCGTCAGGCCGGAAAACAGGCCGGAAAAGGGGGTCCGGGGCGCAGCCCCGGACCCGGCGGCTCAGCCGCCGGAGGCAGCCGCGCAGTCGGCGCAGGTGCCGAAGATCTCCACGGTGTGGGCGACGTTGACGTAGCCGTGCTCGGCGGCGATGGCCTCGGCCCACTTCTCCACGGCCGGTCCCTCGACCTCCACCGCTTTGCCGCAGCCGCGGCAGACCAGGTGGTGGTGATGGTCGTCGGTGGAGCAGCGGCGGTAGACGGACTCGCCGTCGGCGGTACGCAGGACGTCGACCTCGCCGGCGTCGGCGAGGGACTGGAGGGTGCGGTAGACCGTGGTGAGCCCCACCGAGTCGCCCTTGTGCTTGAGCATGTCGTGGAGCTCCTGTGCGCTGCGGAACTCCTCGACCTCCTGGAGAGCCGCCGAGACGGCGGCCCGCTGCCGGGTGGCGCGGCCCTTCACGGGCGGTCCAGCGGTCGTCACCGGATTCCTCCTCACATCTGCGGCTTGCCGGGCCATTGTGCCAGCCCGGCCGTCCGTCAGAGGTCGTTCGCGTCGCCGGCCCCCCTCGTGGCCGGAATGTCGCACCCCGCCGGATCTCCGTCCCGCGGCACCGCGGCCGGCGTCCGCGCGCGTCTGCGGGCCAGCGGGGCGGCCAGAGCGGTCAGCAGGATGAAGGCGGCGATGGTGAGCAGCACGATCGTCGCGCCGGGCGGCACGTCCTGGTAGTACGAAGTCACCGTACCGCCGATCGTCACGGTGACGCCGAGCGCGACGGCGATCGCGAAGGTGGCGGCGAAGCTGCGGGTGAGCTGCTGTGCGGCGGCCACCGGCACCACCATCAGCGCCGACACCAGCAGCAGCCCGACGACGCGCATCGCGACCGTCACCGTCACCGCGGCCGTGACCGCCGTCAGCAGGTTCAGCGCGCGCACCGGCAGGCCGGTGACCCGGGCGAACTCCTCGTCCTGACTGACCGCGAACAGCTGCCGGCGCAGGCCCAGGGTGACCAGGACCACGAAGGCGGCCAGCAGGCAGATCGCGGTGACGTCGGACTCGGAGACCGTCGAGAGCGAGCCGAAGAGATAGGAGGTCAGGTTGGCGTTGGACCCGCCCGGCGCGAGGTTGATGAACATCACGCCGCCGGCCATACCGCCGTAGAAGAGCATCGCGAGGGCGATGTCGCCGCGGGTCTTGCCGTACCAGCGGATCAGCTCCATCAGGACCGCGCCGAGCACCGAGACCAGGGTCGCCATCCACACCGGGGACCAGGAGAGCAGGAAGCCGAGGCCGACGCCGGTCATCGCGACGTGGCCGATGCCGTCGCCCATCAGGGCCTGGCGGCGCTGGACCAGGTAGATGCCGATGGCGGGCGCGGTGACGCCGACCAGGACGGAGGCCAGCAGGGCCCGCTGCATGAAGGCGTAGTTCAGGATTTCCATCAGGACTTCTCAGCTCAGCAGGCCGGTGCGGGCAGGCTCGGCGTGGGCCGGCGCGTGCGGGTGTACGTGGTCGTGGCCGGGCAGCGCGTGCTGGCCGACCGCCTCGGGGGGTGGGCCGTCGTGCACGACGCAGCCGTCCCGCAGGACCACCGCCCGGTCGATCAGCGGCTCCAGGGGGCCCAGTTCGTGCAGGACGAGCAGGACGGTGGCACCGGCGGAGACCTGTGCCCGGAGCGTCTCGGCCAGGATCTCCTGACTGGCCAGGTCGACGCCGGCCATCGGCTCGTCCATGATCAGAAGCTCCGGGCCGGCGGCGAGCGCGCGGGCGATCAGCACCCGCTGGTGCTGGCCGCCGGAGAGCGCGTCCACGGAGTCCTTGGCCCGGTCGGCCATGCCGACCACCTCCAGGGCACCGCGCACGGCCTCGTGGTCGGCCTTGCGCAGGATGCCGAAGCGGGTACGGGAGAGGCGGCCGGAGGAGACCACCTCGGTCACCGTGGCGGGGACGCCGCCCGCGGCCGTGGTGCGCTGCGGGACGTACCCCACGCGTGCCCAGTCGCGGAATCGGCGCCGCGCGGTGCCGAACAGCTCGATCTGCCCGGCCGTGACCGGCACCTGTCCGATGACGGTGCGCACGGCCGTGGACTTGCCCGAGCCGTTGGCGCCGAGCAGGGCCACGACCTCACCGCGGCGCACGGTGAGGTCGATGCCGCGCAGGACGGGGCGGGAGCCGAGTTCGGCGCGGACGCCGCGCAGGGATATGACGGGCTCGTCGCTCACGGTGCCCTCCGTATCGGTCGGAATGGTCACTTGGCGCCGAGGGCGGTCTGGAGCGCCTTGAGGTTGGACTCCATGACCTCGACGTAGTCGTCGCCCTTGGACTTGTCCGTGATGCCCTCCAGCGGGTCCAGGACGCCGGTCTTCAGGCCCGCGTCCTTGGCGAGGGTCTTGGCGGTCTTGTCGGACACCAGGGTCTCGTAGAAGACGGTGGTGACGCCGTCGGCCTTGGCCTCCTTCTGGAGTTCCTTGATCCGCGCCGGGCTGGGCTCGCTCTCCGGATCGACGCCGCTGATGGCCTCCTGGGTCAGCCCGTAGCGCTCGGCGAGGTAGCCGAAGGCGGCGTGGTTGGTGAAGAAGACCTTGGTGTCGGTGTCGGCCAGGCCGTCCTTGTACGCGGTGTTCAGGCCGGCCAGCTTCTTGGCCAGGGCGTCGGCGTTCTTCCGGTAGTCGGCCGCGTTGTCCGGGTCGGCCTTCTCGAAGGCCTTGGCGACCCCCTCGGCGATCTCGCCGTACTTCACCGGGTCCAGCCAGACGTGCGGGTCGAGGGCGTGACCCTCCTCGGAGTGCTCCTCCTCGGAGTGCTCCTCGCCCCCGTGGTCGTGCTCGACGTTCCCGTGGTCCTCGAGCTTCGTCAGTTCGGCCGCGTCGATCTTGGTCTTGACGTCGGACTGGTCGATGGCCTTGTCCACCGCCGGCTGGAGCGAGGTCAGGTGGAGCGCGGCGTCCGCCTCACCCAGCTCCGCGGTCTGCCTGGCGCTCAGCTCCAGGTCGTGCGGCTCCTGGCCGGGCTCGGTGAGCGTGGTGACGTTCACGTGGTCCCCGCCGATCTGCTCGGCCAGGTACTGCAAGGGGTAGAACGACGCGACGACGTCGAACTTGTCGGTGTTGCCCGCGGCGGAGCTGTCGCTGGAGCAGGCGGAGAGGGTACCGAGGCCGAGTGCGGTGGCCGCGGTGACTGCTATGCCGGATATACGGCGTCGTCGAGCGTTCATGACACCCATTTTCAACGAATATGGAAACGGTTGTCAACAATGATGTTTCGGAGGCGGACGCGGACCCGATTTGGTTGAGGGGCAGTCCACGCCGGTAACCTGAAGCATTCTCTGGAAGCATCTCGCTTCGTCGCCCGTCGTCGTAATGAAGAGAGCACCGTGGCCGCCGACAAGATCGACACCATCGTCAGCCTGAGCAAGCGCCGTGGCTTCGTATTCCCCTGCAGTGAGATCTACGGCGGTCAGCGCGCCGCCTGGGACTACGGCCCGCTCGGTGTCGAGCTCAAGGAGAACCTCAAGCGCCAGTGGTGGCGCTACATGGTCACCTCGCGCGAGGACGTCGTCGGTCTCGACTCCTCCGTGATCCTGGCCCCCGAGGTCTGGGTGGCCTCCGGTCACGTCGCCACCTTCACGGACCCGCTGACCGAGTGCACCTCCTGCCACAAGCGGTTCCGCGCGGACCACCTGGAGGAGGCCTACGAGGAGAAGAAGGGCAAGGCTCCCGAGAACGGCCTGGCCGACCTCAACTGCCCCAACTGCGGCAACAAGGGCACCTTCACCGAGCCCAAGCAGTTCTCCGGTCTGCTCTCCACCCACCTCGGCCCGACCCAGGACAGCGGCTCCGTCGCCTACCTGCGGCCCGAGACCGCCCAGGGCATCTTCACCAACTTCGCCCAGGTGCAGACCACCTCGCGCCGCAAGCCGCCGTTCGGCATCGCCCAGATGGGCAAGTCCTTCCGCAACGAGATCACGCCCGGCAACTTCATCTTCCGGACCCGCGAGTTCGAGCAGATGGAGATGGAGTTCTTCGTCAAGCCGGGCGAGGACGAGAAGTGGCAGGAGTACTGGATGGAGCAGCGCTGGAACTGGTACACGGGCCTGGGTCTCCGCGAGGAGAACATGCGCTGGTACGAGCACCCGGCCGAGAAGCTCTCCCACTACTCCAAGCGCACCGCCGACATCGAGTACCGGTTCTCCTTCGGCGGCAGTGAGTGGGGCGAGCTGGAGGGTGTGGCCAACCGCACCGACTACGACCTCTCCTCGCACTCCAAGGCCTCCGGCCAGGACCTCTCCTACTTCGACCAGGAGGCCGGCGAGCGCTGGACGCCGTACGTCATCGAGCCGGCGGCCGGTGTCGGCCGGGCCATGCTGGCCTTCCTGCTCGACGCGTACATCGAGGACGAGGCGCCCAACGCCAAGGGCAAGCTGGAGAAGCGCACCGTGCTGCGGCTCGACCCGCGGCTGTCCCCGGTGAAGGTCGCCGTGCTGCCGCTGTCCCGCAACCCCGAGCTGTCGCCCAAGGCGAAGGGGCTCGCGCAGGCGCTGCGGCAGAACTGGAACATCGAGTTCGACGACGCGGGCGCGATTGGTCGCCGGTATCGGCGTCAGGACGAGATCGGGACGCCGTTCTGTGTGACGGTGGACTTCGACACGCTGGACGACAACGCGGTGACCGTGCGGGAGCGGGACACCATGAAGCAGGAGCGTGTGTCGCTGGACCAGATCGAGGGATACCTCGCTTCGAGGCTCGTCGGCTGCTGACCGCCGGACTGTGCCCACCCCCCACCCGACTCGGTCGGGAGGGGGGTGGGCGTTTCGGTTCCGGGGGCCTGGGGTCTCGGTTCGGGCTTCCCTGCTCGCCCTTCCCGGCTCAGCGGCCCTGCAGTGACTTCACGTTGTCGCCGAAGGTCCAGTTCTTCGAGCCGTCCCAGTTGAGGGACCACGTCATCAGGCCCTTGAGGGCGCCGTTGTAGTGGTTCCAGGCCTGGGACACCAGGGACGGGGACATGTGTCCGCCGCCCGCGCCGGGCTGTGCGGGCAGGCCCGGTACCTGCTTGTCGTAGGGCACCCGGATCGTCGTGCCCTGGATGACCAGGCCCTTGTCGAGGCAGTCGGTCTGCTTGGTGAAGCCCTGGACCGTGCCGGCCGAGTAGGAGTCGCCGGAGCAGCCGTACATGCTGCCGTTGTAGTACTGCATGTTCAGCCACCACAGGCGGCCGTTGTCCGCGTACTTCTTGACGATGGGGAGGTACGCGCCCCAGATGGAGCCGTAGGTCACGCTGCCGCCGGTGACGTAGGCGGTCTCCGGGGCCATGGTGAGGCCGAAGTTCGAGGGCATGCGGGCGAGCACGCCGTCGATGATGCGGATCAGGTTGGCCTGGGACGTGGAGAGTTGGCCGATGCTGCCGCTGCCGGTCAGGCCGGTCTCGATGTCGATGTCGATGCCGTCGAAGTTGTACTTCTTCAGGATCGGCACGATCGTGTCGACGAAACGGTCGGCGACGGCGGTGGAGTTGAGGTCGATGCCGGCCGTCGCGCCGCCGATGGAGAGCAGGATCGTCTGCCCGGACGCCTTGGCCGCGCACATCTCCGCGGGCGTCGCCACCTTCACGCCCGTGTCCATGCCGTCCTCCCACAGGGCCGTTCCGTCGGAGCGGATCACCGGGAAGGCGGCGTTGAGCACGTTGTAGCCGTGGGCGCCGATGCGCGAGTCGGTGATGGGCGTCCAGCCGAAGGGCGGGTGCACGCCGTTGGCGGCGCCGTCCCAGTTCTCCCAGTAGCCCTGGAGGACCTTGCCGACGGGCTTGGACTTCACCGCGCAGGTGTCGGCCGCGGGGGCGGCGGTGGGGGTGGGCGCGGGTGCGGCGGACGCGGTGGTGGCCCCCAGCGGGGCCAGGACGGCGGCCGCCAGCGCGGCGGCCAGTAGACGGATCCTGCGGCGGACCTTGGGGCGGATCATGCCGGGCCTCCCGGTGGGGGGTGCGGTGAGGTGTGGGGCTGTCGTAGGCATGACAGTGGTGTGGTCCAGACCTTTCGTCAAGAGGTCTGGACCAAATGATCCGTCGGTGGCGCGGTGACGCCGTCGGGGTGACGCCCGAGGTGCGGGAACGCGGAGTTGTGCGGAAGGTGATGTTCCCAGGGTTTCCCACCGCACGGACAGGGCGAGGACGAAGAGTCATGGCTGAGCAGAAGTCGGCGCAGACACTCCCGCGGCCGTTGCACGCGGCCGCTTCCGCGGTACAGAAGGTGCCGGGTGCCACGACGGTCGGTAAGGCCGCCGAGGGCGCGCTGGAACGGATCGGCGCGGTGTCGCCGCGCGGCCGGCGCGTGATCGTGTACACGGGTGCGGGGGTGCTGGGCGTCGCCGGACTGGTGGAGTGGCCGGTGGCGCTCACCGGAGCGGCGGTGGCCTGGCTGACGCAGTCACGGCGGCGGAACGGGAACGGGGTCGCCGGGCGGGGCACTGGTGGTACCGGTGCCACTGAGGCCGCCCGGAAGAGCGCCGCCGCCAGGAAGAGCACCGCCAAGACCGCGGCGGCGAACTCGACCGCCTCTAAGTCGGCCGCCTCGAAGTCGGCCGCCTCGAAGTCGGCCGCGGCGAAGAAGGCGGCGGCGAAGAAGACCACCGCGAAGAAGGCCACGGCCCAGTCGGCGGCCACGAAGTCCGCCGCGGCGAAGAAGGCGACCGCGGCGACGAAGAAGTCGGCCGCGGCGACGAAGGCGACCGCCAAGAAGGCCACGGCCAAGAAGGCCACGGCGAAGAAGACGGCCGCCGGCAAGACGACCGCCAAGAAGACCGCCGCCAGGAAGGCCCCCGCGAAGAAGACCGCGTCACCCGCGCGGAGCAGGAGCCGCTCGGGAAAGAAGACGTCGTCCAGCCGTCCCCCCGCCTCGGGCTCGGCCGGCGGCCGCAGGACGGCCGCCTCGCGCACCTCCAGGACGAGCTGAGCCACGGCCATGGTCGGCGCACTTCTGACGCGGTCCCAGGACGCCGTCACCGGATTGGTACTGGCCGGCCCCCGGCTGCTCGCCCGCTCCACCGCACCCGCCGTCGGCGCCGCCGCCGGCGCGGTCGCGGGCACCGCGCGGGCCGGTGTGCGAGGCGCCGACTTCGCCGCCCGCGCGGCCCGGGTCGCCCGGTCCGCGCTGCCCGGCGGCACCCGGGACTGGCGGGCCGGACCCCGGGCCCACCTCGCCCTCGCCCCGGCAGAGTCCGACGAGGTGCGCCTGGCGGGCGGCACGGAACGCGTCGCGCGAAGGGTGGCCGCGGAGGTGGCCGAACACCCGGACGTGCTGGTCGCCTACTGGGACACGGGCCTCGCCAGACTGGTGGTGACCGCGACCGAGGAGGGGCTGAGCGACTCGGTCGTGGACCGCGTCACCGAAGTCGCCGAGCGGCACGGACTCACCCGGACGGACGGACGGGACCGGGAGGACATCGGCGACCAGGTGGACGAACTGGCCCACCCCGGCGACCCGGCCTCGGTGCGCGTCGCCGCGACCGCCCTCGGCGCCGACCTCCTCGGCATCGCCGCCGCCGTGACCGGCGCGCGCCTGCGGCTGCCGCCCTCGCCGCGCCTGATCACCGCCGTTGCGACACTGCTGCGCGAGAACCCGGCCTTCCGCGCCTGGCTGCGCGAGCGGATGGGCGACCACCGCATGGACGTGGCGCTGGCCGCCGCCAACGCCGCCGTGCACGGCGCCGGGCAGAGCCCCACCTCGCTGGTCCTCGACGGAGCCCTGCGCGCCTGCCAGTTGACGGAGGCGGTGGCCCGGACGGCGGCCTTCGAGGTGGTGCACGACCAGCTCTGCGCCCCCGGCCGCGGCAGCCTGCCCGCCGACCTCACCCTGCGCCCGGCGCCGCGCACCTCCCCGGCCCAGGACTACGCCGCCCACGCCTCGGCCGGCAGCGTCGCGGGCGCCGCGGCGACGCTGCTGGTCAAGCACGACGTGGCCGAGGCGGCCGAGGCCGTGCTGGCCGGCTCGCCCAAGGCCGCGCGGTACGGTCCCGCCGCCTTCCGCGCCGTACTGAGCGCGGCCCTTTCCCGTACCGGTGTGCTGGTGCGCGACCCGGGACGGCTGCGGCAGCTGGAGATGGCCCGCACGGTCGTGCTGCACCCGAGCGCGCTGAGGCTGCCGGACGACGGCGCCGACCCGTGGACCGAGGACGTGCTGGACGCGGCCCGGCGGGCCGGCCTGCGCGTGGTGATGGTCCAGGACCCGGCGCTGGCCGACTTCACCGGCCTCGCGGACCAGGTCGTCGACGCGCGGCGCCCGCTCGCCGACGTCGTGGCCGAACTGCGCCCCGAGGGCGGCGTCGTCACGGTCGTACGCCCGCGGCCCGAGGACGACGACTCGGTGCTGGCCGGGCTGCTCGCCGGGGACGTGGCGGTCGCCCTGGCCGACGCGGACTCCCCGGTGGCGTGGGGCGCGGACGTGATCGCTCCGCAGGGGCTCGCCGACGTGTGGCGGCTGCTGCGGGCGGTGCCCGCGGCCCGTGCCATCGGGCGGCGCTCGCAGACGCTGGCCCGGTCCGGCGCCGCGCTGTCCGGGCTGCTGGTGGCGGTCGGCGAGGCGCGCGGCCGGCGCCGGGGCAGGCCGAGCTTCATCGCGCTGTCCGGGCTGCGGCACGCGCCGGTCGACGCGAGCGCGGCGGCGGCCCTGCTGTCCGGGACGCGTGCGGCGGTCGGCGTGGCGATGGCCCGCGCCCCGCATCCCCGGGCCCGGGTGGCGTGGCACGCGCTGGACCTGGACGCCGTACGGGACCGTCTGGAACGGGAGGGCGAGCCCGCCGCGACCGTCGTCGAGCAGGCCGCGGCCCGGCTGCGCGCGGTCGCCGACCGGGCGGGCCGGGTGCCGGTGCTGGTCCCGGCGTTCTGGTCGTGGGAGCTGGCCCGGGCGGTCCGCGGGGAGCTGGACGATCCGCTCACCCCGGTGCTCGCGGTCGGCTCGGCGGCCTCCGCGATCCTCGGGTCGGTCGTGGACGCCCTGCTGGTGGTCGGGGCGCTCGACCTGAACGCACTGGTCGGCGGGTTCCAGCGGCTTCGCGCCGAGCGGGCGCTGTCCGGGCTGCTGGCCGAGCAGACGCAGAAGGCCCGGGTCACCGATGAGCCCGAACGGGAGGGCGGGCTGCCACGCATCATGGACGCGTCCCGGCTGCACCCGGGGTACGTGATCGAACTGAAGACGGACGACGTCGTCCCGGCCGACGCCCGGCTGCTGTGGGAGGACGGTCTGGAGGTGGACGAGTCCGCGCTGACCGGTGAGTCGCTGCCGGTGGGCAAGAGCGTGGACCCGGCGCCCAGGGCCCCGGTGGCCGAGCGGTACTGCATGGTCTTCGAGGGCACGACCGTGGTGGCCGGCCGTGCCCGCGCCGTCGTCGTGGACATCGGCGACCACACCGAGGCGGCGCGGGCGGTGGCGCTCGCCGCCCGGACGCCCGCCGCGGCCGGGGTGCAGGCCAGGCTCCAGGAACTGACCCGCAAGGCGCTGCCGCTCACCCTGGCGGGCGGGGCCGCGGTCACCGGTCTGTCGCTGCTGCGCGGGGCGCCGGTCCGGCAGGCCGTCGCCGGCGGGGTGTCGGTCGCGGTGGCCGCCGTCCCCGAGGGGCTGCCGCTGGTGGCGACGGTGGCGCAGCTCGCGGCGGCCCGGCGGCTGAGCCGTCGCGGGGTCCTCGTGCGCACCCCGCGCACGCTGGAGGCGCTGGGCCGGATGGACACCATCTGCTTCGACAAGACCGGCACGCTCACCGAGAACAGGCTGCGGCTGACGCGCGTCGCGGGCGCCGACGGCACGGTCCGCAGGGTGGGCGACCCGGAGGCGGCCGACGCCGTACGGACCGCCGCGCGCGCCGTCCCCCGGCTGAACGGCGACGGGGCGCGGCCCACCCACGCCACCGACGAGGCGGTCCTGGACGCGGCGGGTGACGACCCGGGGTGGACGCAGGTGGAGGGTCTGCCCTTCGAGACCTCGCGCGGTTACGCCGCCGCCGTCGGACGGGACCGGGCCGGCGGCCCCGAGACGCTGGTGGTCAAGGGCGCCCCGGAGACGGTGCTGCCGGCCTGCGCCGACCTGCCGTCGCACGCCCTGGAGGTGGCGCAGGCCCTGGCCCGCGACGGACTGCGCATCATCGCGGTGGCCTCCCGCCCCCTGCGCCGGGGCGAGAAGGCGGCCGACGTTCTCGAACAGCAGCCGGCGAAACTGGAGTTCACGGGGCTGCTGGCGCTGGCCGACGTACCCCGCGAGACGTCCCCGGCGCTGGTGCGCGGGCTGCGCGAGGCGGGCGTACGGCCCGTGGTGCTGACCGGCGACCACCCGCAGACCGCCCACGCCATCGCCGTCGACCTGGGCTGGCCCGAGGACGCGGTCGTGGTCACCGGCGACGAACTCGCCGCCGCCGACCGTACGGCGCGCTCCCGGATGCTGCGCGACGCGGACGTCGTGGCCCGGGTGGCGCCGGAGCAGAAGCTCCAGGTCGTCGAGTCGCTGCGGGACGCCGGGCGGGTCGTCGGCATGGTCGGCGACGGCGCCAACGACGCCGCCGCCATCCGCGCCGCCGACATCGGCGTCGGCATCAGCGCCCGCGGCTCGGCCGCCGCCCGCAACGCCGCCGACCTGGTGGTGACCGGCGACGACCTGCTGGTGCTGGTGGAGGCGGTCCGCGAGGGCCGGGCGCTGTGGCACAGCGTCGCCGACGCCATCGCGATCCTGATCGGCGGCAACGCGGGCGAGGTCGGCTTCGGCATCCTCGGCACGGTGCTGAGCGGCTCCTCGCCGCTGTCGACCCGGCAGATGCTGCTGGTGAACCTCTTCACCGACCTGTTCCCGGCGATGGCGGTCGCGGTGACGCGCACGGGAGATCCCGAGCAGGAGGCCGCCGACGCGGGTGCGCCGCTGGGTACGGCGGTGCTGGGCGAGCCCCTGCTGCGGCAGATCCGGCACCGGGCCCTGACCACGGCGCTCGGGGCGACCGCGGCCTGGCTCTTCGGCCGCTTCACGCCGGGCACGGACCGCCGCTCCACGACGATGGCCCTGTGCGCCGTGGTCGGCACCCAGCTCGCCCAGACCCTCGCCGACCGCCGCGACAGCCGCCTGGTCCAGGTCACGTCCCTGGGTTCGGCGGCCGCGCTGGTCGCCCTCGTCCAGACCCCGGGCGTGAGCCGCCTCTTCGGCTGCACGCCGCTGGGCCCGGTGGCGTGGACGGGCGTGGCGGCGGCGATCGTCCTGGCCCTGGCGGGCCAGCGGGCGCTGCCGGAGGTGGAGGAGGCGGTCCTCAAGTACTGGCCGATGCTGGCGGAGCGGTTGCCGATTCCGCTGCGCTGAGGCCGGGGGTGTGTGCGGAGGGGGTAGGGGAGGGGCGGGTACGTCGCCGTCTGCGGGTGGGTGGGGGCTGGTCGCGCAGTTCCCCGCGCCCCTTCGGGGCGTGAGGAGGGCCGGGGACGAGGGGGTGCTGTGTCTCTCGCTCGGGTACGGGCGTGCGGGCCGGGCGCGCGGTTCTCCGCGCCCCTGTGGAGCGCGTCAGGCCTCCGCCCGCGCCGCCTCCTGTGCCTCCGGTGACCTGAGTCGCTCGGCGGTTCGTTCCGCCGTGTGGCGGGCCCAGCGGCCGGTGGTGGCGGCGCCCAGGACGAGGACCGCGAGGCCGCAGGCGGCCAGGATCCACCAGCCGGGGCGGGAGGCCGAGACGAAGGTGTCCCGGTACGAGGAGGCGCCCACCCCCGTCGCCAGCACCGCGCCGACCACCGCCACGCCCAGCGTCTGGCCCAGCTGGCGGCTGGTGGAGGCGACGGCGGCGGCCACCCCGGCCTGGGCGCGGGGCATGCCGGAGACCGCCGTGTTGGTGATGGGCGCGTTGACGAAGCCGAAGCCGATGCCGAACAGGACGTAGCCGGCGAAGAGGGTGACGTCGGAGGTCTCGGCCTCGAAGGCGGCGAACAGCGCCCCGCTCACGGTCAGCGCGCCGCCCGCGATCAGCAGCGGCAGCCGCGGCCCCCGGCTGCCGACCAGCCGCCCGGACAGCGGGGCGCACAGGAAGGTCGGGACGGCCATCGGCAGCATCCACAACCCGGCCTCCAGGGCGCTCAGTCCCCGCACGTTCTGGAGGTACAGCGTGGACAGGAACAGGAAGCCGCCCAGCGCCGCGAACGCGCTGATCGCTATGACGGTGGCGCCGCTGAACGGAGCCGACCGGAAGAAGCGCAGCTCGATCAGCGGCTCGGCGCGACGCGGCTCGTGCACGAGCAGGCCGGCCAGCGCGGCCAGCGCCAGCGCCGCGAACGGCAGCACCGCCGTGAACCCGGCGTTCGGCGCCTCGATGATCGCGTACGTCAGGGAGCCGAACAGCACGATCACCAGCAGCTGGCCCAGCGGGTCGGGCCGGCGGGCCCTGGGCGCCCGGGACTCGGGGATGAAGCGCAGGGTGAGCAGCAGCGCGGCGAGGCCCACCGGGAGGTTGACCCAGAAGATCGAACGCCAGCCGACCGACTCCACCAGCACCCCGCCCACCAGCGGCCCGGCGGCCATGGAGATGCCGACCACCGCGCCCCACACCCCGATCGCGCGGGCCCGCTCCCGCGGGTCGGTGAAGGTGTTGGTGATGATCGACATGGCGACCGGGTTGAGCATCGAACCGCCCACCGCCTGGATCATCCGGAAGACGACCAGAGAGGACAGGTCGGGCGCCAGGGAGCACAGCAGCGAGCCGAGGGTGAAGACCACAAGCCCGGTCATGAAGACCCGCTTGCGGCCGATCCGGTCCGCGGTGGAGCCGGCCAGCATCAGCAGCGCGGCCAGCACGAGCGTGTACGCGTCGACCGCCCACTGGAGCCCCGACGTGCTCGCGCCGAAGTCGCGCTGCATGGAGGGCAGGGCCACGTTGAGGATGGTGTTGTCGATGCTCACGATCAGCAGGCTCATGCAGCAGATGGCGAGCACGAGCATGCGTCGGCGGTGGGTGAGCTCCGGCATGACCGCCATCGTACGCCCGTTTCGATAGTGCGGCTAACTAATGACCAATACATGATCCCCGGTCCGAGGCCCCGCCGAGCACTGCCCGGCGTACGTGACAATGGAGGAATGTCCACGCTCACCACGCCCGCCCCCGGCACCACCGCCGCACCCCTGCGGATCGGCCCGCACACCGTCGCACCGCCCGTGGTGCTCGCACCGATGGCCGGGATCACGAACGCGCCGTTCCGCACGCTGTGCCGTGAGTTCAGCGGCGGCAAGGGCCTGTTCGTGAGCGAGATGATCACGACCCGGGCGCTGGTCGAGCGCAACGAGAAGACCATGCAGCTCATCCACTTCGACGCGACCGAGAAGCCGCGCTCGATCCAGCTGTACGGCGTGGACCCGGTGACCGTCGGCAGGGCCGTCCGCATGATCGCGGAGGAGGGTCTCGCCGACCACATCGACCTGAACTTCGGCTGCCCCGTGCCCAAGGTGACCCGCAAGGGCGGCGGCTCGGCCCTCCCGTACAAGCGGAACCTGCTGCGCGCCATCGTCCGCGAGGCCGTCACCGGCGCCGGCGACCTGCCCGTCACCATGAAGATGCGCAAGGGCATCGACGACGACCACCTCACCTTCCTCGACGCCGGCCGCATCGCCGTCGAGGAGGGCGTGACCGCCATCGCCCTGCACGGCCGCACCACCGCCCAGCACTACGGCGGCACCGCCGACTGGGACGCCATCGCCCGGCTCAAAGAGCACGTCCCGGAGATCCCGGTGCTCGGCAACGGCGACATCTGGTCCGCCGAGGACGCGCTGCGCATGGTCCGCGAGACCGGCTGCGACGGCGTCGTCGTCGGGCGCGGCTGTCTCGGGCGGCCGTGGCTCTTCGCCGACCTGGTCGCCGCCTTCGAGGGCCGCACCGACTCCTTCGCCCGGCCCGCCCTGCGCGAGGTCGCCGACGTCATGGTCCGGCACGCCACGCTGCTGGGGGAGTGGATCGGCGACGAGGCGCGCGGCGTCATCGACTTCCGCAAGCACGTCGCCTGGTACCTCAAGGGCTTCGCGGTCGGCTCCGAGATGCGCAAGCGCCTCGCGATCACCTCCTCCCTGGAGGCGCTGCGCGCGGGCCTCGACGAACTCGACCTGGACCAGCCCTGGCCCACCGGCGCCGACGGCCCGCGCGGCCGCACCTCCGGCAACAACCGGGTGGTCCTGCCGGACGGCTGGCTGAAGGACCCGTACGACTGCGCCGGCGTCGGCGAGGACGCGGAGCTGGACACCTCCGGCGGCTGATCAGCCCGTGGTCGGGTGCGGGGTGGAGCCGTACGCCGTCAGGAAGCGGTCGCGGAACGAACTCATCCGCCACACCGGCGCGTCCTCGGCGGGCTTCAGCCCCTCCGTCCAGTTCCAGTCGTCGATGGCGTCGAGCACCTTCGGGTCCTTGGCGACGACCGACACCGGCACGTCCCGGCTCGCCTTGTCCCCGCTGACCCGGGCGAGCGGCTGGTGGTCGCCGAGGAAGACGAGGACCGTGTCGTCGGTGCCGTAGCGCTCCAGCCACTGGGTGAGGCTGGTCACCGAGTACTCGATCGACTTGCCGTACTCCTCCTTGGAGCGGGTGGAGTCGGCGATGATGTCCGACGCCTCGACTCCGGACGCCTCGATGCCGTCGTAGACCGATCCGTCGCCGACCTCGTCCCAGTCCACCATCCTGGGCAGCGGCGCCCACGGCTGGTGGCTGGAGGTCAGGACGACCTCCGCCATCAGCGGCCGGTCCCGCTCCCTGCCGTGCTCCAGACGCTGGAACGCCTCCAGCGCGTACTGGTCCGGCATGGTGGACCAGCTGAACTTCGGCCCGCGGTAGCCCACGTCGAAGGCGTCGTAGACCTTGTCGAGGCCGAACCACTCCGACTCCGGCCACGCCTTCTGCACGCCCGGCATCACACCGACCGTGTCCCAGTCGCCGGTCTTCTGGAACGCCTTGGTGAGGGTGAGGTGGTCGCCCGCGCTGACGGTGCGGTACCGCTGCTGGTTGTCCACCCACAGGCCCGACATGAACGTGGAGTGGCCGAGCCAGCTGCTGCCGCCGTACGTCGCCGACGTCAGCCAGCCGCTCTTCGCCCTGAAGCCCGCCTCGGCGAGCGCCTTCGTGCCCTCGTCCAGGGTCCGGTCGACGCCGGGCGCCATCACCGGGTCCTCGATGGCGCTGCGGCCGTAGCTCTCGATGAACGTGAAGATCATGTCCTTGCCGCGCAGGTCGGGCACCAGCTGCGCGCCGGGCGTGGCCCCGAACCGGTCCGCCTTCGCCTCCTTCGCGAACGCCGCCTCGTCGCGCAGCGTGTCCACCACCCGGTGGGCCTGCGCCTCCAGCGCCCCGGAGGCGCTCCGGGTGGCGACCGGCACGCCGAAGGTCTGCACACCCAGCGCCACACAGGTCATCCACACGGTGGCCGCCATCAGCGCGCCCCGGGCCGCCCGCTCCCGGTGCGCGGCGAGCAGTTCCCCGAGCCGGACCGCCGCCAGGGCCATCACCACCAGCAGCAGCAGGACGAGCAGCACCGCGCCCACGGCCGCCCAGGCCGCCGCCGCGCCGCCCATCGAGTCCGCCACGTACGACTGGGCGTCGTCCAGCAGCCCCCAGTCGAGGACCACGTTGAAGCCCCGCCCCAGGTACTCGGTGAAGCCCATGTCGAGCAGGTTCAGCACGGTCAGCACGCCCAGGCCGACACCGAAGAGCGCCGCCGCCACCAGCCGTGCGGCGCGCGGCAGGCAGAGCAGCAGCACCGCCGCGATGACCGCCTCCGCCGGAATCCGCGCGAACCGGCTGGGCTCCAGCGCGACGAAGGTGTTCGGCAGCAGCAGGGCCCCGAGCACCAGCACGGCGGCGACGACGGTCGTCGTCCGGCGCAGGACGAGCGCGGCACGGGGGTGACGGGTGCGCCAGGCCCGCCAGTGGGCGAGGCGGGACGTGCGGGCGGCCGGCCCGGGCTCGGCGGCGGGCTGCGCGCCGGGGGCGGCTTCGGTGCCGGTGTCGGCCCCGGTGGCGGCTTCGGTGCCGTCGGTGGCTTCGATGGCCTCCCCGGGGTCGTCGGGCTCGACCACGTCGGGCTCGCGCGGTTCGTCCGGCTCGTGCGACTCGGTGAGCTCGTGTGCCTCGTCGTCCTCGTGCGGCTCATCGGCCGGGGTCGGTGGCTGACGAAAGCGCGTGAAGACGGGCACCCGGAGGTCCTTCCGTACGAATCCCGGTGGACGGCGGGCCCGGCGAGGGGGCCGGACCCGCCGCAGTGACGTACGTCCGCGGCGGGCGGTCCGTTCACCCGTCCGCATGGTGAAAAACCGCGGCCTGTGGCAGCGTGATTCTCGCCACCTCTGATAGCGGTGGCGCTCAGATGAGCGGATCTTGGGCGACTCCACTTCTCCAAGGTGTGGCACTCAGTGCCACCTCTTGATCGTTCATCGATCGAACTCAGACGTGAAGATTGCCGCTCATGTGAGCGTAACGCAGGGCCCTGGAGGGTTCATTCGTTCAAGAAGTGAAAACACAAGCGGTCGGTCGCTTGCCAAGCCTTGACTTTCGATCCGCTGGCGGACGGGTGGTTACAGGCGTATGACGCACAAGTGGACGTACCCAGGGGCCTTTGATCTGGGTAGATTCCTCGCCGTCAGGGCAGCCACCGCGTCCTCGAGGAGTCGAGACCCGTGTCGGAAAACAAAGAACCTCAGGTAACGAACGCGACGAAGTTCGTTTACGACTTCACCGAGGGCAACAAGGACCTCAAGGACCTCCTCGGTGGCAAGGGCGCGAACCTCGCCGAGATGACCAACCTGGGCCTTCCGGTCCCTCCCGGCTTCACGATCACCACCGAGGCCTGCAAGACCTACCTCGACAGCGGCGAGGAGCCGGCGGCACTGCGTGACGAGGTGAGTGCGCACCTCGACGCCCTCGAAGTGAAGATGGGCAAGAAGCTCGGCCAGGCGGACGACCCGCTCCTCGTGTCGGTCCGCTCCGGAGCCAAGTTCTCCATGCCCGGCATGATGGACACGGTCCTCAACATCGGCCTCTCCGACAAGTCGGTGCAGGGCCTGGCCAAGCAGGCCGGCGACGACCGCTTCGCCTGGGACTCCTACCGCCGCCTGATCCAGATGTTCGGCAAGACCGTCCTCGGCGTCGACGGCGACCTCTTCGAGGAGGCGCTGGAGGCGGCCAAGGCGGCCAAGAAGGTCGCGGTCGACACCGAGCTGGAGGCCGCCGACCTCAAGAAGCTCGTCACCAAGTTCAAGAAGATCGTCAAGACCGAGGCGGGCCGGGACTTCCCGCAGGACCCGCGCGAGCAGATGGACCTCGCCATCAAGGCCGTCTTCGACTCCTGGAACGGCGAGCGCGCCAAGCTCTACCGCCGCCAGGAGCGCATCCCGCACGACCTCGGCACCGCGGTCAACGTCTGCTCCATGGTCTTCGGCAACCTCGGCCCCGACTCCGGCACCGGAGTCGCCTTCACCCGCGACCCCGCCTCCGGCCACCAGGGCGTCTACGGCGACTACCTCCAGAACGCGCAGGGCGAGGACGTCGTCGCGGGCATCCGCAACACCGTCGCCCTCGCCGAGCTCGAGTCGATCGACAAGAAGTCGTACGACGAGCTGATGCGGATCATGGAGACGCTGGAGAACCACTACCTGGACCTCTGCGACATCGAGTTCACCATCGAGCGCGGCCAGCTGTGGATGCTCCAGACCCGCGTCGGCAAGCGCACGGCGGGCGCCGCCTTCCGCATCGCCACCCAGCTCGTCGACCAGGGCCTGATCGACGAGGCCGAGGCCCTCCAGCGCGTCAACGGCGCCCAGCTCGCGCAGCTGATGTTCCCGCGCTTCGACGAGGACGCCAAGGTCGAGAAGGTCGGCCGGGGCATCGCCGCCTCGCCGGGCGCGGCGGTCGGCAAGGCGGTCTTCGACTCGTACACCGCCGTCAAGTGGTCCCGGTCGGGCGAGAAGGTCATCCTGGTGCGCCGCGAGACCAACCCCGACGACCTGGACGGCATGATCGCCGCCGAGGGCATCCTGACCTCGCGCGGCGGCAAGACCTCCCACGCGGCCGTGGTCGCGCGCGGCATGGGCAAGACCTGCGTCTGCGGCGCCGAGGAGCTGGAGGTCGACACCAAGCGCCGCCGGATGACCGTGCCCGGCGGGCACGTCGTCGAGGAGGGCGACGTCATCTCCATCGACGGCTCCTCCGGCAAGGTCTACCTGGGCGAGGTCCCGGTCGTGCCCTCCCCGGTCGTGGAGTACTTCGAGGGCCGTATGCACGCGGGCGCCGAGGACGCCGACGAACTGGTCGAGGCCGTGCACCGGATCATGGCCTTCGCCGACCGCAAGCGCCGGCTGCGGGTGCGGGCCAACGCCGACAACGCCGAGGACGCGCTGCGGGCCCGCCGCTTCGGCGCCCAGGGCATCGGCCTGTGCCGCACCGAGCACATGTTCCTCGGTGACCGGCGCGAGCTGGTGGAGCGGCTCATCCTGGCCGACACGGAGGCCGTGCGCGAGGAGTCCCTGAAGGAGCTGCTGCCGCTCCAGAAGCAGGACTTCGTCCAGCTCTTCGAGTCGATGGACGGACTCCCGGTCACCGTCCGCCTCCTGGACCCGCCGCTGCACGAGTTCCTGCCCGACATCACCGAGCTGTCGGTCCGCGTGGCGCTGGCCGAGTCCCGGCAGGAGCCGCACGAGAACGAACTGCGCCTCCTCCAGGCCGTGCACCGCCTGCACGAGCAGAACCCGATGCTCGGTCTGCGCGGCGTCCGCCTCGGCCTGGTCATCCCCGGCCTGTTCACCATGCAGGTCCGGGCTATCGCCGAGGCCGCGGCCGAGCGCAAGGCGGCCAAGGGCGACCCGCGCGCCGAGATCATGATCCCGCTGGTCGGCACCGTCCAGGAGCTGGAGATCGTCCGCGACGAGGCCGACCAGGTCATCGCCGAGGTCGAGGCGGCGACCGGCGCGAAGCTCAAGCTGTCCATCGGCACGATGATCGAGCTGCCGCGCGCCGCGCTGACCGCCGGTCAGATCGCCGAGGCCGCCCAGTTCTTCTCCTTCGGCACCAACGACCTGACCCAGACCGTGTGGGGCTTCAGCCGCGACGACGTCGAGGCCAGCTTCTTCACGGCCTACCTGGAGAAGGGCATCTTCGGCGTCTCCCCGTTCGAGACCATCGACAAGGACGGCGTCGGCTCCCTGGTCGCCGCCGCCGCGAAGGCCGGCCGCGCCACCCGCCCCGACCTGAAGCTCGGCGTCTGCGGCGAGCACGGCGGCGACCCGGAGTCGGTCCACTTCTTCCACGAGGTGGGTCTGGACTACGTCTCCTGCTCCCCGTTCCGGATCCCGGTCGCCCGCCTGGAGGCCGGCCGCGCGGCGTCGCGCTCGAAGGGCAGCGACCACCGCTGACCGCTCCGCCGGGAGGCCGGTGCGTCGCTGCGGGACCGCTGTGGCTGGTCGCGCAGTTCCCCGCGCCCCTTCGGGGCACGGGCCCACCGCATCGGCCTGCACGGCCCGAAGACCCCGGAGCCGCCGTCTGTCACCCGACCACCCTCACCGATCGGCGGCGGCTCCGGTCCACGCGAGGAGGCGGCACCCTGTGCGGAGGGTGCCGCCTCTTGGCGTTCACTCGCTGTTTGTGACGCGTTCCATGGTGTGAATCCCTGTGAGTTGAGCAGCAGCAAGCTGTCAGCGAAGTTTGAGATCCCCGGCAGCGGACAGCGGCCCACACCGGAACGGTGGTTGGATGACCTCGACGGATCACAGGGAACCGGCCGGCACGACCGCCACGCGAGGCGGTGGGGGCGATACCGCCTCCGGCGTACCGGGGCCCCGGACCGCCGCCGGGGCGAGAGTGCCCGAGGCCGGTCCCCCCGTCCGCAGGGACCGGCTCGCCGCGCTGGACGGACTGCGGTTCCTGGCCGCACTGGCCGTGGTCTTCTTCCACTTCGTCGGCCAGGCGCCCTCCACGATGCAGACCATCTGGGGCCGCCCCGTCGAGGACGTGTTCCCGGTGGCGCACGGCTACTTCGCCTTCGGCCGGCTCGGGGTCGAGCTGTTCTTCCTGATCAGCGGGTTCGTCATCTGCATGAGCGCGTGGGGCCGCACCCCGCGTGACTTCTTCATCTCCCGCGTCACCCGGCTGTACCCGATGTACTGGGCGGCCGTCGCGATCACCGCGTGCGTGATCTTCTTCGCCGACAACCCGTTCGGGCACCCGTCACCGCGCGTGCTCTTCGCCAACCTGACGATGCTCCAGACCCCGCTCGGGGTGGAGCACCTCGACTCGGTCTATTGGACGCTCTGGCCGGAGATGTGCTTCTACCTCACCTTCGCGGTCGTGGTGTGGAAGGGCCTGACCTACCAGCGCGTGGTGATCTACTGCGGGCTCTGGACGGTCGCCGCCGTGCTGGCGCCCAGTGCCGACATCCGGTTGCTGACGCTGCTGGTCAACCCGCCCTCCGCGCCGTACTTCATCGCCGGCATGGCCTTCTACCTCATGTACCGCTACCGGCCGACGCCGTTGCTCTGGGGCATCGTCGCCATGTCGTGGCTGGTGGCGCTGCACTACCTGCTGACACCCGACGGGGGTCGCCTGAACTGGGACTCCTGGTCGCCGTGGCGCGGCTGGCTGGTCCTGGTCATCACGGTCTTCTTCCTGCTGATCGCCGCCGTCGCGCTCGGCTGGACCCGGTGGATCCGCTGGCGCGGGCTGACCGTCGCGGGCACGCTGACCTTCCCGCTCTACCTGCTGCACGACGCCATCGGCGTGAACATCCTGCACCGCTTCGGCGACCGGGCCGACCCGTGGGTCGTGGTCGCGGTCACCGTCGTCGCCCTGGTGGCGCTGTCGTACGTCGTGCAGCGGTTCGTGGAGCGCCCGGTGGCCCGGGCTGCGCGGCGCTGGCTGAGCAGCGCCGCCTTCAGTCTGAAGACGCCGGAGCCCCGCCGCTGAACGGGCGGGGGCTCCGGCTCCGGTACGCGGGTCAGGCGGCGCCGTTGCCGCGCCGCTTGCCGACGGCCAGCAGCAGTCCGCCGCCGGCCAGCACGACGATCGCGCCGCCCGCCGCGATGTAGGGCGTGCTGTCGTCGCCGCCGGTCTCGGCCAGGTCGGTGCCCTGCTGCCCTGCGGCCTGGTCGCCGCCGGAGTCCTTGCCGCTGCCGGTGCCCGCGTTGTCGTCGGTCGCCTTCTCACCCGAGTCGCCGGAGTCAGCCGAGTCGTCGGCGGGCTCGAAGCCGGCGGGCGGCCGGTCGCAGCCGACGCCGTCCTTGTCGCGGTCGAGGTGCTCGCCGTAGTGCCGGTCGCCCTTCTTGATGTTGGAGTACCCGTTGTCGTACGCCTCGGTGCAGTTCTTGAACGGGTGGCTGCCGTCGTGCGCCTGGGCGGCGGCCGGCAGGGCGGCCAGGGCCAGCGCGGCGACGGCCACGGCGGCGGGCTTGCGGAGCAGGTTCATCGAGAGTCCCGGGATGGTGTGTGACGCGTGTGCGGATGAGGATTGGTGTGGATGAGCGGATATGAGGTGACGAAGCTATTGAGGTACCGGAGATGTGGTGGCGATATGAAGGACTCGTGACGCGAACGTGACGTGACCGGACGGTAGCTCTCCGTTCAAGGTGGTGGGGCGCGTACGGTGAGACGGGCCCGGAGCAGGGAAGGAGCCGCTGATGACCGGCTGGAACACGAGCGACATCCCCGGCCTGGACGGGCGGGTCGCCGTCGTCACCGGAGCCAACAGCGGCCTCGGCTACGTGATCGCCCGGGAACTGGCGCGCAAGGGGGCGCGCGTGGTGCTCGCCTGCCGCAGCGAGGAGCGGGGGAGCACGGCCGTGGAGCGCCTGCTCACGGAGGTGCCGGGCGCCGCGGTGGAGCCCGGGCGGCTGGACCTCGGAGACCTGGCGGGCATCCGCGAGTTCGCCTACGGGCTGCCGTACGAGCGGCTCGACCTGCTCGTCAACAACGCCGGGGTGATGGCGCTGCCGCACGGGACGACGGCGGACGGCTTCGAGACCCAGTTCGGCGTCAACCACCTGGGCCACTTCGCCCTGACCGGGCTGCTGCTGCCCACCCTGCTCGCCACCCCGGGCGCGCGGGTCGTGACCGTCTCCAGCTTCCTGCACGCGCTGGGCAACGTCGACCCGCGCGACCTGAACAGCGTGCGGCGGTACGGGCGTTGGACCGCCTACGGCCGCTCGAAATCGGCCAACCTGCTCTTCACCCACGAACTGGCCCGCCGCCTCGCGGCCCGCGACGACGCCTGGGACGTGCGCGCGGTCGCCGCCCACCCGGGGTACGCGCGCACCGATCTCCACGCCGCCGGACCGCGCGCCGAGGGGCGCCGGCTGGCGGCCCGGATGATGGGGCTGGCCGCCCGGGTCGTCGCCCAGCCCGCGGAGGCGGGCGCGCTGCCCGTCCTGTACGCGGCGACCGCGCCCGGCGTCCCCTCCGACTCCTTCACCGGCCCGTCCTTCGCGATGTGGCGCGGGGCGCCCGCACCGTCCCGGCGGGCGCCCTGGACCCTCGACGACGCGATGGGGGAGCGGCTGTGGGCCGCCTCCGAGCGGCTGACGGGGGTCACCTACGAGGCACTGCGGGGCTTGGACTAGCTCCGGAACGGCCCGCGCACCTCGTAGGTGATCCCGCCGGACGAACTCCCGCTCGTGCCCCGCTGGCTGGAGAAGTACAGCCGGGTGCCGTCGGGTGAGAACGCCGGGCCGGTGATCTCCGAGCCGGACTGCCCGTCGATGCGCAGGAAGGGGGCGACGACGTCGTTCGGCGTGATCACGCAGATCTCCATGTTGCCGCCGTCCTCCGCGACGAACAGGTCGCCGGAGGAACTGCCGGTGACGTTGTCGACGCCGGTCAGCGGGGCCCCGCCGGACGTCACCAGGGAGTCGTCGTAGGCGAGTTCGACGGTCTGCGCGGCCGCGTCGTACTGCCAGACGCGGTTGTCGCCCTTGGTGGTGAACCAGCAGGTGTCGTCCGCGTAGTAGCACCCCTCGCCGCCGTTGAAGCGCTTGGCGCCGGAGACCTGGTTGCGGGTCGCGGTCGCGCCGGAGGGGTCGGGGACCCGCGCCCAGGTCACCGGTCCGCTGGTGGCCGAGCCCGCCACCAGCACCTCCAGCGTGCCGGAGGACAGGTCGCCCCAGGTGGCCGGGCGGAAGCGGTAGAAGCAGCCGTCGGTGACGTCCTCCGTCAGGTACACCACCTTGCGGACCGGGTCGGCCGCCGCCGCCTCGTGCTTGAAGCGGCCCATGGCGTCCCGCCGCACCGCGGCCTTCACACCCCACGGATCGGTCTCGTAGACGTAGCCGCGGTCCACCTCCTCGCAGGACAGCCAGGTGTTCCACGGCGTCCGGCCGCCCGCGCAGTTCTGGCGGGTCCCGGAGAGCACGCGGTACGCCGAGGTGACGGTCCCCGAGGCGGAGAACCGCACCGCGCTCGCCCCGCCGGAGGGGTTGACCTCCGAGTTGGAGACGTAGATCCAGCCGGATCCGTCCGGGTAGCAGGCGCCGCCGTCCGGTGCGCTGTGCCAGGTGTACGAGGTGCCCGCGACCTTCTGGCCGGAACGGGCGATCACCCTGCTCGTGAAGCCGGTGGGCAGGCGGAGGCCGTTGGCGTCGGGCGAGCCGAGCGCCCCGTACGGTCCGCTGCCGGGCTGGGCGGGGGCGGCGTACGCGGCACCGCGCCACAGGGTTCCGCCGAGGACGGCCGATCCGCCGACGACGGCCGTGCGCAGGAGGGTACGACGATCCACTGCTGCCTCCGGGTGTCATGGCCTCTCCCGCCGCCGGACGGCGACGGGAGCGTGCGGTCACGGACCCTAGGGCGGCCTGATTGACGGGCCATGGACAACTCATGACGTGCCGGCGGCACGCGGGCGGCTCAGGCCGTCTGGCCGCCGTCCACCACCAGGTCCGTGCCCACCACCGACGCCGCGTCGTCCGACGCCAGGTACAGCACGGCGGCCGCGACCTCCGCCACCGACGAGACCCGGCCGAGCGGTGTCTCGCCCCGCATGCGCTCGGCCCGGCCCTCGTCCGTCTCCCCGGGGCGCAGGGACATCGAGGTCGCCGTGGCCCCGGGGCTGACGGCGTTGATGCGGACGCCGTCCGCGATGTGGTCGATGGCGGCGCCCCGGGTCAGCGCCGAGACGGCCGCCTTCGTGGCGGCGTAGGCCGTGGCACCCGGGCTGCGCTTGTGCGCGCCGAAGGTGGAGGCGATGTTCACGATCGCCCCGCCGCGCGGCTGGGCGCGCATCTGCCGCACCTCGGCCGCGAGGGCGAGGAAGACGCCGGTGACGTTGATGTCGAGCTGCGCGTGCCAGTCGGCCTCGGCCAGGTCGGCCAGGGGGACTCCGCCGCGGAAGACGCCGGCGTTGTTGACCGCCACGTCCAGGGAGCCGAAGTGCTGGACGGCGGCGTCCGCGACGGCCCGTACGTCGTCGGGGCGGGAGACGTCGGCGGTGACGGCCAGCGCCTTGCCGCCCGCCGCCTCGATCAGGGTCACCGTCTCGTCGAGCGGCTCCTGCCCGCGTCCGGCGACGACGACGTTCGCGCCCTCGGCGGCGAGGGCGAGGGCGACGGCCCGGCCGATGCCCGAGCCCGCGCCGGTGACGAGGGCGGTCCTGTCGATGAAGCGCCGGGTGTGCTGGGTGGTCATGAATCTCCCCTTTTTCTTGACCGTTCGGTTCAGTATGAAGGCGTGAGAGAGGGCGTGGAACGGCCCCTTCGCGGAGAGGGCGCTCTCGCGGGTTCTCAGTCGAGCAGGGCGAGTGCCTGTTCCGCCGCGTCCCGCAGCCTGGCCGGGTCCGCCGACGCCTTCCCCACCACCCGCATCCCCTGGAGCAGCACCAGCAGCATGCGGGCGAGGGTGAGCGGATCGCGGCCCGCGGCCAGTTCGCCCTGGGCCGCGGCCCGGGTCAGCGTCGCGTGCAGCACGGTCTCCAGCTGGTCCCAGTTGCGCTCGACCCGCCGCGCGGCGACCGGGTCGTGCGGGGCCAGCTCGGCGGCGGTGTTGGTGACGAAGCAGCCGCGCAGGCGCAGTTCGCCGGCGGTCGCCTCGGCGGCGTAGCGCCGCACCAGGGACCGGACGCCCGGCAGGGCGGCGCCCGGCCGGGACAGGTCCGCCAGCAGGTCCGGCAGCAGTCCCTCCTCGTACCGCGCCAGCGCCTTCAGGTACAGCTCGTGCTTGTTGCCGAAGGTCGCGTAGATGCTGGCGCGTCCGACGCCGAGGCGCTCCACGAGGTCGGACATCGACGTCCCCTCGTAGCCGCGCTCCCAGAACAGCTCCAGGGCTGCCCGCAGCGCGGCGTCCGGATCGAACTCCTTGGTCCTGGCCACGCGTCGCAGCTTAAGTGTTGGTGGAACGCACGGTCAAGAAAGATCGTGCCGGGGTCGTCAGGCCGCCTTCACCTCGTACACCGCCACCCGTACCGCCTCGTCGTCCAGGCACTCCCCGGTGCCGAGGTCGAAGCGCTGCTTGAGCAGCGGGGAGGCGACGAACGGGCGGCCCTGGTGGGTGCCGGTCAGGCCGCGGGAGAGGACCGCGGCGCCGGTGAACGGGTCCCGGTTGTCGATGGCGTACAGCCCGCCCTCCCGGTCCCGGAAGAGGGCCACCTGGCCGCCGTCCGGGAGCAGGGCCGCCACGCCCCGCCCGGGGAGCAGGGCGCCGAGGTCGCACGCCGTGAACCAGTCGTCGGTCAGCCGCAGCAGGACCTTGAGGTCGGTCGTCTCGGGTGCCAGGGTCATCGCCGGGTGCTTCCTTCCAGGAGGTCTTCCTCGGTGCGCCGCATGCCGATGTTCAGCAGCGGCAGGTCGGGCTTCATCTGGTCGCGCTCGGGCACGAAGCCCACGACCGGGTCGGGGGTGTCGGGCGCGTTCACGAAGGACACGAACCGGGCCAGCTTCTCGGGGTCGTTGATGGTCTCGGCCCACTCGTCGCGGTAGTGCGAGACGTGGGCGCGCATCAGGGACTCCAGCTCGTCGCAGATGCCGAGCGAGTCGTGCACGACGACGTCCCGTACGTGGTCCAGGCCGCCGGGGATGCGCTCCAGCCAGGTGGAGGTGCGCTCCAGCTTGTCGGCGGTGCGGATGTAGAACATCAGGAACCGGTCGATGAGCCGGACCAGTTCGGCGTCCGAGAGGTCCTGCGCCAGCAGGTCCGCGTGGCGCGGGGTGGCGCCGCCGTTGCCGCCGACGTAGAGGTTCCAGCCGTTGGACGTGGCGATCACGCCGAAGTCCTTGGACTGGGCCTCGGCGCACTCGCGGGCGCACCCGGAGACCGCCGACTTCAGCTTGTGCGGGGACCTGAGCCCCCGGTAGCGCAGCTCCAGGTCGATCGCCATCCGCACCGAGTCCTGGACGCCGTACCGGCACCAGGTCTGCCCCACGCAGGACTTCACGGTGCGCAGCGACTTCCCGTACGCGTGCCCCGACTCGAAGCCGGCGTCCACCAGCCGCGCCCAGATCACCGGCAGCTGCTCGACGCGGGCGCCGAACATGTCGATGCGCTGACCGCCGGTGATCTTCGTGTAGAGCCCGAAGTCCCGGGCGATCTCGCCGATGACGATCAGCTTCTCCGGGGCGATCTCGCCGCCGGGGATGCGCGGGACGACGGAGTACGAGCCGTTCTTCTGGAGGTTGGCCAGGAAGTGGTCGTTGGTGTCCTGGAGCGCGGCCTGCTCGCCCTCCAGGACGTAGCCGCTCGCGCCGATCGCCGGGGCCAGGGAGGCGATGATCGAGCCGACCGCCGGCTTGCAGACCTCGCAGCCGTCGCCGCCCCGCGCACCCTCACGGCCGTGCCGGTCCAGCAGCTCCCGGTAGGAGGTGACCCGCAGGGCGCGGACGATCTCGTACAGCTCCTCGCGGGTCTGCGCGAAGCAGCCGCACAGGCCCTTGTCGACCTCGACGCCGCTCGCCTCCAGCTCGGCGGTGACCAGCTGGCCGAGCACCTTGACGCAGGAGCCGCAGCCGGTGCCCGCCTTGGTGCACTTCTTCACCTCGGGCACGGTCGTGCACCGGTGGTCGGTGACCGCGCCGCGGATGCTGCCCTTGGTGACGTTGTGGCAGGAGCAGATCACCGCGTCGTCGGGGAGCGCGGACGGGCCGAGCTGGGCCGGGGCCCCGGCACCGGCGGGCAGCACCAGCGACTCGGGGGAGACCGGCGGGACCGAGCCGGTGAAGGCGCGCAGCGTGCCGTACGCCTCCGCGTCGCCGACCAGGATGCCGCCGAGCAGCGTGCCGTCGCGGCCGACGACCAGCTTCTTGTACAGCCCCGCGCGGGAGTCGGAGTAGACGACGTCCAGGCAGTCCTCGGCGGTGCCGTGCGCGTCGCCGAAGGAGGCCACGTCCACGCCGAGCAGCTTCAGCTTGGTGGACAGGTCGGCGCCGGTGAAGGACGCCTCCTGGGCCGCGATCGTCGCGGCGACGGTCTCGGCCTGCTCGTAACCGGGCGCCACCAGCCCGTACACCCGCCCGTCGGACGCCAGCGCGCACTCGCCGATCGCGAACACGTGCTCGTCGGTGACCGTGCGGCACCGTTCGTCGACCGCGATGCCGCCGCGCTCACCGACGGCCAGCCCGCAGTCCCGGGCCAGCTGGTCGCGGGGGCGGACACCGGCGCTGAACACCACCAGGTCGGTGGCGAGTTCGGAGCCGTCGGAGAGCTTCATGCCGGTGACGGCGCCGTCCGCGCCCGTCAGGATCTCCTGCGTGCCGACGCCGGTGTGGACGGACAGGCCCATGCCCTCGATGGTGCGCAGCAGCGCCGCGCCGCCGCCCTCGTCGACCTGGACGGGCATCAGGCGGGGCGCGAACTCCACGATGTGCGAGGTGAGACCGAGCCCCTTGAGCGCGCCCGCCGCCTCCAGCCCGAGCAGTCCGCCGCCCACCACCGCGCCGGTCGTCGCGGTCTTCGCGTACTCCTCGATGGCGAGCAGGTCCTCGATCGTCCGGTAGACGAAACAGCCCTCGGCGTCCTTGCCGGGGACCGGCGGGACGAACGGGTAGGAGCCGGTGGCCAGGACGAGGATGTCGTAGCCGACGACGAGCCCGGAACGGGCCGTCACCGTGCGGGCGTCCCGGTCGACGGTCTCCGCCGGATCACCGACGCGCAGCTCGATGCCGTGCTCCTCGATGAAGGCGAGGTCGGTCATCGACAGGTCCTCGGGGGTCTTGCCCGAGAAGTACGAGGTGAGCTGGACGCGGTCGTAGGCGGGGCGCGGCTCCTCGCACAGCACGACCACCCGGTGCGTGCCGGTCAGCCCGCGCTCGGCGAGCGCTTCGAGGAAGCGCTGGCCGACCATGCCGTGGCCGACGAGCACGATCGTCGGGGTGTGCGCCGGGGTGGCGGTCATCGGGTGCCTCCGTCATGGGTGAGCAGGTGGAGCAGGGGGCCGCCGTCGGAGGGGAGCGGCTCTGCTCCCTCCCAGGCGCGCGCGAGCGCGCCGACGGTGCCGAGTTCGCCGACCAGGACCCCGCCGACCAGCCGGTCGTCGCGGACGACGACCTTGCGGTAGGTGCCCCGGGTGGCGTCGGCGAGCTGCACGACGTCGTCGCCGGGGAGGGGGTCGGTCTCGCCGAACGCGGCGAGGTCGAAGGAGCCGTCCGGCCCGCCGAGAGGGCTGTCGGTCCCGCCGAGAGGGCTGTTGGGCCCGGTGAGGGGGCTGTGGGGCCCGGTGAGGGTGAGGCGGGTCAGGGAGCGGGTGCCGGTGTAGCGGGCGGTGCCGTTCCCGGCGAGCAGTTCGGCCAGCACGCCGGCCTGTTCGAGGGCGGGCGCGGCCAGCCCGTACACGCGCCCGTCGTGCTGGGCGCAGTCGCCGACGGCGCGGATGTGCGGGTCGGAGGTGCGCAGCTCGTCGTCGACGAGGATCCCCTTGCCGACGTCGAGGCCGGCCTCCTGCGCGAGTCCGACGCGGGGCCGGACACCGCAGGCGAGCACCACGAGATCGGCGCCCAGCGCGTACCCGTCGGCCAGCTCCACCGACCGCACCGCCCCGCCGACGCTGCGCACGTCGCGCACCCGGCACTCGGTGTGCACCTCGACGCCGAGGTCCTCGAGATGCCGCCGCACGAGCACGGAGGCCGCCGGGTCGAGCTGGCGCTCCATGAGCCGTTCCGCCTGCTGGGCGAGGACGACCTGGGCGCCGCGCACGGCCAGCGCGCGGGCCGCGGAGACCCCGAGCAGCCCGCCCCCGATGACGACCGCGCGCACCCCCGCCCGTACCGCCTTCGACAGCCCCAGGCAGTCGTCCATCGTGCGGAACGCGTGCACGCCCTCGGGCAGCGCGCGGTCCGGGGTGAACAGACCGCGCAGCGGCGGCAGCACGGCGTTGGAGCCGGTGGCCAGGACCAGCGTGTCGTACGCGATCGCCGACCCGTCGGCGCACCGCACGGTCCGCCCGGCCCGGTCGATGCCGGTGACCCGGCCGCGCAGCAGCCCGGCGGGCGCCGGCAGGCTGATCACGTCGGGGCCGTACCGTCCGGCCAGCACGTCGGCGAGCAGAACCCGGTTGTACGGGCGGTGCTCCTCGTCGCCGACCAGCAGCGCGGGCGTGCCCAGCTCACCGAGGAGCCGGGCGAGCGTCACGCCCGCCAGTCCGGCGCCGATCACCACCACACGCTGATTCGAGGTCATGGCATCGAGCGTGCGGCGCCGGTGTTACCCGGTCGCATCGCGTCTGTTTCTCGCGGGGAACGCTGCCCTCAGCGGGTGCGGGGGGTGGGTGTGAGGGCGTGCGGGCGGCCGGCCCGGGCCGATCGGCGTACCTCGGAGGACCCTCGGCGTACCTCAGAAGACGCTCATCTCGATGGACGGCACATCCATCCCGTCCATAGGGTCGCGATCATGCCCGACATATCGCTGACCACGCTCGTCCTGCTCTGCCTCGCCGCACTCGCGGCCGGCTGGATCGACGCGGTGGTCGGCGGCGGGGGCCTGCTGCTCCTGCCGGCCCTGCTGCTCGGCCTGCCCGCCGGCACCCCCGCCGCGCACGCGCTGGGCACCAACAAGGCGGTCGCCATCGTCGGCACCACGGGCGCGGCGGTGACGTACGCCCGCAAGGCCCCGGTGGACGTCCGCACGGCCGTCCGCATCGGGCTGGCGGCGCTGGCGGGCTCGTCCGGCGGGGCCTTCTTCGCGGCCGGCATGAGCACGGAGGTGCTGAAGCCGGTCATCATGGTGGTGCTGCTCGCCGTCGCCGCCTTCGTCATCTTCCGCCCGGCCTTCGGCACCGCCCCCGCGACCGGCCCGGCCACCCGCCGCCAGATCCTCGCCGCGATCGGCCTCGCGGGCGTCGGCATCGGCTTCTACGACGGCCTGGTCGGCCCCGGCACCGGCACGTTCCTGGTCCTGGCCCTCACCGCCCTGCTCCACCTGGACCTGGTCACCGCCTCGGCCACCGCCAAGATCGTCAACTGCTGCACCAACGCGGGCGCCCTCGCGACCTTCGCCTGGCAGGGCGCGGTCCTGTGGCAGCTGGCCGCGCTCATGGCGGTCTTCAACCTGGCGGGCGGCATGTTCGGCGCGCACACGGCGCTGAAGAAGGGGAGCGGCTTCGTGCGGGTCGTGTTGCTGACCGTGGTGTTCGCGTTGGTGGCGAATCTGGCGTACGAGCAGTGGGTTGCCTAGCGCTTGCGGTGGATCGGGTCGCCGCAGGGTGCCAGCTCGGCCTGTGCTGTGGTTGATCCCGGCGTCCATAAGGATGCGGAACTGTGATCTTGAGCCACACAACCATGGCTAAACATCGAGTTTCTCACATGACCTTCCAGGGCTTTGCCCGTTGTTGCCCGTTTACTTCCCCTTGACCTGACGTTCTGTTGAGGCGTTAGTTACCCCTGGCTACTTTGCAAATCTTGTGGGCGGGGTGTGGCGGGGATGTGGAACCGATTGCGGAGCGGGAGCAGAGCTGTCTCGGCGCTGCTCTGTGGAGCAATGGCCGTTGGACTGGTTTCCGCGTTGCCGGGTGATGTTGCGGCGGCTGAACCGACTGCTTCGCCGCCCAGTTCGGCGGCCGAGGGGCGCAGCTTGACGGAGTCCGAAGCGGTGGCCGAGGCCGAGCGGATCGGGAAGCCCGTGGAGGTTCTCGGTCAGCGAGGCGAGAGCCGGGAGGTGTTCGCCACCCCAGAGGGCGATCTGGAGGCGCGGGAGTATCTGCGGCCTGTCTGGGCGCGTAGCCAGAATGGCTGGCAGCGTGTCGATACGGCTCTGGCACCTACCGCGGACGGAGGAGTTGCCCCGAAGGCTGCAACGGTGGACCTCGCATTCTCCGGTGGAGGAACAGAGCCTTTGGTGCGCATGCAGCGTGCCGGCCGGGAGCTGAGCCTGTCCTGGCCCACGTCGTTGCCTGAGCCGCAACTGAACGGCGCAGTGGCGACATATCCGTCGGTCCTGCCTGACGTCGATCTGCGGATGACCGCTCAAGAGGACGGCTTCACTCAACTATTGGTGGTGAAGACAGCCGAGGCGGCCGCAAGTGACCAATTGGCAGAACTGCGGTTGAAGCTGGCGGCAGACGGACTCGACGTGAAGGAGTCCGCAGAAGGCGGACTGCAGGCCCTCGACGAAGGGGCCGGCGGTGCCGTCTTCGAGGCACCGAAGCCGATGATGTGGGACTCCAGCTCAGGCGCGGCCTCCGCCGGTGCAAAGAGTTCGCCGACCACGGCGGCGGGACGGGGTGCCACTGTTGCGGCCCAGACGGCGGAGGGCGCAGCTGAACCGGGAGCGGGGGAGTCGGGACAGCTTGCGCCGGTGGATGTGGAGGTAGCCGCAGGGCAGGACGAACTCGTCCTGCGGCCCGACGCAGAGGTCCTCAAGGGGGAAGACACGACCTACCCCGTGTTCATCGACCCGCAGTGGTACACGCCGCAGGCTTCGGCGTGGACGATGGCTTCGAAGTACTGGGCTTCTTCACCGCAATGGAAGTTCAACGGTGACTCGGACTCCGGCCTCGGCTACTGCAACTGGAGCTACTGCAAGCCCCATGACACCAAGCGGCTCTTCTACCGGCTTCCGGTGTCCAAGTTCGCGGGCAAGACCATCTTGTCGGCAGAGTTTGTCGTGCGGAACACTTGGTCGGCGTCCTGCTCGGCCCGCACGGTGGAGCTGTGGCAGACGAAGGACATCTCCTCTTCCACGACCTGGAACAGCCAGAACGCATCCGGCTTCTGGGTCAAGGAGGCGGCGTCGGATTCCTTCGCCTACGGCTACACGGGTTGTGCCGCCGCGGACGCAGAGTTCAACGTGAAAACGGCTGTGCAGGCGGCAGCGAACAGCAGGAAGTCCACCATGACGTTTGGGCTTCGGGCGGGCAGCGAGTCGGATGGGTATGGCTGGAAGCGGTTTTCCGATAAGGCTTACCTACGTGTGAAGTTCAATCGTGCCCCGTCACAGATCAAGATGTCGCAGCTGACCATGGAGTACGGAGGCACGTGCAAATACAGCCCCGCACCGCGTATCCGCTCCCTGGGTAAGGTCTATGCCAACAATGTCACCGATCCTGATGGCGACAGCGTCGCTGTGCAGTTCCAGGCAAAGTGGGACTCCGGCGACGGCAAGGGCCTGATCGCTCGCTGGAAGCCGGCCCTGTCCTCTGCCAAGAGGTCGGGATCCGACTTCGCCATCAGCCTCCCCACCTCCATTCCGCAGAACAGAACCGTGCACTGGTATGCCCGGACCTGGGACGGCGCGCAGTATTCGCCTTGGTCCACTGACGGTAGTCCGACAGGCTGCTACTTCACGTACGACACCAAGGTGCCCAAGGCCCCCGCAATTTCATCTGGTGAGTATCCGGCCTCCAATCCGGAGAACCCGTCCGATCCTTGGTACGACGGGGTGGGCAAGTACGGTGACTTTGAGCTCAAAGCCGCTGATACGGACGTGACCAGGTACTGGTTCGGTATAAATCAGAACCCGACATCAAAGCATGCGGTCACAACAAGCGGCGGTGCGGCCAGGGTCATGAAAATGCTGCCGGCCAAGCCGGGGCTGAACTTTGTCACTGCCCAAGCGTTCGACCAGGCCGGCAACGGAAGTGAGATACGTACTTACCAGTTCCGCGTCAAAGCCGGTCAACCGGAACGAGGCATGTGGCAGATGGACGATGCCACGGGAAGTACGGCGGCGAAGGGGACAGCACCAGACCGCACCGCCGAACTGCGTGGCGGAGCCATGGCCGGTACAGAGGGGACCAAAGGCAGCGCGGTGTCCTTCGACGGTGTCGATGACTACGCGGTCACGGACATACCCACCGTCGACACCTCGACCGGCTTCGCGGTCTCGGCATGGGCGAAGCTGTCGGAACTGCCCGGCCAGGCGGCAATCGTCGCTGCTCAGCCCGGCAACGAGTCACCCGGGTTCGAGCTGTACTACTCGCAGGCATACGACCGCTGGGCCTTCAATCAGTACAAGTCCGATACCCAGAGCGCGGGCCTGGTCCGGGTCATGCAGCCCGCCGCAGGCGGGGCTCAAGCCGGGCAGTGGACACACCTGGTCGGCACTTACAACGCCGACACGGACCAGCTACAGCTCTATGTCAACGGCTCCTTGGCCGGCACCACGGCGTACGACACGCCTTGGGACGCCCGCCGTGGCCTGCAGATCGGTGCGGGCTCCTACCACGGAGCACCCGACTGCTTCTTTCCCGGCACGATCGACGAGGTCCAGGTCTTCGACAGGCCCCTGACATACACCGAAGTGACCCGTCTGCACCGCAAGGAGACGTCCACTACCGGACGGCCCGCCCGGGCCGTCTTCCCCATGGACGAGCCAGCAACCGCGACGCAACTGACCGGCCGAGCCGATGTCCTGGACGCCCGCCTGTCTGGCGGCGTGACGACCGGGCAGCCCGGCATCGCAGGCAAGGCCCTTACGCTGAACGGCGCCGATGGGTTTGCCAGTACCAGCCGCCCTGTACTGGACAGCCGTCGCAGCTTCGCGATCTCAGCCTGGGCCAAGCTGCCCGCGACCAAGCCGGGCCAGGCCGCCATCGTGGCCACACAGGCTGGTGCGCAACGGCCCGGCATGGAGCTGTACTACTCCCCGTCCTACGACCGGTGGGTGGTCAACCAGTACGCTTCGGACGCCGCCGGCGCCGCCGTCACCCGCGCCATGCAGCCCGAGGGCACCAAGTCATACGCGAACACATGGACCCATCTGGTCGGAGTCCATGACACCGTCGCAAACAAACTCATTCTCTACGTCAACGGAACCAAGGCAGGAGAGGCCGTCCTCCAGGCGGGCTGGAGCGCCGGTGGCCCATTCCAGATCGGGGCGGGCTCTTACGGAGGAGCGCCCGACACGTTCTTCCCCGGACAGATCGACGACGTACGCGTATTCGACCGTCCCGTCTCCGAAGAAGAAATTCATCAGCTCTTCCGGCAGCGCCCTCTGGTCTCGGGCCGGTGGACGTTCGCGCAAGCCTCCGGAACGCCTCGGACAACGCCTGATGCATCTGCCTCGGGCAATGAGATGACCCTCAAGGGGGAGGCTCAGATCGGTTCCGGATATGTCGACGGCGGATTGAGCTTCGACGGAATCGACGACTATGGCCAGACATCCAGCGTGCCGATCGACACAAGCTCCAGCTTCACTGTTACGTCCTGGGCGCAGACAGCTGCTGTCCCCGATCACGACGTAACGCTGCTCAGCATCCCCGGTACGGCACAGGACGCCCTCGCCGTCCGCTACCAGCCCAGTGCGACGCCCGAGTCAGATCCGGGACGATGGCGCATTGCCATGGCGGCCTCCGACACGTCCAACGCCGCTGTCACCGACGTGGACAACGGACAGTTCTTCGCGCCGACCGACTGGACGCACCTCGCTCTGGTCTACGACGGCTTCGCAAAGCAACTCTCGTTGTACGTCAACGGAGAACTGGAGGAGGTCGCCTGCGCAGACGCGGACGGCGACGGTGATGCGGACGACCCCTCCTGCACCGGACGGTTGTCCTTCACGGAGGACGTGCTCTCCTTCAAAGCTACGCAGCCCATGCAACTCGGCCGCAGCCAGATCGGGACAAGTGCCGGTGACGAGTACTGGCCCGGCACCGTGTCGGACCTTTGGACCTTCCAAGGCACGTTGACCGAAGCCCAGATCAGGCTGCTGGCCGTTGGCAACCCCGGAATGCCCACGGAAGTACCCAACAACGTGTGACTCGTCGCGGCGGATCCGGTGGCCCCGGGCCCCACCCGCCGCCCACGCACTGCTCCCGGGGTTCCCCCGCCTGTGACGACGGCCGTTCGGCCCGACCCGTAGAGAAGGATGCGAAGAGGATGAACGGCAGACCCACCCAACGGCTGCGGAGGATGCGGCGGCGCATAGCCCTGGCCTCTGCCGCGGTAATGGTCGGCACCCTTCTGCAAGCGGTGACGCAACCTGCGGTCGCAGCTGGTCAGAGCGAAGGACCACTCGCATCGGCTGGTTTGGAAAGGGCCGTTGCCGGCTCCACCAGCAAGATCAAAGCGCGAACTCTGACCAAGGGCCCCCGCACTCCCGCAGTCGCAGCGATGGTGACGTGGCCTGGAGCTTCAACTACGGTCGTGGAACTGTCCAACCCCAAGGCCAAGGGCAGCGCCGGCTCTTCCGCCCGAGCCACAGGCACGCCTCTCACCCTGGACACCGGCGGCAAGGCCGCCACCCAACCGGCACAAGGCGCTGTCGAGACACGCATCCTTAGCCGCAAGGCTGCGGCCAAGGTCGGGGTCGACGGCCTGATCTTCACGCTCCGCTCCACGAACGCACAGGCGAACATCCCGCCCGGCCGCATCCGGGCGAAGCTCGACTACTCGTCGTTCGCCCAGGCCTATGGGGGCCAGTACGCTGAGCGGCTCACAATTGTCGAACTACCGCCCTGCGCCCTGACCACGCCGCAGGAGCCAGCATGCCGTGTGGGTGAGCCTCTTGAGACAGCCAACGACCTAGAGAAGCAATCTCTCACCGCACAGAGCGTAGCCCTCAGCACCTCGTCGCCGACGGTGCTTGCCGCGGTGGCCGAGAGTGATAGCAGCAGCGGAGACTACAAGGCGACGCCGCTGTCGCCGTCGGCGTCGTGGAACACCAACCTCAACACTGGCGACTTCGCATGGTCGTACAACATGCCCGTCCCCGATGTCCCAGGCGGCCTGACACCCAACGTTGGTCTGGCCTATTCGTCCGGATCGGTTGACGGCCGCACCGGTAACACCAACAATCAGGCGTCCTGGGCCGGCGACGGGTTCGAGATGTGGCCCGGGTACATCGAGCGACGCTACAAGCCGTGTGCCGAGGACGGCGTGGAGAACGCCGACGGCATCAAGCCGGGTGACTTGTGCTGGGCTTACGACAACGCTTTCCTCTCCTTCAACGGCAAGGCAGGAGAGCTCGTACCCAACGGCACCAATGCCTGGAAACTGAAGAACGACGACGGCACGAAGATCGCCCGAATCTACGGATCAAGCACCAACGTACGGGGCAATGGGGCCCGCAATGACGAGTACTGGCGAATCACCACTCCTGACGGCACGCGGTACTACTTCGGATACAACCGACTGCCCGGCTACACAGACGGCAAGGAAACGACCGACTCTGCCTGGACCGCCCCAGTCTTCGGCGACGACACGGGAGAGCACTGCCACGCTGCGAAGTTCGCGGACTCCTGGTGCCAGCAAGGCTGGAGGTGGAATCTCGACTACGCCGTCGACGTACACGGCAATGCCATTGCCTACTACTACGACAAGGAAGCCAACGCCTACGGCCGCAATCTCAAAGCCGAGGACAACACCCCCTACACTCGCGGCGGCACCCTGGACCGCATCGAGTACGGCTTGAAGAACGCCAACGTCTACAGCACCAAGGCGCTGGCCAAGGCCACCTTCACCAGCGATGAACGCTGCTTGAAGGATTCCCACACCAATTGCTCCGACATCAGCACCGATACAGCATATTGGTACGACACTCCCTGGGATCTGAACTGTGACCCCAATGAAGAATGCGACCAGGGCCGCCTCTCTCCCGCCTTCTTCACCCGCAAGCTTCTGACACAGGTCACCACCCAGGTCTACAGTGGCAGCACCTACAAGGACGTCGACTCCTGGAAGCTGACGCACCGCTGGGGCAAGGCCGACACCGATTACCAGTTGCTGCTCGACGCCGTCCAGCACACCGGTCACTCCGCGAGCTCGGCCCTCACTCTGCCGAAGACCACCTTCGCCTACACGCAGCTCGCCAACCGCCTCGACAAGACCGGCGACGGACTCGCCCCCTTCATCAAGAATCGGCTGTCCACCATCGCCGACGAGTCCGGCGGTCAGATCGACGTCAACTACTCGGCTCCCGCTTGCTCCTGGAACGCGCTGCCCACGCCGAATACCAACACCAGCCGCTGCTTCCCCCAGTACAGCGGGGGCAGTGCCACCGACGATCCCGACCAGCACTGGTTCAACAAGTACGTCGTCACCTCCGTCACTGCCACCGACCGCACCGGAGGATCCCCCGACCAGGTCACCGCGTACTCCTACCTGGGCGGTGCAGCTTGGCACTACGACGATGACGACGGGTTGACCAAGGAGAAGTTCAAGACCTGGTCTCAGTGGCGCGGCTACGGGCAGGTCCGCGTCCAGACCGGCGGCCAGGGAGGGGCGTCGGCCATGAAGTCCCAGCAGGACACCTATTTCCTGCGCGGGATGGACGGCGACCGCAGGGACTCCACCGGGGGTACGAAGAGCGCAACCATCGCACTCGGGGATGGCGAAGGCGACCCCATCACCGATCACGAGTCGGCGGCCGGCTTCGCCTACAAGTCCGTCAGTTACTCCGGCCCCGGCGGCAAGGTTCTGGCGAAGACCGTCAACCGTCCCTGGCACCATGAGACCGCGAAGAGGGAGCGTTCCTGGGGCACGGTGTCAGCCAACTTCACCGGGACCGCCCACAGCCGTACCTGGACGTCCCTCGACGACGGCGCGGGCTCCCAGTGGCGCTCCACGTCTTCCGCCACCACCTACGACATGATTGCAGGACGGGTGGTCGCGGTCGACGACCACGGCGACAACGACAGCGTCTCCGACAACACATGCACGCGTACCACCTACGCCTCCAACACTGCAGCGAACATCCTCACCCTCCCCTCTCGTGTCGAGTCCGTCGCCGAAGCGTGCGCCAGCACACCCAGCCGACCCGCCGACGTCATCTCCGACGTCCGATCGGCCTATGACGGTGGGGCTTATGACGCGGCCCCCACCAAGGGCGACGCCACGTCGACAGCGCTCCTCAAGAAGTACGACGGCACCACAGCCATCTATGTCGAATCGGGTGCGAGTTACGATGCCTACGGCCGTACTCTGACCAGCACTGACCTGACTGCTGATGTGAAGGTCACTGCGGCCGGGGCCCTTACCCGCAGCGTTCGCACTGATGGCCGTACTACAACGACCGTTCGCACTCCCGCCGCAGGTTTCCCCACCACGACAAAGACGACGACTCCGCCGGCCAACGCCGCAGAGCCGAGCACCGCCCAGACGTCAACGACCACCCATGAGATCTTGCGTGGTCTGCCGCTGACCCAGACCGATACAAACGGCAAGGTCACCAACTTCGCCTACGACGCACTGGGACGCTCGACCAAAGTCTGGCTTGCCGACCGCAACACCGGCCAGCCCCCTACCTACGAGTTCACCTACACCACCACTGAAGACAAGCCTGTCGCCATCGGCACCAAAACGATTGGAAACAACGGGGCACAAAGTACGTCCTATGCCCTCTACGACGGATTCCTGCGTCCACGCCAGACACAGGATCCCGGGCCAAATGGCGGCAGTCTGCTCTCCGACACCTTCTATGACGAGCGTGGTCTGACATCGACGCAGTTCGCTGCCTACTACATCGAAGATGCCCCATCCACCGGACTGTTCAAGCCGGCGGACGCTCTAAGTGTTGAGACACAGAGCCGGGCCACCTTTGACGGCCTCGGGCGACCTGTCGAAACCAAGCAAATCGCGGGCAACGGCGACGGCGGCACTGTCCTTGGCACAACTAAGACGATCTACGGCGGCGACCGTGTCACCACCATTCCACCCATCGGGGGCACAGCAACCACGGCCGTAACCGACGCACGAGGACAAACGACCGAACTGCGGCAGCACCACACGCGCAGCGCCACCGCTGCCTACGACACCACCAAGTACAGCTATACGCCTCGCGGTGAACTGGCGAAAGTCACCGACCCGGCGGGCAGCAGTTGGACTTACACGTACGACCTTCTCGGCCAGCAGATCAAGTCTGTCGACCCAGACAAGGGCACTACGGTCAGCGAGTACGACGCCCGGGGCCAGCTGACCAAGACCGACGACGCCCGCGCGGCCACACCTGCACTGTGGTACGGCTACGACAACCTCGGTCGCCAGACGCAGCTCCGCGACGGCTCTTCCACCGGCACACTGCGCGCCCAGTGGGTGTACGACACCGTCACGGGCGCCAAGGGGCACCTCGCCGAGTCCACCCGCTACGACGCAGGCAACGCTTACACCACGAAGGTCGTGGCCTACGACCGCCTCTACCGCCCCCAGCGCACCTCCGTCACCATCCCATCCGCTGAAGGGGCTCTGGCAGGCACCTACCTCAACGTCACCTCTTACAACGTCTCCGGGACCGTGCAGGGCATCGGTTACCCGCAGGCAGGCGCCCTGCCGGCGACCACCGTCACTCCCACCTACGAGGACGGCACCCTGCGACCGATCGCCCTCAGCAGCAGCCAGGGACTCAACGCCACCACCAGCTACAGCCTCACTGGTAAGCCGTTCACCTACGAACTCAGCAACGGCAGCAGCAAAAGGGTAAAGGCAACCAACACTTACGAGTGGGGCACCCAGCGTCTGGCAACCTCGCGCGTTGACCGCCAGGACGTCGACGGCGTCGACCAGTACAACTCATACCGGTACGACGAAATCGGGAACGTACTCTCGGTGTCGGACACGTCGCGCGCCGGCACTGACAACCAATGCTTCACCTACGACGGTCTGCGCCGTCTCACCCACGCATGGACCCAGAACACCACCAGCTGCGCCACCGAACCCAGCGGAGGTGTACTTGGCGGTCCGGCCCCGTATTGGCACTCCTACACCTACGACAAGGCCGGCAACCGTCAGACCGAGACCCTGCACGACGCCGCTGGCAACCCGGGCAAGGACACGACACGTACTTACACCTACCCAGGGGCCTCCAACAGCCAGCCACACACCCTGACATCGGTCACCACTACGGGCCCGACGGGAACGTCGAGGGACACGTTCACCTACGACGAGACAGGAAACACGGCCACTCGCACCCTCGCCGGAGACACCCAGAAACTCACCTGGGATGCGGAGGGCCACCTGGCGAAGGTCACCGAGCCGGTCGAAGGAGGCACCGACAAGGTCACCGACTACCTCTACGACACCGCCGGCAGCCGCCTAATCGCCCGTACTCCCACCGAGACCACGCTTTACCTCGGCGCTACCGAGATCACGCTGGCCAAGGGCTCGTCCACGCCCAAGGCCACCCGCTACTACGACCTCGGCGGCGGTCACCAAGCCGTCCAGAACAACGACGGCGCCATCTCCATCACCCTGGCCGACCACCATGGCACCGCTCAGCTGGCCATCGACACGGCCACCCAGAAGCTCACTCAACGCCGCTCGCTTCCCTTCGGGGGCACCCGCGGCAACGAACCGTCGGGCTGGCCCGGGACCAAGGGCTTCGTCGGCGGTACTGACGACACGAGAACGACGGGACTCACCCACCTCGGGGCACGCGAATATGACCCGGCCACCGGGCGGTTCATCAGCGTCGACCCTCTTCTCGAGATCGACAGGCCCCAGACCCTGAATGGCTACACCTACGCAGCACAAAACCCGCTCGCCTTCCTTGACCCCACCGGGCTGGGCCTGGCATGCGGCGAGGGATTCGACCTCGGCTGCGGAACTGGCGTACAGACCCACGCCGACGGAAGCCTTTCCAAGGATGGTAAGCGCACCGGTGGCGGGAACATCTACGACACCGGTGGCGGAAGCGGCAGTTCACAAGGGTCAGGAAATCCGGTGACGATCAGGCCCTACGGCGAATCGATCACCATCGAAGGCGTCTACATTCCGACGCAAGAAGAACTCGCGGCAACCTTTCCTTACTACAGTGAGAATCTTGACTACCAGCACAACCTGCAAAACTGGGCGCGCCCAGACTGCAGCATGCTATCCACTTCGTCCAGCGATTTCTGTACAGCACTGAATAAGCTTGCCTGGTTCGGCGGTAGCCCCGAAGTTGACGTCCTCGAGGTCCTCGGCATTCGCAACTACGTCGAGTGCGCCAAGGGCAACGGCTGCAAGGGCGCCGCAGTCGACGCAGCGGTTGCTGGCGCCAGTGCTGGCTTCGGCAAGATAGTTTCTGTCGCGGCTAAGCTTTTCAAGCAAACACTGAAGCGAAGCGACAGTGTTGCCATTGACTGCTTGGTCAACGCCGCACACAGCTTCACGGTGGGCACGGAAGTCCTCATGGCGGACGGCACTACCAAGCCCATCGAGGACGTCGAAGTCGGAGAGAAGGTCATCGTCACCGACCCGGCGATGGGTGAAACGACGATCCAGGACGTCGTAGCCACGATCATGACTGAGGACGACAAGCACTTCGTCGATCTCGCTCTGGATACACAGGATGGCATCCGCTCACTGGTTACCACCTCCACCCATCCCTTCTGGTCCAGCTCCGAAGGCGGCTGGGTGGATGCCGGAGATCTGAGGCCCGGCATGACCATCAGAACGGCAGACGGCTCCGCTGTACCCGTGGCCGCCGCTCGGCCGTTCCAGCAGCGTCAGCAGACGTTCGACCTCACTATTAGCGGGATCCACACGTACTATGTGCTGGCGGGCGAGACGCCGGTTCTCGTTCACAACAGCAACTGTTCCTTGGGTTCGGCCTCGGAGGCCGCCTTCAAGGCGGCTGAAAATCCTGCCAACATTTTCATCAAGGACAAGCATCTTTCGTCCTTTCAGGGGCGCTATGCAAAGTTTGATACGGACAACAAGGCGCTTGTGCAAGGATGGGTTGCCGAGGGGCTCAAGTCTGAACGCGCCGTCTTCAAGCCTAATGGTCTTGACGACACTTTCAAGGTAGAGGTGGACATGCGCCGGACCATCGGGACCAAGGGGCAAACCGGGATCCGGATGGTTGTCTCTAATGATGGTCGGGTAATTAATGCCTTCCCATTCAATGTAGGGTGATCTGATGAGGATGCTCTACCAAGGAGTCAATGCGCGGGACCTGCGTGGGTCGACCGTGGCGGACTATCTAGTCAATATCGAGGCTCATTTTGAGGTAGTCGATGAGGGCGAGGTGATTTATTCGGAGCTAGATTTCCCCGTGGCAGAGTTGGCTCGTGAGCTGACTCTTTGGATTTCTGTGGGTGAATCTGATGCTTCGGATTTTTCCTTTTCTTCGATTTCCTTCGAAGAGCCTGGCGCCGTAGTCATCAGTCGAAGTCCGGACGGGTGGGAAGTGGGATCGATGTTTACGCCGACAGTCAAAAGCGAGCCGATTGATTGGCCTACCCTTTCGGTGAGCGTCGAAGAATTTGTTGCGCGTGTTCAGCGAGATATTGCAGGGATGGGTATTGACCCTAGCTTCATTCGGCCATAGCTAGTCACCGAACCTGGGGGGCCCGAAATAACGTAGATACCCGAACCAGCAAAACGCGGCCTCGGCAGACTTTAATCTGGTGAGGCCGCGTCGTTTCTGACGGCAAGAGTTGACGGCATCTTCAGCGGACGATGGTTGTTCACTAGCTGGGCATTGAGTCGACGCCTCCGCATCGAGACCGGTGGAACGGCGAGTCGGTACGCGGTGGCGGCCTGGTGCAGGCCGCAGCAGCCATAGGGGTAGTTCGAAGATGTGAGCGATATGGTGCGGCATGTCGACATTCCTCGTCGGCGTAGGTCATGTCCCCGGGCCGTTCGAGCGGTCGCGGAGGTCCTGACGAGGCGTCAGCCTGCCGATCGGCGAAGCGGCGCAGTCGCACCGTAGGTGCAACTCCTGCTGCGAGAAGTCCGCTATATCCCGACCCACTCCGCGTACTGTGCCAAAGAACTGCTACGAGCCCGCTCCCGCCGCTTCAGCGCCAGCACGGTCGGGTGGTGGCGGGTCTGCTGCGGAGCGACGCGCCGAGCCTGGTTCAGGCAGTCCAGCGCCTCGTCCGGATGGCCCGCCCACGCGTTGGCCGGCCGAGGTCCATCCAGTGGTGCCCGGCCCGGGAACGGGTCCAGCCGCGCGGGATGCGCACATTTATCCGCGAGTTCGATCACCCGCCCGAAGTTGTCAGCCTCCGAGGCGATGGCTACGGCATGCACCCCGACGTTTACCGGCCCCCAGGTGACGCCGAAGTCCGGCACCCCGCCAGTTGCCTGGTGGCGGGCACGGGCCTCGGCCAGTAGAGCGTCGGCGTGGTCCCGGTCCTTCATGCGGCCCGCGATGGTCGCAGCACGCAAGTGCAGCATGCCCCGCATTGCCTTAATACCCTCCGGACTGCGTGGCTCCTGGCCATCAAGGTCCCGCAGCGCTCGGTCAACCACCCACAGGCCCACGTCGTACCGACCCGACGACAACGTGGTCTGCGCACGCAGAAAGGCGTGCATCGCGGCCAGCCCCGGCTCATCGGCGCGGGGTGCGGTCCACGCCAGCCGGTCCAGCGCGACGGTCGCCAGGTCGAGGAAGCCGAGCTTCAACGCAACGGTGAACACACGCCGGAGCGTCTCCGCCAGGCACTCGTAGGCCAGCCGTTGCTCCTCCCCAGTACTGGTGTGTACGGCCTGCGCCGACTCGTCGATCAGCGCGGGCAGGTCGCGTACCAGGTCCGTGTACCGCGCCTGACGGCGCCGTTCCAGAGCTCGATGGACATCCGCCCAGATCAACGCGGCCGGGCGCGGAGCCGACTGCCAGTCCAGAGCGATGTCCCAGTTCTCCGGGCCCTCACGGATGGCCGGATCAGGGCGCCCATGCGGTCGAGCCGTAGTTCGTCGGCGTATGGCTGTCCCAGCTGGTCGGATGGGAAACACCCAGTGCACGGGCACAGGCGGCGACAAGAGCCGGGGAGGCGGGCTTCTGGCCGCACTCGGCCTTCGACAGGTGCGCCCGCATCGCCAGCCCCTGCTGCGTCATACCGCGCTGCTTCGTATCCGGGCTATCCGATTGCCGGTGTGCTCCTCGATGCTCTGCGACACGGCGACCTCGGTTCTGCTGCAACACTCAGACACTAACCTTGCAACAGCGCCCTGGACCAGCCGATCAACGATCAACCCGGCTGCCCGCAGAACCGACGACGGCTTCGCCACTCTTCAGCGTCGAACACTGCCCAGGCACTCGCCCAGCCCCCTCCCCACCTCCAGCAGCTCCACCACCCCCGTCCCGTCCTCCTCCCCGTGCCCCTCCGCCAGCCACCGCTCCATCAACCCCATGTACGGCGTCAGCAGCTCCGCGCTCACCCCCTGCTCCTCCGCCGTGCGCAGCAGGGTCGCGTTGCCGGCCACCTGCATCGCGAGGTTGGAGACGACGCCCTTGCCGTAGTCGCCGCTCTCCAGTTGGTCGGCGGCCTGGTGGACGGCCGGGGCCATCGCGGTGAGCCAGGACGCCAGCAGCGGTGCGAAGTCGCTCGGCGCGATGTTCTCCCGCCGGATCAGCGCGAAGGCGTGGGAGACGCCCGCGAACATCCCGGTCATCGCGCTCAGCAGCGCCACGTCGTGCAGGGCCGCGAAGCCCGGGTCCTCGCCGACGTAGCGGGTGCCGGCGGGGACGGCGAGGGTGTCGCGGTGCTCGGCGAAGAGGGCGGAGGAGCCGCTGTAGAAGACGTAGGCGCCGGAGTCGGCGGCCCCGATCATCGGCGGTACGGCCATGACGCCGCCGTCCAGGAAGCGGGCCCCGCGTGCCGACGCCCACGCGGCGCGGGTGCGGCCGTCGGCGGGGGTGCCGGTGGTCAGGTCGACCAGGTCGCGGCCGGTCAGGTCGACGTCGGCCAGGGCCGCGCCGACCGAGGCGTCGTCCAGGAGGCAGACGATCACCAGGCGGTTCGCCGATACCGCCTCGGCGGCGGTGCGGGCGACCGTGGCGCCCTCGGCGGCCAGGGCCTCGGCGCGGGCGGGAGTGCGGTTCCAGACGGTCACGGGGTGCCCGGCGGCCAGCCAGGCGCGGACGAGGGCGGTGCCCATCGCGCCGGTCCCGAGGACGGTGAGGGGAATAGGGGGAGTGGTCGGGTTGTCGGTCATGGGGACAAGCCTCTTCCGGGGGACGGGGCCGCTCAAGTACGTACTTGAGAGTGGGTGGTTACCCCGGGGGAAGTACGCGGGCGGTGGACGAACGGGGTGACGGGGATGGGTACGGCACGGCGGCCGGGGGCGTACGTGTGCGGGGTCGACGCGGCGATGGACGTGATCGGCGGGAAGTGGAAGGTGCTGATCCTCTGGGCGCTCGGCGAGCGCGTCCGCCGCTTCGGGGCCCTGCGCCGGGAACTGCCGGGTGTCACGGAGAAGGTCCTCGCCGCACAGCTGCGGGAGCTGGAGGCCGACGGCATCGTGCACCGCGAGGAGTACCGCGAGGTGCCGCCGCGCGTCGAGTACTCGCTCACCGCGCGGGGCGTCGCCCTCAACGAGGCGCTGGCGCCGCTCAGCCTGTGGGGCAAGGCGCACGTCCTGGGCGACGGCTCACCGGCTGCCGGTCAGGTGCGCGAAGACGACCACGTTCCCCTGGTAGCCGGTACTGCGTGAGTAGTCGCCGCCGCAGGTGATGACCCGCAGCTCGGGCCGGGGCGCCGCGCCGTACACCTTGGCGTCGGGGAAGTCGTCGGCGGCGTAGACCTCCACCGCGTCCACCGTGAAGACCGCGACGCCTCCGTCCCGCCGGTCGACCTCGATCTCGGCGCCCTTCTCCAGCGCGCCGAGCCGGTAGAAGACGGCGGGGCCCTCGGCGTTGTCGACGTGTCCGGCGACGATCGCGGTGCCGGTGTCGCCGGGGGTGGTGCCCGCCTCGTACCAGCCGGCGAGGTTCTTCTTCTCGGCGGGCGGCACGTCCAGGCTGCCGGAGGACGTCAGACCGAGGCCGGTCAGGGGCGCGTCCACCTTGATCGCCGGGACGCGGATCCGGTCGGGTGGGGAGGGGGGAAGGGCCGGCGCGGCGGGCGCCAGGTCGGCCCGCCCGGTGCCGGAGGCGGCTTGCGCGGCCGACGGCTGCGGCGGGGCATCGGACTCCGTCCCGCCGACCAGCAGCCACGCCCCGGAGCAGAGGGCGACCGCGGTGACCGCCGCTATCGCCGTGTTGCCGACCCTGGGCATTGACGTATCCCCTCTCCAGACGGGCGCTCGTGGTCTCCCCTGCCCCCTCCGGGCCGCGAGGGGCGTCGGACCCGGAGGGGGAGGGGAAGTGCGGTACCGGCGGACGGGCAGCGGAGGGTGCCCGTCAGATCCCGTCGCCTCTCGCCCGGCGATGCAGGAGCCAGGTACCGCCCGCGGCGGCGACGGCGAGAGCCGCCACACCGGCCGCGGTCTGCACGGGGTCGGGGCCAAGAGCGCCGCCGACCCCCGTCTTCACGCTTCCTCTCGGATACACCGGCGCCTCGGCCGCGGTCAGCGTCACCACCAGGTCGCCCGTCACCCGCTGCTCGTCGTCCCCGCAGGTCGCGACGATCTCGTACGTGCCCGGCTGCGCGCTCGGCGGCACCTCGAAGTGGCCGGCCGTATCCCCGTCGCCCGTCCCCGGCGCCAGCGGGAACGTGCCGGCGCCGACCGCGCTGGCGTCACCGGCCGCCGAACCGCCCTCCCCGCACCACGCCGTGGTCACCATGGCCCGCTCGCCCGGCACGACCGAGGACGGGTACACCTCCAGGCCGCCGGTCGATGCGGCGTCCCCGGCGTACACGGTCGCCGGGGAGGCGAGGCCGACGGCCGCGACGGCGAGCGCGGTACCGGTCAGCAGGCGGGCGGTACGTCGCATCGGTGCTCCTTTGAGCTCTTCGGTGGCCCCTGCCCTACCGAGGAAAGTGGCAGCGGACCCGGCCCGCTCCCCGAGCGCGCGGCGCGGATTGGGATGAACGGGTGTCGCCGGTGCGCCGGACGGGAGTCGATGTGACTGCGTTTCAGCAGGTCACGGGGGCGTGCCGGGCGGGCGGCGGAAAAGATCCCGAAGGGTGCGGGACGCGGGTGTGAACGGGTGACCGGCGCCGCCGAACGGGCCCGCCGCCACCACTGCTTGACCTCAAGTTTGGTCGAGGTATCAGGCTGTTCCGCATGGACACCACGACCGCCCCCCTGCGGGTGACCCTCCTTGTCGGCAGCAACCGCCACGGCCGCTTCGGCCCGGTCGTCGCCGACTGGCTCCTCGACCACCTCCGGGCCCACGACGACCTCGTCCCGGAGGTGGTCGACGTGGCCGAGGCCGACCTCCCCACGTCGTTCGCCCCGACCCCGGAGGCGACCGCCGCGCTGGCCGGGGTCACGCCCAGGCTCGCCGGTGCCGACGCGTTCGTCGTGCTCACGCCCGAGTACAACCACTCGTTCCCGGCGGGCCTGAAGAACGTCATCGACTGGCACTTCACCGAGTGGCGGGCCAAGCCCGTCGGCCTGGTCTCGTACGGCGGCCTGGCCGGCGGCCTGCGCGCCGCGGAGCACCTGCGCCAGGTCTTCGCCGAACTGCACGCCGTCACCGTCCGCGACACCGTCTCCTTCCACAACGCGGGCGCGTCCTTCGACGACGAGGGCGCGCTCAGGGACCCGTCGGGGCCGGACGCCGCGGCGAAGACGATGCTCGACCAGCTGGTGTGGTGGGGGCGCGCCCTGCGCGAGGCGAAGGAGAAGCGGCCCTACGACGACATCTGAGAACGCGCGGGGCCGCCCCGGGTTCCGTTGCGGAATCCGGGGCGGCCCCGTCGTGTGCGCGGCGGGCTCAGCCCACGCTCACCGCGCTCCACGCCGCGCCGACCGCGGCGTACTCGGCGCTGTCGGTGCCGTACAGGTCACCGGCCGCGCTCAGGGTGGCGGTGCGGGCGCCCGCGTAGTCCGTGGACGAGGTCATGTACACCGTCAGCGCCCGATACCAGACGTCCCCGAGCTTGTCCCGGCCGATCCCGGAGACCGAGGAACCGTCGCAGGTGGGGGAGGAGTAGCGCACCCCGCCCACGGTCCGCGCGCCGCTGCCCTCGGCCAGCAGGTAGGCGAAGTGGTTGGCGATCCCGGAGGAGTAGTGGACGTCCAGGTCGCCCACCGCGGTGCTCCAGCAGTCGGCCGAACTGCCGTCCCTGCTGGGCTTGTCCATGTAGCGCAGGGCGTCCCGGCCGAACCCGTCCCGGACGACCTTCTCGCCGATCAGGTAGTCCCCGGCGTCGGTCGAGTTGCCCGCGTGCCACTCCACCAGGGTGCCGAAGATGTCGGAGGTCGCCTCGTTGAGGCCGCCGGACTCGCCCGAGTACGTCAGCGCCGCCGTCGAGGAGGTCACCCCGTGCGTCATCTCGTGCCCGGCGACGTCCAGTGAGACCAGCGGCCCGAAGGTGCTCCCGTCACCGTCGCCGTACGTCATGCAGAAGCAACTGTCGTCCCAGAAGGCGTTGTTGTACTTGTTGCCGTAGTGCACCCGGTTGTACGACCCCTTGCCGTCGCCCGCGATGCCGCTGCGCCCGTGCACGTCCTTGTAGTAGTCCCACGTGACGTCGGTGCCGTACTGCGCGTCCACGGCGGCCGAGGCGCGGTCGCCGCCGCTGCCCGTGCCCCAGTGGTTGTCGGCGTCGGTGAACGGCGTCGAGGGGGCCCGGACCAGGCAGATGCCGAGGAGGCACAGGTCGGTCTGGTTCTCCGCGTCACCGGTGTAGGTGGAGCCGCGCGTCGGGTCCTTGAGCTGGTACGACGACCCCGAGGACGTCGTCTCCAGCGGAACCCTGCCGCCGTACAGCGACTCGCCGTCGCCCGCGGCCGTCTCGATGGTGTCCCAGGCGTCGATGCGGGCGCCGGTCCCGGCGTCGGTCAGCACGGTGCGCGCGACCGGGTTGCCGGCGGGGTCCATCGCCGCCGCGTTCGTCCGCCAGGCCAGCTTCGGGGTCCCGTGCAGGGCGTCGACCACCAACTGCGGCTTGGCGGTGAGCTTCTTCAGCAGCTCACCCGGGTTGGCGGCGCGCAGCGCGTTCGCGGCCAGGTCGGCGGCCTTGGGAGCCGACAGTTTCGGGGTGACGGTCGGCAGGGAGACCCGGGCCTCCGTCGCGCGGTCGGCGCCCCGGAAGTCGCCGTCGGGGGCGAGGTGGAGGACGAAGTCGCCGCCCAGGACGGGGAGTTCGCGGTAGGTGCGGTCGTAGCGGACGTGCTGGGTGCCGTCCTCGTCGACGATGACGTCGCGGACCTCGGTGTCCTGCGCCGCGGTCAGGCCGAGGGCGTCGGCCCGGTCGGCGAGGACGGCGGCCGCGTGTCCGAGGGCGTCGGCGGAGGTGGGTCCGTCGTCGGCTCGGGAGGTGGGGGAGAGGACGGTGCCGAGCAGCGCGGCGGTGGCGGCGGCGATGCCGGCCGTGGCGAGACGGGAACCTCGGACGTGCCGTATTCGGCTCATCGGACTCCTTGGGGAGGAGCGCTACGGGGCGCGTGGGGGTGCGGAGGCGTGGGGAGAGCGGGGGAGTGGGGAGTGCGGGGGTGTTGACTCAGATTTAAGGGACCCCCGGCATGTCATGTCCATAGCCCACCGGTGAAGATCATGAGGGGCATGAGGCGAGAGAATGACCTGTCGTGGACACCACGCGACTGCCGTTCTTCGTCTACGGGACCCTGCGCCCCGGCGGCGTGAATCACGATGCCTTCCTGCGCGGACGCACCCGCGCCGAGGAACCCGCCCGCCTGCACGGAGCGTTGCTCTACCCGGGCCCCGGCTACCCCTACGCCGTGGAGGCGCCCGGGGGGAGCGTGCGCGGGGAGGTCGTCACCGCGCTGCCCGGGGAGTACGAGGCGCTGCTCGCCGAACTGGACCGGCTGGAGGAGTACGTGCCGGGCGACCCGCGCAACCTGTACGACCGGGTGGCCAGGACCGTCGTACGGGACGTCGACGGGACGACCCTGCGGGCCTGGGTGTACGTCGCCGCCCCCGCGGTCGCGGCCCGGCTGCGGGCCACCGCCAGGCCGATCGCGGACGGGAACTGGTCCGTGCGATGACGGCAGCGGGCCCGGCCGTCGCCTACCGCGCCACCTCCACCCGCACCGCGCACACCTTGAACTCCGGCATCCGCGAGGTCGGGTCGAGGGCCGGGTTGGTCAGGGTGTTGGCGCGGCCCTCGCCCGGCCAGTGGAAGGGCATGAACACGGTGTCCGGCCGGATGCCGGTGGTGATCCGGGCCGGCGCCACCGCCCGCCCCCGCCGGGACACCACCGCCAGCGGGTCCCCCTCCGCCGCCCCGAGCCGCGCCGCCAGCCGCGGGTGCAGCTCCACGAACGGGCCGGGCGCGGCGGCGTTCAGCTCGGCCACCCGCCGGGTCTGCGCCCCGGACTGGTACTGCGCCACGACCCGCCCCGTGGTCAGCAGCACCGGATACGCGTCGTCCGGCTCCTCGGCGCTCGGCCGGTGCGCGACGGGCACGAACCTGGCCCGGCCGTCGTCGGTGGCGAAGCGGTCCAGGAAGAGACGCGGGGTCCCCGGGTGCGGGGGAGTGTCCTCCGCCGGCGCCGGGCACGGCCAGAACACGCCGTTCTCCTCCGCGAGCCGCCGGTAGTCGATCCCCGAATAGTCCGCCGGGCCGCCTGCGCTGGCCCGGCGCAGCTCCTCGAAGACCTCCTCGGGTCCGGTCGGGAACCCCTTCTCCACACCCAGCCGCCCGGCCAGGCCGTGCAGCACCTCCAGGTCGCTGCGGACCCCGTCCGGCGGCGTGATCGCACGCCGCCGCAGCAGCACCCGCCCCTCCAGACTCGTCGTCGTCCCCGTCTCCTCGGCCCACTGCGTCACCGGCAGCACCACGTCCGCCAGCGCCGCCGTCTCGGAGAGCACCACGTCGCACACCGCCAGGAAGTCCAGCGACCGCAGCCGCCCCTCGACGTGCGCGGCCCGGGGCGCCGACACCACCGGGTTGGACCCCATCACCAGCAGCGACCCGATGTCCGTCCCCAGCGCGTCCAGCAACTCGTACGCACTGCGCCCAGGGCCGGGCAGCGAGTCCGGGTCCACGCCCCACACCTCGGCCACGTGGCGCCGCGCCGCCGGGTCCGTCAGCTTGCGGTAGCCCGGCAACTGGTCGGCCTTCTGCCCGTGTTCGCGCCCGCCCTGCCCGTTGCCCTGCCCGGTCAGACAGCCGTACCCGGACAGCGGCCGCCCGGCCCGCCCGGTCGCCAGGCACAGGTTGATCCACGCGCCCACCGTGTCCGTGCCCTTGGCCTGCTGCTCCGGCCCGCGCGCGGTGAGCACCATGGCCGCCTCCGGCGCGCAGAACAGCCGCACCGCCTCCCGCAGCTCCGGAACGGACACCCCCGTGATCCGCTCCACGTACTCCGGCCAGTGCGCCATCGCCGCCGCCCGCGCCTCCTCCCAGCCGGCCGTGCGCTCCTCGACGTACCGCTCGTCCACCCGCCCCTCGGCGACCACCAGGTGCAGCATGCCCAGCGCCAGCGCCAGGTCGGTGCCGGGCCTCGGCGCCAGGTGCAGGTCGGCCTGCTCGGCGGTCTTCGTGCGGCGCGGGTCGACGACGATCAGGGTGCCGCCGTTCTCCCGCAGCTCGGTGAAGTACCGCAGGGACGGCGGCATCGTCTCCGCCGGGTTCGACCCCACGAGAATCACGCAGCCGGTCTTCGGGATGTCCTCCAGCGGGAACGGCAGCCCCCGGTCGAGCCCGAACGCCTTCGTCCCGGCCGCCGCCGCAGACGACATGCAGAACCGGCCGTTGTAGTCGATCTGCGAGGTGCCCAGCACCACCCGGGCGAACTTGCCCAGCGTGTACGCCTTCTCGTTGGTCAGCCCGCCCCCGCCGAACACCCCCACCGCGTCCGCGCCGCGCTCCGCCCGGGTGCGGGCCAGGTTCCCGGCGATCCGGTCCAGCGCCTCGTCCCAGCCGGCCGGCACCAGCGCACCACCGTCGGAACGCACCAGCGGCGAGGTCAGCCGCGCCCCCGACGCGAGCACCTTTGGCGCCGTACGCCCCTTGCCGCACAGCGCGCCCCGGTTCACCGGGAAGTCGGCGCGCTCGCTCACCTCGACGGTCCCGTCGGCGGCGGGCGTCAGATTCATCCCGCACTGCAGGGCGCAGTACGGGCAGTGCGTGGCCGTGGCGGTGTTCTGCATGCCGTCCAGCCTGCGGCTTCCGTGTTACGCGGCCGGACGGCGCTCTGTTACACCGCCGGGACGGCGACCTCCCCGCCGCCCTCGGGCCACGGTGAGGGGCGGCCCCTCCGGCGGCGGCTCATCCGCCCTCGGCTCGTCCGGCGTCGGCCAGGGCCCGCGCCACCCCCGGCTCCTTCGGCCCGAGGAAGCGCGGGTCCGGCTCGAGCGCCGCGTCCAGCGCCGCCTTGCCCGCCGCGAGGACCTCCCGGGCACCCCCGTAGTACCAGGTCACGTCGTGGCGCTCGTCCACCCCCACGCCGTACGACGTCACCCCCGCCTCCTGGCAGAGCGCGACCGCCCGCCGGATGTGGAAGCCCTGGCTGATCAGTACGGCCCGGTCCACCCCGAAGATCTTCTTCGCGCGGACGCAGGAGTCCCAGGTGTCGAAGCCCGCGTAGTCGCTGACGATGCGCCCGTCGGGCACGCCGTGCCGCACGAGGTAGGCGCGCATGGCGTCCGGCTCGTCGTACTCCTCCCGGCTGTTGTCCCCGGTGACGAGCACCACCTCGATCCGCCCCGCGCGGTACAGCTCGGCCGCCGCGTCCAGCCGGTGCGCCAGGTACGGCGACGGCTCGCCCTCCCACAGCCCGGCGCCGAAGACGACGGCGACCTCGGTGCGCGGCACGTCGGCCGTGGTGCGCAGCCGGTCGCCGGTGACCAGGCGCATCCACGTCGCGGGCAGCAGCGCCAGCACGCACGCCGCCACCACCGCCCGGATCAGCCGCCGCTGCCCCGTGCGGGTGCGCGGCAGGCGCGGTCTGCGAAGTGTCGGGCGGCGCATCGGACGGTCCCCTCCCCGGTGGTTCCTGCCGTCAGGGACGTACCGGAGCGCCGTCCGGTTCGCCGGCCGCTCACACGCGGTGGGCGGCGGCGTGTGAACCGGCGGAAAATTGTCGTGACGCCCACGCAACGGGAAGGCAACGTCACCCGGCCACGATCGGTGCATGACGGTGATGACAGTGACGGGCAGCACGAGCACGCGGGCCACCGGCGGAGCACCCGCCCTGGTGGCCGTCGCCCACGGCAGCCGCGACCCGCGCGCCCTGAGCACCGTGAGCGCCCTCCTCGACCGGGTCCGCGCCCTGCGCCCCGGCCTGCCGGTGCACCTCGGCCACATCGAGCTGAACGAACCCCTGCTGCCCGACACGCTGGCCGCCCTCGGCGACGGGCCCGCGGTCCTCGTCCCGCTCCTGCTCAGCCGCGGCCACCACGTCAAGCGCGACATCCCCGAGATGGCCGCGGTCTCCCCGGCCCGCACCCGCGTGGCCGCCCCGCTCGGCCCGCACCCCCTGCTCGTGGACGCCCTCCACGCCCGCCTGCTGGAGGCCGGCTGGCCCACCCGGGCCCCCAGGGACGCCGCCGTCGTCCTCGCCGCCGCGGGCTCCCGCGCCCCCGACTCCCGCACGGACACGACCCGCACCGCGTCCCTCCTCGCCGCCCGCCTCGGCGTCCCGGTCCTCCCCGCCTACGCCTCGGCGGCGTCCCCCACGGTCCCGGAGGCCGTCCGCGCCCTGACCGCCCGCGGCCACCGCCGGGTGGCCGTCGCCGCCTGCTTCACGGCCCCGGGCCGCTTCGCGACGGAGACCGCGGCGGCGGCCCCGTGCATCGCGTCCGCCCCCCTGGGCACCCACCCGTCGATGGCCCGCCTGCTCCTGCGCCGCTACGACGAGGCGGTGGCGGCACCGGCCATGACGCCGGGCGCGAACCGGCCGGCGCGCACCTGACCGACCCAGGGGCGCGGGGAACTGCGCGACCAGCCACGACGGGCCCGCACTCGCCCCACCACCCCACCCCGGCACACGGGTAGGCGCTCCATCGGTCATCCCTTCCGCTTAATGTTCATCACATGGAAGGCACAGACACCCCACCCCCCTACGACCCGACGTCAGTCGCCCGCTGGGCCCCCGAGCCGGACAAACGCCCCGGCCGCACAGCCTTCCAACGCGACCGCGCCCGCATCCTCCACTCCGCCGCGCTGCGCCGCCTCGCCGGCAAGACCCAGGTCGTCACCCCGGGCGAGGGCAGCCCCATGTGGGACGCCAGCCCCCGCACCCGCCTCACCCACTCCCTGGAGTGCGCCCAGGTCGGCCGCGAACTCGGCGCCGCCCTCGGCTGCGACCCCGACCTCGTGGAGGCCGCCTGCCTCTCCCACGACCTGGGCCACCCGCCCTTCGGGCACAACGGCGAACTGGCGCTCAACACCTTCGCCGAGGACTGCGGCGGCTTCGAGGGCAACGCCCAGTCCCTCAGGCTCCTCACCCGCATCGAGCCCAAGCGGTTCACCGAGGACGGCTCCGTCGGCCTCAACCTCACCCGTGCCACCCTCGACGCCGCCACCAAGTACCCCTGGCACCGCGGCGCCCACCCCACCGACCCGGCCTCGCGCAAGTTCGGCGTCTACGACGACGACCGGCCCGTCTTCGAGTGGCTCCGCAAGGACGCCCCCGGCGCCCGAACCTGCTTCGAGGCCCAGGTCATGGACTGGGCGGACGACGTGGCGTACTCCGTGCACGACGTCGAGGACGGCCTGCACGCCGGCCACATCGACCCGAACTGCCTGCTCGCCGACCCCGAGCGCGAGGCCGTCTTCGAGGCCGCCGTCGGCCGCTACGTCCCCGTCGGCACCGACCACGCCGAACTCGCCGCCGCCCTCGACCGCCTCCTCGCCCAGGACTGGTGGCCGCACGGCTACGACGGCACGGCCGGTGCCCAGGCCCGCCTGAAGGACGCCACCAGCCAGCTCATCGGCCGGTTCTGCCTGGCCGCCGAGACCGCCACCCGGGCCGCGTACGGCGGCGGCCGGCTCACCCGGTACACCGCCGAGCTGGTCGTCCCGAGGGAGACCCAGCTGGAGTGCGCCGTCCTCAAGGCGGTCGCCGTCCGGTACGTCATGCAGCGCACCGAACAGGAGGCGCTCCGCGCCGACCAGCGGATCGTCGTCGCCGAACTGGCCGAGGCGCTCACCGCCCGCGCCCCGGACGGCCTCGATCCGCAGTTCCGCGCCCTGTTCGACGCGGCCCCCGACGACCGGGCTCGCAAACGGGTGATCGTCGACCAGATCGCCTCCCTCACCGACGCCTCGGCCCGCTCGCTTCACGCCCGGCTGACGGGGCATCCATGAGACTGGTGTGACAGGCGTGACCCGACGGACCGCGAAGCTCCGGAAACCGGACGCTCCGTGGCCTGATCGGGTCGCTCCTCTTCCCGCACCACGCCACGTGCGGGACGCTCGCATGTGGCGGCACCCTGACGAGGAGGCAAACAAGTGGTCGACGCGGATCAGACATTCGTCATCGTCGGAGGCGGCCTGGCGGGCGCGAAGGCGGCCGAGACACTCCGCACGGAGGGCTTCACCGGCCGGGTGATCCTCATCTGCGACGAACGCGACCACCCTTACGAGCGCCCCCCGCTGTCCAAGGGCTACCTCCTCGGCAAGGAGGAGCGCGACAGCGTCTTCGTGCACGAGCCCGCCTGGTACGCGAGCCACGACATCGAGCTGCACCTCGGCCAGACCGTGGTCGCGATCGACCGCGCCGCCAAGACCGTCCACTACGGCGACGACGGCACCCACGTCAGCTACGACAAGCTGCTCCTCGCGACCGGCGCCGAGCCCCGCCGCCTCGACGTCCCCGGCACCGACCTCGCGGGCGTCCACCACCTGCGCCGCCTCGCCCACGCAGAGCGCCTCAAGGGCGTCCTCGCCTCCCTCGGCCGGGACAACGGCCACCTCGTGATCGCCGGCGCCGGCTGGATCGGCCTGGAGGTCGCGGCGGCGGCCCGCGAGTACGGGGCCGAGGTCACCGTCGTCGAGCCCGGCCCGACCCCGCTGCACGGCGTCCTCGGCCCCGAGCTGGGCGCCGTCTTCGCCGAGCTGCACGAGTCGCACGGGGTGCGCTTCCGCTTCGGCGTGGAGCTGACCGAGATCGTCGGCCAGGACGGCATGGTGCTGGCCGCCCGTACCGACGACGGCGAGGAGCACCCGGCGCACGACGTGCTCGCCGCGATCGGCGCCGCCCCGCGCGCCGCGCTCGCGCAGGCGGCCGGGCTGGAGATCGCCGACCGGGCGCACGGCGGCGGCGTCGTCGTCGACGAGCACCTGCGCACCTCCGACCCCGACATCTACGCGGCCGGCGACGTGGCCTCCTTCCACCACGCCCTCTTCGACACCAGCCTGCGCGTGGAGCACTGGGCCAACGCGCTGAACGGCGGCCCGGCGGCGGCCCGCGCGATGCTCGGCAAGGGCACGGCGCACGACCGCGTCCCCTACTTCTTCACCGACCAGTACGACCTGGGGATGGAGTACTCCGGCTGGGCGCCCGCGGGGTCGTACGACGAGGTGGTGATCCGCGGGGACGCGGCGAAGCGCGAGTTCATCGCCTTCTGGGTGAAGGAGGGCCGCGTGCTGGCCGGGATGAACGTCAACGTGTGGGACGTCACGGAGCCGATCCAGCAGCTGATCCGCTCGAAGGCCCGGGTGGACACGGAGGCCCTGGCGAACCCGCACGTATCGCTGGAAAGCCTCGTCGCCTAGCTGTCGTACCGTCCCCGGCCGCGATTCCCTGGGGGCAACCCCCGGACCCCCGGCCGGGCCCCGCCGACCTCACGTCCGGCAGCCGCTTCGCGGCGGGCCGTGGCCGCAGCCGGCGCCGGTCACCGTGCCGGAGCATGTCGGTGCCGACCCGTAGACTTCACGCGTGGCAGGACGGATCAACGACGAGGACGTGAAGGCGGTACGGGACGCGGTCCCGATCGACGCCGTCGTCTCGGAGTACCTCCAGCTGCGCAACGCGGGCGGCGGCAATCTGAAGGGGCTGTGCCCCTTCCACGACGAGAAGTCCCCGTCCTTCCAGGTCAGTCCGAGCAAGGGGTTCTTCCACTGCTTCGGCTGCCAGGAGGGCGGCGACACCATCACGTTCGTGATGAAGATCGACCACCTCACCTTCTCCGAGGCGGTCGAGCGCCTGGCCGGCCAGGCCGGCATCACCCTGCGCTACGAGGAGGGCGGGTACAACCCCACCCACCAGCGCGGCGAGCGCATCCGCCTGGTCGAGGCCCACAAGATCGCCGCGCAGTGGTACGCGGAGCAGCTGGCGACCAGCCCCGAGGCGGACACCGGCCGCGCCTTCCTCGCCGACCGCGGCTTCGACCAGGCCGCCGCCCAGCACTTCGGCGTCGGCTACAGCCCCCAGGGCTGGGACCACCTCACCCGCTTCCTGCGGGGCAAGGGCTTCAGCGACAAGGAGCTGGTCCTCTCCGGCATCTCCCAGGAGGGCCGCCGCGGCCCCATCGACCGGTTCCGCGGCCGGCTGATGTGGCCCATCCGCGACATCGGCGGCGACGTCGTCGGCTTCGGCGCCCGCAAGCTCTACGAGGCGGACAACGGCCCGAAGTACCTGAACACCCCCGAGACCGCGATCTACAAGAAGTCCCAGGTCCTCTACGGCATCGACCTGGCGAAGAAGGACATCGCGAAGGCGTCCCGGGCGGTCGTCGTCGAGGGCTACACGGACGTCATGGCCTGCCACCTCGCCGGCGTGACCACCGCCATCGCGACCTGCGGCACGGCCTTCGGCGGCGACCACATCAAGATCCTCCGCCGGCTCCTCATGGACAACGGCTCGGCCCGCGTGATCTTCACCTTCGACGGCGACGCGGCCGGTCAGAAGGCCGCCCTGCGCGCCTTCGAGGACGACCAGAAGTTCGCCGCCGAGACCTACATCGCCATCGCGCCCGACGGCATGGACCCCTGCGACCTGCGCCTCGCCAAGGGCGACGACGCCGTGGCCGACCTGGTCGAACCGCGCACCCCGCTCTTCGAGTTCGCGTTGCGCCAGATCGTCTCCCGCTACGACCTGGACACCCCCGCCGGCCGCGCGTCCGCGCTGGACGAGGCCGCCCCGGTCGTCGCCCGCATCAAGAACAGCGGCGCCCAGCACGAGGTCGCGGTCCAGCTCGCCGGCATGCTCGGCATCCTGGACACCCAGTTCGTCGTCAAGCGCATCGCCCAGCTGGCCCGCTGGGCCCGCGACCGGGGCGGCAGGGGCGCTCCCGGCCCTGACCGGCAGCAGCACGGCGGCGCCCAGCACCAGTCCGCGCCCGCCCGCCCCGGCCCGCGCGGCCCGGCCCTCAACCTCCGCAACCCGGTCTTCGCCACCGAACGCGAACTGCTCAAGCTCGCCCTCCAGCGCCCGGACCTGGTCTCCCCGGCCTTCGACGCGTACGGCGTCGACGAGTTCACCGCCCCGCCCTACGCCGCCGTGCGCGAGGCGATCCTTGAGGCGGGCGGCGCCGAGTTCGGCGTCCAGGACCCGCAGGACTACCTGGTCCGGGTGCGCGAGGCGGCCCCGGACGACACCGTCCGCGCCATGGTCACCGAACTCGCCGTCGAGGCGATCATGCTGCACCGCGGCGTCAAGGACGTCGACGAGGTCTACGCCGGCGCCCAACTGGTCACGGTCCGCCGCCGCGCCGTCGAACGCCGCATCCGCGACATCACCGGCCGCCTCACCCGCCTCTCCGGCCACGGCGACCCGGCCGAACTGGCGGCCGTCCAGAACGAACTCTGGATCCTCCAGCAGTACGACCAGAACCTCCGCGTCCACGGCGCCGCCGCCCTCTAGTCCCGACCCCGGGTAACCAGGCGGTCACCCCCCGGACGCAAAAAGTCACCGCACGCCCCTCGTGGCGGTGATGTGTCGTACCCCACACTGGGGGCGGTGCCTGAGTCCTCGGAGTGTGGCCGATCCGTTCCGGCGGGTCCCCGGTTCCCGCGGTTCCGTTTCACGGCGTACGGGACGGACGGCGGCGAGCGAGCCGACTCCGCCCCCCGAAGTACCGCCGCCGGCCCCCGCCGGCCGCGTCCATCCTGGAGGTCGCCCCCGTGCAGACCCAGACCCTCACCCAGACCGACGCACGTACCGACGGCGCGGAGCCGGACGCCGAGCGCGGGGTCCTCGTGGCCATGCCCCCGGAGAACGAGACCGCCGAGCCGGAGCCCGCCGAGCCCGAGCCCGCCGAACCGCCGCCGCCCACCCGTACCGAGTCCGGTGGCCCCTCCTCCGACCTGTTCCGGCAGTACCTCCGCGAGATCGGGAGGATCCCGCTGCTCAGCGCGGCCGAGGAGGTCGACCTGGCGCGGCGCGTGGAGGCCGGGCTGTTCGCCGAGGAGAAGCTGCGCCTCACCCCCGACCTGGACAGCAGCCTCGCCCTCGACCTGGACCGGATCGTCGTCCTGGGCCGGGTCGCCAAGCGCCGCCTGATCGAGGCGAACCTGCGGCTCGTGGTGTCGGTGGCGAAGCGGTACGTCGGACGCGGGCTGACCATGCTCGACCTGGTGCAGGAGGGGAACCTCGGGCTGATCCGGGCCGTGGAGAAGTTCGACTACGCCCGCGGCTACAAGTTCTCCACCTACGCCACCTGGTGGATCCGGCAGGCCATGTCCCGCGCCCTGGCCGACCAGGCCCGCACCATCCGCGTCCCGGTCCACGTCGTGGAGCTGATCAACCGGGTCGTCCGCGTCCAGCGCCGCATGCTCCAGGAACGCGGCTACGAGCCCACGCCGCAGGAGGTCGCCGACCACCTGGACCTCGCCCCCGAGCGGGTCGGCGAGGTGCTGCGCCTCGCCCAGGAGCCGGTTTCGCTGCACGCCCCGGTCGGCGAGGAGGACGACGTCGCCCTCGGCGACCTGATCGAGGACGGCGACGCCGCCAGCCCCGTCGAGTCGGCCGCCTTCCTGCTGCTGCGCCAGCACCTGGAGGCGGTCCTCTCCACCCTCGGCGAGCGCGAGCGCAAGGTCGTCCAGCTCCGCTACGGCCTGGTCGACGGCCGCCCCCGCACGCTGGAGGAGATAGGCCGCATCTTCGGCGTGACCCGGGAGCGGATACGCCAGATCGAGTCCAAGACCCTCAACAAACTCCGCGACCACGCGTACGCGGACCAGCTCCGCGGCTACCTGGACTGAGCCGGACCGCCGCGGCAGCCCTCACTCCTCCGTCGGCACGCACAGCACCGGCACCGTCGACAGGTGCAGCAGCTTGTGCGGGGTGGAGCCCAGCAGGGCCCCGCGCATCGGGCTCTCGCCCCAGCTGCCCACCACGATCACCCGCGCCGCGTGCCGGGCGGCCGCCGTGAGCAGGGCCTGGGCGGGCTTCTCGTCGATGATCTCGACCGTGGTCGGCACCCCCGCCTCGTCGGCCGCCTCCACGGCATGGCTCAGCGCCGTCCGCCCCTTCTCCACCAGCGCGTCGTGGTGGGAGCCGTACTCCTCACCCATGGCCCCGGGGGCCGCGGCACCGTAGACGAGCACCAGTGGCTCGCCGAACGCGGCCGACACCTCCACCGCGACCCGCAGCGCGCGCACCGCGCCGGCCGACTCGTCGTACCCGAGGACGACCGACATCTCAGCTCTCCTTGTCCGTCAGGGGCTCCGGGCCCGCCACACCGGGCCGCTCCGACCAGAAGGCCGGTGACACGAACCGCCACACGAGCATCACGACCACCCCGACCAGGGCGATGCCGATGCCGATGACCAGCGGGGGACCGAGCCCCAGCCAGGACACGCCGCTGTAGGAGTTGGCGGGGTCGGCCATGTCGATCACGGACTCCACCAGCAGCCAGATCAGCAGCCCCGCCCCGATCAGCGGCCCCACCCCGATCAGCACCAGGTTGCGCAGGCTCTCGGTGAGCCGGCGCCGGTAGTACACCGCGCAGGCGATGCCCGTCAGGGCGTAGTAGAACGCGATCAGCAGCGACAGCGCGGTGAGCGAGTCGAAGAGGGCGTTCTCGCTGATCTGCCGGACCACGAGGTACCAGACGATGGCGATCCCGGCCACCCACCAGGTGCTCACGTCGGGTGTCCGGTAGCGCGGGTGGATGCGGCCGAACGTGGCGGGCAGCGCCTGGCGGCGGGCCATGGACAGCGCCGTGCGCGAGGCGGGGATGATCGTCGTCTGGGTCGAGGCCAGCGCGGACGTGGACACCGCGAGCAGTACCACCCAGTCCCAGCCGCCCATGGCCTCCCCGGCCAGCAGGGCGAAGACGAACTCCTCCTCGCCCGCGTTCTCGGACAGGAACAGCGGCCCGGCGTACGCCACCACCGCGAAGCCGACCGCCACGTACGTCACCAGCAGCACGACCGTCGACCAGACGGCCGCCCGGCCGGGCGCGGACGCGGAGTCCCTGATCTCCTCGGTGAGGTTGACCGCCGACTCCCAGCCCCAGTAGATGAACACCCCCAGCAGGAGTGCCGCCGTCAGGGACGCGCCGCCCGAACCGAAGGGGTTCATCCAGTCGGCCGCGGGTTTGACCGAGTCGAGGGTGCCGGTGCCGGCGTAGACCCGGTACAGCGCGACCACCGCGAAGGCGAGCAGACAGGCGACCTGCGCCAGGATCAGCACGTTCTGCACCCGCGCCGACAGCTCGGTGCCGATCACGCACACCCCGGTCATCACCAGGATGAGCAGCACGGTCAGCAACTGCCGCACGAACTCGTTCTCGGCCCAGCTGTCCAGCCCAACGGTCAGCAGTCCGAAGGTGACGGCGACGTCCGCGAGCGAGCCGACGACCAGCACGCCGGTCATGGCGATGGCCCAGCCGCCGAGCCACCCGGACCACGGACCCATGGCCCGGGTGACCCACGAGAAGGTCGTCCCGCAGTCCTGGTCCACCTTGTTGAGGTAGTAGAACGCGGAGGCGATCAGCAGCATCGGCACGAAGGACGCGAACATCACGCCGGGCGCGTAGATCCCGACCAGCGCGACGACCGGGCCGATGACCGCCGCCAGCGAATACGCCGGCGAGGTCGCGTTGAGTCCGATGACCAGCGCGTCGACGAAGCCGATCGCGTTGGCCTTCAGGCCGGGCGGTCGTCCGGCGTCTCCCTCGGTTCCCTCGGTGGTGGTGGCCATGGCCCCTCGCTCCGGTCTGCGGGCGTCGGCCGGACAAGGGAATTGTCCTGCCCTCTACCAATATGAGGCGGTTGAGGGCAGATCTCATCCGGACGACGCCCAAGGAGCGCCGAGGGGGCCGGACGGGCTACTCCACCTCGGCCACCGCCTGCGCGAACTGCGCCCGGTACAGCCGTGCGTACGCCCCGCCCGCCGCGAGCAGCACCGTGTGTGTGCCCTGCTCGACGATCGACCCGTTCTCCATCACCAGGATCGTGTCCGCGTCCCGGATCGTCGACAGCCGGTGCGCGATCACGAACGAGGTCCGCCCGTGCGCCAGCTTGGCCATCCCCTTCTGGATCAGCACCTCGGTACGGGTGTCCACGGAGGACGTCGCCTCGTCGAGGACCAGGATCACCGGGTCGGACAGGAACGCCCGCGCGATGGTGATGAGCTGCTTCTCACCGGCGCTCACCCCGGAGCCCTCGTCGTCGATCACCGTGTCGTAGCCGTCGGGCAGCGTCCGCACGAACCGGTCGGCGTGCGCGGCCCGCGCCGCCTCCTCGATCTCCCCGCGCGTGACCTTCCGCGACGCCCCGTACGCGATGTTCTCGGCGATGGTGCCGCCGAACAGCCAGGTGTCCTGGAGCACCATGCCGATCGCGGCCCGCAGCTCGTCCCGGGACATCTTCGCGATGTCCACGCCGTCCAGCGTGATCCGGCCGCCGGACACCTCGTAGAAGCGCATCAGCAGGTTGACCAGGGTCGTCTTGCCGGCCCCCGTCGGTCCGACGATGGCGACGGTGTGACCCGGCTCCACCTTCAGCGACAGGTCCTCGATCAGCGGCTTCTCCGGGTCGTACCGGAAGGACACGTGTTCCAGGGCGACCCGCCCGCGCAGGTCCTCGGGCCGGGTGCCCGGGATCGGGTCCGCCGACTGCTCCTCGGCGTCCAGCAGTTCGAAGACCCGCTCCGCCGAGGCCACACCCGACTGCACCAGGTTCGCCATCGACGCCACCTGCGTCAGCGGCATGGAGAACTGCCGGGAGTACTGGATGAAGGCCTGCACGTCACCGATGGACAGCGAACCCGACGCCACCCGCAGACCGCCGACCACCGCGACCAGCACGTAGTTCAGGTTGGACACGAACATCATCAGCGGCTGCATGACGCCGCTGTTGAACTGCGCCCTGAACCCGGCCTCGTACAGCTCGTCGTTCTGCTCGGCGAACTGCTTCGCCGACTCCTCCTGCCGCCCGAACACCTTGACGAGCGCGTGCCCGGTGTACATCTCCTCGATGTGGGCGTTGAGCTGCCCCGTCGTACGCCACTGCCGCACGAACTGCGGCTGCGACCGCTTGCCCACCCGGGTGGCCACCACGAACGACAGCGGCACGGTCACCAGCGCGACCAGCGCGAGGATCCAGGAGACGTAGAACATCATCGCCAGCACGCCGATGATCGTGAGCAGCGAGTTGATCAGCTGGCCCATCGACTGCTGGAGCGTCTGCCCGATGTTGTCGATGTCGTTGGTCGCGCGGCTCAGCACCTCGCCGCGCTGCCGCTTGTCGAAGTACGACAGCGGCAGCCGCGACAGCTTCGTCTGCACGTCCTCGCGCAGCCGGAACATGGTGCGGTTGACCGCCCGGTTCACCAGCCGGGTGGCCACCGCCATCAGCAGCCCGGCCACCGCGAACACGGCCAGCGCCACCAGCAGCACCCGGCCCACCGCGTCGAAGTCGATGCCCCGGCCCGGGGTGAAGTCCGTGCTGCGGAGCATGTCGGCGACCTGGCCGTCCCCGCGCTCCCGCATGGACTGCAGGACCTGCTCCTTCGTGGCCCCGGACGGCATGTCCCGCCCGACGATGCCCGCGAAGACCAGGTCGGTGGCCCGGCCGAGGATCTTCGGCCCGACCACGCTCAGGCCGACGCTGAGGACGATGCAGCCCACCAGGGTGAACAGGGTCGCCCGCTCCGGCCGGAACCGGGCGACGAGCCGCTTGCCCGACCCCTTGAAGTCCATCGAACGCTGGTCGGGGCCGCCCCCGGCCATCATGCGACCCGCTGGCCCGGCCATCAGGCGGCCTCCGCTTCCGTCAGCTGGGAGAGCACGATCTCCCGGTAGGTCTCGTTGTCCGCCATCAGCTCGTGGTGCCGGCCCACGCCGACCACCCGGCCCTCGTCCAGCACCACGATCCGGTCCGCGTCCCGGATGGTGGCCACCCGCTGGGCGACGATCACCACGGTCGCCTCGGCCGTCTCCCGGCCCAGCTCGGCCCGCAGCGCCGCGTCGGTGGCGTAGTCGAGCGCGGAGAAGGAGTCGTCGAAGAGGTAGATCTCCGGACGCTGGACCAGCGTCCGGGCGATGGCGAGCCGCTGCCGCTGACCGCCCGACACATTGGTGCCGCCCTGCGCGACCGGCGCGTCGAGACCGCCCTCCAGCTCGGAGACGAACTCCCTGGCCTGCGCCACCTCCAGGGCGTGCCACAGCTCCTCGTCCGTGGCGTCCGGATTCCCGTAGCGCAGATTGGTCGCCACGGTGCCCGCGAAGAGGTACGGCTTCTGCGGCACCAGACCCACGATCCTGGCCAGCACCTTCGGATCGACGGTCCGAACGTCCACCCCGTCGACCAGCACCTCCCCGTCGGTGGCGTCGAAGAGCCGGGGGACCAGCCCGAGCAGGGTCGACTTGCCGCTGCCGGTCGAGCCGATGACGGCGGTCGTCTCGCCCGGCCTCGCCGTCAGCTCGATGTGCCTGAGCACCGGCTCCTCGGCCCCCGGATAGCGGAAGCCCGCCCCGCGGATCTCCAGATGCCCGTGCCGGCGCAGCTCGGTGACCGGCGCCACCGGCGGCACCACGCTGCTCTCGGTGTCCAGGACCTCCTGGATGCGCTCGGCGCACACCTCCGCGCGCGGCACCATCATGAACATGAAGGTGGCCATCATCACGGACATGACGATCTGCATCAGATAGGCGAGGAACGCGGTCAGGTCGCCGATCTGCATCCCGCCGCTGTCGATCCGGTGGGCGCCGAACCACACCACGGCGATCGACGACAGGTTCACCACCGTCATCACCACCGGGAACATCAGGGCGAGCAGGTTGCCGGTGCCCAGCGCCACTTCGGTCAGGTCGGTGTTGGCCTTCCGGAAGCGCTGCTGCTCGTACTCGTCCCGCACGAAGGCGCGGATCACGCGGTTGCCGGTGATCTGCTCGCGCAGCACCCGGTTGACCGTGTCCAGCCGCACCTGCATCGCCCGGAACAGCGGACGCAGCCGCCGCACGATCAGCGTGACGCAGACCGCCAGCACCGGCACGACCGCGACCAGCACCCCGGACAGCGGCACGTCCAGACCGAGCGCCATCACGATGCCGCCGACGCACATGATGGGCGCCGACACCATCAGCGTGAACGTCATCAGGGCCAGCATCTGGACCTGCTGCACGTCGTTGGTCGTCCGGGTGATCAGCGAGGGCGCGCCGAAGCCGCCCAGCTCGCGCGCCGAGAAGGACTGCACCCGGTCGAAGACCGCACCGCGCACGTCCCGGCCGAGTGCGGCGGCCGTGCGCGCGCCGTAGTAGACGGCGCCGATGTTGCACACCACCTGGGCCAGGGAGATGCCGATCATCAGGGCGCCGTAGCCCAGGATGTAGCCCGAGTCCCCCTGCACGACACCGTTGTCGATGATGTCCGCGTTCAGGGTCGGCAGGTACAGCGACGCGCAGGTCTGCAGGAACTGCAGCGCCACCAGCAGGGCGATGGATTTTCTGTAGGGCCTGAGATGGGTCCGCAATAGTCGTATGAGCACGCTGAGTCTCTCGGGGTCGGCGACGGAGGCAGGTGGTTGCCCCTGGCCCCTATCGTCGGACACTCGACCTGCGTTACCTCAACCGATTAACCCAAGAGCGCGGCAAATTCCGGCCTACGAGCGCCACCGCGTCCCGCGTCAGGTACGCAGCGCCCCCGGGTGGGTCTGCTCGCGCACCGAGACGAACTGCTGCCGCACGGCCTGGCCCACCGCCAGCTCCTCGCCCGGCTCCAGCACCTGGGCCACCGCACCCTGCCAGACGGGCGGGGTGCGCGGGTCCAGCGTGCCCTGGGACGCGCCCAGCGCCCAGGCCGCCTGCCGGGCCGAGCCGATCGCCGCGTAGTCCGCGGGCTGCGGCACGACGACCTGCGTCCCGAACAGCGCGGGGGCCGCCGCCTGCACGGCCGGCAGCTCGGCCGCCGCGCCCAGCAGGAAGACCCGGCGCACGTCCACGCCCCGGCCGCGCAGCACGTCGAGGGCGTCGCCGAGACCGCACAGCATCCCCTCGAACGCGGCCCGCGCCAGGTGCTCCGGCCGCATCGACTCGCGCCTGAGGCCGGCGAGGGTGCCGGCGGTGTGCGGCAGGTTCGGCGTCCGCTCACCCTCCAGGTAGGGGAGCAGCACCAGCCCGTGCGCGCCGGGCGTCGACTTCATCGCCAGCTCGGACAGGCTCTCCAGGTCCGGCACGCCGAGCAGCTCGGCGGCGCCGCGCAGCGTCCGTACGGCGTTCAGGGTGGTGACGACCGGCAGGTGCATGCCGGTGGCGTCGGCGAGGGCGGTGATCATCCCGGACTGGTCGACGAGCGGCTCGGTGTGCACGGCCATCACGGACCCGGACGCGCCCAGCGACACCACCGCGTCGCCCAGCCCGATCCCGAGCCCGAAGGCGGCGGCCTGGGTCTCGCCGGTACCGGCGGAGATCAGCAGCCCCTCCGGTGTCGTGCCGGCGGCCTCGGCCGGGCCGATCACCTCCGGCAGCATCACCTGGTGGCCGAGCGCCAGCTCGACCAGGTCGGGCCGGTAACCGCCGGTCGCCGCCGACCAGTAGCCGGTCCCGGAGGCCCCGCCCCGGTCGGTGGTCCGCCGGACCGGCCGTCCGAGCAGCTGCCACACCAGCCAGTCGTGTGCCTGGAGCAGGACGGCGGTGCGCGCGGCGGCCTCCGGCTCGTTCCGCGCCAGCCAGCGCAGCTTCGTCACCGGCTGCGCGGCCTGCGGCACCGACCCCACGGCCTGCGCCCACGCCTCACGGCCGCCGAGCCCGTCGATCAGATCGGCCGCGGCCACCTGGGCACGCTTGTCGCCGCCCACCATGGCCGGGCGCACGGTGTTGCCCTGCGCGTCCAGCGGCACCACGGAGTTGGCCTGCGCCGACACGCCGATGGCCTGCACGCCTTCCAGCAGTCCGCCGCCGGCCGCCTCCCCGAGGGACAGCAGCCAGGCCTGCGGATCGACGTCTGCGGGCCGGCCCCCGCCCTCGGGGCTCTCCAGCGGGTGCGGCGCGTAGCCCTGGCGCAGTACGGCGCCCGTGTCCGAATCGCAGACGACGATACGAGTGAAATCGGGCGAACTGTCCAACCCGGCGACTATCCCCATGCCCGAAATTCTGCCGCACCGGGAAGCGTGGCCGTACCCGGTGGGGGCTTGCGTCTCAGGTGTTGCTGGTGCCCCAGTCGTCCGGGCCGGTGCCGTTCGTGCCGCGTTCCCGCAGGGAGCGGACCCGCTGGGCCACCGAGTCGGGCATCCGGTCACCCACCTTGTCGCTCACCACGTGGTACGCCTTGTCCGCGAAGTGCCTGCCCTGCTGGGCCGCCGACTCGGCGGTGTTGCGCACCGCCGGGTTCTGCGCGACCTGCCGCGCGGACTTCCGCATCTGCTCGTAACGCTCCCGCCCGGCCTTCGTGCCGAGCACGTATCCCGCCGCCAGTCCGACGACGAACGTGAGCCGGTAACGCATGGCTGCCACCCTTCTCTTCGCTGGCTCCGTGGTGCCGGAGAGTACCGATTGGCGGAGCACCCCCCTGCTTGCGCTAATGTATGTGTCGCAGCGAGCGCGCGCCCCCTGGCGAATACCCAGGTCGACGCGTTCGATGCGACACGAGACTTTCCTCGGTAGCTCAATTGGCAGAGCAGCCGGCTGTTAACCGGCAGGTTACTGGTTCGAGTCCAGTCCGGGGAGCTCGGTCCTCCGTAGCTCAATTGGCAGAGCAGCCGGCTGTTAACCGGCAGGTTACTGGTTCGAGTCCAGTCGGGGGAGCACGGTGAACGAGGGCCCCTCAGGGGTCCTTTTTCATGTCTCCTTCCATGTCCCGGGAACCACGCGGCACGCCGCGGAGTCCTCAAGGTCATGAAGGCGTCGCGGCAGCCGACCATCCGAGGCAGGAGATCGTATGAGCGGCTATGCTGCGGCAGACGGCGCGCACACCTGTACGCGACACGCCGCTTTGGGGCGGTAGCTCAGCCGGTTAGAGCAGCGGACTCATAATCCGTCGGCCGTGGGTTCGAGTCCCACCCGCCCCACTCCTGCCCTCTCGGGCAAAATCGTTCTGGCCTGCGTCGGCGCGTTCGCCGTCGGACGCGGCTACCGGGTCCGCGGCCGATTCTTCCGCGGAGGGGGCGCGGAGCGGTCATGCCGCGCCGGAAGGTCGCCCGGACGGAGTCTCCCGCACCACCCGCCGGCCCCGGCCTGCCGCTCCTGCGCGGCGGCGTTCCGAGCGGGCCGCCGTCGGCTACGCGCCGACGCGGTCGGGTCCGCGGGCCGGATCGTCGCGGGCGGAGCGGCGGCGAAGCCAGACAGGCAGGACGTACCAGCACAGGGCGAACCACAACATGACGCCGCCGACCAGCAGTTCGGCGAGCAGACCCGGCACGACGACGTGGAGGAGGAGCAGCAGCGTGCCGCCGATCGTCAAGGCGAGAAGCACCAGTCCGCAGACCATCAGCCGGCCCGCGACCTCGACGATGTGGTCCTTCATGCGCTGCCCGGACAGGAGCCGGTGTATGGACACCGGCGCGATCAGTGCCCCGGTACCGGAGGCCCCGAGTATCACGGTGATCACGTACACCACGTGATCGAAGGTCTCCAGCTTCTGGAAGTACGGTGTGAAGGCCACGCTGAGCAGGAATCCGAAGAGGATCTGCACACCGGTCTGCGCGACCCGCGTCTCCTGCAGGATCTCGTTCCATCTGCGGTTCAGGCGTTCTCGTTCCGGCTCCTGCCGTTGCGCGGCTGTGTGATGTCCCGGCCCGTGGCAGGAGGGACAGCCGGGCTGCGGCGCGTCAGACGGCGACTGGTCGGTCATGGTCATGGCATCCTCCTCGTCAGAGGATCCCCGTCTGCCCGCCCCACCGGCGATTTCACGTCACGCCGGACCACCGCACGCGTACGCCCCGGCGGCCGTCTCGTCCTCCGCACCGGCGCATGCGTGACGCCGCCGGCGAATCCGGAGGGCGGAGGCATGCGGGGCGACGAACAGGGCAAACGCAGGTGCGTCGGCGCGAGCCGACGGCCACAGGGGCGGTTCATCGGGAGGGAAGACGTGACAACGACGACCGTAGAGACTGTTGAGTGCTCCACCGGACTGCCGGTGATCGCCGACCCGTCGAAGGTGGCGCCCAAGGACGCACGGGAGTTGTCACGGCTCTTCTTCGACCGGCTCGCGAAGCTGGAGGAGGGCACGCCCGAGTACCAGTACGCACGTAACACGCTGATCGAGATGAACATGTCCCTCGTCCGTTTCGCGGCTGCCCGCTTCCGCAGCCGCGGGCCGGAGGAGACGGAGGACATCGTCCAGGTCGGCATGATCGGTCTGATCAAGGCCATCGACCGGTTCGAGCTGACCCGCGAGGTCGAGTTCACCTCCTTCTCGGTGCCGTACATCGTCGGTGAGATGAAGCGGTTCTTCCGGGACACGTCATGGGCCGTGCACGTGCCCCGGCGCCTGCAGGAAGCGCGCATGCAACTGGCCCGGGCCACCGAGGAGCTGAGCAGCCGGCTGGGCCGAACCCCCACCACCAAGGAACTGTCCGAGCTGATGAGCCTCCCGGAGGACGAGGTCGTGGAGGCGCGTCTGGCGTCCAACGGCTACAACTCGTCGTCCCTGGACGCGGCCATCAACGGCAGCGAGGACGGCGAGTCCGCGCTCGCGGACTTCATCGGCGCCGATGACAGCGCGCTCAGCCTGGTCGAGGACTTCCACGCGCTCGCGCCGATGATCTCCGAGCTGGACGAACGCGACCGGCAGATCATCCACTGGCGGTTCGTCGACGAGCTGACGCAGAAGGAGATCGGCGAGCGCCTGGGTGTGTCCCAGATGCACGTCTCCCGTCTCATCTCGCGCCTGCTGGCGCGGCTGCGCGAGGGCATGCTCACCGAGAACTGATCCCGGGGCCGGCCCGGGCGGAGGAGCAGCTCGCCGAGCGGGCGGCCGGTGTCAGCGGCCGAGCCGGGTCAGGGCCGTGCGCAGGGCCGCGCGGACCGCCGGGGGTGGCGGCGGGCCGTCGTTCTCGGTGCCCGCCGTGACCGCGGCGGCGACGTCGCGCAGCTTGGTGTTGGAGAGCTGGGAGGCCTCCCGGAGGATGTCCCAGGCCTCGTCCGAGGTACAGGCGTGCAGGGCCATCAGGACGCCCCGCGCCTGGTCGATGACCGGACGGGAGGCGATCGCCCGGCGCAGCTGGTCGACCTCCTCCTCCAGGACGTGCAGCCGTTCGGCGGCGGTGGTGGTGCGCAGGGGGTCGGTGGTGTCCAGGCCGGCCAGTTCCAGGACCCGTAGCGGCTGGCCCCGCCAGTTCGCCGTGGTCGCCGGCACCGCCTCCCGGTGGCTGTAGCCGCCCAGCAGGTCGAGGAAGCGCAGCCCGCCCGGGTCCATGAACTCCACGTCGCCCATGTCCAGGTCGAGCCGGGAGACGTCGGCCGGCAGCGCGGCCAGGGCCTCGGCCAGGATGTCCGTGCACCCGTGGACCAGCCGGCCGCGCGCGACGAGCAGCGCCCGCCCGGCGGTCACCCTGCCGTCGATGACCAGGAAGGCCGGCTGTCCCGCCAGACGCGGCGGTGCCGTTGAGGTCATGTCACCGCCTTGCCCGTCCATGTCGGTCCCCGACAGCCCTGGCGGACGCTCGCGACGTCGCTCGGTCCCTTCGACCTGGCGCCTGCCCGCCGTACGGCCGACTACACCCGACGCCGGGGAATGAGCGGCCGAAGAGAGGGTAAAGGCAGTGCCGGCGCGCCCCGGGGCCACGCGGTCACAGCGGCGACCACCAGGTCACCGTCGTGCCGTCCGCCGGGCGCCCGGCGCCCTCCTCGCGCTCGCCGTCGTCGAAGACCGTCAGCCGTACGCCGTCCCGGCCCCCGTCCGCCGCCGCGCCGGTCGCGTCCACGGTGACCTCGACCCGGGAGACGCCCGCGCGGGCCGTCGCGTCGGTCAGGGCGCGGCGCAGGGCGGTGAGCAGGTCTCCGGCCACCCGCTCGGGTACGCGGGTGTCGACGGCGCCCCTGAAGTGGGTGGACGGGGCGAAGCCGAGCCGGGCGGCGGCGGACGCGGTCTCGCGCAGGACCCGTCCGCGCAGCCCCGCCGGCGGATCGGCCGGCGGCTGCTGGAGCGCGAAGATCGCCGTACGGACCTCCTGGACCGTGGACCGCAGGTCGTCCACCGCCCGCACGAGGATGTCCCGCACGTCGTCCGCGCCACCCCGGCGCTGCGTCGACTCCAGCATCATCCCGGTGGCGAACAGCCGCTGCACCACCAGGTCGTGCAGGTCCCGCGCGATGCGGTCGCGGTCCTCGAAGACCGCCAGCCGTTCCCGCCCGCGCCGTGCGTCGGCCAGTACCAGGGCGAGCGCGGCCTGCGAGGCGAACTGGGTGGCGAGCCGCCGCTCCAGGTCCGTGTACTGGCGTTCGCCGCGCCTGCGGGGCAGGGCGAGAGTGCCGATCAGCCGGCCGTTCGCCTGCAGCGGCAGCATCATGCTCGGCCCGAACCGGTGCCGTACGCGTGTCGTCATCCGCGGATCGGTCGCCGAGTCGGTGAGGAAGACCGGCTCGCCGCCGAGCAGTTGCTCCAGGACGGGGCTGCCGGGCGCGATGGTGGCGCCGACGATGCCGCCCGGGTCGTCCGGCGTCGACGCGGTCACGATCTCCATGCCGCCCTCGGCGGTCGGGTGGAGGATGACCCCCGCGGAGGCGTCGGCGAGCAGCCGGGCCCGCTCGGCGACCGTCGTCAGCGCGTCGTCGGCGCCCTCCTCGGTGAGCAGCGCCGTGGTGACGGCCGCCGCGCCCTCGATCCAGCGCTCGCGCTGCCGTGCCGTCTCGTACAGCCGGGCGTTGCCGATCGAGATGCCGGCCTGGGTCGCCAGCACCCGCACCAGTTGCTCGTCCTCGGCCGTGAAGGGTCCGGTGCCCGGCGGGCCGGCCAGCCGCAGCTCGCCGAACTCCTCGTCGTGCACGTGGACCGGCACCCGCAGCCGGGGCGCGGTCGCCGCCACGGGTTCCGGGCCCGGGGTGCGGATCTCGGCCAGACCGTCCCGGCCCGGGTCGAGCATCACCAGGGCCGCGCGGTCGGCGCCGGTCAGTTCGGCGGCGCCGTCCACGAGGTGCTGGAGGATGCCGCGCAGGTCGAGGTCGGTGCCGACCTCCAGGACGGCGTCGAGGAGGCGGGTCAGCCGGGGCGCGGGCCGCGCGCTCATACCGTCCGGGTTCCTCGGCGTGCTCGGCTCCCTCGGCGGCGGGTCAGTCGGACGCGGCCGGCTGGAGCGAGATCGGCTCCACCCGGCCCTCCAGCATGCTGCCGAGCCCCTGGACCGCGCACACGTCGGGCCGCTCCGCGATGTGCACCGGCATGCCCGTGGCCTGACGCAGCATCTGGTCGAAGCCCGGCAGCAGCGCGCTGCCGCCGACCATCATGATCCCCCGGTCGGCGAGGTCCGCGACCAGGTCCGGCGGGCAGTCCCGCAGCACCCGTCCGATCCCGTCTAGCACGGCCGTCAGCGGCGTCTGGATGGCGTTGCGCACCGACGCGGTGTCGACCTGCACCGAGCGCGCGAGGCCGGTCGCCACGTCCCGGCCGTGGATCTCGGTGGACGCCGGACCCTGCGGGGTCAGCCCGTTGCCGGACAGGGTCAGTTGCAGCGGACGTACGGACTGGCTGGGCAGCACCAGCTCGTGCTGGTGGCGCAGGAGCTGCACGATCGCGTGGTCCACGGCCTCGCCGCCGACCGGGATGCGGGCGGCGGTCACGATCGAGCCGAGGGAGAGCACCGCGACCTGGGTGGCGTGCGCCCCGCACACCATGATCATGGTCGCCTCGGGCTGCTCCACGGGCAGCCCGCACCCCACGGCCGCGGCGATCAGCGTGTCGACCAGCTCCACGCGACGCGCGCCGAGTCCGACCAGCGTCTCGATCGCCGCCCGCTGCGCCAGCGGATCCGCGTCGTGCGGGGTGCAGGCGGCCGCGCGCAGCCGGGGCTTGCGGCGCAGGGCGCGGCGGATCTTGTCGCCGAGCAGGTGCCGCAGCATGCGCTGGGCCATCTCGATGTCGACGACCGTGCCGCCGGACACGGGCCGCACGACCCGGATGTAGCCGGGGGTGCGGCCGGTCATCTTCTCCGCGAACTCGCCGACCGCGATGAGCGCGCCGGTGCGCGTGTTGACCGCGGCGGCGGAGGGCTGGTCGACGACGAGCCCGGCACCCTTCACGTACACGCGGGTCCGTGCCGCGCCCAGGTCGACGGCGAAATGGCAGCGGCGCAGCTGCTCCAGACTGGCGGTACTGGCGGTCATGGCGGATCCTCCCGAGAGCGCGACCGTGCGGCAGCCCGGTGGGCGGCCTTGCTGGCATCGTGCGCGGGAGCGGGGGCGGCCGCCCGTTGGAGGGGGCCGGGCGGGGGGCCGCCGAACGGGCGGTCTCCGGCGGAGCCGGACGCCGCCGGTCAGCCGTTCTCGGCCGCCGTCAGCAGCGGACGCAGGTCCGGTACGAGGAGCGCGTCGTCGTCCGCCGCGCTCAGGTCCCGCCGGACCCGTTCGCGGTCGCAGTGTCCGATGAACGGCAGGCCGAGCGCACGGGCGGCGGACTGCTCGGCGACGGACGAACCGATCAACACGCACCTGTCGACGGTCGTGTCGAGCCGCTCCAGGGCCCGCAGGAGGACGTCCGGGTCGGGCATCAGACGGGTGAGGTCGGTGCCCCTGCCGTGCACGTCCCCGGCGAAGGCGCCCAGCAGGCCGCGTCGCCGCAGGTGGTCGGTGACCGGCGCGGGGGCCCGGTCGGTGACCACGGCGGTGCGCACCCGCCGGGCGTCCAGCGCCTGGACCAGCCGGTCGGCCAGGGGCACCGGCCGTGCGGTGCGGGCCGCCCGCGCCTCGTGCCGGTCGAGGCGGAGCCGTACGGCGGGGGCGAGCCGGTGCCCGGCCAGGGCCCGGACGAAGTCGAGCGTGCCGGCGTACCCGTCCGACGCGACCCGGGGGAGCGGTACGCCGGCCAGCGCATGCTCGGGATCGCGCTCCTCGACGAAGAGCCGGGCGATGTCCAGCAGCACCTCCCGCTCGGCGGCCGGCCGGTACAGCCGGGCCAGTACGTCGTCGAAGCCGAGGAGGACGCAGTCCGCGTCCGCGATCAGGTCCCCGGGCGAGCGTGGCGCCCTGCCGTGCGGGGTGCCGCTGCGGCCGGCCGGCCGGAAGGTCCAGACGAGCCGGTAGCCGGGCGCCTCGGTACCCGTGAGAGCGAACTCTCTGCCCTCCCGCAGCGCGGCGAAGAACTGGCCGACCAGCTCGGCGACCACCTCGCGCAGGTCGGTCGCCCGGTTGCGGACCGCCTCGACCGGGTCCTCGACCTGCCACTTCACCTCGACGGTGGCCACGCCCGTGCCGACGGGGCGTTGCGTCAGCTCGACCTCGAAGTACTGCCCGGCAGCTCGGCGGGCCGAAGACGCCGACCGGTACGCGTCGGAGTCCGGGAGGGCGAGCGTGCCGTCGGGCAGCCGCAGGACGAAGGCCACGGAACCGTCGCGCGGGGGGACGGGCAGACTGCCACCGGGCGGCATGGGGTACGGGCCGCTCACGGCCCGGCCGCCCGACGCCTCCACCCTCGGGCCCCCGGGACCCTCCACCGGGCGGTACCAGCCGGTGTCGTCGTCCAGCGGCCGGAACAGGTCCGGAGCGAGGGCGGGGCCGTCGAACGGTGCCTCGTACACCTCGTCGTGGTAGAGGGAGTCGGAGAGGACGACGAGCGCCTGCGCGTCGGACGCGTCCAGGAGCGCGCCGACCGACCCGGCGTCGGCGCGGAAGGACTGCTCCTCGGTTCCGTCCAGCCGGAACTCCACCTGCCAGAACTCGACGAGCAGCCTCTCGCCGCCGACGTGCGCCAACTGGCCGGACAGGCCGTCCACGGCCGCCCGCAGCAGCGGGGTGGCCTCCACCCGTGGCCGCACCAGGACGAGCAGGCCCTCCCCGTCGTCCACGCGTTCGTACGCGGTGTCGTCGAGTCCGCTGTCCGCCAGCAGGTTCGTGACCACGGTGCGCAGCCCCGCGCGGGCCTCCTCCCGGACCGGCGGGCCGTCGGTGAACGAGAAGCGGGCGCAGTCGCGGAAGTCGGTGTCGAAGTCGTCCCGCGCGTGTTCGTCCGCCTCGAAGGGCGGGCCGGGCTCCGCGGACTCCTCGGGTTCCTCCGGCCGCTCCGGCTCCTCGGGCTCCTCCGCGGACTCCGCCGCCTCCTCCAGCCGCGGCTCCCAGGCGTCGTCCTCCGTGGGAAACGGGCCCTCCGGCAGTTCGTCCGGTGCGGACAGCGCCCGGTGCGGCCCGTCGTCCCGGTCCGACGAGGTGCCCTCGAACTCCGACCACGGAGCGTCGTCCACCGGCTCGGCGTACTCCTCGCGCAGTTCGCGGCCCAGCGCCGCCAGGGCCGGACTCCGGCCGCCGGACAGCTCGTACTCCTCGTACGCCTCCAGGGCCTCCGCGCCCCGGCCCTGGCGGCGCAGCGCGATCAGGTAGAGGCGGCGGAAGTCCTCCCGGTGCGGGTGGGCGTCGAGCAGGCGGGACAGTTCGGCCGAGGCCCGGTCGTAGTCGCCGAGGGCCAGGTCGAGTTCGGCGCGCTTGGTGTGCAGGGCGAGGCGGAGCCGCAGCAGCCGGGCGCGGGCGGTACGGGCGGCGGGGCCGGGCACGTGCGCGAGGGACTCGTCGCCGTGCCAGAGCGACAACGCCTCGGTGATCAGGGCGCGGGCCTCGGTGGGCGCCCCCTCCAGCCGGGCCGCGTCGGCCTGCCGCACCAACTCGTCGCAGCGCACCAGGTCCACGTCGTCGGCGCTGGTGTGCAGGGCGAGGCCGTGGGCGGACGTCACCAGGGCACCCGGGCCGAGGGCCTGGGCCAGTCGCGTCGCCAGCCCGTTCACGTCGCCCCGCGGGTTGCGCGGTTCCTCGCCCGGGTCCCACAGCCCCCACCGCAGCTCCTCGTGCGTCACCGTGCGGCCGTGCTTGAGCAGCAGCATGGCGAGCAGCGCGCGCACCCCCGGACCGAGGGCCGGGGACCCGTCCGGCGAGGTGACGCCCAGTGCGCCCAGGGCGCGGTAGCGGCGCGGCTCGTACGCCTCGCGGGCCCGGGCGAGTGACCGGGGGTCCGTGAGCAGGTCCACGCCCTGGGCCTGCGTCGCCGACGAGGCCGACATCAACTGGTCGAAGGCGTGCGCGTAGTGGATGCGCAGGGCGGCGGGCAGCCGGTCCAGGTGGCGGGAGTCGATCGGGACGGTCAGCCGTGCGGTGCCCGAAGTGAGCAGCAACAGGATGTCGCACAGGGCCCGGAGGTCCTCGGAGCGTCCGGACGGCCCCGAGGACCTGCCCGGTTCGAAGAGGCTGAGCCGGGCCGTGCCGTCCGGCAGCAGGACCACCCGGGACGCCTCCAGGCCGCCGTGCGTGACGCCCGCCCGGTGCAGGGCGGTGAGAGCGCGCGCCAGCTGCGCGCCGACCGACACCACCAGGGGCGCGGGCAGCCGTCGGCCGCTCGACCGGGCCAGCGTGTGCAGGGCGACACCGTCCAGGTGCTCCATGACGACGTAGGGAACGTCGTCCTCGATGCCGGCGTCGAGGACGGTCACCAGGTTCGGGTGGGCGATCTCCGTCAGGCGGCGCGCGTCCCGCAGGAACGCGCGGCGCGAGGCGGGGTCGCGGTCCGGGTCGTGCAGCCGGACCGCCACCGTCCGGTTCGTCTCGGTGTCCTCCGCCAGCCACATCCTCCCGGTCGGCGCGAGCCGCCGGGCCGGCCGGTAGCGGGCGCCCAGCGCGGGCGGGAAGGGCGAGGGGCCCTCGGACCGCACCGGTGCGGCCAGCTGCCGGGCGCTCTCCTGGCTGATCGCGGCGAACGTCTCGCCGCCGTCGGCCCGTTCGGTGCCGTCCCGGGAGGGGAGCAGCGCGCGGAACTCGCCCGGCGACCGCCCCGCCCGCTCGTCGATCAGACCGCCGGTGCGCAGCAGCAGTTCGTGGGTGCGGCTGCGTGCGGTGCGGGGCAGCCCGCGCAGCAGGAGGTCGCGTACGCCGGGGCGGAAGGCGTACGAACCGGGCGGCCCGGCGACCGTGGTGAGCATGCCGCTGAGGATGATCTCGGCCAGGTGCTGGGGCCGGGGTTCCGGCTCGACCGCCGCCTGCACCAGCCGCATCACCGGCAGGTCCGGCCGCCCGAGCGCGAGGTGCCCGGCCAGCCGGAAGGCCTGGGGGGACGCGGTCGCGCGAAAGCGCAGCACCAGTTCCTCGGCGGACAGGCGCGTGACGTCGGCGCGGTCGTCGGCGTCGGCGGGCAGCGGGCGGTGCAGCACGGCGGCCGCGCCCGGGTGGCGGGTGCCGCCCGGACTCGCGACCAGCAGGGCCCAGTTCGCCAGCCACTGGGGCCCCGGTTCCAGCACGGGGAGGTGCACGGTGCCGCCGGGGGCCGGGGGCGCGGCGTCGTCGTACGGGGTGAAGGCGAGCGAGGAGCTGGGCGCGGCCCGGTGCGGGGCCGACAGCCGGCCCGGAACCGGCGGCAGGGCGGTGTCCCGCCACAACTGCTCGGGAAGCGGCTGGAGAACGGCCAGCGGGGTGCGGTGCGCCCAGCGGCGCAGTGTCTCGAACCAGCGGGTGCCCGCCGGGCCCTCCCGCCACTGCGGTCCCATGCAGTCGCTGATCAGCAGGGTGACCGTGCGGCCGTCGGAGGGGGCCTCGGCTCCCTCGCCGCGGACGGTGCCGTCGGCCTCCGCGCGGTGCAGGACGACCGTGCGGAAGACGCCCGACTGGGCGAGCGTGGCGTGCAGTTCGCGTACCAGCGGCTGCCAGACGGGCATCGTCGGGCCCGCGTCGTGCACCAGGTTCAGCCGCAGCCAGCGCTCCCGCACCGGGCGCAGCACCGGCAGCCATCCGTCGGGCCCGCCGCCCAGCCGGGCGATGCGGTCGGCGGTCGCGGCCTCGTCCACCTCGTGGCCCACGGGCGCGTCGGTACGGCGCTTCAGTGGGCGCAGCGAACGCTGCAGCGCCAGCGTGTGGCGCAGCATCGGCGGGGCGGGCGCGAGCAGGGCGCTGTGCGGTTCGGCCGCCGACGTTCCCGGCGCGGGGGCGGGGGAGGGCAGGCGCAGCGGGGCGCGGGAGGCGTCGGGGGTGTCGGGCCGCGCCTCGGGCGGATCACCGGCGGGCTTCCGTCCCGGCCCGCTCCGCGGGCCGCTCGTTTCCGGCCTCGGCGCGGGAACGGGCGGTACGGGCTCCCCGGCCGCCGGGCCGGTCGCTGCGTCGTCCGCCGGCCCGGCGGGCGCCGGGTCCATGTGCCGGGCCAGCCAGAGCAGTTCCGCCAGCTCCAGCGGGGTCGGGCGGACACCCGAGGAGACCCGGCCGAGGAGGTCGGCCAGGCGGGGCAGGGGCTCCGGTGAGCCGGGGCGGTCGGCCGGCATCAGAAGGCGTCGGGCTGCGGGGACCTGCCCAGGTAGGGCATCAGCTGCTCGGCCAGCTCGTCCAGGGAGTCGGCGCCGAGACCGGAGGAACGGGCCAGGTAGATGGCGTTGAGCAGCTGGTCCGTGGCCAGTTCACCGCCGCCCACCCGGGACAGGAACCGGTGGATGAGCTGCTGCGCGTACCCGTCGGGCTCGCCCAGGTGGGCGCGGACGATCTCGGCGAGGTGGTCGTCGTCCGGCTGCCGCAGGCGCAGCGAGACGCAGCGGCGCAGGAAGGCGGGCGGGAACTCGCGCTCGCCGTTGCTGGTGAGGACGACGAAGGGGAACTCCTTGCAGCGGACCCGGCCACGCTCCACCGGCACCCGCCGGTCGGTGCCGTCGATCAGCACCTCGGCCCGTCCGTCCGGGGCGTCCCGCGAGGCCCGCACCAGTTCGGGGATCTCGTACTGGCCCTCCTCCAGGACGTGCAGCAGGTCGTTGGGCAGATCGAGGTCGCTCTTGTCGATCTCGTCGATCAGCAGGGCGCGGGGGCGGGCGTAGGGGAGCAGGGCGGTGCCGAGCGGGCCCAGGCGCAGGTGGTCCTCGATGCCCGTGGCCGCCACCGGGGCGTCGGGGCCCGGCGTGGCGTGGCGCGCCGCGTACAGCCGGGAGAGCGGGTCGTACGTGTAGAGGCCGTCGTGCAGCGTGCTGCGGCTGGTGATGTTCCACCGCAGGACCGGGCCGAGCCGCAGCTCACGGGCGACCGCGTAGGCGAGGGACGACTTGCCGGTGCCTGGCGGGCCGGTGACCAGCAGCGGGCGCCGCAGGTACAGCGCCGCGTTGACCAGTTGCACCGTCTGCTCCGTGGCCTGGTACGTCACGGCACGGTGCGCGCGGTCCGGCGAGGCGGCCGGGTCGTCGCCGTCCTCGACGGGTGCGTCGAGCACCGGCCCGCCGGCGAAGGCCCGCCAGGGCGGCGGCGGGGGCAGCGCGGCGATGCCGTCGTGGGGGGCCGGGGCGCCGGTGTAGACGGGCCACAGGGGCATGGGTTCTTCTCTCCGGGCGATCGGGGTGGCGGGTGGTCGTGGGCCGGCGGCCCGTTCGGGTGAGTGGGGGGCGCCCTGGTCGTCGGGTACGGCGGGTGGGCGGTCCTCGGTGCGGCGGGCGGGCGTCGACACGTCGGGCGGGCGCAGCGGCGTCGGGTGCTCGTCCGGTCGGGGGCGGTTCATCGTGGCGTCGCCCCGTCAGCCGACGGGTGAGTGCAGCAGGGCCGCGGGCTCGCTGAAGCAGCGGGGGTCGTCCCACAGGAGCTGGACGTCGCGCGCCCAGTGACCGTCGGGGTCGTCGGCCGCCTCCGCCGTCTCGCGCAGCTCCATGACCAGGCGGGGGAGTTGGGACGGCGGTACGTCCGCCACCGACTCCGCCAGCTCGTCGAGGAACGCCGTCCCCGGACAGGGATCGTCGTGTCCGTCGCCCGAGCACCCCCGGCGCGGCCACAGCAGTACGGGCACGGGGACGGTGAGACCCACCTCGAAGTGCTCCCGCGCCGTCGACGGCGGGGTGCCGAAACCGGCCAGCTCCGCCTCGTCCCGCAGCCGCTTGCGCAGGCCGGCCGGCCGCTCCGGGGTACCGCAGTCGACGCGCCGCAGCGGTACGCCCTGACTGGACCCGAGCTTGCCCCACTTCTTGCGCAGCTGGTGGCGGAGGCGTCCGCTGCGATGGCGGTGCCGGTCGGTGACGACCAGCGGGTAGGCGCAGCCGAGCGGCGTGGAGTCGTCCTCGCCGCACTCCCAGTGCGCCACCGGTTCGTTGAGCCACTCGCGCGGCAGCACGAAGGTGAGCAGCTCGTCGGCGCCCGGATCGAGCTGGGTGCACGCCTCGTCGATGTGCTCCTGGACGAAGGCGCGCACCGCACTCCGGGCCAGCCGGCGCGAGCCCACCGGGTGGCGCCGGCCGTCCCGGTAGGCGGACACCTCGACGGTGACCTGGTCGGCGCCGGCGCCGCTGTGGTCGATCTCCACGACGATCGGCGACCAGGCCGCGGGCCGGGACGGCGGTGCGTGCAGCAGTGCCTCCAGCCGGTCGGCGAAGCGGGTCACCAGGTCCGGTTCCGGCACCTCCCACTGGACGTAGGCGGCGGCGTCCCGCAGGGAGGTGAAGCCCTCGTCCGGGGGCGGCGGGTCGAAGCCGTCCGTGGCGGAGATGTACAGCCGCTTCGGGTCGCAGTCCAGCCCGGTCTCCTCGGCGCGGCGCAGCAGCGCGTACAGCCGTCTGCGCGCCTCCGAACGGTGCCCCGGGGTGGGTACCAGCTCGCCCAGGTCGGGCCAGTGGCGGGCCATGACCTCGACGGGCAGCATCCGGCCCACGCGTACGTCCTTGCCGCCGGCGACCGCGGTGACCATGCCGACGACGGTGCCGTCGGCCAGGGCCAGCGCCGCCCCGCTGAACCCGGCCGCCAGCGGCTGCCCGTGCGCCGTGACCGCCTCCAACTGGACCCACTCGCCCGAGATGAGCGGTCCCGGCAGGGCGCGGTAGGAGGCGAGCATGCCCTCGTCGTACCCCTTGGGGAAGCCGTAGGCGATCAGCTCGGGGGCGGGCGCGGTCCGTTCGGCGCGGGGCGGGGCGAAGGCGGCCGGGGTGAGCGGCACGTCGCGGTCCAGTTCCAGTACGGCCAGGTCGCCGGGGTCGGCGGCGCCGCCCTGCCAGCCGCCGTGCACGGCCACCGCGGCCGACAGCCCGCCGAGGTCCCGGCGGCCCGGGAAGCTCACCGTGACGGGTGCGCGGTCGGCCCACCTGACGACATGGGCACAGGTGAGCAACCGGCGGGCGGAGACCAGGAATCCGGCGCCGACCTCGGGACCGCACTCGACGCGGGCGTGCCACGCGGCACCGCTCATGACCGTGCGGCGGCGTCCGGGCCCTCGGGGCGCGCGGGGCCGGGCTCCGGAGTCCAGCTCAGCTTCACCACCAGATGGCCTTCCGCCGTGCCCTTCGCGATGACCGCGCCCGCCTCCGCGCTCAGCTTGACCCCGAACTCCAGCTCCACCGCGTCGGGTCTGAGCGTGCCGTCCCTGAAGACCCGCAGCGCGGACGCGGCCGCCGCCCGGACGCCCTCCAGGGACTCCTCGAAGGTGCGGGCCGCCCGGGCGGGTCCGTCGCCGCGCGAGACCAGCCGCGCGCCGTCCTCGTCCTCGACGCCCTCGACGACCACCCGCACGCCGTCCCCGGTCTTGAACTCGACCAACCCGTCCATGCCGCCGCTCGCTCCCCGTGTGCCGTACGTGTCCCTGCGCAGCACCGTGCGCGGCACCATTGTGACGGACGGTACTCGGCCGTGTCGCGGCTCAATGTGCCGGTCCGCCGGCCCACTGGCGGAAACCCGCCAGGGCGCCAATCCGCCACCCTCCGTCAACTGCCGTGCACCAGAAGCCCCCTGAGACTGCTCACAGCACTCTTCACAGCACCATACGACGACGCGAAGTGAGGCGTGGATGAGCAGAGGACCAGTCGGACGCGGGGCGACCCTCCTGTCGGCGGGGCTCGTGATCGCGTTGCTGCCGTCCGGGACGGCGGCGGCACAGGATCCGCCCGCGGAGCCGGCGCACCCCCCGGCCGCCGTGGCCCGGGACACCGCGGCCCGCACCGTCACCCTCGTCACCGGCGACCGGGTGACCGTCACGGAACTCGGCGGCGGACGCCGGACCGTCACGGTCGAGCGGCCCGAGGGCGCCGACGGCGCCGTGCACACCCGCAGTTCGGGCGGCCGGACCACCGTCGTACCCGACGAGGCCCTGCCGTACCTGCGCGACGGCAGCCTCGACGAACGGCTCTTCGACGTCGGGGAGTTGCTGGAGCAGGGCCTGGCCGACACCGAGACCGGCACGCTGCCGCTGATCGTGACCTACGAGAAGGGCGCCCGGTCGGCCACCCCGAAGGGCACCGAGCGGACCCGGGCGCTGCCCAGCGTGCGCGGGGCCGCGGTGGCGGCCGGCAAGGGGCGTGATTTCTGGCGGGAATTCACCCGTGGCGCCGGCATCGACGGGGTGTGGCTCGACGGCAGGGTCACCGCGGCCATGGCCGAGTCCAACGCCCAGATCGGCACCCCTCAGGCTTGGCAGGCCGGGCTGACCGGCAAGGGCGTCACCGTCGCCGTGCTGGACAGCGGTGTGGACGCCGGCCACCCCGACCTGGCCGGACGCGTCGCGGAGAGCCGGAGCTTCATCGCGGGGGAGGAGGTCGCCGACCGCAACGGGCACGGCACGCACGTCGCCTCCACCGTCGGCGGCAGCGGCGCCGCCTCCGACGGCAAGGAGAAGGGCGTCGCGCCCGGCGCCGCGCTCGCGATCGGCAAGGTTCTGAACGACTCCGGTTCGGGCAGCGAGTCGCAGATCATCGCCGGCATGGAGTGGGCCGCCCGGGACGTGGACGCCGACATCGTCTCCATGAGCCTCGGCTCGACCGAGCCCAGCGACGGCACCGACCCGATGGCCGAGGCGGTCAACAGCCTGTCCCGCGAGACCGGCGCCCTGTTCGTCGTCGCGGCTGGCAACACCGGCGCCCCGTCCTCCATCGGCTCACCCGGCGCGGCCGACGCCGCGCTGACCGTCGGGGCCGTGGACTCGGCGGACGAGGCGGCCTGGTTCACCAGCGCCGGTCCCCGCCACGGCGATCAGGCGCTCAAGCCCGACCTGTCCGCGCCGGGCGTCGGCATCCTCGCGGCCCGGTCCCGGCTCGCCGAGGGCAGTGGTGACTACACCGCCATGGACGGTACGTCGATGGCGACGCCGCACGTCTCGGGAGTGGCCGCCCTGCTCGCCGAGCAGCACCCGGACTGGACCGGCGCGCGGCTCAAGGACGCGCTGATGTCCACGTCGAAGGGGCTCGACGCCTCCGCGTACCAGTTGGGCGCGGGCCGGGTGAGCGTGCCGGACGCCATCGCGGCCGACGTCACCGCGACGGGCAGCGCCGACCTCGGCTTCCACTCCTGGCCCCACGACGACGACGAACCGGTCACGCGGACCGTCACCTACGCCAACTCCTCGGACAACGCTGTCGAGTTGAAGCTCTCCGCGCAGGGCGCCCCGGAGAGCGTCGTCACCCTCGCCGACACCGCCCTCACGGTGCCCGCGCACGGCACCGCCTCCACCACCGTCACCGGCGACGCGTCCAAGGCCCCGGCCGGGACGACGAGCGGCCGGATCGTGGCGTCCGGCGCGGACGGAAAGCCCGTCGCGCACACGGCGTTCGGGCTGGTCAAGGAGGACGAGCGGTACACGCTGACAGTGCGCGTCAAGGACCGTTCCGGTGCCGCCTCCCCGGCCGACCTGGTCGTCCAGCACCTTGCCGAGGGCGTCGACCCCGTCCCCGCGCACGTCGGCGACTCCGGCACCCTGGAGCTGCGTCTCGCGCCGGGGACGTACAGCCTGAGCTCGTTCCTCGACGTGCGGGGCAGCCACGGCGCCGACTCGCTCGGACTCGGCTTCCTCGCCGCGCCGGAGGTCGTCCTCGACCGGGACCGGGAGATCACCCTCGACGGCCGGAAGCTGCGTGAGATCGACGCCGACGTGGACAGGCGCACCGAGACGCGGCAGCTCCTCATGGAGTACGACCGCAGCGCGAACGGCGCCGACCTGTTCGGCGCGGTGCAGGTGCCGCTGACGTACGACAGCGTCTTCGCAGCGCCCACCGCCAACGTCACCGAGGGCGGATTCGAGTACCGCACCGTGTGGCGGCTCGGCAAGCCGCTGCTGGAGGTCAAGGGCGTCGGTGAGGCCACCGTCCAGTCGGGCGGCACCCTGAGCGAGGGGCGCGGCAGCCTGTCGCTCGTCGACGTCGGCGACGGGCCCTTCCCGGCCCGCGTCCGGGGCAAGGCGGCCCTCGCCACGCTCACCGAGGGCACCGAACCGGCCGCCCTCGCCCAGGCCGCGCAGGACGCGGGCGTGAAGGCGCTGTTCGTGACGGACGACGCGCCCGGACGGCTGATGGAGTGGTGGGGCACGGACGACAACGCCGACCGGCCGCTCCAGATCGCCACGGTGAACACCGCCGACGCCGAGCGGCTGCGGAAGGCGGGACGGGTCGACATGACCGCCACGCCCAACACGCCCTACGTGTACGACCTCTCCGAGGGGCACGCGGGCCGGGTGCCCGACCGGGACCTCACCTACGAGCCCGGGCGCCGCGGCCTCGCCGAGCTGCGGACCAAGTACCACGCCCCCGAGCCCGCGAGCGGCGGCGAGTTCCGGTACTCGATCACCGACACGTTCCCGATCGGCCTCGGCTTCAAGGAGCGGATCGCCTACCCGGCCGAGCGCACCGAGTACGTGTCCACCGGTCCCGGCCAGCTGTGGCACGAGTCCGTGACGAGCGCCGGGGACGCGCTGGAGGAGCGGAGCGGACTGGTCCGGTACCGGGGCGGTGACCGCACGGAGCTGAACTGGTTCAAGCCCGTCTGGCATCCGTACCTCGGCACCGGGCTCGGCTGGGGGCAGCAGCGCTCGGGCGACATGCTCCAGTTCAACGCCCCCGGGTGGGGCGACTCCGGTCCCGACCACACCGGCTTCGGCGACGTGTGGAGCGAGGGGAGCGGGATGACGCAGACCACGTCCGTGTACCTGGACGGCGAACTGGTCGACGAGGGGCCGAGTTCGGCCGGCTACGTGTACGACGCGCCGGCCGAGGAGCACACGTACAGGCTCGTCACCGACACCGCGCTCGACGCGGCGCGCTGGCCGGTGGCCACTGAGGGCCACGCGGAGTGGACCTTCCGCTCGGCCGCGACCCCGGACGACCGGTGGACCTTCCTGCCGCTGATCAACCTCTCCTTCGACGTCGACACCGACCTGGCCGGCGAGGTGCGCGGCGGCAGGAAGCTCAAGGTGGGGCTCGGCGCGGAGTACGTGGCGGGGGCCGAGGGCACCGGGCGGATCGGCGGCGCGGAGCTGGAGGTGTCGTACGACGAGGGCAGGTCCTGGCAGCGGGTCGGGCTGCGCGGCGACCACGGTCAGGGGTCCTGGCAGGGGACGCTGAACGTGCCCCGCGACGCCGGGCACCTCTCGCTGCGGGCCTCGGCGCGCGATGACCGGGGCGGCTCGGTCACGCAGGAGATCGTGCGGGCCGCGGCCGTGCGGTGACACGCGGACGGCGCCGCCTCCCTGGGACGGGGAGGCGGCGCCGTCGGGTTCTCGGACCGTCAGACCAGCCAGCCGACGAAGTGGACGATGCCGGCGAGGATGTCGGTGAGAAGGTTCATGATCGTGCAGCTCCTTGCGCTGTGCATGTGTGGGACCTACTTGGGACATGCGCGTCAACTACGGTCTGCAGCCCGTTGCTTGCACACCGTCAGTATCGTTGGTCCCTGCAGTCACATAGGCTCTCCAGAGCGACGATCACCTGTTCCAGGGAACAACTGATCGCCTGTTCGGATCACGCCCAGCTCGGCCAAGTCCTGTGGACGCAACCGCAGTTGGTTCGCCGTCGCCTCCACCTCCTCGGGCCCTCGCTTCAGGATCGCCGCCGCGAGCTCCGGCGCGATGACGGAGAAGTAGCTGTCCGGGGTGGCCCAGGTACGGCCGGGTGCCGCGAGCGCCAGCGCCCCGCCCGAGCCGCCCTCGCCGATCACCAGCGTGGTCACCGGTGTGCGCACCGAGGCCATCACCCCGAACAGCTCGGCGATCGCCGCGCCCACGCCCTGCCGTTCCGCCGCCGCGTCGTTGGCCGCGCCCGGCGTGTCCACCAGGGTCAGCACCGGGATGCCGAGCCGCTCCGCGAGACGGATCAGCCGGGTGGCGGTGCGGTACCCGGCGGGCCCGGTCGCCGTCCCCGTCTGGGCGGCGTACGCGACCGTCCGCCCGGCGTGCTCGCCGAACCCGCACAGCATGCCGTCCGGGTCGGTGCCGCCGCAGCGGTCCCCGAGGAGGGCGACGCGCTGGGTGAAGTAGGCGTCCAGATACGCCCCGGCACGCGGACGGCCGGGTGCCCGGGCCCGGCGGACCGCGTCCCAGCCGGTGGCCGGGAGGTCCCGCGCCCCCAGCGGTACCGGCACCGGCGCCGGATCGCCGGACGGCGCCGTCAGCAGCCGCAGCCACCGGCCCAGCGTGCCCCGCAGCTCGTCGGCCGGTACGACCGCGTCCGCGCTGCCCGCCGCCACCTGGGCCTCGGCCGTGTACGCCGCCGGATCGGCGTCCGGCGGCCGGACCCGGGAACCGGCGAAGCCGACCTGGGCGCCGGGCAGCGCGAGGACCACGTCGGCGCCCGCGCCCAGGGTCGCCCAGCCGCCGCCGGTGGCCGGGTCCCGCACCACCGCGATCTGCGCCAGCCCCGCCTCCCGGGTGAGCGCCGACTCCCGCGCCACCCGCTGGAGCTGGGTCAGCGCGAGCATCCCCTCCTGCATCCTGCTGCCGCCGGTGGCGACCAGCGGCACGACCGGCAGCCGGTGCGCACGGGCGTACGCGTACGCGGCCTCCAGCCGGTCGCCGGTGCGCCGGCCCAGCGAACCGCCGAGGAACCCGAACTCGAACGCGACGAGCACGGCCCGCACGCCCGCCACGTGCCCGGTGCCGCAGACCACCGACTCCTCCTCACCGGTGCGCTCGGCGGCGCGGGCGCTGGCGGCGTCGTAGCCGGGCCAGCCCAGCGGGCCGTCGGGCGCCGACCGGTCCTCGGGGGTGGGGAGTTCGGCGAAGTCGTCGGTGACGAGGGCGAGGAACTCCCGCGCGGACCGGCGGTCAGTCACGGTTCAGCGCCCGCTTCATGATCTTCCCCATGTCGTTGCGGGGCAGCGCGTCGAGGTGGCGGACCACGCGGGGCCGCTTGTGCGGGGCGAGCCGGGCGGCCACGTGGTCGGCCAGCGTCTCCAGCGCGGGCGGCGCACCGGGGTCGGCGGGCACGATCCACGCCACGATCCGCTCGCCGAGGTCGGGGTCGGGCTCGCCGGTGACGGCCGCCTCCCGCACCGCCGGGTGTTCGAGGAGCGCGTTCTCGATCTCACCGGCTCCGATCTTGTACCCACCGCTCTTGATCAGGTCGGTGGCCTTGCGGCCGACGATCCGCACGTAGCCGTCGGGGTCGCGCACCGCCATGTCGCCGGTGCGGAAGAAACCGTCGCCGGTGAAGGCGGCGGCGGTGGCGTCGGGGCGGTTGAGGTACTCGGTGAACAGGTTCGCGCCGCGCACCTGGATCTCGCCGACGCTCTCCCCGTCCGGCTCCGCGATCGGAGTGCCGTCCTCCTCCACCAGCCGCAGCTCCACCCCGGGCAGCGGCACGCCCACGGTGCCGGCGCGCGGCTCGCCGTCCGCCCGGACGCTGGTGTTCATCAGGGTCTCCGTCATGCCGTACCGCTCGATCACCCGCCGGCCGGTCGCGGCGGCGATCCGCTCGTGGTCGTGCACGGGCAGCGCGGCCGACCCCGAGACCAGCAGCCGGGCCCCGGACAGGGCCTTCGCCAGCTCCGGGTCGCCGGGCAGCGACTCGGCGATCCGGTGGTACATCGTCGGCACCCCGAACAGCATGGTCGCGCCGTCGTTCAGCTCCCGCGCCGCGCCCTCGGCGGAGAACCTGCCCAGGTGCCGCACGGAGCCGCCGCGCCGCAGCGGCCCGAGGACGCCCAGCACAAGGCCGTGCACGTGGAACAGGGGCAGCCCGTGCACCAGCACGTCGTCGCCGGTCCACTGCCACGCGTCGGCGAGCGCGTCGAGGGTCGTCGAGAGCGCGCGCCGGGGGATGACGGCGCCCTTGGGCGGGCCGGTGGTGCCGGAGGTGTAGACGACGAGCGCGGGGTCCCCGTCGCCGGAGCGGTCCTCGGGCACCGGCCCGGTGGCGTGCACGTCGACGTCGACGCGCTCCAGGGCGCCCAGGGCCGGCGGGAGTTCGGCGTCCGGGGCGGCCAGGACCAGCGACGGCTCGCTGTCGGAGAGGATGTGCGCCAGTTCCTTGTCGCCGGACTTCGGGTTGAGCGGTACGGCGGGGACTCCGGCCAGCAGCGCCGCCACCACGGCGACCGCGGTCTCCATCGCCGGTGTCGCCCAGACGGCGACCCGGCCGGCGGCCCCGATCCGCCCGGCCGTGGCGCCCGCGGCGGCGGCGAGTTCCGCGTACGTCAGTGAACGCTCGCCGAACCGCAGGGCGGGCCCGCCGGCCGGGGTCGGGGCGAGGGCCGGGAAGAGAGAGGACACGCTTCGTGCTCCTTACTGTTGCTCACGATTGCCGGTCTTCGAAGGGGGCCTACCCGAAGCCGGGCACGACCAGTACGAGCCACGCCAGCGCGGGCACGGCCGCCACCACGATCCCGCCGTACACCATCAACTGCCGGAAGAAGCGGTCCCGGTCGACGTCCGGCGCCGCGGCCAGCACCAGCGCGCCGTTGGTCGAGAAGGGGCTGACGTCCACGACCGTCGCCGACACCGCGAGCGCCGCCACCATGCCGACCGCGCCGATCTCCCCCTGTGCGAGGAAGGGCACCGCCAGCGGGATCAGCGCGCCCATGATGCCCACGGAGGAGGCGAAGGCCGACACGATCGCGCCGATGTAGCAGAGCAGCACCGCGGCCAGCAGCGGGACGCCGATGCCGCCGACGCCCTCACCGGCCCAGGTGATGGTGCCCATCTCCTCCAGCACGCCGACGTAGGTGAGGACGCCGCAGATCAGCAGGACGGTGGACCAGGCGATCTCACCGACCGCACGGCGGCTGTCGTCCGGCCAGGCGGTGCTCAGCACCACGGCGAGGCTGACCGCGGTCAGACCGGCGTCCAGATCGAACCCGAGGACGGCCACGACCAGGGCGACCAGGGCGACCAGGGTGGCGATCCGGGCGGGCGTGAGGCGGGTGGCGCCGCCGGTGCCTTCGGTGTCCTGGTCGGGGCGCACGGCGACGGCCGTGGGGGCGGTTCCCGCGGTGCCGGTGCCCTTCTCCGCGCCGCCGCCGGGGCCCCCGCCGGCACCCGCGCCGGTCGCCTCGGTCGCGCCGGTCGCGCCGTCCACCGGGACCGACCCCCGGGCCCACAGCTTCCGCCCGCCGAGCACCGCGAACAGCACGGACGCGATGAGGAGGTTGGCGATCAGGGAGGCGAGGAAGAGGCCGACCTCGCTGCCCGGCAGGTCCTCGCGCTCGACGATGCCGTTGACGATCGAGCCGTAGATGCTGATCGGCGAGAACCCGCCGGCCTGCGCGCCGTGCACCACCATCGTGCCCATGAGCAGCGGGCTGATGGCGTACCGGGTGGCGAAGCTCAGCGCGATCGGCGCGACGATGGCCACCGCGGCCGGGCTGACCGCGCCGATCGCCGTGAGCACCCCGGTGAGCGCGAACATCACCCAGGGGATCAGCGCGATCCGCCCCCTGACCAGCCGGACGGCCGCGTGCACCAGCCAGTCCGTGGTGCCGTTGGCGCGGGCGATCGCGAACAGGTAGGTGACGCCGACGAGGACGACGAAGAGGTCACCGGGGAATCCGGCGAAGATGCCGTCCGCGTCGAGGTCGGCGACGAGCGTGCCCACCCCGAAGGCGGCGGCGAAGGCGAGGGCGCCCATGTTGACGGAGCGGGTGGTGGCGATGACGAACACCACGACCAGGACGAGGATCGAGACGAGTTCGGGGGACATGCGGGGGCTCCCGGGTGCTGTCCTGATGGAAACCTGACTGGCTGAGTGGCTGAGCCACTTGGAAGGTGCGGTTGGCAGGTCAGCGTGGGCCCCTGTCGGAGCGCCGTCAAGGGGTCGCGCACGAATTGGCTCAGCCACTCGGCCACCGAGGGCCCGGTGCTAGGCTCCCGACGAGAGGGGGATCTCCGTGACCGACGCCCTGCGCCCGATGACCAAGCAGCGCCTCTACGAACAGGTGCTGGAGCGGCTGCGCCAGTACGTCACCGACGGCGGCCTGCGGGCCGGCGACCGGCTTCCGCCCGAACGGGACCTCGCCCAGCGGCTCGGCGTCAGCCGGGCCTCCGTGAAGCAGGCCATCGTGGTCCTGGAGGTCCAGGGCCTGGTGGAGGCGCGGCACGGCGGCGGGACGTACCTGGTCCGGGACAGCCTCGACGTGGAACCCGTCGAGAAGATGGTCGAGCGCCGACGGCGCCTGCCGGACGTCCTGGAGGCCCGCGAGGCGCTGGAGACGAAACTGGCCGAACTGGCCGCGGAGCGCCGCACGGAGGACGACGTGGCCGCGATGCGGGCCGCGCTGACCGTGATGGCCGAGGAGATCGAGCGGGGCGAGGACGGGGTCGAGGGGGACCGCCTGTTCCACGCGGCGGTCACGGCGGCGGCGCACAGCAGTCTGCTCGCGGAGTTCATGCGCTCCATCGCCCACCAGATCGCCGAGAGCCGCACCGAGTCGCTGCGCCAGCCCGGCCGTCCCGGCCGCTCGCTGGCCCAGCACCAGGCCATCCTCGACGCGATCGCCGCCGGGGAGCCCCGGCACGCGGCCACCGCGATGCGCCGCCACGTCCGCACCGTCGCCAAGGTCCGCCTCCTGGACTGGGACCCGGAGGACGAGCGCTGACCGCGGCCCGTGGAAGGCATGGGGCCTGTCCGGCGGATCATGCCGCAGCCGCGGGGACTGGCACGCCCATCCGCGGCGATGTCGTCGGCTGCCGGGGCTCCGCCCTGTCGCCCTCCTCCGCCTTGCAGCTGGACGCACCGGACCCCGCTCACCGGTGCCATGAGGCACCGCGGCTTTCTGCGACCTGATCCGCCGGACAGGCCCTAGCCGATCGGTGTCCGGCCGCCCACCGCCGTGCGTTGGAGCAGCCCCCACGTGAACTCCGCGACCACCTCGTGGCGCACGCCGTCCCGGTCCGGGGCGGTGAACGCGAGGCCCCAGCGGGTGGGTGCCGAGCCCTGGAGCGGGCGGGCGGGGGCGAAGGCGCGGGCCGCCTCGTCGACCGTGCAGGACCACGGTGTCAGGTCGTCCAGGGTGCGCAGCTCGGGCGCCTCGGCACCGGGGGCGCGCACCAGCCACTCGTTCCAGACCACGCCCTTGTCCGCGACGAGTACCTCGAAGCGCAGGCCGGGCCAGAGGGGCAGCGCCCACTGCCGGGCCTCGCACTCCAGGTCGCCGATCCGGCGGGGGGCCGTCGACTCGGGGGCGCCGAGGACCGAGCGGTAGCGCGCCGCGGCCGAGCGGGAGCGCGGTGAGCGGAGCATCGCCTGCCAGCGTCTGTTGGCCTCCCGCATCTCGGCGAGCGAGGCACCCAGCTCGCGCCGGGCGTCCTCCACCGGGCCGGGGTTGTGGTCGGCCATGCGGCGCAGCAGCACCAGCTGGAAGTCGCGCGGGGTGAAGGGGCCGGCGGGCTGCTTTCCGGTGGGCATGGGGACCATCGTGGACCATGCGCGGCGCCCGTCGCGGATCATGAGTGGCGACGCAGGGCCATTGCCCCGGCAAACGCGATATGAGTAGCCTGTGTTCGCGATTCCGATCGCTTGTTGAAATATCGAACGTACGTGAACCTACTCAGGGAGGGGGCCGGACATGGGACGTCTCGTACCCGCCGTGACCCGGGCTCTCGACATTCTGGAGCTCTTCCTCGACGGGGACGGCACGCTCTCCGCCCCCGACATCGTGCGCCGGCTCCAGCTGCCCCGGACCACCGTGCACGAGCTGGTCACCACGCTCTCCGCCCGCAAGTACATCGTCCCGGTCGCCGGGCAGCCCGGACGGTACCGGCTGGGCGTGCGCCCGTACCAGCTCGGCGCCCGCTACGCCGAGCACCTCGACCTCGCCGCCGAGGGCCAGCAGGTCGCCCGCAGCGTCGCCGAGACCTGCGACGAGACCGTGCACGTGGCGATCCTGGAGGACACCGACGTCATCTACATCGCCAAGGTCGACTCCACGCACGCGGTGCGCATGGTGTCCGCGGCCGGACGCCGGCTGCCCGCCCACTGCACGTCCGTCGGCAAGATGCTGCTGGCCTCGCTGCCCGAGCCGGAGGTCGCCGCGCGCTTCCCCGACGGCACCGAGCTGACCGCGATGACCCCGAACAGCATCACCGACCCGGCCGCCCTGCGCGAGGCCCTGGCCGGCGTCCGCGAGCGCGGCACGGCGGTGGAGAGCCGCGAGTCCAACCCGGACGTCTCCTGCGTGGCCGCCCCGGTGCGCGACCGCACGGGCCGGGTCGTCGCCGCGCTGTCGATCTCCGTTCCCATGATCCGCTGGAGCGAGGAGCGCCTCGGCGAGCTGGAGGAGCTGGCCGTCAAGGGCGCCGCCGAGCTGTCCGAGCGGCTCGGCCACCGGGGGGCGGCGTGACGGCCGGCGGTACGGCCTACGAGGTGGCCGTCCGGGCGGAGGCGGCCCTCGGCGAGGGACCCACCTGGGACCCGGCCACCGGCCGGCTCCTGTGGATCGACATCCTGAACTCCCGCGTCCACACCTGGGACCCGGCCACCGGGCGGCGCACGGTGCGCCGCACCGACCAGCACGTGGGCGCCGTCAAACCGCGCGCGGGCGGCGGGCTCGTCCTCAACCTGCGCGACGGGATCGGACTGCTCGATCCCGACGGCGCCTTCCGCTGGCTGCACCGCGAGCCCGTTCCCGGCCGCCGCGCCAACGACGCCGCCGTCGCCCCCGACGGCAGCCTCTGGGCGGGCACCATGCGCTACGACGAGGCGGCCGGCGGCGGCACGCTGACCCGGTTCACCGGGGACGGCACGGCCGAGACCGTCTTCGACGACGTGACGGTGAGCAACGGCACCGGCTGGAGCCCCGACGGCCGGCTGATGTACTACGTCGACACCCCGACCCGGCGCATCGACGTCTTCGACACCGACCCCGCCGACGGCCGGATCACGGGCCGCCGTCCGCTGGCCGTGATCGAGGACGGCGCGGGCTTCCCCGACGGCCTGTGCGTCGACGCCGACGGCTGCGTCTGGGTCGCCCTGTGGGACGGCGGCGCGGTACGCCGCTACACCCCGTCCGGCGCCCTCGACCGCGTGCTCCCGCTGCCCGTCCCGCGCGTCACCGCCTGCGCCTTCGGCGGCCCCGGCCTGACCGACCTGTACGTCACCACGGCCCGCGTGGGCCTGTCGGCGCCGCCCCCGCTCGCGGGTTCCCTCCTGGTGATCCCGGACGCGGGCCGGGGTCTGCCGCAGCCGGCGTTCGCGGGCTGAACCCGGCACCCGCCGGAGCCGGATGAGGGGCCGTCAGGCCCCCGTGCGGTCCAGCGCACCCAGTATCCCGCGTTCCTCCGGGGTAAGGGGCGGGCCGGACAGCGGGGGCAGGGGCGAGCCCGTCAGGGCGGCCAGGGCGGCGTCGGGGCGGAACATGCGGGTCGGCGGGGTGCGCATGCTCGTGACGTCCCAGATCGCCGAGGCCGCCGCGAAGGAGCCGGTGGCCGCCCTCGTCATGCGCCGGGTGTACGCCGTCACCACCCGGTCGGTGGCGCCGGGCCGCCCGCCGCGCACCCCGGGGTAGAGGACGTCCTGGCCGACGGCCATCGACCACGCCGCGTCCACCGAGCGGGCCGCGCCCCGCAGCACCCGCCGGGCGAGACCGGGCGCGTCGACGCCGCCGGTCCGGTGCAGCTCGCGGCCGAGGACGCGCGCGCCGAACGCGGCGACCGACATGCCCTGCCCGTAGGCCGGGTTGAAGGTGCCGAGCGCGTCACCGAGGACCACGAAGCCCTCGGGCCAGACCGGCGCCTTCTCCAGGTAGCGGCGCACGTTGCTGGTGGACCGGCTCAGATGGATGTCCGTGAGCGGTTCCGCGCCGGAGATCAGCCGCCCCACGACGGGGTCCGGCAGATCGAGCGTGTACCGCAGGAACCCCTCCGGGTCGGCCGGCGGTTCACCGCCGCGCGAGCCGCCGCAGCTCACCAGCCAGCGGTCGCCCTCCACCGGCATGACCATCGCGCTCCGGGCCGGCCGGCCCACGTACGGGTTGGCCTGCACGATGGTCAGCGGGAACCGCTCCGCCCCGGCCGGCATCCGGTACACGCGTGAGGCGTTGACCAGCCCCGAGTCCACGGTCCGCGTCCGGACGCCGGACAGCCCGAGGCCCTCCAGCCAGCCGAGCACCCGGGTGCCGCGTCCGCTCGCGTCGACGACCAGGTCGGCGTCGAGGTCCGTGTCCCCGCCGGGCGCCGCGATCCGCACCCCGCGCACCCGTTCCGCGGACCCGGTCAGCCCGACCACCGCGGCCCTGCGGACCTCGACCCGCGCCTGCTCCAGCACCGCGGCCCGCACCGTCCAGTCCACCAGCGCCCGGGTGCAGGTGAGCATGACCGGCCCCTCGCGCCGCCACCGGCGCAGCCAGCCCTCAGGCGTGAGGGCCAGCATGCCCGAGCTGAGGGATATCTCGTGGGCTCCGGCGGCCAGCAGCCGCTTGCGCAGGCTCACCCCCGGCACGATCTCCTCCATGGCCGCGAGCCCGCCGGTCATCAGCAGATGCGCGTGCCGCCCCTGCGGCAGCCCCCGGCGCTGGTGCGGCCCCTCGGGCAGCTCGTCGCGGTCCAGCACGATCACCTCGTCCACGCCGGCGGCGGACAGCACGGCCGCGGCCAGCATGCCGGCCAGACCGGCACCGACGACGACAGCTCTACGCGACATGGGGCTCCTCGGGTTCGGTCAGGGTTCGGGACGTGGCGGACGATGCCGTGCCGTCGGGCGCGGTGGCCCGCCCGGGCGGGTGGGGCAGGGCCTGCGCCAGCTCCACCAGCCCGCTCGGGCCGGGCACTTCGGTGGCGTGCAGCCGGTAGGTGGCGGCGCCCTGCGGAGGTTCCTCGCGCGCGGCGGCCCGGCGCGCCGCGTCGGTGAGCATGGCGGCCTCCGCCGCCAGCCGGGCCTGGTGGGGGGAGCGGCCCGCGCGCAGGGCGGTGTCCCGCACCCGCTCACGGACCCGGTGGTCGAAGTACGGCGCCAGTGTGAGCAGGGCGTCGTGGATGGACACCTCGCGCCACTGGAGCCGGGCCTGCGGGAGCTGCCACCAGGTCGCCGGAGGCTTGGGGGCGGTGGACACCGAACGCACCAGCGACCACAGCGGATCCAGCCGCCGGTAGTCGTCCAGTCCCCGCCAGTGGGCGACCACGGGCGGCAGCAGCCGGGGCAGCACGAACCCGGCCGAGCACAGCAGCGCGGCCAGCGAGGCCATCGGCGGGGCCACCGAGGTGGAGAGGAAGTCGAGGTCGTGACCCGTCCACCGGGCCACCACCGCCGTGTACTTGGTCAGCTGGAACCCCACCACGTCCAGCGCCGCGCCCAGCAGGATCAGCCGCAGCCCGGCCCGCAGCAGGCCGCCGACCTCGCGGCCCCACTTGACGCAGACCGCGCACATCACCAGCATCGCCGCGCTGTGCCCCAGCAGGTACAGCAGGATCATCTCCCGCATGAAGGGCGTACCCGCGTAGTACGTGTCGAGGTCGGTCAGCCGCTCGGTGTCCGCGTCGGCGAGCAGGAACAGCACGACGATGGCGACCACCAGCAGCCCGTAGGCGGCCATGCTGCGCAGCACCATGCGCCGCACGCGCGCCCGGGGCCCGCCCCGCCAGTTGATCAGCAGCACCAGCACGGCGCAGCTGTACGCGGAGAGCATCCCGTAGGTCAGCGGGGCCCCGAAGTTGGGCACCCCGGTGAGTTCGTTGACGGTGGCGAGGGTGGCCGGTGCCGCGCACACGAAGACCAGGGCGCCGAGGACGATCGCCACGCAGGTGGACAGCGTCAGCGGGTTGCGCATGGCGGTGCGTGGCCGCCGGAACAGCAGCACGGAGGTCAGGCCGAACACCAGCGCCGCCAGGTACACGACGAGACTCATGCCGGACAACTCCTCTGCTGCGGGGTGTCGTTCACGCGGTTCCCGCCGTGGTCGTACCGCTCGGCACGGCGGCGAGGACCGGCGCCGGCGGGGCGGTGGCCAGCACGTCGGCGATCCGGCCGAGGGCGGCCGGGCCCGGCGCCGGACCGAGGTGAGGGCCGACGGGGGAGCCGGGGGAGGACGTGCCGGGGGGAGAGCCGCCGCCCGCGGCCGCCGCGACGGCCTGCGCCGGATCCGACTCGCGCCGTACCGCCTCGGTGATCACCGCGGCCCAGGCGGCGGCCTCGGCCCGTTCCGGGTCGTCCGTCGCGGCCAGTACCCGGGCGCGGGTCCGGTCGTACAGGTCCCGGTCGAGATAGGCGTCCAGGTGGCCGAGCGCGTTGTGGATGCTGGTCTGGCGCCACATCAGGCGGGTGGCGGGCGAGGCGAACCGGGGCCGGGGCAGCCGCAGCGCCCGCCGGGTGAGCAGGTCGTCCAGCACCCGCTCCAGCGGCCCGAGCCGGGCGTACGTCCGCCCCGCCCGCCGCCACTCGGTCACCCGGGGCGCCACCAGCGGGACGAGCACGCCGACGACCGTCAGCAGGGCGCCGAGCCCGGCGGCGGCCGGGGAGACGGCGGTGCCGAGCGCCGACCAGTCCCGCCCGGACCAGCGCGCGCCCACCGCGACGAGCTTGGCCGTGCTGTACCCGGCGCCGCACAGCGCACCGGCGCCGAGGAGGGTCAGGCCCGCGCGCAGCCCGCCCCGCACCCGCCGTGCCCAGCGCAGTGCCGAGAAGGTCGTGACGGTGACCGCGGTGAGGTGCGCGACCAGGTACAGCACGATCATCTGGGCGATGAACGGGGTCGTCGCGTAGTAGGTGTCCAGGTCGGTACGGCGCTCCACGGGCGCGTCGCCCAGCGCGAACAGCACCCCGATGCCGAGGACCACGGCGGCGTAGGCGAGCGTCCACCGGCGCACCGTCCTGTCCACCCGGGGCCCGCCCCGCCAGCGCACGATGAGGACCTGGGAGGCGGCGCAGTACCCGGTGATGGCCGCGTAGGTGAGCGGTGCCGCGAGGTTGGGCACCCCGCTGAGCCGGTTGACGGCGCCGACCGTCGGCGGTGCGCCGAGCAGGAAGCAGAGCCCGGCGAGCCCCAGTACCGCGCAGATCGCGCCCAGGTAGGGATCGCGCCGGTGCCGCAGCAGGTCGGGCGCCTTGACCACCAGGCAGAGCCACAGCACTCCGCAGCTGACGTAGTTGATCAGCCCGTTCATCTGGTCGTCCCGCGGTAGTTGAGCGCGGCGCCGATGCGTCCGGCGAGGTCGGGCGGGTCTTCCGGTCCGTCGCCCTCCGCCGCGAACACCGAGTCGGTGGAGGCCTCCAGCCAGGTGCGCAGCCGGCCGCCCATCAGCATGCCGAAGCGGTCCGCCTCCTGCTCCTCGGCCAGGGAGAAGTCGGTGCGCGCGGCGACCGGCCGGGGCAGTCCGTCCGGGGCGCCGTCCGCCTCCGCCCGCCTCCGGCTCATGTGCCACACCTCGTGGCAGAGGATGACGATCTGGTGCCACACCGCGGCGCGTTCGTCCACCACGATGTCGTCGTGGTGCTCCCGCTCCAGCCAGAGCCCGCTCGCGGTGTGCGGCGGGAACGCCGCCCGGTGCACGACCACCTCGCGGCCCCGCCACGCGCTCACGGACGCGACGAGCGCCTCGAACAGCACCTCGGGATCCGCCGGCACGGGAACCCGGATGGGGTCGATGAGGGCGTCAGCGAGGCGACGCATCTCCTTCCTGGTACGCACCGCTGTCTCCCCGTTTCCCCGGCTGCTGCTCGGTCACCAGTGCAATATGCCAAGACGGGGGCCGTCCGGGCCAGTTCCAGGTCCTTCTCGGTCACTCGGTGACCGCCATGGTGTCCCCGGGTGCCATCGCGCGCGCCCGGACCTCGCGGAGCACCTCGGGGTGGGCGAGGGCGCGGGAGACGGCCCCGATCCCGCTCAGGAGGTCCGTGGTGTCGGGTTCGCCACCGCTGTCCTCGCCGCCCCCGCCGCTGCTGTCTCCGTCCGTGCCGGGACGGGCGTCGACCGCGTCGAGGACCACCACGGCCGCGGCGAGCGCCTTCGCCCGCTCCGGGGCGTACCCGAGGCCGAGGGCGGCGCGGTACGAGCGCGCGCCCAGCCGTTCGTCGGTGCGGCGGGCCAGCGGCAGCAGGACGTCGCGGATGAAGGTCTCGCGGCGGGTCAGGCGCAGTTCGGGACTGGCCCGCAGGACGAACGGCACCCCGGAGCCGTGCACGGAGCGCATCAGCCGGTACAGCGGCCGCAGTTCGCGGTGGGCCAGCCGGATCCGCCGCCGCTCGCGCAGGTACTGGCCGGCGTGCGGCAGGATGAAGCCGACCGCGATCGATACCGCGGACAGGCAGGCCAGGGCCGGGGCCACGTCCAGACTGAGCCAGTCCAGGTCGTTGCCGGTCCAGCGGGCCACGACGGCCGTGAGCTTGGCGGCGTCGAAGGCCAGGTTGAGCGCGTAGCCGACGCCCAGGAACCGCAGACCCCGGCGCAGCCAGGCGTCGAATCCGCCGGTGCGGATCCAGTTCCAGATCAGCCGTGAGGTGATGAGGACGGCGGTGGTGTGCGCGAGGAGGTAGAGCAGGATCTCCTCGCGCATGAAGGGCGTGTTGGCGTAGTAGGTGTCCAGGTCCCGGGTGCGTTCCACGGGTACCTCGGCGAGGGCGAACAGCACCCAGAGCGCGACGATCACCCCGCCGTAGACGGAGACGACCCAGCGGGTGGCCCGGCGGGTCGGCGCCGAGCCTTGGGACAGCCCGTCGCGCCAGGCGATGATCAGCACCAGGCAGGCGCCGCAGAACGCGGTGAGCAGCGAGTAGACCCAGGGAGCCGAGATGTTCGGCACGCCGGTGACGCGGTTGACCCAGACGATGGTCGAGGGGGCGACGAACACGAACACCGCGCAGGCCAGCAGCAGCAGACCGCCGACCGCGCGCAGCAACGGGTCCCTCCAGAGCCGGATGATCGTCGGCAGCTTGATCGCCAGGGCGGTGGCCAGGACCGCGGCGGGGATCCACCAGTAGGACGTGTAGAAGGCGCTGAGGAACGAGGCCGGACCGGTGGCCGCGCCCGCGGACTCCATCGCGTCCCTCCGCTCTCGCTCGCAGCCGCATCCAAGGCCGTACGAGCCTACGCGGCCGGACGTGTCCGCGTCAGGCGAGTCGCGTTGTCCGGAGTGCTTGATTCCGGAGCGCCGGCCCGAGTTCCTGCCCGAACCATTGACGCGCAAGCGCTTCCCACCTACGGTCCCGTTCGAAGTTACGAGCGCCATCCGAAATATCGAACAATCCAATGTCGGACAGATGTCGAACAGATGGGGCAGGGCATGGGACGACCTGGCCTGGATCGCAGGCACTTCCTGGCCGCGGCGGGCGGCCTCACGGTCGCGGGCAGCTTCGGCTTCGCGGCGCTCGGCACCGGGGCCGACGCACTGGCCTCCGGAGCGGACACCCGCGTGCGCTACTGGAACCTCTTCAGCGGCGGCGACGGCTACAACATGATCGCCATGCTGGACGCGTTCCGCAGGGACAATCCCGGCATCGACGTGAAGGACTCGACCCTCCAGTGGGGCAGCCCCTTCTACACCAAGCTCGCCATGGCGGCGGCCGGCAACCGCGCGCCGGACCTCGGCGTCATGCACCTGGGCCGCGTCACCGGCTTCTCGCCCGGCCGCCTCCTGGACCCCTGGGACCCCGCGCTGCTCGCCAAGTACGGCGTGCGGGAGGAGGACTTCAACCCCGAGCTGTGGAAGCGCGCCGTCATCGACGGCAGGCTCTACGCCCTGCCGCTCGACATCCACGTCCAGCTCTGCTTCTACCGCAGGGACGTGCTGAAGAAGGCGGGCCTGCTCGGCGCGGACGGCCGGATGGTGCCCGTCACCTCCACCGAGGCGTGGTTCGACGTGCTGAAGGAGGCCAGGAAGGCCACGGCGAAGGGCCTGCAGACCATCGGCCTGTGGCACAGCGACCAGAACTTCCAGTGGTGGTTCTTCGTCGCCTTCTACACCCAGCTCGGCGGCACCTGGTTCGACGACGCCCGCACCGAGGTCACCTTCGACACCGACAAGGCCACCCGGGTCCTGGAGTTCCTGCGCAAGCACGTCGCCGACGGCTACGCCAACCCCGCCTTCGGCGGCACCGCGGGCGCCGAGCAGTTCGTCAACGGCTCCCCGTTCGCCTGGGAGGGCAACTGGTCCGTGCCGGTCTTCGACGCCGCGGAACTCGACTACGGGGCGGCCCCGTTGCCGCCCGTCTTCGGCAGGCGGGCCACCCACGCCGAGTCCCACGCCTTCGTCCTGCCCCACCAGTCGGACCGCGGGGGCGCCGCCAACGAGGGCGCGCACCGCCTCGCCGCCTACGTCGTCCAGCACGCCCGGCAGTGGGCGGCCGGCGGCCACATCCCCGCGTACACCCCGACCCTGTCCACGGCCGCCTACCGCGCGCTGCGCCCGCAGAACGAGTACGTCTCCGCGATGGACCACCAGGCCACCGAGCCGAAGGTGTGGTTCGCCGGGTCCACCGGCATCCTCGCCCAGCGCGTCGGCCCGGTCGTCGTTTCCTCCTCCACGGGCTCGGCGAAACCCGAGACCGCCGCCCGCCGGATGCGGAGCACGCTCGCCGAACTGCTCGCCATGAAGAACCCCATGGACGGAACCGCCGCGCGGGGAGGTGCCGCATGACCGCCGCCGGCGCCGAGACGATCGTCCGCCCGGCGCGCGCGAGGACCGCCGTCGCCGGCGCCACGCTCCGCCGCCGCCAGGGCTTCCAGCACGGCGGCTGGTTCGTCGCCCCGTTCCTCGCGCTGTTCGCGCTCTTCGTCGTCTGGCCGCTGCTGCGCGGTCTCTACCTCAGCTTCACCGACGCCAACATCTCCGGTGACGAGGCGAGCTTCGTCGGCCTGGACAACTACCGCGAGGCCCTCCAGGACCCGCTGATGTGGGACGCGCTCGGCCACAGCGCGTACTTCACGCTGCTCGTCGTGCCCTGCATCACCGTCCTCGCCTTCCTCCTCGCGATGCTCGCCCACCACATCGAGCGCGGCAAGTGGCTGTGGCGGCTCTGCTTCTTCCTGCCGTTCCTGCTGCCTTCCACCGTCGCCGCCAACCTCTGGCAGTGGCTGTTCAACCCCGGCACCGGCATGGTCAACCACGTCTTCGGCCTCGAGACGCCCTGGCTGACCGACAAGTCGTACGCGATGCTCGCCGTCGTCATCACCACCCTGTGGTGGACCGTCGGCTTCAGCTTCCTGCTCTACCTCGCCGCGCTCCAGGGCATCCCCGCGCACCTCTACGAGGCCGCCAGGCTGGACGGCGCCAACGCCTGGCACCGCACGGTCCACATCACGCTGCCGATGCTGCGCAACATCACCGGCCTCGTCGTCGCCCTCCAGATCCTCGCCTCGCTCCAGGTCTTCGACCAGGCCGTCGTGATGCAGGACTTCGGGCCGGGCCCCGAGGACTCGACCCGCACCTTCGTGCAGTACACGCTCGAACAGGGCTTCACCAGCTACCGCGTGGGCTACGCCTCCGCGATCTCCATCATCTTCTTCGTGCTCATCGCGGCCGTCGCCCTCGCCCGGATGTGGCTGCTGCGCAACCGTGAGGAGGGCGGCCGATGACCACCGCGGCGACGCAGACCCCGACCGGACCCCGCAGGTCCTGGACGCCCGGCCAGATCGTGCTCACCCTGCTCGGCACCGCCGTCTCCGCGGTGTTCCTCGCCCCGCTCGCTTGGGCCCTGTTCACCTCGCTGAAGTCGGAGACCGAGGCCGTCGAGGTGCCGACCCACTGGCTGCCCGAGGACTGGACGGGCCAGGCGTGGCGGGCCCTCTTCGAGACCGGCAACATCACCGACTGGTTCGTCAACTCCCTGGTGGTGTCGGTGTGCGTGACGACCGTCGTGCTGCTGGTCTCCGCACTCGCCGGCTACGGCTTCGCCCGCACCGAGTTCCGGGGCAAGGGCGTCCTGATGGGGACGGTGATGGCGGGCCTCATGATCTCCCCGGCCGTCCTCGGCGTCCCGCTGTTCACCAGCGTCCAGCAGATGGGGATGGTCGACACCTACTGGGGGATGATCCTGCCGCAGTGCGCGCCCGCCGCGATGGTCTACATCCTCTACAAGTTCTTCCAGGGCGTCCCGCGCGAACTGGAGGAGGCCGCCTTCATCGACGGCGCGGGCCGCTGGCGGGTCTTCTTCACCGTCATCGTGCCGCTGTCCCGCCCCTCGCTGGCGGCGGTCGGCATCTTCACCTTCATCAGCTCGTGGAACAACTTCCTGTGGCCGTACATGGTCACCAACAACCCCGACCTGATGACCATGCCCAACGGCATCGCGACCGTCATGAACTCCTACGGCATCCAGTGGGCCCAGCTCATGGCCGGCGGCCTGATGGCGGGCCTCCCCCTGATCGTCGTCTTCGTCTTCTTCCAGCGCCAGATCGTCGCGGGCGTGGCCCACACCGGCCTCGCCGGCCAGTAGCCGGAGCCTCTTTCGAAAGGACACCATGCGAACCGCCCGCTTCACCCTCGACCCCGCCTTCACCGTCGGTGAGGTCGACCCCCGCCTCTTCGGCTCCTTCGTCGAGCACCTCGGCCGCTGCGTGTACACCGGCATCTTCGAACCCGGACACCCCTCCGCCGACGCCGACGGGCTGCGCCGGGACGTACTGGACCTGGTCCGGGAACTCGGCGTCACCGCCGTCCGCTACCCCGGCGGCAACTTCGTCTCCGGATACAAGTGGGAGGACTCGGTCGGCCCGGCCGAGGACCGCCCCCGCCGCCTCGACCTGGCCTGGCGCTCCACGGAGACCAACAGCTTCGGCCTGTCCGAGTACATCGCCTTCCTGAGGAAGGTCGGCCCGCAGGCCGAGCCCATGATGGCGGTCAACCTCGGCACCCGCGGTGTGGCCGAGGCGCTCGAACTCCAGGAGTACGCCAACCACCCCGCCGGCACCACGCTGTCGGACCTGCGGGCCGAGCACGGGGACAAGGACCCCTTCGGCATCCGGCTCTGGTGCCTCGGCAACGAGATGGACGGCCCCTGGCAGACCGGCCACAAGACCGCCGAGGAGTACGGGCGGCTCGCCGCCGAGACCGCGCGGGCCATGCGCCAGATCGACCCGGACGTCGAACTCGTCGCCTGCGGTTCGTCCGGCCAGTCCATGGAGACCTTCGCCGCCTGGGAGGCGACGGTCCTCGAGGAGACGTACGACCTCGTCGACCACATCTCCCTGCACGCCTACTACGAGCCGCTCGACGGTGACGTCGACTCCTTCCTCGCCTCCGCCGTGGACATGGAGTCGTTCATCGAGAACGTCGTCGCCACCTGCGACCACGTCGGTGCCCGGCTGAAGTCGAAGAAGCGGATCAACCTCTCCTTCGACGAGTGGAACGTCTGGTACATGTCGAAGTCGCAGGCCGAGGTGAGCGCCCTCGACTGGCCCGAGGCGCCCCGCCTGCTGGAGGACAACTACAGCGTCATGGACGCGGTCGTCTTCGGCTCGCTCCTCATCGCCCTGCTCCGGCACGCCGACCGCGTCGCCGTCGCCTGCCTCGCCCAGCTCGTCAACGTCATCGCCCCGATCATGACCGAGCCGGGCGGCCCGGCCTGGCGCCAGACCACGTTCTTCCCGTTCGCGCAGGCCTCGCGGTACGGCCGCGGCGAGGTCCTCGACGTGCGGGTGGACTCACCGACGTACGGGACGGCGAAGTACGGCGAGGCCGACCTGCTGCACGCGACGGCCGTGCGCGCCGAGGACGGCTCGGTCACCGTCTTCGCCGTCAACCGCTCCCGCACCGAGCCGCTGCCGCTGGACGTCGCCCTCGGCACCCTGGAGCTGACGGACGTCGTGGAGCACAGCGCCCTCGCGGACGCCGACCCGGACGCCCGCAACACGCTCGCCGAACCCGAACGGGTCGTCCCGCACCGGGTGGACGGCACCGCGCTGCGGGACGGCACCCTGACCGCCGTACTGGAGCCGCTGTCCTGGAACGTGATCCGGCTGCGCTGAGCCCCGGCCGGTCAGTCGCGGCGCCGGCCGGGGGAGGCGACCGGCTTCACCGGTACCCCTCCGGCCGCGCTGCCCAGCAGCTCCAGCCGCACTGTCCCGGGCCCCGGCGCCGACTCGCCGTCGGCCAGTACCGCCAGGGCCAGGGTGTTGGCGGCGGCCCGGGTGCGCAGGATGCCGTTCGGCAGGACGAAGGTGTGGGCCGCGCCGGTGCGGCCGGCCGCGTACTCGCCCATGTTCCAGCCGTTCAGGAAGACCTGGACCCGGTGGTCGCCGTCCGGGGCGTCGTCCAGGACGAGGCCGACGGAGGCGTCCACCTCCGGCGGCACGTCCAGCCGGAACGTGGTCCGGTACCAGGTCACGCCCTGGCGCCGGTCCTCGCGCGGGAGGTCCGCCGGGGACGCCTTCTCCCAGTCGCCGTCGTCGTACCCCGGCAGGTACCAGCCGTGCCGTTCCCCGTACAGCCCGCCGTGGTTGAGCGGCCCGCGCACGGGGTCGGGCGCGACCGCGCCCCGGATCCGCCAGCGCACGTCCGGCGAGGCCCCCTCGAAGGCGGCCGACGTCAGTCCGCGGGCCGCCCGCGGGTCGTCCTGGCCGTGCTGGGTGCGCCGGACCAGGACCGACAGGACGGCCGAGTCGCCGCCGTCGGCGCGCTCCCGCCGGGCCGCGCGCAGGCCCGCCGGCACGCCCAGTCCGGCCGTGCCGGTCCAGGTGTCCGGTCCGCCGTCCGGACGGTGGACGCCCAGCGGCTCACCGTCCAGCCACGCCATCAGCAGGCCGCGCGCGCCGGTGGCGTAGGACAGCGCCACCGACTCCAGGCCGGCGGCCCCGGTCAGACGGGCGCGGTACCAGACGTCGCCGTAGTGGTAGCCGTAGTCGTCGGCGAAGAGCACGGGCTGCCCGCCGGGCACCGGGGTGGTGCTGTGCGAGGTCCGCCGGTCGGCGACCGTCCACCCCGAGTCGCCGTACTCCGGCGCGGACTCGGGGTTCTCGGTCCGGCGCCGCCAGCCGTCGAGTTCGGGCAGCGCCACCTCGGGCACGCCGGGCAGCGGCCACACCGTCATCAGGCTCTGGGCGCGGCCGAAGGATGCCTGCACCGCCGTGCCGTTCCAGGTGACCCGGCCGATGCCGCGCGGCGCCCACACCTCCAGCTCGCGCTCGTCGACGGTGTCACCGGTCAGCCGGATCGTGTCCCCGTCCAGCACGGCCTCGCGCAGCAGCTCCGGGCCGCGGACCAGGATCCGGCCCGACGGCGTCTCGAACGGCCACAGCCGCAGGGAGGCGGCGTCGTCGGCGAGGAGCAGCAGCAGGGTGCGGTCGGAATCGGCGCCGCGCACTCGCACCCGGGTCAGCCGGTCCTCCTTGAGCGGGACGGTCACGTGCAGCTTTCCGTGGTCGAACGCCCAGGCGGCCTCCTCGTCCAGCCGGGTCGGCCAGGGCTCCGAGGGGCAGTCCAGCACCAGGTGCGCCATCTCCCCGGCCCGCCCCACGAACGCGGCGATGTCCACCCGCCCCACGCTCAGGGACAGCATGGGCTGCACGGTGGCGTACGCCAGTTTCCGTCCCGCCCCCAGGTGGAGGCCGGTGGCGAGCAGCCTGGCGTCGCGGGCGGGGACGGTGACCTCGACGTCGGTCCCGTCCATCGGGACGGTGGAGGTGACGGCGGCGGCGGAGTCGTTGCGCAGCACGTAGGCGTGGGCGCCGGTGTCCGGGTTGGCCAGGTGGCGCACCCGGAGGCGGGCGTCCGCGGCCCGGACCTCCGCCGCCTCGTCGAGCCGCGTGAAGTCGGGGACGTGGCGCAGCAGGTGCCCGAGCTGGTGGAGCGGGGCCAGTTCGGCGGTGGGCCGGCGTGCCTCGTCGATGGCGGCGGCCGGGTCGTAGGTGGGGGCGGGCGCCGACGGCGCGGGCAGCCAGCCCCACGAGGTGCCGCCGTACGCCATGTGGACGTTGTGCAGGGTGGTCCCGCGTGCCAGGCCGTCGAGGTGCACCCGCCGCGCCTCGGCCGCGTCCCGGGTCCGCTCGGCCTCGTCCCAGGCGAGGGTGGTGCCGGCGTGCAGCAGGGGTACGTCGATGCCGTCGGCGCGGATCCGCTCGTGCAGGTGGGTCAGGTCGGCGCGCCCGGGGGCGTCGGCCCGGTAGAGCAGCACGGTGCCGGTGCCCCGGGTGAACTGGTGCCGGGCGACGACCGCGTTGACCCGGCTCAGCCACTCGTCGGCGTGGCGCAGGTACGCGGGGTCGGTGGTCCTGGGCCGCGCCCCGGTGGCCGCCAGCCAGCCGGGCAGGCCGCCCGCGTCCACGTCGGCGCCGATGTACGGGCCGGGGTGGACCACGACGTACAGGCTGCTCTCCGCGGCCGTCCGCAGGAACAGGTCGAGGTCGCGGACCCCGGTGAAGTCGTACGTGCCCGGGGCGGGGGAGTGCTGGTTCCAGGCGAGGCGGACGCTGACCGCGTTGTGGCCGTACGCCCGCATCTTCTGGAGCACGTCCCGCCACAGGGACGGGCTGGGCAGCCGGAAGGGGTGCAGCTCACCGGACCACAGCGACAGCCGTCTGCCGTCCACCAGCAGGGAGTACCGGTCCAGGGCGACCCGGTGGCGCAGCCCGTCGGCGCCGGGCGGCCCCGGCGGCGGGCCGGTGGGCACGGGGCCGGGGGGACCGGCGGGCGCCGCGCCGCTCACGCTGCCGCCGAGCGCGAGCCCGAGGACGGTGGTGCCCGCGAGGGCGCTGAACGCTCGTCTGCTGAGACTGCTGAGCTCCAAGGGAGCCTCTCCTGTTGCCGTGCTTCCGGTGCTGCCGCGTGAGCGGGACCTCCTGTGCCCGGCCATTGTTCCAGCGGACCCCACAATGGTCGGTATGAGGATCTCGGCGCGTGCGGACTACGCGGTGCGGGCGGTACTGGAACTGGCCGTCCAGCAGGACGACCGGCCGGTCAAGGCGGAGGACGTGGCCACCGTCCAGGACATTCCGCACAAATTTCTGGAGGGGATCCTCGGCGATCTCCGGCGTGGCGGCATCGTGGAGAGCCGGCGCGGAGGGGGCGGCGGGTACCGGCTGGCGCGCGAGGCGACGGCCATCACGGTGGCCGACGTGATCCGGGCGGTGGACGGCCCGATCGTCTCCGTGCGCGGGGAGCGGCCGACGGGGCTGGTGTACACGGGCACGGCGGGGCCCCTGCTGCCGCTGTGGGTGGCGCTGCGTGCCAATGTGCGCCGGATCCTGGAGGGCGTGACGATCGCCGACCTCGCGGCGGGCGTGCTGCCGAACCCGGTCCGGGAGCTGGCGGCGGAGCCGGCCGCCTGGGAGAACCCCTAGGTCACAGGCGTACGGGGTGGGAACCGGCCGGTGTGAATGGCCGGGGAGGCATCTGTCCGCGCCCTGTGGGGGTCCCTACGATGCGGACGTTGCGTGAATGTCATGTGCAGAACACGTGTAGATGGCGAACGCATTAAACATTCACCCCCCACTGACCGGGATGGGAGACGCATGGCCACGGGCCTGCTCCTGAGCGGCACCATCGCCGCACTGCTCACCTCCGCGCTGCCCGCGCAGCACCAGCCCTCCGACGGGTTCGAGGACCCGCCGCCGGACAAGATCGTCATCAAGGTCGCCACGGTGAACGGCTCCGGCTGTCCGCAGGGCACGGCGGCCGTCGCCGTCTCCGACGACAACACCGCGTTCACCGTCACCTACAGCGACTACCTCGCCAAGGCGGGCGGCAACTCCGCGCCCACCGACTTCCGCAAGAACTGCCAGCTCAACCTGCTCGTCCACGTCCCGCAGGGCTTCACCTACGCCGTCGCCAGCGCGGACTACCGCGGCTTCGCGGCCCTCCAGTCCGGCGCCAAGGGCACCCAGCGCGCCTCGTACTACTTCCAGGGCTCCCCGAACACGGAGTTCCGCACCCACCCCTTCGGCGGCCCGCTCAACGACAACTGGCAGGCCACCGACACCACCGACTGGGCCCAGCTGGTCTGGGCGCCCTGCGGGGTGCAGCGCAACTTCAATATCAACACGGAGCTGCGGGTGAGCACGGGCACGTCCGACCCCGCCAAGGTGAGCTTCATGACGATGGACTCGACGGACGGCGACATCAGCACCGTGTACCACCTGGCGTGGAAGGAGTGCCCGGAGTCCTGACCGGCGGCCGGCCCGCGGGCCCCCGGCGGTCAGCCGGCGGCGTCCTCGACGCTCTCCCCGGCGGGACCGCCCTCGCGCGGGCCGCCGTCCTCGGGTCCCACGGGCCGGCCCTCCCAGTGCAGGACGCGCCACCCCGCGTCCGGAGCCCCGGACAGGACCACGACACCGGTGTTCCCCAGCCCGTGGGCGGCGGCGAAGCCGGCGTCGATGTTCTCCGCCCGGGCCGCCGCCCACGTACGGATCACGGCCCCGTGACTGACCATGGCCACGGTCCCGGCCCCGGTGGCCGCGGCCTCCTCGACCACGGCGTCGAAGCGCGCCAGCGCCTCCACGCCGTTCTCCCCGCCCGGCACGCGGCGCGCGGTGTCCCCCGCCGACCAGGCGAGCGCGGTGGTCAGGTACGTCTCGACGGCCTCCCGGTCGCCCCGCATCTCCAGATCACCGGCGGACAGCTCCCGGATGCCGTCCCGCACCACGATCTCCAGGCCCGTCCGGGCCGCCAGCGGCGCCGCGGTGAGCCGGGTGCGCAGCAGCGTCGACGCGTAGAGGGCGTCGATCCGCTCGGCCGCCAGCGCCTCCGGGAGGGCGTCTGCCTGCTCCTGCCCCAGCGGGGTCAGCGCGGGACCGGGTGCGGCCGTGTCCAGCAGGTGCTTGAGGTTGGACGGGGTCTGGCCGTGCCGAATGAGCAGCAGTCGCATCGACGGATCAGTCTCCCTTGAGCCGGGACGGGGACTCTCCACTGTGCCACCCCGCCTCACGCCCCGTCCGGGCGGCAGAGCAGGGGCTTGTCCAGTTCGGAGCAGGGGCGGTGGCCCTTGGAGCGGATGACGTCCTTGCCGACCTCGTCGGACAGGTAGCGCAGGAAGCCCGCGGCGATCGAGTCGGCCGGCGGTTCGCCCCAGGTGTAGGCGATCTCCGTCTGCCAGTACGGGTACGCCCCCTCGTCGGCGCCCTCCAGGGTGGCCGGGTAGCCGTCGATGCGGACCTGCCGGAGGTCGTCGCGTGCCGAGGCGGCGCCGACCTCGCTGTGGCCGAGGGCGCCCGGGGTGGAGGCCACCGTGTCGAGCAGGGTCGCGGTGCCGCCCACCTCGCAGCGGCCCGGCCGGTCCGGGGCCAGCCCCGCGCAGTCGGCCGTGGTGACCGCCGGGAGGGCCCTGCCGTCCAGGACCTGCCGTTCGAGCGTGGTCCGGGTGCCCGAGCCGGGGTTCCGGCTGACCAGGCGGACCGGTACGTCCTTGCCCCCGACCTGGCTCCAGTCGGTGACGCGCCCGGCGTAGATGTCCCGGACCTGCTTCAGGGAGAGGTCCCGGACCCCGGCGTCCTCGTGCACGACCAGCGTGAACAGCGACAGGGCGACGGGTCTGGGGAGCAGCTGCGGACGGCCGTCGGACTTCGGCCCGTCGCTGAACGACAGCCTGTTCCCCAGGCCCCGCCCGTCGGTGGGTCCGGCGTCGGCGCCCGCGGCCGCGAGCGTGTCGAGGCCGTCGACGCTGCCCTTGAAGGAGTTGGCGGTCAGCGGGATACGGGCGTCCGGGCAGGTCCGCTCGTACTGCTCCGCGGCCTCCCGCAGCACCGGCGCGAAGGCCGTGGAACCCGACAGGTGCAGCGTCCCGGCGGCGCAGTCCAGCGGCGCGGCCGTGTCGTCGCCCCCGGCGAAGGTGAGCGCGGACTGGGTGGCGCTCACCAGGATGAGCGAGGCGAGCAGCCAGCGGACCTGCCGGGAGGCGAACGGGTAGTACGCGGTCTTCTTGATGTTCCCGCCGCGCACCCCGCCGACGACCCCCGCGGTGACCTCCGGCTCGGGGAACTCGGGCTCGGTGAAGCCCTCTTCACGGTCCAGGACCGCCAGGACCTTGTAGTGCGCCCTGCGGTTCAGTATCACCTTGGGCAGCTTGATGACCCGGCCCGTGGTCTCGAACCCCTCGGCGCCCGGGACGAAGAAGGTGGGCGGCACCTGGGGACTGCGCTCCGTCACCGTCATGCCGACCACCCGGCGGCCGGGGAAGGCGATGCTGATGCCCACGGGGTCGTTGGCGGGGGCGACGTAGTCACCGGCGACCACGGGGCTCCAGCCGGCGTTCTCGATCCGCAGCAGGACGACCGAGGGGTCGCGCAGGTTCGTCCCGTCCCACTGCATGCGCTGGAGCACCGTCGTCTCCGGTCCCGAGGCGGCCGAGTCCCGGATGGTGGTGTCCAACTGGACGCGGTACCCGAGCCTTTTGCGGCCCGCCAGCACGAACTCCCACAGGGCCGCCACGACGGGCACCGTCAGACCCAGGACGGCGGCCACGGACTCCCACGACAGACTCACGTCCGCCTCCCCCCTCAGGACGGTGACATGGGAGGCCATGGTGGCGGCGGAGGGGGCAAGTGGCCCGCGGATTCGGTGAGTCCGCCGTTCGAATTCACCCGGAGGCCATCTGCGACACCCGGTGTTCGCCTGACGCGGGGTCAGTCCGTGCCGTCGTGGCCGCGCAGGTGCAGTGAGCGGAGGGCGACCTCGATGGCGAACCGGTGGTCGGGGTCGGCGAGCCGGTCGCCGAGGTAGGCGTCCAGTGTCCGCAGGCGGTAGCGGACGGTCTGGGCGTGCACGCCCAGCACCTCGCCGACCTGCTCGGCCGGCGCCCGGGTGGAGACGTGGACGCGGAGGGTCTCCACGAGCCGGTCGCGCCGTCTGGCGGGCAGCTCGTCGAGCGGGGCCAGTTCACGCGCGGCGATCCGGTCGACGAGGGCGGAGTCGGACAGCAGCCACAGCGTCGTCAGGTGATCCTCGCAGCGGATCAGCGGAGTGTCGGGGATGACATCGTCGTCAACGAGCTGCAGCACACGGCGGGCCCAGCGGACGGAGTCGGCGGCCTGCGCGACCGGGACGGTCAGGCCGAGCACGGCGCGGGTGCCGGCCAGCGCCGTACGGAGCATGTCGAGGCGGGCGGGGGTCAGGTCCCCGGGGACGAGCAGGTGCGGCTGCGGGATGTCCAGGTCGGTGAGGACGTCCCGGTCGAGTGCCGTCTGGAGGTGTTCCGGCGCCGGATGGTGCAGGGCGACGAGGAAGCACGACCGGGGCAGCTCCCAGGCCGCGGCCTTGCACAGTTCCGAGATGGTCGTCCGGGGCAGCGGCGAGGCGGTCAGCAGGAAGTGCAGTAACTGTCTTCGTAACGCGGACTCCTCCGTGGCCGCCCGCTCCCGCACCTCCGCGTACCCCTCGCGGGTGATCGCCTCCAGCTCCTCGACGTAGGCGAAGAGGGCGTCGGCGAAGGCGAGGATCAGCGCGGGGGAGAGGCTGTACTGCCGTCCCAGGGTCTTGGCCCGGCGCAGTGCGATGCGGGCGCCGAGCCGGTAGGCGCCCTGCAGGACCTCCAGGTCGCGGCCCTCGTACGCCTCCACCCTGCCGAACCTGCGCAGCAGTTCGTTCCGCACCTCCGAGCTGCTGCCGGGGTTGTCGATCCGGTCCACGAAGGCGGTCAGCGCCTGCTCGACCCCCTGCCGGATCGCGTCCCCGTCCGGGCCGTTGAGCAGCCTGCCGTACACCGGATAGCTGCGGGTGACCTCGATGCGTATCTCGTTCAGCAGCCCCGGGAGCAGCGGCCGCATGAAGGCCGCGAACTTCTTGGGCAGGGGGTCGAGCGGTTCACCGAGCACCGAAGGACGCGCGATGGAGGGCATGAGTATTCCCTTGCTCTGCGACATGTCCGGTGGGGTGGCCGGCCGGGCTCCGTTGCGCGTGGGGTGGAACCTGGCCGGTCCACCAGGCGTTCACCGGCTTGGCTAGCCGACGGTAAATCAACTTCGTTGTGATGTACATCTCTTGGGGAGCAATCGTGCCCTTGGTGTGTGGGACTTTGGCCGTTACTTGACGGCGGAGTGCCAGTTCTCGGCCAGCACCCGGCCGGCGTCGGGGACGACGGTTCCGGGCGCGTTGAGGCCGGTGAGGTGGGTCTGCGTGTTGTTGAGGGTCAGGCTGTTGTTCCCGGCGGCGGAGGGCAGTCCGGTCTTCGCGTTGACGGCCGCGTTGATCAGGCCGACGTTCAGGCCGCAGCCGGTGGCGCCGGGCACCGCGAAGGTGCTGTCGTTCTGGGTGGCGCCGGTGAGGTTGATCCGGCTCATCTCGCCGGCCTCGTCCACGGTGCCGTCGCCCTGGAAGAAGGACATCCCGAAGTCCGGGAAGTTGCGGTTCTCCGGCCGCAGGACGATCGGTTTGGCGGCGGACCCGATGTAGCACTTGTCGCCGAGCAGCGGGTTCTCCAGGTGGATGCGGACCGGCAGGGCGACGATCGGCATGTCGGTGAGGACACCCGCGGTCTGGTCGAACGCGTAGGGCGCGCCGACGGACTCCATGGTCGCGGTGATCTTGTTGAGGCTGGAGTTCTCCAGCGACTGGCAGATGCCCGTGATCACGAAGATGTCGCTCGGGCACATCAGGCCGAGCAGTCCCCCGGGCACGGAGGCGGGCTCGGCGACGAGCGCGCCGGAGGCCGGGGCGACGACCGCGCTGGTGCCGTCCGCGTTCTGCACGACGCCGATCTGCAGGTTGGTCCGGCCCGTGACCACCGTGGTGTTGCCCAGTTTGATGGAGCCGCTGGCGGAGGTGGACACCACACACTGCGGGGTCTTCTCGACGCCGTCGGCGGCCAGCATCGCCGGGGCGTCGACGGGGCATCGGGTGAACGGGGCCCACTCGCCGTTCAGCGAGGGGTCGGCGGCCGTCGCCGTGCCCAGGGACGCGAAGGCGCCGAGGGCGGTCAGCGCGGAGACGGTGGCGAGCCGGGTGCGGGTGGAGGTCGGACGCATGGTGGTGGCCTTCCTTGGAAGTGGGCAGGTGGGCGGGGCAGGAGCGCTCAGCGCTCGGCGACGGGGATCTCGTAGGGCTGGAGGTCTTCCGTGCACTGGCCGGGAGTCTCCGGGGTCGGGAAGACGGGGGCGGCGATCGCGCACGTCTGGCCCTGGACCTGCTTGATGTGGTTGCCGGGTCCGGAGACGGAGGCGGTCAGCAGGCGGTCGAGGTCCTCGCCGTCCGCCGTGCCGCAGCCGGTGAAGGCCGGGATGCTCGTCTCGCCGGACAGCGTGCCGCCGCTCAGCAGCAGGTAGCCGGTGGCCTCCTGGCCGATGAGCTGCTCGCCGCGGCCGTAGAGCACCAGGTGGTCACCGGGGTGATTGGCCGGATCCGGGTCCACGGAGGTGAGGGACGTCTCGGTCCGGCAGTCGGGGCCGACGTCCAGGGGCGTCCCGTTGACCTCCAGGTCGGTCACGTGCGCGACGAGCGGCGCCCGGACGTAGGTGTCCGTGACCGTGGTGAAGTCGGACAGGCGCAGCTTGATCCGCGAGTCGATCCGGATGGGCCCGGTCTGTTCCAGCACCATCGTGGCCTTGACCGGCGCGAAGTCGAAGGACAGGAAGGTGCTCGGGAACGGCGGTGTCTCCTTGCGCCCCTGGTAGTGGAAGTTCGCCCACGACACCGTGTCGAAGATGATGTGCTCCGGGTCGGGTGGACCGTCCACGGGGATGCCCTGCTCGATCAGCAGGCAGGAGGGCGGGAGGTAGGCGGCGCCCTTCATCTTGTTCACGTTGGCGTAGCCGGTGACGTAGGCGTTGAGCGACACGTCCGTGGGCGGGTGCTGCTCGTCGTAGCGGCACGGCGGTACGTCGTCGCGGTCCGGGGCGGCGCCGGGCGCGGTCTCCAGCACCTCGGGCGACCGGTCCCCCTGCCGCTCCTCCCGTCCGTGCCCCTGCGCCTCCCGGTCCGGGCTGGGGGAGGCCCCGTCCGGCCCGGACGGTGAACCGCCCGGGCTCGGAGAACCGTCCGCGCCGACCCGCACGGTGGCCAGCAGCCCCTGGTCGGGCGCGTCCTCGGCGAGGGCGCAGCCGACGGTGAGCGAGTCGGGTCCGGAGTCGGAGTCGGGGCCGGTGGCAGCGGACCGTGGGGCGGCCGGGTCCGTGGCGGCAGGGTCCGTGCCGGCCGGGTCCGCCGGGTCGAGGGCCAGATCGATGGCGAGGGTGCCCGCCGTGAACGTCAGGTCTCCGTCGCCCCGGCCGGCCACCGAGGGGACGTCGCCCTTCGAGACCAGCGTCAACGGCCCCGACCCGGGCAGCGCGACGGGCTCGGCGCCGCCCCGCCAGGTCGCCTTCGCCGTCGCCTCGTTCTGGGCGACGCCCACCTCCAGCCGGGTCGCCGCCCGCACCTGCGCCGCGCCGCGCTCGGTGAGGTCCGCGACGGCCTCCGCCGGGAGTTCGACGGTGGTGGTGACGCCGGACGGCGAGAAGGTCTCGCCCGCGTCGGCCCGTTCCGGGAACTCCGCCGAGATCCGCACCGTCGTGGGCAGTTGCCCCGACGGGAGGGTGCAGACGTAGGGGAGTGCGACCTCGATCTCCTGGGTGCCGGAGGCGGAGGCCGTGGTCGGGATCAGGGCGGCGAGCACGACGAACGCGGCGATCGACGTGGTCCGGGCACGGACCCGGGGCGGCCGGGGTGCGGCTGCTCGTTGGGCTTTCATGCGTCTCCGCTCGGATGGCTCGGGCAGCGTGGGCGGTCGGGCAGGGTCGGGCGGCCGCAGGACGGCTCGGGCCCGCGAACGCCCGGCCGGGGTGCCGGCCGGGCGGACGTGCGGGGCGGCGGTGGCCTACGGGTTGGAGCCGACGATCGTCGGGATGGCGTTGGTGGTCTTGACCTTGACGGCGTAGTTGCCCTTGAAGGTCGGCTTGGTGGCCGTGGTGACCACGGAGCCGCAGTTGACCGGAGCCGGGCTGCTGCTCACCGACAGGTCGCCCACGACGCTGTTGACCGCCAGGACGCCGGTGGAGTTGGTGTAGGTGGCCGAGGCCTTGCCCACCACCGTGAACTTGCAGGCGCCGGCGGTGACCTGCGCCTTGACGTTGCCGACGTAGCCCTTGGTGACGCCCGTCGCGGCGTTGTAGTCCTGCGCGACGACGTCCCAGGGGGTGACCGAGGTGGTGGTGACGTTGCCCAGGACACTGGTACACGGTGCACCGGACGAGCCGAAGGTCATGGTGGTGATGTCGGCGACGTCCCCGGGGTTGCCGGTGGTGCTGTTCATCGAGCCCTCCGCTCCCGAGACCGTGCAGGTCATCGGGATCGTGGCGGTCAGCACGATGTTGCCGACGTTAGTGGCCTTGAACGCGGCCGGCGAGGGGGTGACGGTCCACACCGTGGAGGGCACCGCCGAGGACGGGCCGACGGCGAGGCCCAGCGCCGACGCGGCCGCGCAGACCACGATGGCCGACCTTCTCGTGTTCTTCTTCATGGCTCGGGACTCTCCTTGAGGGTTGACCGGCGAAGACGGGCCTGACGTTACTCGCGGGAAACTTAGCCGAACAATGCGGTAGTCCATGATTCTTTTAAAAGTCGGACCACCTGTTTCCGGGGTGAGTGATCCGCGCTTCTCCTTGCTCACGTGGCGCCAAGTCCGGGAAATGTGAACGGCGTCCGGGCTGTTCACAGCGGTGTCGCTCCCATCCGGTCCCGATGCTCACCGGCCGACAAGTTTCCGAGCGGTTTTTGTGCCCTGCCTGACAGGTTCCGGATGGCCGAAGTCGGCATCCCGGAAAACTCCGATTCCGGTGTTGCCCGCCGAGGTTACTCGGCCGTAACGTGCCGGTGTGGTGCTCGGTTCCAGGTCGGTGACCCCCGTCGGCCGGAGCCATGACGGACACTTTTCGGCCCTCCCTCCATCGGTCCGGGTGTCCGTCGGCAGGGTCCCGCGGGGCCACACCCCCCGGAACCGCGCGACCCTGCCCTGTCTCCCCGGAGACAAGTCCGGGGCCGCCGTGTTGTCTGCGCGGTGACAAGTTCGCCCGGGCCGCCGGAGATCCGGTGCCGACCCGTTGTCAGTGCGCTCCGCGCCGAATTAACGTGCGCCCGCAGCGCGTATCCGATTGACGTCCGCTGGAGGTGATATGGGAATCGAAGTAGTGGTCGAGGGTCTGACCAAGTCCTTCGGTAAGCAGAGCATCTGGCGGGACGTATCACTCACTCTTCCGGCCGGCGAGGTCAGTGTGATGCTGGGCCCGTCCGGAACTGGTAAGACCGTTTTCCTGAAGTCGCTCATAGGGCTGCTCAAACCCGAGAAGGGCCGTGTCCTCATCAACGGAGTGGACATGGTGAACAGTCCGGAGAGAGACGTCTACGAGACCCGGAAACTCTTCGGTCTCATGTTCCAGGACGGCGCCCTCTTCGGGTCCATGTCCCTTTTCGACAACATCGCCTTCCCGCTGCGGGAACACACCCGCAAGAAGGAGTCCGAGATCCGTCGCATCGTCATGGAGCGGATCGAGGTCGTCGGACTCCTCGGCGCGGAGGGAAAGCTTCCCGGGGAGATCAGCGGAGGCATGCGCAAGCGCGCCGGACTGGCCCGCGCGCTCGTCCTCGACCCGCAGATCATCCTCTGCGACGAACCGGACTCCGGGCTCGACCCGGTCCGCACCGCCTACGTCTCCCAACTGCTCATCGACCTGAACGCGCAGCTCGACGCGACGATGCTGATCGTCACCCACAACCTCGACATCGCCGCCACCGTCCCCGACAACATGGGGATGCTCTTCCTGCGCGAGCTGGTCACCTTCGGCCCGCGCGAGGTGCTGCTCACCAGCGACGAGCCGGTCGTGTCCCAGTTCCTCGGCGGCCGGCGCGAGGGACCCATCGGGATGTCCGAGGAGAAGGACGCGGCCACGCTCGCCGCCGAGGCGGGCGCCGCCTCCGCCGTCCCCGCCGCGCCCCGGGTGATCGTCCCGCAGCTGGAACCGTCGCCCGGCCTGCCGCCGCGCAAGGCCGTCGCCCGACGACGTCAGCGTGTCATGGGCATGATCGACACGCTGCCGCCCGCCGCGCGGTCCGCCATCCGGGAGACCTACGCGAAGGACTCCGAGGCGGCCACCCTGCCGATGCCCGCCGCCGGGAGCGGCGCGTGATCACCGGCGCGCTGCGGCAGACCGGCCGGCTCTTCGCGCTCGCCGCCGAGGTCGTCCGGGCCGTCTTCCGACGACCCTTCCAGTTCCGCGAGTTCGTCGAGCAGTTCTGGTTCGTCGCGAGTGTGACCATCCTGCCCGCCGCCCTCGTGTCGATCCCCTTCGGCGCCGTCATCGCCCTCCAGGTCGGCTCGCTGACCGAGCAGCTGGGAGCCCAGTCCTTCACCGGGGGTGCCAGCGTCCTCGCCGTCGTCCAGCAGGCGAGCCCGCTCATCGTGGCCCTGCTGATCGCCGGCGCCGGCGGCTCGGCCATCTGCGCCGACCTCGGCTCCCGCAAGATCCGCGAGGAACTCGACGCCATGGAGGTCATGGGCGTCTCGCCGGTGCAGCGACTCGTGGTGCCCCGGGTCCTGGCCGCCATGGGCGTGGCGGTCCTGCTCAACGGCCTGGTCTCCGTCGTCGGCATCCTCGGCGGCTACTTCTTCAACGTCGTCATGCAGGGCGGCACCCCCGGCGCCTACCTCTCCAGCTTCTCCGCCCTCGCCCAGCTGCCCGACCTGTACGTCAGCGAACTCAAGGCGCTGGTCTTCGGGTTCATCGCGGGCATCGTCGCCGCCTACCGCGGCCTCAACCCGCGCGGCGGCCCCAAGGGCGTCGGCGACGCCGTCAACCAGTCCGTCGTCATCACCTTCCTCCTGCTCTTCTTCGTCAACATGGTGATGACGGCCGTCTACCTCCAGATCGTCCCGCCGAAGGGAGGCTGACCGATGGCCTCCCCGCTCGTCTGGCTCGACCGGTCCGGCGACCAACTGCTGTTCTACGTACGGGCCCTGCTGTGGATACCGCGGACCCTGCGCCGCTACCTCAAGGAGGTGCAGCGCCTCCTCGCCGAGGTGGCCTTCGGCTCCGGCGGCCTCGGCGTCATCGGCGGCACCATCGGCGTGATGATCGCGATGACGCTCTTCACCGGAACCGTCGTCGGACTCCAGGGCTACGCGGCCCTCGACCAGATCGGCACCGCCGCCTTCACCGGCTTCGTCTCCGCCTACTTCAACACCCGCGAGATCGCCCCCCTCGTCGCCGGACTCGCCCTCTCCGCGACTGTCGGGGCCGGGTTCACCGCCCAGCTCGGCGCCATGCGCATCAACGAGGAGGTCGACGCCCTGGAGGGCATGGGCATCCGCTCCATGCCCTACCTGGTCACCACCCGCATCATCGCCGGCGTGGTCGCCATCGTCCCGCTCTACGCGATCGGGCTGCTCTCCTCGTACGTCGCCTCCCGCTACGTGACCGTCCTGTTCAACGGGCAGTCGCGCGGGACGTACGACCACTACTTCAACCTCTTCCTCTCGCCGACGGACGTGCTGCTCTCCGTACTGAAGGTGCTGATCTTCAGCGTGATGGTGATCGTCGCCCACTGCTACTACGGCTACCGCGCCTCGGGCGGCCCCGCCGGCGTCGGCGTCGCCGTCGGCCGGTCCGTGCGCAACGCCATCGTGCTGATCAGCGTCACCGACTTCTTCCTGTCGCTGGCCCTGTGGGGCGCGACCACGACCGTGAAGGTGGCGGGGTGAGATGAGCGGACCGCGGGGAAAGACGCTGGGCCACCGGTTCGCCGGGGTGGTGTTCCTGCTGGTGCCCGCCCTGCTGATCTGGCTGGCCGTCGCCGTCTACGACAAGGAGTTCACCGAGTCCGACCCGGTGGTCGTGGAGACCGGCAGCGCCGGCAACCAGATGCACCCGGGCGCCGAGGTGAAACTGCGCGGCGTCGTCGTCGGCGAGGTCCGCGACATCGACGCCGACGGTGCCGGGGCCCGGCTCACCCTCGCCATGAAGCCCGGCTCGCTGGACCACGTACCGTCCGACGTGCGCGCGCAGATGCTGCCGACCACCCTGTTCGGCGAGCGGTTCGTGGCCCTCGTACCGCCCGCGAACCCCTCGGCCGAGCCGCTGGCCGCCGGAGCCGTCGTCCCCCAGGACCGCTCCGCCAACGCCATCGAGCTCCAGCAGGTGCTCGACGACGTCCTGCCGATGCTCACCGCCGTCCAGCCGCAGAAGCTCGCCGCCACCCTGTCGGCCGTCTCCCAGGCCCTGGAAGGGCGTGGCGAGCGGCTCGGCGAGACGCTGAGCCTGCTGGACGAGCACCTGGAGGAGTTCAACCCCAACCTGCCCGCCCTCAACCGCGACCTCAAGGAACTCGTGAAGGTCAGCCACGTCTACGCGGACGCCGCGCCCGACATCATCACGGCGCTCACCGACTTCACCACCACCAGCGGCACCCTCGCCGAGCAGGAGGCCGAACTCGCCGCCACCCTCGGCGCCACCACCCGGACCTCCGAGGACGTGACCGCCTTCCTGCGCAAGAACCAGGACAACATCATCCGGCTGAGTGCCACGAGCAGGCCGACCCTGGAACTGCTCGCCGAGTACTCCTCGGCGTTCCCCTGCACCCTGCGCACCCTCGCCGAGTTCGTCCCGGCCATGGACAAGGCGCTCGGCAAGGGCACCGACCGGCCCGGCATCCACGTCGACGTCACCACCGTCCCCTCGCGCGGCGCCTACCGCCCCGGCCGCGACACCCCGGTGTACGACTCCGGCGGCGGCCCCCGCTGCCCCTCCGTGCCGTACGTCGGCGCACTGCCCCGGCCCACCGCGCGGACCGCGTCCACGGCGGCGGACCAGGACCTCGGGCCCGCCAACTCCCCGTCCGAGAACGACCTCGTCAACGAACTCCTCGCCCCCGCCGCCGGCGAGAGCCCCGAAGGCCTGCCCGACTGGAGCAGCCTGCTCGTCGGCCCCGTCTACCGCGGTACGGAGGTGACGCTCCGATGACCGATCGCGACAGCGCGCACACCCGGCGCCGCCCGCTGACCGGGCCGCTGCTCAAGTCCCTCGTCTTCGTGGTGGTCACCGCCCTCGCCACGACCGTGCTCGGCCTCGGCGTCGCCGGCGGCGGTGCCGGCTCCGACTCAGGCGCCCGGACCTACAAGGCCCTGTTCACCGACGTCACCGGGCTCATGGACGGGGACAGCGTGCGCATCTCCGGCGTGCCGGTCGGCGAGGTGACCGACGTACGCGTGGTGCACCGGCGCACCGCGCAGGTCACCTTCACCGTCCGCGAGGACCGCACGCTGCCCCGCTCGACCACCGCCGCCGTGAAGTACCTCAACATGGTCGGCCAGCGCTACGTCGCCCTCGGCCGCGGCAGCGGCGACCTCACCGGCACGCTCCCGGAGGGCGGCACGGTCCCGCTCGACCGCACCACACCCGCGCTCGACCTGACCCTGCTCTTCAACGGCTTCAAGCCGCTGTTCGAGGGACTCTCCCCAAAGGACGTCAACGAACTCGCCGGGTCGATCGTGCAGGTGCTCCAGGGCGAGGGCGCCACCGTCGACAGCCTGATCCGCCACATCGGCTCGCTCGGGACGACCGTCGCCGCCAAGGACAAGGTGATCGGCCAGGTCGTCACGAACCTCACCACCGTCCTGGACACCCTCAACGACCGCGAGGACAGCTTCGACGACCTCGTCGTCACCCTCCAGCAACTCGTCACCGGCTTCAACGAGGACCGCAAACCCCTGGGCAAGGCCGTCACGGCCATGGGCGAACTCACCACGGTCACCGCCGGCCTCCTCGAGGACGGCCGGGAGCCGCTCAAGAAGGACATCCGCGAACTGGGCCGGCTCTCGGACAACCTCGGCGAGCACACCCCGCAGATCGAGGACTTCCTCGAACGGACCCCCGCCAAGATGACCGCCCTGACGCGCCTGTCCTCCTACGGATCGTGGTTCAACCTCTACCTCTGCGAGGCCCGGGTGAGCGGAGTGACCACCTCCGACGGCTCCGAACCACCGACCGGTATCGCGATCACCGAATCGAGGTGCCGCGGATGAGGCGCCCGCACCTCAAGCCCGTCAAGGAACGCGACCCCGTCGGAGTCGGCATCGTCGGACTGCTCGTCCTCGCCGTGATCGCCGTCCTCGTCTACAACGTGGAGCGCCTGCCGCTCGGCGGCTCCACCTCCTACAGCGCCGACTTCTCCGAGGCCGCGGGCCTGGACGAGGGCGACGAGGTGCGCATCGCCGGCGTCAAGGTCGGCAAGGTCACCGGCGTCGCCCTCGACGGGCCCAAGGTGAAGGTCTCCTTCGAGGTCGAGGACGCCTGGCTCGGCGACCGGACCACGGCCGCCATCGCCATCAAGACCGTCCTCGGCGACAAGTACCTGGCCCTCGACCCGCTCGGCGCCGCCCGCCAGGATCCCGGCAGCCGCATCCCGCTGACCCGCACCACCTCCCCGTACGACGTGACCCAGGCGTTCCAGGACCTCAGCGGCACCGTCGACGACATCGACACCCGCAAGCTCGCGGAGAGCTTCGAGACCATCTCCGACACCTTCGCCGACTCCCCGCCCCACGTCCGCAAGGCCGCCACCGGCCTGTCCGACCTGTCCCGCTCCGTCTCCAAGCGCGACTCGGAACTGTCCGAACTCCTCAAGGGCAGCGCCAGGTTCACCGAGACCCTGGAGAACAAGAAGTCCAGCTTCGAGACCCTCATCGACGACGGCGGCCCACTCCTCGGCGAACTGCGGGACCGCCGCGCCGCCATCAGCGCCCTGCTCAAGGGCAGCCAGGACCTCGGCATCGAACTCGGCGGCCTCGTCAAGGACAACGAGAAGCAGCTCGGCCCGACCCTCAAGGCGCTCGGCCGCGTCACCGGTGTCCTGGAGAAGAACAACACGCAGCTCGGCAAGACCCTCGCACTGGTCGGACCGTACTACCGCATGGTCGGCAACACCCTCGGCAACGGCCGCTGGTTCGACAGCTACCTGTGCGGCGTGGTGCCCCGCGCCTACCTGCCCGAGACCTCCCAGCCCGAGACCGGATGCCTGCCGCCGAAACAGCCGGCCGCGGCCCAGGGGAGCGGTGAGTGATGAACCGACGCCGGAAGATCCTCACCGGTCTGCTCGCCCTCGCGGTGCTCGCGGCCGCCGGACTGGTCACCGCCCGCGCCCTCGAAGCCGACGGCACCCGCCTCACCGCCTACTTCGACCGCGCCATCGGCGTCTACGCCGGATCCGACCTGCGCGTCCTCGGCGTCCGGGTCGGCGAGGTGGAGTCGGTGCGGCCGCAGGGCACGACGGTCCGCGTCGGCCTCCGCCTGGACGAGGGGGTGCGGGTCCCGAAGGGCGCGCGGGCCGTCGTCGTCGCACCGAGCGTCGTCTCCGACCGCTACGTCCAGCTCACCCCCGCCTACGCCACGGGCCCCGCCCTCGCCGACGGCGCCGTACTGCCCGCCTCCCGCAACCACGTCCCCGTCGAGATCGACCAGATCTACGACTCCATCACCGAACTCGGCGACGCCCTCGGCCCGGACGGCGCCAACTCCGAGGGCGCCCTGTCCGACCTGCTGCGCACCGGCGCCGCCAACCTCGACGGCAACGGCGAGGCCATCGGCACCGGCGTCGAGGAGTTCGGCAAGGCGGCCAAGACCCTCGACGGCAGCAGCGGCGACCTGTTCAAGACGCTCAGCAGTCTCCAGACCTTCACCACCATGCTGAAGGACAAGGACACCGACGTGCGCACCGCCCAGGAACGCCTGGACGAGGTCGTCGGCTTCTTCGCCGACAACAAGGACGATCTCACCGGCGCGCTGGAGGAACTCGGCAAGGCCCTCGGCCAGGTCAAGACCTTCATCGAGGACAACCGGGGCGAGCTGAAGAAGAACGTCGACCGGCTCGTCCCCATCACCCGGACCCTGGTCGAGCAACGGGCCTCGCTGGCCGAGGCGCTGGACGTGGCCCCCCTGGCCGCGGGCAACGTCGTGAACGCCTACAACCCCGACACCCGCACCCTCGACGGCCGCGCCAACCTCAACGAGATCAGCATCGGGGGTCCCCTGCTGCCGCTGCCCGTGACGGGCGCGACCGGTGAGCCGGAGGGCGACGGGACGAAGGGAGACGGCCGATGAAGCGCGGCACCCTCACCGCCGGCCGGGCCGCCGGACTGACCGCGGGCGGAGTGATCGCCCTCGGTCTCGGCTTCGCCCTGGCCATCGGCGGGATCACCGTCGTGCCCCGCGGCTTCGGCGGCCTTGACGACCTGCCGCTGCCCGGCGGCGCCGACCTCGGCGACCACCCCCGCACCGTCACCGCGGAACTCCAGGACGTGCTCAGTCTGGTCCCGCACTCCGCGGTGCGCGTCAACGACGTCGCCGTCGGCCGGGTCACCGGCATCGAACTCGGCGAGGACGACTGGTCGGCCCGCGTCACCATGGAGATCAACGGCGAGGTGCGGCTGCCCGCCGACACCACCGCACGGCTCGAACAGTCCAGCCTGCTGGGGGAGAAGTACATCCAGCTCGTCGCCCCCGCCAAGGAGACCGGAGCCGGCCCCCTCGAGGACGGAAGCGTCATCCCGCTGGCCCGCACCGGGCGCAACACCGAGGTCGAGGAGGTGTTCGGCGCGCTGTCCCTGCTCCTCAACGGCGGCGGCGTCAGCCAGCTCAAGACCATCACCCGGGAACTGGGCGCGGCGCTCGGCGGCCGCGAACCCGAGGTCCGCTCCATGCTCAAGCGGGTCAACACCCTGGTCGGCGACCTCGACGACCACCGGGGTGACATCACCGACGCCCTCGACGCCGTCAACCGGCTCTCCTCCACCCTCGCCACCCGCAAGGAGGACGTCGGCACCGTCCTCACCGGCCTCTCGCCCGGCCTGAAGACCCTGGAGAAGCAGCGCGGCTCCCTGCTGACCATGCTGCGCTCCCTCGACACGCTCTCCGGCGTCGCCGTCTCCACGATCAACGCGAGCAAGGACGACATGATCGCCGACCTCAAGGCCGTCGCGCCGACGCTGAAGGCGCTCGCCGACGCGGGCACGGACCTGCCCGACTCGCTCCAGGTGCTGCTGACCTACCCGTTCACCGACGAGGTGCTGCGCGGGGTGAAGGGCGACTACCTCAACACGTACCTGAGCATGGTCGCCGTGCCAGGGACCCAGGTGATCCCGCCCATCGTGCCCGAGGGCACACCGGCGAAGGAGAGGAAGCGCTCCTCCGCGCCGGCGGAGCAGCGGTCCGCCTCGCCCCTGCCGCTGCCCTCCGTGTCCGAGCCCGGAGGTGACCGCGGGTGATCACCCTCGCAGTACGGCTGAAGAACCTCGCCTTCCTGCTCGTAGCCGTCCTCGCCCTGTCCTACCTCGGCATCCGCTACGCCGACCTCGGCCGGTACGTGGGCGTCGCCGACTACTACACCGTCGACGTACAACTGCCGCGCACCGGGGGGCTTTTCACCCACTCCGACGTCACCTACCGGGGCGTCTCGGTGGGCCGTGTCGGACCGATCGACCTCACCGCCGAGGGCGTCGTCGCCGAACTGCGCATCAAGAAGTCCGCCCCGCGCATCCCCGCCGACACCAAGGCCGTGGTCGCCGGGCTCTCCGCCGTGGGCGAGCAGTACATCGACCTGCGGCCCGAGAGCGACGGCTCCCCCTACCTGGCCGACGGCGCCCGCGTCGAACAGGCCGACACCCAGGTGCCCGCACCCGTCACGGACGTCCTCACCAGCGTCGACGACCTCGTGGGCTCTGTCCCGCTTGAGGATCTGCGCACGGTCGTCGACGAGTTCGGCAAGGCGTTCGAGGGGCACGGCGACGACCTCCAGGTGCTGCTCGACAGCGGCAGCGACTTCGTGGAGGCCGCCGACCGGGCCCTGCCGTCCACCACGCTGCTCATCAACGACGGCGAGACCGTCCTGCGCACCCAGGCCGAGGAGGCCGAGGCCATCCGCGGCTTCGCCGTCGGGGCCGAGGAGCTGGCCGCCGCCCTCAAGGGCTCGGACGCCGACCTGCGCCGCCTCCTCGCGGTCACCCCCGAGGCCGCCACCCAGGTCAGCGGCCTGCTGCGGGACCTCGACCCGAGCCTGGGCGTCGTCCTCGCCAACCTCCTCACCACCTCCGAGGTCGCCGTCACCCGGCAGCGCGGCATCGAGGAACTCCTCGTGAAGTACCCGGCGGCCGTCTCCGCCGGTGCCACCGCCGTCGACGGAGGGAAGCTGAACCTCGGCATGGCCGTCACCTTCTTCACCCCCTTGCCCTGCACCGACGGCTACGGCGGCACGCGCTACCGCAACGGCCTCGACCTCGGCACCGCTCCTGCCCTCAACACCGACGCGGCCTGCACCGCCCCGGCCTCCACCGGCTCGAACGTGCGCGGCTCGGGGAACGCCCCGAAGGGCGGTGCGGTACCCGAACCGGCCCGGCCCGGCTCCCTGCCCTCGGGCGGCGCAGGACCCACGGGCAGCGGCGGCGACGCGGCACTCCCCGGCGCCCTCGCGCTGCCCGGACAGAGCGGCGAGGCGCCGTCCGACCTGACGGCGCTCCTCGACCCGGCCACCGGCGGTGCGCGGTGAGGCGGGCGCGGATCCTCACCGGAGCGGCGCTCGCCCTCGCCCTCGGCGTCTGCTCCACCGGTGCCTGGACGTACGCCCAGGCGCGCACCGACGACTCGCTCGCGTACGGCAGGGAGCGGGACGAGGCGCTCGCCGACGGCCGCGAGGGCATCGCCGTACTCACCACGCTCGACGCCTCCACCCGGCAGCGGGCGGAGCGGAGCATCCGGGACTGGCGCGCCGTCTCCACCGGCCCGCTGCGCGAGGAACTCGGCGACACCGAGCCCGCCGCGGGCTCCTCGGCGCGCGCCACGGTCACCGGGGCCGCCGTCACCGCGCTCGACACCCGGTCCGGCACGGCCAAGCTCATCGCCACGGTCCGCGTCGAGGTCACGCCCGCCACGACGAAGAAGCCGGCCACCGACCGCAAGCGCCTGGAGGCGGTCCTGGCCCGCACCGGCGAGGGGGAGTGGAAGGTGCGAGCGCTGAGCGCCGTACCGGTCGAGGCGGAGCAGGAGGGCGAGGAGCGATGACCACGGAGCCCGTCCTCGAGACCGCCCCCGCGGACGCGCCCGGCGACGCCCCCGACGGCCGCCCGCCGGGCGGGCGCCTCCGGCGCGCCCTGCCGGCCGCGGCAGCCGCCGTCCTCGTCCTCGCCGGCTGCGGCTTCTTCTACGCGGCCCACCAGGAGAGATCGGCCGCACCCGCCCGCAACCAAGCGCTCACCGACACCGAGGCCACCTCCCGCGTCGCCGGCGAGGTGGGCAACGCCCTCGCCCGGATCTTCTCCTACACACCGGACGGCACGGAGGCCGCCGAGCGCTCCGCACGCACCGTTCTCGACGGCCGCGCCGCCCGCCAGTACGAGACCCTCTTCGCCCGGGTCCGCGACGACCTCACCGAACAGCGCGTCACCCTGAGCACCCGGGCCGTCCGCACCGGAGTGATCGAACTCGACGGCGACGAGGCCCGCCTGCTGGTCTTCCTCGACCAGACCTCCCACCGCGGAAGCGACAAGGGCAAGGGCAAGGGCGAGAACGCGACCACCACCACCGCCGCGGCCCAACTCACGGTCACGGCAAGGCTCCAGGACGACCGCTGGCGGATCGTCGACCTCAAGGCCCGCTGAACATGCGGCAGACGGGAGTACCCATGAAACGCGCGGCCCGTGTCCGCACCGCACTCCGGCTCCGGCCGCTGCCCGCCCTGGCGCTCGCGCTCACCCTCGTCGCGGGCGGCTTCGCGGCGTGGGCGGGCCAGGACTGGTACGGGGCGGCCCACGACGAGCAGGCCGCCTACGCCGAGCAGCGGGACGCGGCGCTCAGCGCCGGGGAGCAGGCCGTGCAGAACCTCAACACGCTCGATCACCGCGAGCTGCAGCGGGGCCTGGATCTCTGGGAGTCGTCGACGACCGGCGAGCTGCACGAACAACTGGCCTCCGGCCGGGCGGCCTTCGCCGACCAGGTGAAGGAGGCGAAGACGGTCAGCACGGCCCGGGTGCTCTCGGGCGCCGTCACCGAACTCGACGACCGCGCCGGCCGCGCGCGTGTGCTGGTCGCCCTGCGCGTCACCGTCAAGGCGTCCGACGGATCGAAGTCGGACAAGGACAGCCGCATGCTCGGCGAACTCACCCGGACCGACGGCCGCTGGAAGCTGAGCGCCCTGGGCCAGGCACCCGTGGGCGGCGCACCGGCCGGCTGACCGGTCCCGTACCCGCAGCAGCCGGCCGCAGCGAGGAGGACACCGCACATGTCGACGACCCGTCACCACATCAACCGCCAGCGGCGCCGCCAGGCCCGCGAGACCCGGCCCACCTCCGGTGGCACGGCCGTCCTGACGTCCCCGGAGGCCGCCGAAGCGCCGCCGCCGTCCTCCGCACGGAAGCCGAAGCCGAAGCCGGAACCGAAGCCGAAACCGAGGCCGGGTCCGGCCGTCGCCGAGACCGAGCGGGCGAAGCCCACCCCCGCCGGACGGCGCCGGCCACTGGGCCTCGTGCTGCTCTGCGCGCTGACGATCCTGCTCGGCGTCTTCGCGGGCTGGGCGCACGCGGAGGCCGGGGCGCTCCGGGACGAGCCCGCGCGCGGCAACACCGCGCTGACCGACCTCGCCCGCACCAGCGAGATCAAGGGACAGACGACCAAGGCCGTCGACCGGCTCTTCTCCTACGACCACGCCGACCCCGGCGCCCTCGACAAGGCGGCCCGGGAGCTCCTGACGGGCAAGGCCCTCACCCAGCACCGGGAACTGCTCGCCGACGTCCGGGAGCGGGCCGACCGGCAGAAGGCGGTGATCACCACGACGGTCACCGAGAGCGCGGTCGAACGGATCGACGGCGACCGTGCCCGGGTCCTCGTCTACGCCGACCAGAGCAGTGTCGCCACCGCCGGCACGAAGGCGGGCGAGAAGGCCGGCCAGAGGAAGGACGCCGCCGAGGACCAGGGCGTGTACGCGGCGGCCATGCTCGCCGTCGACGTCGTGCACCGCGACGGACGCTGGCTGGTCTCCGCCCTCGACACCTTCGGCCGCTGAGGCCACCCCCACATCGTCTCCGACGGATCCGACAGGAGTGACGACCATGTCCGTACGCCGTGCCCGGCACCGGTACGCCGGCCGGAGCCGCAGGAGGCTGCGCACCACCGCCCTCGCCGTTGCGGCCATGGCGGCCCTCACCGCCTCCCAGGCCCCCGGACTCACCGGGGACGCGAAGGACACCCACGCGGGACCGGCCGCCGACGACCTGCCCCTCTCGCCGCCGGGCGGCCCGTTCGCCGCCCTCGCGCCACCCGGTGACGGCTCCTACCACACCGAACTCCCGCCCCTGGCGGCACGGAACGGCACACCCGCCCTCGCGCCGGTCCTCGGGCGGGAGATCCGCGCCCAGTCCGGCATCCCCGCCACCGTGCTGCGCGCCTACCGCGCCGCCGAGGCCGCCGTCGGCAGGACGGACCCCGGCTGCCGGCTGCCCTGGGAACTGCTCGCGGCGATCGGCAAGGTCGAGTCGGGCCAGGCGCGCGGCGGCGCGGTCGACCGGAAGGGCACGACGCTGAGCCGCATCACCGGGCCGCCGCTGAACGGCCGGGGCTTCGCCCTGATCCGGGACACGGACGGGGGCTCCCACGACGGCGACACGGTCTACGACCGGGCGGTGGGCCCGATGCAGTTCCTGCCCTCCACCTGGGCCCGTTGGGGCGCGGACGGCAACCGAGACGGCCGCGCCGACCCGAACAACGTCTTCGACGCGGCCCTCGCGGCGGGACACTACCTGTGCGCGGGCGACCGCGACCTGGGCCGGGCGGCGGACCTGGACCGGGCGATCCTGAGCTACAACAACTCCCGGGCCTACGTCGAACTGGTGCGGTACTGGCTGGAGTTCTACAGCCGGGGCGTCCACACCGTGCCGGACGGCAAGGGCGTCGTCCCGAAGAGCCCCGGCGCGGGAGGCGACACCCCCGCGACCGAGCCCGTCGACGGCGGGGGCAAGGATCCCGTGGGCCGGGAGGACGGCATCGACATCGGCCCGGACCCGACGACCACACCGTCGAGGCCGGCCCCCTCGCCCTCGCGCCCGGTACCGACGAAGAGCCCGGACCCCTCCACCCCGACGGCGCCCTCGACGAGCCAGGAGCCCTCCGACCCGCCCACGGAGCCGCCCACCGAGAGCCCCACCGGGTCACCGTCGCCGGACCCGACCGACCCGGGCCCGTCGCCCACCCCGACGGACGACTGCTCTCCGGAAACGGGAACCCCGACACCCGACCCCAGCGCCTCCCCGGACGGCACGGCCTGCCCGAGCCCTTCGCCGACCGCGACGGAGTAGGCAGGGCCACGGCCGCCGCGACCCCGGAGCCCGGCGCTCAGCCCGCCCGGCCCATCCCGGCGGCGTTCGGCCAGCCCGTCGCCGGGACCGACTCCAGTCCGTTGGTGCCCCTGACCTGGGCGGCCGTGAGGCCACCGTGGGCGGGGACGCCGGGCGGGGTGGGACCCATGGGCGGGTAGGGCGCCGCGGCCGCTGCCGCCGGGGCGGGCGCGGGCATCGGCATGGGTGCGGGCGCCGGCATGGGTGCGGGCGCCGGAGCCGGTGCGGGCATGGGCTGGGGGACCGGTGCCGGCTGGGGGACCGGCACCGGCCCGGGGTACGGCGCCTGCTGGGGGAGCGGCGCCGGGGGCGGGGCCTGCGGGGGGACCGCGGCGGGGAGCGGCATGCCGGTGCCGGCGGCCGGAGCGGCGGCGATCCCCGGGACACCGGCACCGGCGGCCTGGGCGGCGATCGCCCGCATCCCGGCCCCGTTGGTCTGGGTCATCAGGCGGTCCACCGCCGCCGTGCCCGAGCTGTAGCCGGTCCCGGTGGCCGGCTCGGGCACGGCGGCTCCCCTCCTGGACCCGTAGAGCACCTGTTCCAGGCCGGACACCAGGCGACGTACGTCCACCTGGGGGCGCACCACGAGACGCAGGAAGCGGCTGGACGAACCGATCTTGTTGCCGCACTCACGGACCAGCACCCGGTGCTCGGTGAGCATGCGGTCCCGGACGACGGTGCCCTCCGCGCCCACCGGGAGGCGCACGAAGAGGAAGTTGCCCTGGGAGGGGTAGACGGTCAGACCGGGCAGCGCGGACAGCTGACCGGCCATCTCCAGCCGGTCGCGGCGGACCTGGTGCAGGCTCTGCGCGTATTCGCCGCCGTGGTCGCGGAGCATGAACACCACGTGCTCCGCGAAGGAGTTCAGGTTCCACTTGGGGAGCATGGCGCGCACCCGGCCCGCGAGCGCCGGGTTCGCGACCAGGTAGCCGAAGCGGATGCCGTGCAGCCCGAAGTTCTTGCCGAGGCTGCGCAGCACGACGACGTTGGGGCGCAGCATCGCCTCCTGGACGACACTGGGTTCCGCCTCCGCGTCGGCGAACTCCAGGAAGGACTCGTCGACGACGACCAGGTCCCGGTCCGCCATCGCGTCCATGAACTGCACCAGCGCCTGCTTGTGCAGATAGCCGCCGTCGGGGTTGTTGGGGTTGCAGACGACGGCGACCCGGGTGCCGCGGGCCCGGATGAACTCGGCGTACCGGGCGAGGTCGAGGGCGAAGCCGCTGGACTCCTGGAGCGGGAACATGTCGACCCGCTTGCCGGTCTCCATGGGCTGGTCGGTCCAGCGGCCGAAGGTGGGGACGGGGACGGCGAGGGACTCCCGCACCAGCAGGTGGTCGATCCAGGTGATCAGCTCCGTGGAGCCGTTGCCCATCGCCACGCACTGCGGCGGAAGCTGGAGCAGACTGCACAGTTCGGCGGTGATGGTGTCGGCGCTGCTCGGGTAGTACGTGATGATGTCCCGCAGCCGGACGGCCATCTCGTCGAACATCGCCGGGGTGGGGAAGTACGGATTGCACGGAATGCAGAAGTCCACCGGGCCGGCACCCGTCTCGTCCCCGCTCTCCCGCGCCAGCGCAGCCATCGACGGGCTGTGCGCCGCGGTGCTGCGGAACAGCGAGGTGACGTTGCCGGACAAATGGACCTCCGTAGGTGGGCGGCCCGCGCGGGGAGGTGCGGGCCGCCCTTACATACGGAGGCGGGAGGGGCGTCGTTCAACGCGTGTGAAGAAAGTGTGCCCTCACGCGTCGAACGAGTGCACCGTCGAGGTCCGGTACGTCTGTCCGGGCCGCAGCACCGTCGACGGGAACGACGGCTGGTTCGGCGAGTCCGGGAAGTGCTGCGTCTCCAGGCACAGGGCGTCGCCCTGGCGGTAGAGCGCGCCGCCGGTCCCGGTCAGGGTGCCGTCCAGGAAGTTGCCCGAGTAGAACTGGAGGCCCGGCTGGTCGGTGGCGATGCGCAGGGTCCGGCCCGAGGCCGGGTCGCGCAGGGTGGCGACGTGTTCGGGGCGGTCGGTGACACCCTTGTCCAGCACCCAGTTGTGGTCGAAGCCCTTGGCGGTGACCAGCTGCGGATGGTCGTCCCGGATGTCCCGGCCCACGGGCTTGGCCCGGCGGAAGTCGAAGGGCGTCCCGGACACCCGCGCCAGTTCGCCGGTCGGGATCAGGCCCGCGTCGGTGGGCGTGAAGCGGGAGGCGGCGATCGACAGCTCGTGGTTCTCGACCGTGCCGCTGCCCTCACCGGCCAGGTTCCAGTAGACGTGGCTGGTGAGGTTGACGACGGTGGCCCGGTCGGTGGTGGCCGCGTAGTCGACGCGCCAGTCCCCGCGCCGGGTGAGCGTGTACGTCACCCGCGCCCGGAGCGTGCCCGGGTAGCCCATCTCGCCGTCGACGCCGGTGTAGTGCAGGACCAGGCCGACGTCGGGGCCGTCGGTGAACGGCTCGACGTCCCACACCCGCTTGTCGAAGCCGCGCGCGCCGCCGTGCAGGCTGTGCTCGCCGTCGTTGACGGAGAGCTGGTACTCCTTGCCGTCCAGGGTGAAGCGGCCCTTGCCGATGCGGTTGCCGTAACGGCCGATCAGGGCACCGAAGTAGGGGCTGGAAGCCACGTAGTCGTCGAGGTTGTCGAAGCCGAGGGAGACGTTCGCGTGGCGGCCCCTGCGGTCGGGGATCTCCAGCGACTGGACGGCGCCGCCGTAGGAGAGCACCTTCATCCGCGTGCCGCCGTTCTCCAGCGACCAGCGGTACACCTTGGTCCCGTCGGCGAGCCTGCCGAAGAGTTCCTTCACCGGCCTCGTGCCTCCCGTGGCGTGTGCGGTGCCGCCGAGGGCGGCGGCGGTGAGACCGGCTGCGGCCGCGCCGGTGATGACCGTGCGCCTGTTCAATTCCATCCGGCAACTCCTCGAGTGGGTTGATGGACGCGCCCCTTCAGGGACGCGGGGCTGTGCCGATGTGCGGCTCCGCCGCGTGGGCACGACCAGCCGCCACCGGCCCGCGGTCTCCGTACGGCCCGAACGGACCGCGTCTCTAGGAACCGACCCGCCGCTTGTTCCACACGTCGAACCCGACCGCGGCCAGCAGCACCGCGCCCTTGATGACCTGCTGCCAGTCGGTGCCGATCCCGACGAGGTTCATGCCGTTGTTCAGCACGCCCAGGACCAGACCGCCGATGATCGCGCCGAGGACCGTGCCGACGCCGCCGCTCATCGACGCGCCGCCGATGAACGAGGCGGCGATGGCCTCCAGCTCGAAGTTGAGGCCCGCCTTGGGGGAGGCCGCGTTGAACCGGGCGGCGAAGACCAGGCCGGCCAGCGCCGCGAGCATGCCCATGTTCAGGAAGACCAGGAAGGTGACCTTCTTGTCCTTCACGCCGGACAGCTTGGCCGCGGGCAGGTTGCCGCCGATGGCGTAGATGTGGCGGCCGAGGATCGCGTTGCGCATCAGATAGCCGAAGCCGACGACCAGCACGCCCAGGATGAGCAGCACCACCGGCGCGCCCTTGTAGCTGGCGAGCAGCAGCGTGACGACGAGGACGGCGGCGACCAGCGCGACCAGCTTGAGCAGGAACAGCTTGACCGGCGGCACGTCGAGGGAGAACTCCTGCTGCCGCCGGCGGTCGCGGACCTCCTGGTAGATGACGAAGGCGATCAGGACGAAGCCCAGGAGCAGCGTCAGGTTGTGGTAGTTGGTGTTCGGGCCGACCTCGGGCAGGAACCCGTTGGCGATCTTCTGGAGGTCCTTCGGGAACGGGCCGAGCGTCTGGCCCTTCAGGAAGATCTCCGTCAGACCGCGGAAGAGCAGCATGCCCGCGAGGGTCACGATGAAGGACGGTATGCCGAGATAGGCGATGAAGAACCCTTGCGTCGCCCCCGCCGCCGCGCCGATGGCGAGGCAGAGCACCACCGCGAGCGGCCACGGCAGATCGTTGTCGACCATGAGCACCGCGGCCATCGCGCCGATGAACGCCGTCAGCGAGCCGACCGACAGGTCGATGTGGCCCGCGATGATGACGAGCATCATGCCGATCGCGAGGATCAGGATGTAGCTGTTCTGCAGCACCAGGTTGGACACGTTGCGCGGCAGCAGCAGGTCGCCGTCGGACCACACGGCGAACAGCGCGACGATCAGGCCGAGCGCCATCAGCATGCCGTACTGCCGCATGTTGCGGCGCATGCCGTCGAGCATCAGCCGCAGCAGCCCGTCGCCGGTGGCGGACCCCCCTCTGCCGGGCGGCGCGGGGGCCGGGGTCTTGGCGGTCACGTCCGTGCTCATCGCGTTACCTCTTTGTCCGTCTTGTCCTTCGTCATCCGACGCATCAGCGCTTCCTGCGATGCCTCGGCCCGCGAGAACTCACCCGTCAGCCGCCCCGCGGCCATGGTGTAGATGCGGTCGCACATGCCGAGCAGCTCCGGCAGCTCGGAGGAGATGAAGACGACCGCCTTGCCCTCGGCGGCCAGCCGGTCGATGACCGTGTAGATCTCGTACTTGGCGCCCACGTCGATGCCGCGCGTGGGCTCGTCCAGGATCAGCACCTCGGGACCGGCGAAGATCCACTTGCTGAGGACGACCTTCTGCTGGTTGCCGCCGGACAGCTTGCCCACCGGCTCGAAGACGGTCGGCGCCTTGATGTTCATGGACTTGCGGTAGTCCTCGGCCACCTGCCGCTCGCCGTGCTCGTCGACGACACCCCGCTTGGAGACCTTGCCGAGCGCGGTCAGCGAGATGTTCCGGTTGATGGTGTCGATGAGGTTGAGGCCGTAGTGCTTGCGGTCCTCGGTGACGTAGGCGATGCCGTGCCGGACCGCCTCGGGGACGGTCTTCGTGCGGATCTCGGTGCCGTCCCTGAGGACGGTGCCGGCCGCGTGCCGGCCGTAGGTCCGGCCGAAGACGCTCATCGCCAGCTCGGTGCGGCCGGCGCCCATCAGCCCGGCGATGCCGACGATCTCGCCGCGCCGGACCTCGATCGAGACGTCGTCGACCACCTTGCGCTGCTGGTCGATGGGGTGGTGCACGGTCCAGTTGCGGATCTCCAGGGCGGGCGCGGCCCCCTCCTCGGGGTGGTGCGGCGTCCGGTCGGGGAAGCGGTTCTCCAGGTCGCGGCCGACCATCCCCGAGATGATCCGGTCCTCGGTCGTCTCCGCCGCCTTCACGTCGAGCGTCTCGATGGAGCGCCCGTCGCGCAGGATCGTGACCGAGTCGGCCACCCGGCGGATCTCGTTCAGCTTGTGCGAGATGATGATCGAGGTGATGCCCTGCTCCTTCAACTGAAGGATCAGTTCCAGGAGTTTGCCGCTGTCCTCGTCGTTGAGCGCCGCCGTCGGCTCGTCGAGGATGAGCAGCTTCACCTTCTTGGAGAGCGCCTTGGCGATCTCCACGAGCTGCTGCTTGCCCACGCCGATGTCGGCCACCCGGGTCTCCGGGTGCTCGTCCAGACCGACCCGGCGCAGCAGCTCGGCGGCGTGCCTGAGGGTGTCGTTCCAGTTGATCAGGCCGCGCTTGGCGTGCTCGTTGCCGAGGAAGATGTTCTCGGCGATGGACAGATACGGCACCAGCGCCAGCTCCTGGTGGATGATCACGATGCCGTGCTGTTCACTCGCCCGGATGTCCTTGAACCGGCAGGTGTCGCCCTCGAAGAGGACGTCCCCCTCGTAACTGCCGTGCGGATGGACGCCGGAGAGCACCTTCATCAGGGTCGACTTGCCGGCGCCGTTCTCCCCGCAGATGGCGTGGACCTCGCCCTGGCGAACGGTGAGCGTGACGTCCGACAGCGCTTTGACGCCGGGAAAGGTCTTGACGATCGAGCGCATTTCCAGGACGGGTCCCGCCATGGTCGTGCCTTCCAATCCTTGAGGGGGCCCGGTTACTTGAGGTCGTCCGCGCTGTAGTAGCCGCCGTCGACGAGGACCTTCTCGTAGTTGGTCTTGTCGACGCTGACCGGCTCGAGCAGGTAGGCGGGGACGACCTTGGAGCCGTTGTCGTAGGACTTGGTGTCGTTGACCTCGGGCTTCTTGTCGTTCAGCACCGCGTCGACCATGTTCGAGGCGACCTTGGCGAGCTCGCGAAGGTCCTTGAAGACGGTCTGGGTCTGCTGGCCCGACTTGATCGACTTCACCGAGGCGATCTCGGCGTCCTGGCCGGTGACGACGGGCATGGGCTTGCTGCCGGAGCCGTAGCCGTCCGACTTCAGGGCGGACAGGATGCCGATGGAGATGCCGTCGTACGGCGAGAGCACCGCGTCGACCCGGGCGCTGCGGTAGCTGGAGGTGAGCAGGTCGTCCATGCGCTTCTGCGCGGTGCCGCCGTCCCAGCGCAGGGTGGTGACCTGGTTGAGGTCGGTCTGCTTGGACCGCACGACCAGCTGGCCCTTGTCCATGTAGGGCTTCAGGGCGTTCATCGCGCCCTGGAAGAAGTACCGGGTGTTGTTGTCGTCGTTGGAGCCGGCGAACAGCTCGATGTTGAAGGGGCCCTTCTTGCCCTCCTTCAGGCCGAGCTTGTCGACGATGTAGCCGCCCTGCAGCTCGCCGACCTTCTCGTTGTCGAACGAGGCGTAGTAGTCGACGTTCTCCGTGCCGAGGATCAGCCGGTCGTAGGAGATGACGGGGATGTCCGCGTCCTTGGCCTGCTGCATGACGTTGCCCAGGGACTTGTTGTCGATCGCGGCCACGATCAGCGCGTCCACGCCCTGCGTGATCATGTTCTCGAGCTGGGAGACCTGCTGGTCCGGGTCGTCCTCGCCGAAGACGAGCTTGGTCTTGAACCCCTTGGCCTTCAGCTCCTTCTCGACGTTGGCGCCGTCGGTGATCCAGCGCTCGGAGGACTTGGTCGGCATCGCGATGCCGACGGTGGCGCCGTCGGCGCCGCCCTTGTCCTCCTCGCTGCCACCCTCGCTGTTCTGGCCGCAGGCGGTCAGTGTCAGGGCGAGGGAGGCGGCGGAGGCTATGGCGGCGAGAGCGGCTCTGCGGTTGCGCATGGTCATCATCCTTGATGTGGGTCAGGGCTCGGTCCGAGAGCAGGTGTGTGGGATTGTGCGCGGCTGTGTCTTCTTTTGTGAAGGGAGTTTCCGGAACGTTATGACGAGATCTCGAACCGGTTGAGCGGCCCGGGCAGCCGCGTGCCAGGTGGTGCCATGTCCCCGTCCGCCCCGTGCCGGGCGAGCAGGTCGAGCGCGAGCCGTCCGCGCCGCACCCGTTCCTTGGCGGTGGCCAGCGTCAGTTCGCGCAGGTGGTGGCCGTAGGGGTAGATGCCGGGCGCCTTGGCGAGGCCGAACTTCAGATACAGCGGGGCGCCGCGCCGGATCAGCTCGGCGATCTCGTACATGCGCACATAGCCGCCCAGGTCGTCCGGGGCCTCGATGTACATGTCCATCGGCGCGGCCGAAACCCGCCGTATTTCGGTCAGGTGATCCGGCGTCAGATCACTGGGCACGTTGATGGAGTCGGCACCGAGCCGCTCGTAGACCGCGTACGAGGCCGGGTTGACCGGGCCGACCAGCGCGGAGAGCTTGAGCGTGGTGTCGGCGGGCACGAGACCGGCCGTCCGCGCCCGGTGCAGCGTCCACAACACGCCCTCGTCGGCGACCAGAAGACACTTCACGCCCAGCTCCGTGGCCCGGACGGCGTCCTCGACGCAGCCGGCGACCGCGTCGTGGCCGCGCGCCCTGAGCCCCGCCCCGCCCGAGTCGGTGCGGGTGGAGCCGCCGATGTCCCAGGTGCCGCGCGGGCCGGTGAACAGGCAGAGCTCGATGTCGCGTTCGGCGGTGGCCTCGACCATCTCGGTGATCTCGGCGTCGGTCAGCATCCACACACCGCTGCCCTGGCTGATCCGGTGGATCGGCACGTCCAGCCGCGAGGACTCCTTCAGTACCACCGCCAGCGCCTCCGGCCCCTCGCAGGAAGGGATCTCGGTGCGCCAGCGGCCGCCGTCCGGGAAGGAGTGCGGCGAGGCGTCGGCGGGATCGGGGGCGGGCGCGGCCAGCCCGAGAGCGGTGAGCGCCGGCTCACCTGGCCTGCGTACGGAGGCCGGGGCGGAAGCGTCGGTCACAAGCTGTCCTTAGTGTTCGATATGTCGGACGAAGTTCGCGGCTCCGGGCGCGAGCGGCGCGGTCCGGTGGGTGTACGCCGGTACGGAGGCCGTCAGGTCGCCCCCGCACCGGCGTACGGCTCAGGCGCCGGAGCCGGGGGACGCGGTCATGGCCGCAGCAGCACTTTGCCGACCTTCGGGTCGCCGGACCCCACCAGCTCGATGGCCTCCGGGAACCCGTCGAGCGGCAGTTCGTGCGTCACCAGCGGAAGCGGATCGAGCAGGCCGGCCGCGAAGACCCGCACCGTGTGCGCCCAGGCGTCCGGCGGCGCGCCGAAGACGGTCTGCACCTCCAGCTGCCGCACCACCAGGTCGGTCGGGTCGAGACCGTCGGCGCCCGGCGCGGGCATGCCGGTCAGCACCAGCCGCCCGCCCCTGCGCAGCAGCGCGGCGGCCGTACGGGCGGCGTCCGCCGACCCGGCGGTCTCGATCACGAGGTCGAAGTCGTCCGGAAGCGGGCGGTCCCTGGTGCGGAAGTCGCTCGCGCCGAACCGCCGCGCCAGCGCCTCCCGGTCGCCGCGCGTGCCGACGACCAGCAGCTCGGCCGGGGAGGCGGCGCGCAGGAACTGTACGGCGAACATGCCGAGCGTGCCGGTGCCGACGACGGCGACCCGCTCGCCGGGCCGGGCGCCGGCCTTCAGCGCGGCGGCGGCGACGCAGGCCGCGGGCTCAAGCAGCGCGGCGGCGGTGAGGTCGGCGTCGTCGGGCAGCACGTGCAGCAGCCGCGCGGGCAGCGTCAGCGTGGGCGCCATCGCGCCCGGCCGGGTGAACCCCGTCTCCTCGTACCCCGCCGTGCACAGCGTCGTCTCACCCGCGTGACAGCGGTCGCACACCTGGCAGTTGCGGAACCCCTCGCCCACCACCTTCCGGCCGGCCAGCGACGCGGGCACCCCGGCGCCGGTCCGCTCCACGGTCCCGGACCACTCGTGGCCGGGGGTGAGCGGGTAACGCACGTACCCCTCGGGGCGGTTGCCCTGGTAGACCTCGCGGTCGCTGCCGCAGATCCCGACGGCGTGCACCCGCACCAGCGCCTCGCCGGGGCCGGGTTCGGCGGGCTCGTGCTCCTCCAGCCGGTGCGCCCCCGGCGCCTCGACGACGACCGCGACCGCGCCGCTCATCCCTGCGTCCCCTTGGGCTTGCGCTGCTCCCAGCCCTCGGCCCACAGGTCGAACCGGGCCTGCTGCTGCGGGAACTCGGCCGCCGCGTCGGTGTCCAGTTCGACGCCGAGGCCGGGCGCGTCGGACAGGTGGAAGCACCCGTCCTCCGGGTCCACCTGCGGGGCGCCCTTCACGACCTTCTTGATCTCCGCGTCCGCGAAGTCGTTGAAGTGCTCCAGGATCTTGAAGTTCGGCGAGGTGAAGCCGACCTGGAGGCTGGCGGCGGTGAGGACGGGCCCGCCCACGTTGTGCGGGGCGACGAGCGTGTAGTGCGTCTCGGCGGTGGCGGCCAGCTTCCGGGTCTCCCAGATGCCGCCGATGTGGCCGACGTCGGGCTGGATGACGTCCACCGACTGGTCCTCGAACAGCTCGCGGAACTCGATCCGGTCGTGGATGCGCTCACCGGTGGCGACGGGGATGTCCACCTTCTCGGCGACCTTCCGCAGCGCCTTGAGGTTCTCCGGCGGGACCGGCTCCTCAAGCCAGGCCGGCTTGAACGGCGCGAGTTCGCGGGCGAGCCGGACGGCGGTGGAGGGCGAGAACCGTCCGTGCATCTCCAGCATCAGCTCGGCGTCGGGCCCGATGGCGTCCCGCACGGCCTCGATCAGCGACACGGCGTAGTTCGTCTGCCGCTGGTCCAGTTCGAAGTGCCCGGTGCCGAACGGGTCGATCTTCAGCGCCCGGTACCCGCGCTCCATGACGCCCTGCGCGGCCTTGTGGTACGCCTCCGGCGTCCGCTCGGTCGTGTACCACCCGTTGGCGTACGCCTTGACCTTGTCGGTCACCTTGCCGCCCAGCAGCTGCCACACGGGGACCCCGAGAGCCTTGCCCTTGATGTCCCAACAGGCCATCTCGACGACGGCGATGCCGGACATCACGATCTCGCCGGCGCGGCCGTAGTCGCCGTACTTCATGCGGCGCACCAGGTCCTCGACGGCGAACGGGTCGGAGCCCAGGATGTGGTTGGCCTCCGCCTCCCGCAGATAGCCGACGAGCGCGTCGGTGTGCCCCAGCATCCGGGTCTCGCCGACGCCGGTGACGCCCTCGTCGGTGTGCACCTGGACGTAGGTCAGGTTCCGCCACGGCGTCCCGACCACGTGTGTGCTGATTCCGGTGATGCGCACGGCGGCTGCCCCTCGCTCTGTTCGATATTTCGTCACTCGTTCGAAATGCTGGCGTGACAGTAAGGACGGGGTGGTGGGAGTGTCAATGGGTCGCACACATAACGGTTTCGGCAGTTTCGACAGGTCCGGCGGCGAGGTCCGGACCATTCCCCACACAACCTTCACAGCCGCCTCTAGGAACACGGCCGTCCCGGAACTTAACCTTCCCGCGTCATGGACTACTGCCACCCGTGCCGAAGGCACCTCAATGGCGCCCTCGCCTGCCCCGGGTGCGGTACGCCCGTCGAACAACTCCGCGCCGCCGAACCGCCCCTGACGGCGACCGGGGCGGTCCCCCCGCCCCGCCCCGCCGAGGAGACGGACGCGCGCGACGAGGCCCCGGACGAGACGTCGGACGAGCCCTCGGACGAGCCCCCGCCCGGCGCCCGCTCCAGCCGCCGCGACCGCAAGGCCGCCGCGCACCGGCGGCGCCGCCGCCGGACCCTCTTCGTCACCGCGGGCTTCGTCCTGGCGGCCGGCGGACTGAGCCTCGCCGAACTCGGCACGGACGCCCCGCACTCACCACCCCGGCCGGCCGCCGCCGGGGGAGAGTCACCGGACGGCGGGGCGACGAAGGAGGCGGGGGAGGGCTCGGCACTCCCGGCCGACGCGACCTCGGACCGGGCCATCGCCTCGGACAGTCCGTCCCCGGACGCCTCCACCTCGGCGTCGGCGTCCCCGTCGAAGTCCCCCGACGCGGACGCCTCCGGCACACCCGCGGAATCCGACGCCCCCGCCGCGTCCCGCCCCCCGGCCCAGGGCGGCACCCCGACCCGCGACCAGGACCCGGCCCCGTCGTCCCCCCAGCCCGACGACCCACCCGCGACCACCACCCCCACACCGCCGGACGAGCCGACCCCGACCCCGACGGAGACGTGCGACCGCTTCCTGTGGTGGTGCACGTAGGCCCTCCCGGGCGGGCCCGAGGCGCCGGTTCAGTCCTGGAGCATCCTCCGCAACGCGTCCCGCAGAGCCACCCGTTCCCCCTCCGACAACCCCGCCAGCGGCTCCCGTGCGAACCGCAGGGAATCCCGCAGCCCCCGTGCCACCCGCCGGCCCTCCTCCGTCGCCGCCGCGACCTTCACGCGCCGGTCGGCCGGGTCGGGCCGCCGCTCGACGAGCCCTCGCGCCTCCAGCCGGTCCACGATCCCGGTGACGTTGGACGGCTCGCACTTCAGTTTCTGCGCCAGCTTCCGCATCGGCAGCGGCTCCAGTGACAACAGGCTGAGCAGCTTGGCCTGCGCCCCGGTCAGCGCGCGCTCGGCGGCCGCCTCCTCGTAGTCGGCGTGGAAGCGGGCCACGACCTCTCCGATCAGCTCGACGACTTCGAGGGTGAGTGCGTCGGGTCGGCGCGTGGTGTCGCGTGGTGTGGCCATGCGATCCAGGGTACCCATTTGTTTGACAAGGTGAAATGTTCAGCCGCATGGTTGTTTCATAACCTGAAGCATCTCGCCCATCCCGGCCACGACGAAAGGCGCCCCCATGACCGACTCCCCCTCCCTCCCCGCCGTCAACCGCGAATGGCACCTGGTCACCCGCCCGGTCGGCTGGCCCAAGCCGGAGGACTTCGCCCTGGTCGAGACCGAGGTCCCCACCCCGGGCGAGGGCCAGGTCCTGGTGCGCAACCTGTACGTCTCCGTCGACCCCTACATGCGCGGCCGGATGAGCGCCGCCAAGTCCTACGCCGAGCCCTACGAGCTGGGCAAGGCCATGCAGGGCGGCGCGGTCGGCGAGGTCGTCGCCTCCAACGCCGAGGGCTTCGCCGTCGGCGACCACGTCCTGCACTTCCTCGGCTGGCGCGAGTACGCCGCCGTGAACGCGAAGAGCGCCGTCAAGGTGGACCCGGACGCCGCGCCCCTGTCGACGTACCTCGGCGTACTCGGCATGACCGGCCTCACCGCCTACGCCGGCCTGCTGCGCACCGCCGGCTTCAAGGAGGGCGACACGGTCTTCGTCTCCGGCGCGGCCGGTGCCGTCGGCAGCCAGGTGGGTCAGCTCGCGAAGCTCAAGGGCGCCGCCCGGGTGATCGGCTCGGCCGGCTCGGACGAGAAGGTCCGGCTGCTCGTCGACGAGTACGGCTTCGACGCGGCCTTCAACTACAAGGACGCCCCGGTGAGCGAGCAGCTGCGCGCCGCAGCCCCGGACGGCATCGACGTCTACTTCGACAACGTCGGCGGCGACCACCTGGAGGCGGCCATCGGCTCCCTCAACCTGAACGGCCGCATCGCCATCTGCGGCGCGATCTCCGTCTACAACAACACCGAGCCCGCCCCCGGCCCGAAGAACCTCGCCCGCCTGATCCAGACCCGCGGCCGCATCGAGGGCTTCCTGGTCGGCGACCACTACGACCTCCAGCCGAAGTTCGTCGAGGAGGTCGGCCCCTGGGTCGCCTCGGGCGCGCTGAAGTACCGCGAGACGGTCGTCGAGGGCATCGGGAACAACCTGGAGGCCTTCCTCGGCGTCCTGCGCGGCGACAACACCGGGAAGATGATCGTCAAGCTCTGACTTCCCGGCTCTTCCGGCATGCGGTAGCGTCATTCCGAAATCCGTCGTGGTCGTGGGCGCGAGTCACGGCGGACCGAGGAGGAGACACCGCATGCCCATCCAGCAGTCCGAGGTCCTGTACACCGCCGTCGCCACCGCCGAGAACGGCCGCGACGGGCGAGTGGCCACCGATGACGGCAAGCTCGACCTGGTCGTGAACCCGCCCAAGGAGATGGGCGGCAACAGCGCCGGCACCAACCCCGAGCAGCTGTTCGCCGCCGGGTACAGCGCCTGCTTCCAGGGCGCGCTCGGCGTCGTCGCCCGCCAGGAGGGCGCCGACATCTCCGGTTCGACCGTCACCGCCAAGGTCGGCATCGGCAAGAACGACGACGGGTTCGGCATCATCGTCGAGATCTCCGCCGAGATCCCGGCGGTGGACGCCGCCACCGCGCGGTCCCTGGTGGAGAAGGCCCACCAGGTGTGCCCCTACTCGAAGGCGACGCGCGGCAACATCACCGTGACGCTCGTCTGACCGGGGACGGCCCCGGGGTACGCGGCGGCGCGCGGCGGTCAGCAGGCCGACGCCGCCGCGTGCACCGCCGCCACCAGCCGCTGGTTCTCCGGCGCCGCCCCGCCCGGACAGGCCGACCGGCGCCGCGTGTACCCGTAGGCCAGATCGCCCGACGGGTCCGCGAAGCCCTGGCTGCCGCCCGCACCGCCGTGCCCGATCGTCCCGGCCCCCAGGAACGGGTGCCAGAGGTCCGCCGTCGCCTCGAAGCCGATGCCGTACGACCCGTGCGTCCGGGTCACCAGGTCGTAGCCCACCGAGTGGAACTGGCCGAACTCCGCCAGCGTGTCCGGCTTCAGCAGCGGCGCCCTGCCCTCCACCTCGCCGATCGCCGCCGCGTACAGCCCCGCGAGACCGCGCGCCGAGGCCACCCCGCCCACGGACGCGGGGCCCCCGGCACGGACCGCGGGCTCGTTGGGGAGGGTCTCCAGGCAGGTGCGGTGCGCCGCGTTCCGGTTGAACGCGATCGCAGCGAGGGAGCGCGGACCGTCCGGGCACGCCGCCTCGGCCCGCTGCACCGGCGTGAGGACCATCGGCCGCGCGGCGCGGAAGCGGTGGTCGAGCGAGTCCGGCAGGCCCAGGTGGAAGTCCAGCTGGTGCGGGGCGCGGACCCGGTCCTCGTAGACCTCCTGCAGCGTGTGGCCCGTGGCCCGGCGCACCACCTCGCCCGCGAGGGCCCCGAGCACCAGCGCGTGGGACCCGAAGGCCGTGCCGGGCCGCCAGTACGGACGCTGGTCCGCGAGGCGCTCCGCGATCACCCGGTCGTCGGCCAGCTCGGCGGTGCTGAACCCGGTGTCCGTGCCGATCACCCCCGCGCGGTGCGCCAGCAGGTCCCGCAGGGTCAGCGATCCCTTGCCCTCGGCCGCGAACTCCGGCCAGTAGTAGGTCACCCTGCGGTCCAGCTCCAGCGTGCCCTCCTGGACCAGCAGGGCGGCCACCAGGTGCGCGGCGCCCAGAGTCGCGGTGTGCACCCCGTACAGCGAACCCGCCCCCGCGCCGTCGCCGGTCCACAGGTCGACGACCCGGCGCCCGTGCACGTACACGCACAACTGGCCCTCGTGGTCCGCCGGTTCCCCGGTCACGACGGCCGTGAACTCCTCACGCACACGTTCGAAGCCGTCGGCGACGGTGCCGTGGATCTCCTGAGTCATCCGCTTCTCCTCACCCACTCGCCGTACCCGCCCGTGGCACCCCACCGGTCGGTGCGGCCACCGGGCTTCCACCGATCGGTACGGCGGGACGAGCGGGTTCGACTCAATCGGGGCGCGGCGGTGGCGGCGGCGACCGGTAGAGTTCCGCCCATGCGCGATCTTGGGGCGGGATTCGGCCATCTCCTGAAGGGCCAGCGCTGGGTGGCCCGGCACGGCAAGAGCTACGGCTTCGGGCTCGTCCCGGGCCTGATCACACTGGTCCTGTACGCGGCCGCGCTGGTCGCGCTCGCGATGTGGGGCACGGACTTCGTCGCCTGGACGACCCCCTTCGCCGACGACTGGTCGAGCCCCTGGCTCGGGCTCTTCCGCGGTTTCCTGACCGTCGTCCTCTTCGCCCTCGCCCTGCTGCTTGCGGTCCTCACCTTCACCGCGGTCACCCTGCTGATCGGGCAGCCCTTCTACGAGGCCCTGTCCGAGCGCGTCGACCGCGACGTCTCCCCGGACGGCACCGCCCCCGAGTCCGACCTGCCGCTCTGGCGCGAGGTGTGGCTCTCCGGCCGCGACAGCCTGCGGATCCTCGTCCGCGCCGCCCTGTGGGGCGTGCTGCTCTTCGCCCTCGGTTTCATCCCGTTCGTCGGGCAGACCGTGGTCCCGGTGATCGGCCTCTTCGTCACCGGCTTCTTCCTCACCGAGGAGCTGACCTCCGTCGCCCTCCAGCGCCGCGGGGTCGAGCTGCGCGAGCGCCTCGCCCTGCTGCGCTCGCGCAAGACGCTGGTCTGGGGCTTCGGCACCCCGCTGGCCGTGTCCTTCCTGGTGCCCTTCGTCGCCGTGTTCCTGATGCCGGGCGCGGTCGCCGGCGCCACGCTCCTCGCCCGCGAGCTGCTGGGCGAGGAGACCCGCGACGGCCGCGACGACCGCTCCGGCGGCGGCCCCGCCGACCCCGCGGTCAGCCCCGGTCCGGCCCCGGCGCACTGACCGCCACGGCCACGATCGCCCGCACCTGCGCAACGATGTCCAGCCGGTTCCGCACGAACTCGGGGTCGGTGACCGTGCCCGTCGCCGGATCGGTGTTCCCGGCCCCGAACTGGAGCACCGGCGTGTGCACGTGCCCGCCCGGCAGCGTGCCGCGCAGCCCGAGCCGGTCCCGCAGCAGCGTCGCCCGGTAGGCGATCTCGTTGGACAGGTAGTTGCCGCCGCCGCCCTCCCGGGCCGTCGAACCGGGCGTGGGCCCGTCCGGCCGTACGACCGCCTGGGTGGAGCCCGCCGGGATCTCCGTCACGCTCGTGTTGTCGTACACCGGGAAGCGGCCGGTCTCCGCCGCCGTGATCGCCGCGTACGGCAGCGTGGTCGTCGTCCACTGCGGCTGCGAGGCCGGGTCGGCGACGGGCACCGTCTCCGTGCGGGACACGTTCTCGTTGTCGGGGAAGCCGCCCCGCCAGGCCCCGTTGGTCCGCTCCACGTCGAACTTCCCGACCCGGCCCTGGCTCACCGTGGTGAACAGGTCCACCCCCGGCAGATGCGGCCGCAGCGCCCGTTCCACGGTCCCTTCCGCGAAGTCCCGCCAGCGCACCGGGAACACGGCCGTCTCCACCCGTGCGGGCCCGTCCGGGGTGTCGATCACCGTGCCGTCCAGGGCGAGCGCGGTGGCGCCGGACGGGTTGGAGATGCGGATGTCGCGGTCCAGGGTGAAGGGGTCGAAGCCGGTGAGCAGAACGCGCTTCGGACCCTTGCCCCGGTCGCCGTCGTGCCGCTGCGGCAGGCGGAGGTCGGACTGCCCCCGCGAGGTGCGCTCCAACGCGTCGAGGAGCGCCTCCCGCTGCCCTTCGCCGAGCCCGAACCGGGGCTCCCAGGTGCGCAGTTCCCTGGTCATCGAGAGCCGCGCCCAGTACAGCGGCCGGTCGTCGTCGCGGCTGATGGCCCCGTGCGACGGGCCGCGCCCCTGCGCCCGGTCCACGGCCCGCCGCCACAGCGCGGAGCCCTCCCGCTCGACCAGGCGCCGGGCCTCGCGGTAGGAGTCCGCCCGCCCGAGCCCGCGCGCGAACGCCGGTGCCACGGGGGCGAACCCGGAGCCGCGCAGGATCTCCCGGGGTACGTCCCCGTCGAGCCGCCGCTCCTCGACCGTGGGAGCGGAGGCGGTGGCCGCGGCCCCCGGAGGTGCCGCCGCGGCCGTCCCCGGGGCGGCGAGCCCCGCCGCCAGGGCCAGTGCGAGTACGCCGATCCGAACACGTATGGGTCTCAAGGGAGTCCAGGTCCTTCCGTCGCCGTGGGGTGCGCTGCGGACGGCCGCAGTATCGCGTGACGGGAGGGACGCGCGCTACGGCGCGGCGGCGGTCCCGGTTCGAACGCGGCCGGGCGAGGAAGGATGCACACGTTCACGCATTCGACGAGGAGGCCCGCGATGGCGGACGTACGGGACGACCGGGACGCGGCCCGGGAGGCGGTGGTCGGGGCGGCGCTCGCCGCGCTCGACCTGGACGCGAAGACCCGCCTGTTGTCCGGGCAGGACATGTGGAGCCTGCCCGCGCTGCCCGAGATCGGCCTGGAATCCCTCGTGATGTCCGACGGCCCGGTCGGCGTGCGCGGCGTCCGCTGGACCGCCGACGACCCGTCCGTCGCCCTGCCCTCGCCGACCGCGCTCGCCGCCTCCTGGGACCCCGGCCTCGCCCACCGGGCCGGCGTGCTCCTCGCCCAGGAGGCCCGCCGCAAGGGCGTCCACGTGCTGCTCGCCCCCACGGTCAACCTGCACCGCTCCCCGCTCGGCGGCCGGCACTTCGAGGCGTACAGCGAGGACCCGTACCTGACCGGGCGGATCGGCACCGGCTACGTCACCGGCGTGCAGTCCGGCGGCGTCGGCACCACCGTCAAGCACTTCGTCGCCAACGACGCCGAGACCGACCGCTTCACCGTGAACAACCTGGTCTCCGAACGCGCCATGCGCGAGCTGTACCTGGCCCCCTTCGAGGCCATCGTCGCGGACGCCCGCCCCTGGGGCGTCATGACCGCCTACAACTCGGTCAACGGCCCGACGATGACCGAGCACCGCCACCTGGTCCAGGAGGTGCTGCGCGGGGCCTGGGGCTTCGACGGCTTCAACGTCTCCGACTGGCAGGCCGCCCGCTCCACCGCCGGCGCCCTGAGGGGCGGCCTCGACGTGGCCATGCCGGGCCCGAGGACGGTGTACGGCCCGGCCCTCGCACGGGCGGTGCGCGACGGCGAGGTGACGGAGGCCGAGGTCGACGCCGCGGTGCGCAACGTGCTGCGGCTCGCCGCCCGCGTCGGAGCCCTCGAAGGCGCCGAACCGGCCGTCACCGACCCGCCCGCCGCCGTCGACGGCCCGGCCCTCGCCCGCGAGATCGCCCGCCGCTCCTTCGTCCTGGTCCGCAACGAGCCCGTCGGCGGCACGGGCCCCGCACTGCCCCTGCGGCCCGGCACCGTCGCCCTGTCCGGAGCCGCCGCCCGCGACGCCCGCGTCCTCGGCGGCGGCTCCGCGACCGTCTTCCCCGCCCACGTCGTCTCCCCGCTCGACGGCCTCACCGCGGCCCTCCCCGACGGGGGCCTGAGCTACTCCGTCGGCGCCGACCCGAACACCGAACTCGCCGTCGCGGGACGGGGCTTCGCGCTGCGCGCCGTCTGCCGCGACGCCGACGGCGAGGTCACCGGCACCGGGTCGGCCCCGAGCGGGCACATCCAGTGGATGGGCTCCGACCTCCCCGAGGGCGTCACCCACGACCGGCTGCACACCGTCGAGCTGACCGGCATCTTCACCCCCGACGAGACCGGCCCGCACACCTTCGGCATCAAGGGCCTGGGCCACTTCACCCTCACCGTCGACGGCGCCACGTACTACGACGACGTCCAGCGCCCCGCCAAGGACGACCCGTTCCTGTCCTTCTTCGGCGCCCCCGAACCGCGCGCCGAGGTGCGGCTCACCGCCGGCGCGCCCGTCGACGTGTCCCTCAGGTACGTCGTCGACCTTGCCGACGGCGACCGGATGAAGGTCGTCACCTTCGCCCTCGCGCACGCCGGGCCGCGCCGGGACCCGGACGAGCTGATCGCCGAGGCGGCCCGCGCCGCGGCCGCCGCCGACACCGCCGTGGTCGTCGTCGCCACCACCGAGCGCGTCGAGTCCGAGGGCTTCGACCGCACCGACCTGCGGCTCCCCGGCCGCCAGGACGACCTGGTCCGCGCGGTCGCCGCCGCCAACCCGCACACGGTCGTCGTCGTCAACTCCGGCTCCCCGGTGGAACTGCCCTGGCGCGAGGACGTCGCCGCCGTGCTGCTCGGCTGGTTCCCCGGCCAGGAGGGCGGCGCGGCCCTCGCGGACGTCTTGACCGGCGCCCACGAGCCCGGCGGCCGGCTGCCCACCACCTGGGGCGACCTCGCCGACGCCCCGGTCACCCGGGTCACCCCGGCCGACGGCGCACTCCCGTACGAGGAGGACCTGTTCATCGGCTACCGCGCCTGGGACCGGTCCGCCCGCACCCCGGCGTACCCCTTCGGCCACGGCCTCGGCTACACCGAGTGGACCTACGAGTCGGCCCGGGTCGACGGCACCACGGTCACGGTCCGCCTGCGCAACACCGGCGACCGCCCCGGCCGCGAGATCGTCCAGGTCTACCTCGCCCCGGTCGAACCCGACCCCAACCGCCCCGCACGCGTCCTCGCCGGATTCGCCGGGGCCGAGGCCGGGCCCGGCGAGCGGGCCGAGGTCACCGTCGAGCTGCCGCGCCGCGCCTTCGAGGTCTGGGACGAGGCGACCGGCTCGTGGGCGTTTGTGAAGGGTTCGTACGAACTCGGCATCGGACGCTCGATCGCCGACCGCCGGATCACATCGGCGATTACCGTCTGAAGCGGGACGCCCGCGAGGGCCTTCCCCCGCGAACAGCCCCGGCCCGGGACCTGACGGCCGGGCCGGGGCTCGCCGGGTCCACTCGCCCCGCTACCGCGCGGAGAACCCGTACACCGTCCGCGAGCGGAACACCTCGCCCGGCCGCAGCACGGTGCCCGGGAAGTCCGGCCGGTTCGGCGAGTCGGGGAAGTGCTGCGTCTCCAGCGCGATGCCGTCACCGGGCGCGTGCGGCTCGCCCAGCTGGTCGGCGGTGTACACCTGGAGACCCGGCTCGGTCGTCGCCACCGTCAGCACCCGCCCCGACGCCGGGTCGTACAGCTCCGCGACCTCCTCGGCGGTCTCCGTCACACCCTTGTCCAGGCAGAAGTTGTGGTCGTAGCCCGAACCGACCTTGCGCGCCCGCCGGAAGTCGAACCGCGTGCCCGTCACGTCCGCCGGTTCGCCCACCGGGATCAGACCCGCGTCGACCGGCGTCATCCGGGAGGCCGCCAGCCGCAGCTCGTGGCCGCCCGCGTGCCCGGAGCCGCCGAGGTTGAAGTAGCTGTGGTTGGTCGGATTCAGCACGGTCGGTGCGTCGGTGACCGCCTCGTAGTCGATCCGCAGCGCCCCCGGCTCCTCCAGCGTGTACGTCACCGAGATCGCCACCCGGCCCGGGTAGCCCTCCTCGCCGTCCGGGCTGACCAGGCTCAGCCGGATGCCGTGCCCGTCGTCCGCGACCGGCTCCACGTCCCACACCCGCTTGTCGAAGCCCCGCTCACCGCCGTGCAGCGAGTTCGGCCCGTTGTTCCGTGCCAGCGTGTACGTACGCCCGTCCAGCGGGAAACGGCCGCCCGCGATCCGGTTGGCGTACCGGCCGACGAGCGCCCCGAAGTACGGCTCCGGATGCCGCACATAGCCGTCCAGGTCCGCGAACCCCAGCACCACGCCCGCGGTGTTCCCGTCCCGGTCCGGGGCCTCGACCGACTGGACGATCCCGCCGTACGACAGAACCCGAACCCGTACGCCCGACCGCTCCAGGGTCCAGCGGTGTACCGGCGTGCCGTCGGAAAGTGTGCCGAAGAGTTCGTTCATGTGCGAACTCTAGGACACGCCCAGGTCAGGGCCGCTCGGCGGTGACCGCCCGGTACGCGATCTCGGCCAGCCTGGCCTGACCGTCCACGCTGGGGTGGAACCAGTCCCAGTGGCTCAGCTGGTCCGTGCCGAAGCGGTACGCGTGCACCGCGCCGTCGTCGGTGCGGCAGCGCCGGTCCTTCGCGCAGACCTCCCGCAGCACCTCGTTGTAGTCCGTCACCCGGTCCCGCACGGTGTTCCGCCGCAGGGTCGCCGCCGAGTCCAGGGAGTCCGCGTCGGCCAGCATCGACGGGCAGAGGCCCAGCTTCCACACCTGCTTGCCCAGCGGATTGGTGCGCCCCTGGGACCACAGCCGCTTCAGGTCCGGGATGCTCGCCACGTACACCTGCGCCTTGGGCAGCTCGCGGCGCAGGGCGCTCATGGCCTTCTCGAACTGGTCCCGGAAGTCGGCCACCGGGGTCATCGCCGAGGGCGTCTCCCGGCAGGCGTCGTTGGCCCCGACCATCACCGCGACCAGCTCGGGCTTCCGTGCCGCCGCCCGGGTCACCTGCCCGGTCAGGTCGGCCATCCGGGACCCGGTGACCGCGTAGTTCCAGCTCCGCTCGGCCGCCTCCGCCTGCCCCATCAGCCGTACGGCCAGACTGTCGACCTCGGCGCTGGAGCCGGTCGCCCAGGACACGTCCGGGCAGTCCGACAGCACCGAGCAGGCGTCGAAGCCGCGCGTGATGGAGTCGCCCACCGCGGCGACCGAGTCCGGGCTGCGGTCCCAGACCGGGGCGGGCTTCGGACGCTTCGACGCGCTGCCGGACGGGGCGGGGGAGTCACCGCCCACGGCGTCGCAGCCCGCCACGCCCAGCACGGCGGCGGTCAGGACGGCGAGCGCGGCACGCGCCCGGCGCCGAACACGGCGCGTCTCCCGGTCCTTCCCCTGGCGCATACACGTCCCACCCCTCGCCTCGTGCCTCCAGTGTCCTCAACCCATGACACCGCGCGAGGGTTCCCGAGGGCGGCGATGCGACGGCTCACACCCGTACAAGCGTCCTGCCGGGTGAATGGCGCGGCTTTGTCGGCACCGGGACCGACGGTACGTCACACTCCTTGCCCCGTCGCACGGTAGCCTCGGCCTCACCGTGACCCGCCCGGTCACGGCCGTCCGCCCGTTCCGAGATGTCCCGCTCAGCCCGGAGGTTCCGGTGACGACACGTGGAGTCCTGTACGTGCACTCCGCGCCGCGCGCGCTCTGCCCGCACGTCGAGTGGGCCGTCGCAGGGGTGCTCGGCACGCGCGTCGGCCTGGACTGGATCCGGCAGCCCGCGGCGCCCGGCACCTGGCGCTCCGAGTTCTCCTGGCAGGGCCAGGCGGGCACCGCCTCCAAGCTCGCCTCCGCGCTGCGCGGCTGGCAGCTGCTGCGCTTCGAGGTCACCGCGGAACCGTCCGCGGGCGCCGAGGGCGAGCGCTACAGCTGCACCCCCGACCTCGGCATCTTCCACGCCGTCACCGGCATCCACGGCGACATCCTGATCCCGGAGGACCGGCTGCGCGCCGCGCTGGTCCGCTCCCAGCGCGGCGAGACCGACCTGGAGTCCGACATCGCGAGACTCCTCGGCAAGCCCTGGGACGACGAACTGGAGACCTTCCGCCACGCGGGCGAGGGAGCCCCGGTCCGCTGGCTCCACCAGGTCGTATAAGGAGACGCGCCCCGTAGGGGCGCGGGGAACTGCGCGACCAGCCACAACGGACCCGCACCCGGCAAACCACTCCACCACGAACGGCGATGGCCCGAAACCCCCACCGGGGCTCGGGCCATCAATACGTTCAGCGAGCCAGATCAGACCGAACGAAACGCCAGAACGACATTGTGCCCACCGAACCCGAACGAGTCGTTCAGCGCGGCGATCCGCCCCTCGACGGGCAGCTTGCGGGCCTCCCCGCGCACGATGTCCGCGTTGGCCTCGGCCTCGGGGTCGAGGTTCTCGACGTTGATGGTCGGCGGCGCCACCCGGTGGTACAGGGCGAGCACCGTCGCGACGGACTCCACGCCGCCCGCGCCACCGAGGAGGTGACCGGTCATCGACTTGGTGCTGGAGACCGCCGTGTGGTCCATGTCGTCGCCGAGGACCTTGCGCAGCGCCTTCAGCTCGGCGATGTCACCGGCCGGCGTCGAGGTGGCGTGCGCGTTGACGTGCACGACCTCGGCCGGGTCCAGGTCGGTGCCGTCCAGCAGGTTCTGCAGGGCGTTGGAGATGCCGCGGCCCCCGGGCTCCGGCTGCACGATGTCGTGGCTGTCGGCGGAGATGCCCTGACCGACCGCCTCCGCGTAGACGCGGGCACCGCGCGCGGCGGCGTGCTCGGCGGACTCCAGGACGAGGACGCCGGCACCCTCACCGAGGACGAAGCCGTCACGGCCCGTGTCGAAGGGGCGCGAGGCACCCTGCGGGTCGTCGTTGTTCTTGGACATCGCCATCATGTTGCCGAACGCGGCGATGGGCAGCGGGTGGATCGCCGCCTCCGTGCCGCCCGCGACGACCACGTCGGCACGGCCGGTGCGGATCATCTCGATGGCGTAGCCGATGGCCTCGGCGCCCGACGCGCAGGCGGAGACCGGCGTGTGCACGCCCGCGCGGGCGCCCACGGCCAGACCCACGTTGGCCGAGGGGCCGTTCGGCATCAGCATGGGGACGGTGTGCGGGGAGACGCGGCGGACGCCCTTCTCCTTGAGCACGTCGTACTGGTCGAGCAGGGTCGTCACACCGCCGATGCCGGAGGCGATGACCGCACCGAGCCGGTCGGGGTCGACGCCGTCGCCCCCGGTCTCCCCGGCCTTGCCGGTGTAGCCGGCGTCCTTCCATGCCTCCTGGGCCGCGATCAGCGCGAACTGCGCCGAACGGTCCAGACGGCGGGCCTGCGGCCGCGGGATGACCTCGGAGGGGTCCACGGCGGCCGGCGCGGCGATACGGACCGCCTGGTCGGCGGCCCACTCCTGCTCCAGGGGCTTGACGCCGGACTTGCCGGCGACCAGGCCCTCCCAGGTCGAGGCTGCGTCGCCACCCAGCGGTGTGGTTGCGCCGATACCGGTGACGACCACGGTGCGATTGGTCGAGCTCACGGGAATTCTTTCTCCAACGGGATACGGATTCGTACGGCGCCACCGCCGGGTGGCGGGGCAGTCTGCCCGGATACTCGGGACATGCCCGAGTATCGGCGGATCAGGCCTGGTGGTCGAGGATGTACTTGGTCGCGTCGCCGACCGTCTTGAGGTTCTTGACGTCCTCGTCCGGGATCTTGACGTCGAAGCGCTCTTCGGCGGCGACGACGACCTCGACCATGGACAGCGAGTCGACGTCCAGGTCGTCGGTGAAGGACTTGTCCAGCTGGACGTCCTCAACCGGGATGCCGGCGATCTCGTTCACGATCTCCGCGAGACCGGCGACGATCTCTTCCTGAGTGGCGGCCATGATGGCGCTCCTTCTTTGTTGTCCAGAGGGTGTGGCGGCCCGCCGCGTCGCGGCGAGTGTTGCTGCTCTCCGTTCCGGACCGCATGATCCGGCACGGAGTGCCTAGGGGAGGGTAACGACCGTCGCGGCGTACACGAGACCCGCCCCGAAGCCGATGACGAGCGCGGTGTCGCCGCTCTTGGCCTCGCCGGTCGCCAGGAGCCGCTCCATCGCGAGCGGGATCGAGGCGGCCGAGGTGTTGCCGGTGGTGCGGATGTCACGGGCGACCGTGACGTGCTCCGGCAGCTTCAGTGTCTTCACCATCGAGTCGATGATCCGCACGTTGGCCTGGTGCGGGATGAAGACGTCGAGGTCGTCCGGGCTGATCCCGGCCGCGTCCAGCGCCTGCTGCGCGACCTTCGCCATCTCGAACACGGCCCAGCGGAACACCGCCTGGCCCTCCTGCGTGATCGCAGGAAACTTGACGTTGCCCTCGGAGTCGAGGGGCAGTTCGGAGGTGTCGCCGATCCGGAAGCGGTCCCACGGGATGGTCTGCTTGATGGTCTCGGACTTGTCGCCCTCCGAACCCCAGACCGTCGGGCCGATCTCCGGCTCCTGCGACGGGCCGACCACGACCGCGCCGGCCCCGTCGCCGAACAGGAAGGCCGTGGCCCGGTCCTCCAGGTCGGTCAGGTCGGAGAGCCGCTCCACGCCGATGACCAGGACGTACTCCGCCGAACCCTCGACGACCATGCCCTTGGCGAGGGTCAGTCCGTAGCCGAAGCCCGCGCAGCCCGCCGAGATGTCGAAGGCGGCGGCCTTGTCCGTGCCGAGCCGGTCGGCGATCTCGGTGGCGACGGCCGGGGTCTGGCTGAAGTGCGAGACGGTCGAGACGACCACGGCGCCGATCTGGTCGGCGGAGATCCCGGCGGCGGCGATGGCCTTGCCGGACGCCTCGATCGACATGGCCGCGACGGTCTCCTCGGGGGAGGCCCAGTGCCGCGTCTCGATGCCGGAGCGCGAGCGGATCCACTCGTCGGACGAGTCGATCGTCTCGAGGATCACCTCGTTCGGCACGACCCGGGTCGGACGGTAGCCGCCGACCCCGAGGATGCGCGCGTACGGGGCGCCCTTGCTGGGCTTGATCTTCGACATGCTGTCGCGCTCCTTGTCAGGCCTGCTGGGCGTGGTCGGCGACGAGCTCGCGGGCCGCGTCGAGATCGGCGGGGGTCTTCAGGGCCAGCGTCTTCACGCCCGGCAGCGCGCGCTTGGCGAGACCGGTCAGCGTGCCGCCCGGGCACACCTCGACGATCGCGGTGACGCCCAGCTTGCCGAACGTCTCCATGCACAGGTCCCAGCGGACCGGGTTGGCGACCTGCCCGACCAGGCGGTCCAGCACCTCGGCGCCGGTGGCGACGGCCTGCCCGTCCTTGTTGGACACGTAGGTCACCTTCGGGTCGGCCGGCGTGAGCGCGGAGGCGGCCTCGGCGAGCTTGTCCACCGCGGGCGCCATGTGGCGCGTGTGGAAGGCGCCGGCCACCTTCAGCGGGACGACCTTGCGCACGCCCTCGGGCTTGTCCTCGTTCAGCGCGGCCAGCTGCTCCATGGTGCCGGCGGCCACGATCTGACCGGCGCCGTTCACGTTCGCCGGGGTCAGGCCGAGCTTCTCCAGGTGCGCGACGCTCACCTCGGGGTCGCCGCCGAGCAGCGCCGACATGCCGGTCTCGGTGACCGCGGCGGCCTCGGCCATGGCCAGGCCCCGGCGGCGCACGAGGGTCAGCGCGGCGGTGTCGTCGAGGACGCCCGCGAAGGCGGCGGCGGTGATCTCGCCGACACTGTGGCCCGCGACCGCGCCGGGCGCGATCTCAGCGATGTCACCGAGTGCCGCGGCGGACAGCAGGCCGGCGGCGACCAGCAGCGGCTGGGCGACGGCCGTGTCCCGGATCTCGTCCGCGTCGGCCTTGGTGCCGTAGTGGGCGAGATCGAGTCCAATGGCGTCGGACCACGCGGCGACGCGGTCTGCGGCGCCGGGGAGGGCGAGCCAGTCAGTCAGGAAGCCGGGCGTCTGGGCGCCCTGGCCGGGAGCGACGAGTACGAGCACTCTCACACTCTCTCTTGAGGACGGCCGGGACCGCCCGTGGGGACAAGGACGAAGAACAGCAGGGGGTTTTGTGGACCCCCCACAAAAGCTTAGAGTTGCGGATCTCCATCGGCCAGACGCCCCAGGATGAGCGCGATCCGCAGTGTGAACGCAGACCGTACATCAGAGGGTGACCATCCGGTGACGTCAGTCACACGTCGGAGCCGGTAGCGCACGGTGTTCGGGTGAACGAAGAGCATCCGGGCAGCGCCCTCCAGGCTGCTCGCCTGCTCCAGATAGACGCTGAGCGTCTCCAGCAGCGCGGCCCCGGCCTCCTCCAGCGGTCTGTAGATCTCCTCCACCAACTGCTCACGGGCCGCAGGGTCGGAGGCGATCGCGCGCTCCGGCAGCAGATCGTCCGCCAGCACCGGGCGGGGGGCGTCCTCCCAGGCGGCGCAGGCCTTGAGCCCGGCGGCGGCGGCGTGCGCGGACCGCGTCGCCGCCAGCAGGTCCGGCACCACGGGACCGGCCACGACCGCCCCCTGAGCGAACGGCCCGATCAGTGACTTGGCCACCGCCAGCGGGTCGTCGCGGCCCCCGGCGATCACCACCAGCCGGTCCCCGAGCACCCCGGTCAGCACCTGGAGCTTGGCGTGCCGGGCCGCGCGCCGGATGGCCTCGACGGTCAGCTCGGAGTCGCCGTCCGGCGCGGTGCCGAGCACGACGCAGACGTGGTCGGGCGAGTTCCAGCCGAGGGCGGCGGCCCGGGACACCGCCCCCTCGTCCGCCTCCCCGCTGAGCACGGCGTTGACCACCAGCGACTCCAGCCGCGCGTCCCAGGCACCGCGTGCCTCGGCGGCCTGCGCGTACACCTGGGCGGTCGCGAAGGCGATCTCCCGGGCGTACACCAGCAGCGCCTCGCGCAGCACCGACTCGTCGCCGGGCGCGGCGACCTCGTCGATGGCGGACTCCATGACCTCGATGGTCGTCCGCACCATCTCCACGGTCTGCCGCAGTGTGATCGCGCGGGTCAGCTCGCGCGGCGCGGTGCCGAACACGTCGGTGGAGATGGCCTGGGGCGCGTCCGGCCGCCGGAACCACTCGGTGAAGGCGGCGATGCCGGCCTGGGCGACCAGCCCGATCCAGGATCGGTTCTCCGGTGGCATCGCCCGGTACCACGGCAGGCTCTCGTCCATGCGCGCGATGGCCTGCGCGGCGAGCGATCCGGCGGACTGCTCCAGCCGCTTCAGCGTCGCGGTGTGCGAATGGACGGCGTGCGCCGCGGGCTCGGGCTTGCTGGTTTCGGGTTCGGGCACGGGACAAGACTGCCTTATCAGGACGGGAGCACGCGCCGCCGGGTCTACCGTGGACGTCGTGACGGACGTACGGCGCGCCGACGAGCGCTATCCCGGGGGTGACGAGGCGGCGGGCATCGCCTCCCGCCACGCCTTCTCCTTCGGCCCCCACTACGACCCCGGCAACCTCCGCTTCGGGGCTCTGATCGCCTGCAACGAGGAGCGCCTCGCGCCCGGCGCGGGCTTCGACGAGCACCCGCACAGCCACACGGAGATCGTCACGTGGGTGGTCGAGGGCGAGCTGACCCACCGGGACTCCGCGGGCCACGAGACGGTCGTCCGCGCCGGGGACGTGCAGCGCCTCAGCTCCGCGGGCGGCGTCCGCCACGTCGAACGCAACGACGCCGGGGTCCCCCTGACCTTCGTCCAGATGTGGCTGGCCCCCCGCGACCCCGGCGGCGACCCCGCCTACGAGATCGTCCGCGGCATCGCCGACTCCACCCCGTACGCGGTCCCCGAGGCCGCCGCCATGCTCCACGTACGCCGCCTGGTGGCGGGGGAGCGGACGGCGGTGCCTGACGGGGCGTACGTGTACGTCCACGTGGTGCGGGGCGAGGTGACGCTGAGCGGCCAGGTGCTGGGGCCGGGGGACGCGGCCCGGATCACGGACGCCGAGGGGATGGACGCGGTGGCGGCGACGGCGGCCGAACTGCTCCTGTGGGAGATGGCCTAGACCTCGGCGAGCACCGCGTCCGTGAAGGGCGGCCACGCCTCGGCCGCCCAGGGGCCGAAGGCGCGGTCGGCCAGGGCGACGCAGGCGAGGCCGGCGTCCGGGTCGATCCACAGGAAGGTGCCCGACTGGCCGAAGTGGCCGAAGGTGCGCGGGGAGGACGAGGCGCCCGTCCAGTGGGGGGACTTCCCGTCCCGGATCTCGAAGCCGAGGCCCCAGTCGTTGGGGTTCTGATGGCCGTAGCCCGGCAGCACGCCCTTCGTGCCCGGGTACTGCACCGTCATCGCCTCGGCGACCGTGCGCGGGTCGAGGAGCCGCGGTGCCTGCACCTCGGCGGCGAACCGCAGCAGGTCCTCGACGGTGGAGACGCCGTCCTTCGCCGGGGAGCCGTCCAGGGCCGTGGACGTCATGCCCAGCGGCTCGAGCACCGCCTGCCGCGCGTACTCGGCGAACGGCATGTCCGCCGCCTTCGCGATGTGGTCGCCGAGCTGCTCGAAGCCGGCGTTGGAGTAGAGCCGGCGCTCGCCGGGCGGGGCGGTCACCCGGTGCTCGTCGAAGGCCAGCCCCGAGGTGTGCGCGAGCAGGTGCCGGACGGTCGACCCGGCCGGGCCCGCGGCCTCGTCCAGCTCGATCGCGCCCTCCTCGTACGCCACCAGCGCCGCGTAGGCCGCGAGCGGCTTGGTGACCGAGGCGAGGGGGAAGCGGTGCGCGACCGGGCCGTGGGTGCCCAGGGTCGTACCGTCGGCCCGGACGACGCCCGCCGCGGCGGTGGGGACCGGCCAGTTCTCGATCAACGCGAGGCTCTTCAAGGACATGCCACCGAGCCTAAGCGGCTCAGAGGTGCAGCCTCATCGAGGGGGTGGTGTCCCGCGTGAAGCCCATCGACGCGTACAGGGGCTCGGCGTCCTCGGACGCGGTGAGCATGACGTGGCCCGCGCCCCGTTCGCGGAACCAGTCCAGCAGCTCGTCCATGCACGCACGCGCGTAGCCGCGACGCCGGGCGTCCGGGGCGGTCGCGACGCTGAACACGTAACCGATCAGTCCGCCGGGCGGCCGGCCCGGTCCGCCGATCCGGTACTCCAGGGTCCCCACCACCAGCGCCGCCAGCGTGCCGGGCCGCTCCGGGTGGTCGACGACGAACGCCGCGAACTCCCCGTCCGGGTCGGCCAGCCGGGACCGCAGGGCGGGCAGGGAACGGGCCTGCCAGTCGGTGGGCGACGCGGAGTGCATCGCGTCGATCATCACCTGGCGCAGACGGAGCACTTCCTCCGCGTCCTCGGCGGCGGCACGGCGTACGGGACTCATGCCCGCACGCTAGTGACCCCGCCCGCCACGTGTCCCGCGGTTTTCCTCCCCCTCCCGACGCCGCCGCTTGCCTGGAGTGCACTCCAAGGTCATAGCGTGGAGGGCATGACGGTGATGCAGACCACGGCCGAGCCGATCGCGCCGAACGCCACCAGCACTGACATCTGCTCCGCTCCGCCCCCGCGCCCCCCGCGCCCCGACGGAGAGGACCGCTACACCATCAGCGAGGTCGTCGCCTTCACCGGGCTGACGGCACACACCCTGCGCTGGTACGAGCGGATCGGTCTGATGTCCCACATCGACCGCTCGCACACCGGCCAGCGCCGCTACAGCAACCGCGACCTGGACTGGCTCGCCTTCGTCGGCAAGCTGCGCATGACCGGCATGCCGGTCGCCGACATGGTCAGGTACGCGGAGCTGGTGCGCGAGGGCGAGAGCACCTACCTGGAGCGGCGGGAACTCCTCGAGTCGACGCGCCGCGACGTACTGACGCGGATCACCGAACTCCAGGACACCCTCGCCGTGCTCGACCGGAAGATCAGCTTCTACGGGGACGCCGGACGTTCCCGTGAAGGGGAGAGGACCCGATGACGGACGGCAGGATCCCCACGACGCGGCTCGGCGACGACGGCCCGGAGGTGGGCGTCCAGGGCCTCGGCTGCATGGGCATGAGCTTCGGATACGGCCCGTCGGACGCCGACGCGTCGCGGGCCACCCTGGAGCGGGCGCTCGAGCTGGGCGTCACGCTGTACGACACGGCCGACGCGTACGGCGCCGGCGACAACGAGCGCTTCCTGGCGCCGTTCTTCGCGGCGCACCGCGACGAGATCGTGATCGCGACCAAGTTCGCCCTGTCGATCCCGCCGGACGACCCGGCGAAGCGGATCATCCGCAACGACCCGCCGTACATCCGCCGGTCGGTCGAGGCGAGCCTGGACCGCCTGGGCGTCGACGTGATCGACCTCTACTACATGCACCGGCGCGACGTGAACGTGCCGATCGAGGAGACCGTCGCCGTCATGGCCGACCTGGTCCGCGAGGGCAAGGTCAAGCACCTGGGCCTGAGCGAGGTGACGGGCGACGAGCTGCGGGCCGCGCGGGCGGTGCATCCGATCGCCGCCGTGCAGTCGGAGTGGTCGCTGTTCAGCCGCGACATCGAGGCGGGCGTGGTGCCGGCCGCCCGCGAACTGGGCGTGGCCCTCGTCCCGTACTCGCCGCTCGGCCGGGGCTTCCTCACGGGCTCCTTCGCCAACGCCGACCAGGACCTCACCGCCGACGACTTCCGCCGCCGGCAGCCCCGCTTCACCGGCGACAACGCGGCGGCCAACGCGGCCCTCCTCGACCCGGTCCGCACCATCGCCAAGGCCCACGACGCCACCCTCGGCCAGATCGCCCTGGCCTGGACCCAGCAGCGCGCCCAGGCGCACGGCCTGCCGGTCGTCCCGATCCCGGGCACCCGGAAGCCGACGCGGGTGGCGGAGAACACGGCGGCGACGAGGATCGTCCTGACCCAGGACGAGCTGTCGTCCCTGGAGCCGATCGCGGAGAAGGTGTCGGGCGACCGCTACGCGGACATGACGTTCACGTCGGCGGGCCGCGAATAGGCGGCCGCTCTCCGGGCGCCGGTGAGCGCACCCCCCAGGGGCGCGGGGAACTGCGCGACCAGCCGTCCACGACCCGCACCCTGCGACGAACCGAACCCGGCAGACGCCTCACAGCTCCGCCAGCAACTCCGCCTTCTTCGAGGAGAACTCCTCGTCCGTCACCAGCCCCTGCTGATGCAACTCCCCGAGATGCCGGATCCGCTCGGCGATGTCCGCGGGATCCCGCCGGGGCGCCGGCACCGGAACCGGAACAGGGGCGCCGGCGCCCCGCTCCCGCACCGCCGCCAACACCGCCGCGGCGAACGGCAGCGACTCGTGCACGGGCCCGTACCCGAGCCCGAACACGACGGACGCCGGGTCCTGGTCGGCCTGCGGAGCGGCCCCCGCGGCGTCGCGCGGCAGCAGCCGCAGATACCCCTCGAACACCTCGGGGGACCGCCACTCCACCCCGCCCAGGTCGGCGACCGGGAAGCTCTGGTCGCCGGCCTTCCACTTCGCCGAGGACGCGCCGGTCCAGGACCAGCGGAAGGACACCGCCTTCCCGTCGAAGGACGCCTTCCCGTCGTACGCCTTGAAGTTCAGCGGCGCGTCGGGCGCGGCCACCAGGTACCGGTCCGCCGGTTCGGACGCTCCGGAGCCGCTCAGCAGTCCGCGCAGCTCGTCGGCGTAGTACTCCGCCAGCGTCTCCCGCTCGGCGGGCAGCACCAGCCGGTACGGGTCGCAGCCCTCCTTCAGCTGTCCTGCCGCCGCCTCGATCAGCGGATCGGCGCCCGCGCGCGGCTCGAGGCGCAGCACGACGCTGCCGCGCCGGCCCGGCGTGAGCGTCACGCCGGCGATGGCCTCCAGGGGCACCCGGCGTTCCCCCAGGGCCTGAAAGAGCTTGGGTGTTCGAATCCCCCGTTCGTAGCGGATGAGCACGGAGTCGGACTCGAACTCCCAGGCGGCATGAAATCCGGCCAGTACGTCACCCATGCGGCTCATCGTATGCGGCACGAGCCTCTCCGTCCCCTCCCCGTGCAAACCGGAATTTATCCGCCTCTACGCGCGTCCGGCCGCCGTCGCCGCGGACAAACCCGCCCGGCATGTGTCACCTTCTCCCGCACAGGCGACCGTGCGGTATGCGCCAACGCCGATCTCCGCGAAGTTGCGCAGGCTCTCCGTGCCCGGCACGAAGTAGCCGCTGTGTCCCTGTGCACCGCGCGCCGACAGCACCCGCGCCCCGAACGCGGCGGAGACCGGGTCGGCGCCGTGTCCGAGCCCGCCGACCTCCAGGTAGGGCACGTCGCCGATCCAGTCGTCGGTGTCGCGCATCGCCCATACGCGGGCGGAGGTGTGCAGGTGGGAGGCGTTGTCGGCGCGCATGCCGGGGCTGCCGGCCACCGCTATGTCGGTCACCCGCAGGGGCAGCGTGTCGGCGGCGAGGCCGCACACCACCGAGCCGTAGCTGTGGCAGAACAGCGAGACCGGGGCCCGGCCGGGCAGCGCCCGCAGCAGTCCGTTCAGCCGGAGGGCGCCCTGCTCGGCGCGGGTCGCCGTGGCCGCCTCCATGCCAAGGCCGCTGGGGGTGGTGTAGTCGGCCCACGCGATCACGGCCGTCCGCGTGTCGGGGCTCGCGGCGCGCTCGGCCTCGTACAGCGACTCGGCCATGCCGACGGGTGCCGAGTACTTGCGTGCGGTGCGCTCGAAGGTGACCAGCTCGGTGTCGACACCCGGCACCACCACGGACACGCGTTCAGCGCGGTCGAGGTTCCCGAACACCTCGGCGACCTTGCCCGCGCCCGCCGGGTCGAAGGCGAGGATGTGCCGGCCCGGTGCGAGCAGCGAGTCGTAGTGGTTCATGCGCTTCGCGGCCTCGCGCTGGCCGGACAGGGACAGGCGTTTGTCGTGCACGCGCGCGCGCTCCACCGACCGCGCCTTCTCGAGCGCCGTCCGGTTGGCGAGGTAGCGCAGTTGGACGGGGGCGCCGTTCATGTTGCCGACGGCCAGCGGATAGCGGCGGGCCAGGCTCTCGCGCTGCCATTCGCCGAGTGAGGCGAAGAAGCGGGCGAGCCGCGTGGGTGCCGTGTGCGCGTCGGGCAGCGGGCGTCCGCCGATCCGGCCGTGCTCCCAGGCCGAGACGGACGCCTCGAGCGCCGTGGGGCCCCGCTGGTTGCGCAGAGCGGTCCAGCCGGTGGTCGCCAGCATCACGAACACCACGGCCAGGGCGAGCAGTGCGCGCCAGACGTTCAGCTGCGGGGAGGTGTCGAAGGAAGTCACTGGGAGGACACACTAGGAGAACGGGACGGTCTCGCGTGAATCCAGTGACACGGATCACGTTTCGCTGCTGCGGTGCGGGGTTGCCCCGGCACGCTCGGCGAGCGGGCGCTCCCGCCAGTCGCCGGTGAGCGCCGGTGCCACCTGGTCCAGATAGGAGGCCGTCAGGTCGCGCAGCGCCGCGAGACCGGCGTCGTCCCGGGCCGACCAGATCCGTTCGGTCACCCGCATCACCGCCCCGAAGACGGCCACGACCACCCGCGGCCGCGGATCCTCGTCCACGTCCAGGCCCTCGCGGTCGGCGACGAGGCGGGCGATCTCCTCCTCCAGCTCCGTCGCGCGCCGCAGATGCGCGGCGAGGAGCGCGGGCGTCGACTCGATCACCCGGTAGAAGCGCAGGTGCAGCTCCATCGGGATCACCCGCTCCACGGCCTCGCCGATGGTGCTCCAGCTCTCCACGAGGGCGAGGCGCAGCGCGTCCAGCGGTGCCTCCCCGGGCGGGCGCGCGCGCACGGCGTCGACGAAGTGCGACTCCGCGAGCCGCGACACGAAGAACGCCGCGTCCTCCTTGGAGGCGAAGTAGCGGAAGAAGGTGCGCTGCGAGACGTCGGCCGCGTCGGCGATGTCGTCGACGGTCGTCTCCTCGTACCCGCGCTCGGTGAACAGCTCGAGGGCGGAGCGCAGCAGGAGGTCCCGGGTGCGCTGCTTCTTGAGTTCGCGCAGGCCCAAAAGTTCGCTCCTCAACCAGGGTGCCGCGGTCTGTTTCCGCAGTTCAGGCTATACGCAGATGACATGTCAGTTACTGACACGTGAATTGGTTTGTCAACTGTCAGTGGCTGTCATTAGCCTCACCGTATGACTAGTCAGACCACCATCGACAAGACCGGACCGGGGGACGGCGTCCCGTCGGGTTCCGCGCCCGCCAAGGGGCTGCGCGGCCATCCGTGGGTCACCCTCGTCACCGTCGCGGTCGGGGTCATGATGGTGGCCCTGGACGGCACCATCGTGGCGATCGCCAACCCGGCCATCCAGGACGACCTGGACGCCAGCCTCGCCGACGTCCAGTGGATCACCAACGCCTACTTCCTCGCCCTCGCGGTCGCCCTGATCACCGCGGGCAAGCTCGGTGACCGCTTCGGGCACCGGCAGACCTTCCTCATAGGCGTGGCGGGCTTCGCCGCCTCCTCGGGAGCGATCGGACTGTCCGGCAGCATCGCCGCGGTCATCGTCTTCCGTGTCTTCCAGGGCCTGTTCGGCGCCCTGCTGATGCCGGCCGCGCTCGGCCTGCTCCGGGCCACCTTCCCGGCCGAGAAGCTCAACATGGCCATCGGCATCTGGGGCATGGTGATCGGCGCCTCCACCGCGGGCGGCCCGATCCTCGGCGGCGTGCTGGTCGAGCACGTCAACTGGCAGTCCGTGTTCTTCATCAACGTGCCGGTGGGCATCGTCGCCGTCGTCCTCGGCGTCATGATCCTGCTGGACCACCGGGCCGAGAACGCGCCGCGCTCCTTCGATCTCCTCGGCATCGCGCTGCTGTCGGCCTCGATGTTCGCCCTCGTCTGGGCACTCATCAAGGCTCCCGAGTGGGGATGGGGTTCCGGCGAGACCTGGCTGTACATCGGCGGTTCGGTGGTGGGCTTCGTCCTGTTCTCCCTGTGGGAGACCAAGGTGAAGGAGCCGCTGATCCCGCTGGCGATGTTCCGCTCGGTGCCGCTGTCGGCCGGTGTGGTCCTGATGGTCCTGATGGCCATCGCCTTCATGGGCGGCCTGTTCTTCGTCACCTTCTACCTGCAGAACGTGCACGGCATGAGCCCGGTCGACGCCGGTCTCCACCTGCTGCCGCTGACCGCCATGATGATCGTCGCCTCGCCGCTGGCCGGTGCGATGATCACCAAGGTCGGTCCGCGCATCCCGCTGGCCGGCGGCATGGCCTGCACCGCGATCGCCATGTACGGCATCTCCACACTGGAGACGGACACCGGCAGCACCGTCATGTCGATCTGGTTCGCCCTGCTGGGCCTCGGCCTCGCGCCCGTCATGGTCGGCGCCACCGAGGTCATCGTCGGCAACGCGCCGATGGAGCTGTCCGGTGTGGCCGGCGGCCTCCAGCAGGCGGCGATGCAGATCGGCGGCAGCCTCGGCACCGCGGTCCTCGGCGCGGTCATGGCCTCCAAGGTCGACAGCGACCTGGCGGGCAACTGGGCGGACGCGGGGCTTCCCGAACTGACGCCGGAACAGGCCCATCAGGCCTCCGAGGCGGTCCAGGTCGGCGTCCCGCCGGTGGCCCCGGGCACCCCGGAGCAGATCGCCGCGAAGATCGCCGACGTCGCCCACAACACCTTCATCGACGGCATGAGCCTGGCCTCGCTGGTGGCCGCCGGCGTCGCGGTCGTGGCCGTGGGGGTCGCCTTCCTCACCAAGCGCGGGGTGAACGCGGACGGCGGCGCCGGCATGGGGCACATCTGACGGGCCGTCGGCCCCGTTCGCCCATCAGGGTGACGGGACCGGCGAACCCTCGCCTCCGGCGGGCCGCGCAGGTCACAGTGGGTCAAGTCCTCCGCAGGACATGGAGGACGGCATGCCGCGGCGCGCTGCTGGAGGGGGGCAGCGCGCGCGGCGGGCATAAGGCGCCGTACGGGGGTACCCGAACTCCACGAGGAATCGAGGGAGTTGATGATGGCGAGCTTCGGACAGGGATCGCGCGGGTACCCCCGTTCACGTGGCCGGACAGGCGCACGGAGCGGGCCGGACCGTGCGACGCTCGGGATCATCGGAGTCGTGTGCGCGGTGGCGGGCTTCTTCCAGCTGGGCATCGTCCTGGGCCCCGCCGCGATGGCCTGCGGCTGGCTCGCCATGGGACGCAGCTGGTCGGGCTCCCGCCCGGTGCCCGCGGTGGTCGCCTTCGTGCTGGGCGCGATCGACACGCTGCTGGCGATCGTCTGGCTCGCCGGTTCGGCGGGCATGAACAACGGCATGTTCTGACGGGCCGCGCACCCACGGCGCAGGAGTGATGAGGGGCGCCCCGGCCATCCGGCCGGGGCGCCCCTCATCGTGCGCTCGTCCGCGTTCGGGTCACGCGTCCCCGCCGGCCACCCCCGGGTCGGCCGCGGCGACGTCGAGCAGCCGGTACCGGTCGATCGCCTGCTTCAGCACCGACCGGTCGACCTTCCCCTCCCGGGCCAGCTCGCTCAGCACGGCCACCACGATCGACTCCGCGTCGATGTGGAAGAACCGCCGTGCGGCCCCGCGCGTGTCGGCGAAGCCCCACCCGTCCGCGCCCAGCGACTGGTACGTCCCCGGCACCCACCGGGCGATCTGGTCCGGCACCGACCGCATCCAGTCGGACACGGCCACGAACGGCCCCTGCGCACCCGCCAGCTTCCGGGTCACCCAGGGCACCTGCTGCTCCTCCTCGGGGTGCAGCAGATTGTGCTCCTCGCACGCCACCGCCTCGCGCCGCAGCTCGTTCCAGGAGGTCGCCGACCAGACGTCGGCGCGTACGTTCCACTCCTCGGCGAGGATCCGCTGGGCCTGGACAGCCCACGGCACCGCGACCCCGGAGGCCATGATCTGCGCCGGGATCGAGCCGTCCGTGCCCTCGCTGAAGCGGTAGACGCCCTTGAGGATGCCCTCGACGTCCACGCCCTCCGGTTCGGCCGGGTGCTGGATCGGCTCGTTGTAGACCGTGAGGTAGTAGAAGACGTCCTCGCCGTGCGGGTGCTGTTCGTCCCCGCCGTACATCCGGCGCAGGCCGTCCTTGACGATGTGCGCGATCTCGAAGCCGAACGCCGGGTCGTACGCCACGCACGCCGGGTTGGTCGAGGCCAGCAGCTGCGAGTGGCCGTCCGCGTGCTGGAGTCCCTCACCGGTCAGCGTCGTGCGTCCCGCGGTCGCGCCCAGTACGAAACCGCGCGACAGCTGGTCGCCCATCTGCCAGAACTGGTCGCCGGTGCGCTGGAAACCGAACATCGAGTAGAAGACGTAGACCGGGATGAGCGGTTCGCCGTGTGTCGCGTACGCCGAACCCGCCGCGATCAGCGAGGCCGTGCAGCCCGCCTCCGAGATGCCGTCGTGCAGCATCTGCCCGGTCGGCGCCTCCTTGTAGGCGAGCAGCAGATCCCGGTCCACGGACTCGTACTGCTGCCCGAGCGGGTTGTAGATCTTCGCACTCGGGAAGAACGAGTCCATCCCGAAGGTGCGGTACTCGTCCGGCGCGATCAGCACGAACCGCTTGCCGATCTCCTTGTCCCGCATGAGGTCCTTCAGTAGCCGCACAAAGGCCATCGTCGTCGCGATGGACTGCTGGCCCGACCCCTTCTTCACGGTCGCGTACGTCTTGTCCTCCGGCAGGGCGAGCGGCTTCGACCGCACGACGCGTGTCGGGACGTACCCGCCCAGACCGAGCCGACGGTCGTGCATGTACTGCATCTCCTCCGTGTCCCGGCCCGGGTGGTAGTACGGCGGCGGGCCGGACTCCAGCTCCTGGTCGGAGATCGGCAGGTGCAGCCGGTCGCGGAAGCGCTTCAGGTCGTCGACCGTCAGCTTCTTCATCTGGTGGGTGGCGTTGCGGCCCTCGAAGTTCGGGCCGAGCGTCCAGCCCTTGATCGTCTTGGCCAGGATGACCGTCGGCTGGCCCTTGTGCTCCAGCGCCGCCTTGTAGGCCGCGTAGATCTTCCGGTGGTCGTGCCCGCCGCGCCCCAGGTGCAGGATCTGGTCGTCGGTCATGTTCTCGACCATCGCGCGCAGCCGGTGGTCGTCGCCGAAGAAGTGGTCGCGGATGTACGCACCGGACTCGGTGGCGTACGTCTGGAACTGCCCGTCCGGCGTGGTGTTCATCCGGTTGACCAGCACGCCGTCGCGGTCCTGGGCGAGCAGCGGGTCCCAGGTGCGGTCCCACACCAGCTTGATCACGTTCCAGCCGGCGCCGCGGAAGACCGACTCCAGCTCCTGGATGATCTTGCCGTTGCCGCGCACCGGGCCGTCCAGGCGCTGGAGGTTGCAGTTGACCACGAAGGTCAGGTTGTCCAGGCCCTCGCGGGCGGCGATGGAGAGCTGGCCCAGCGACTCCGGCTCGTCCATCTCGCCGTCGCCGAGGTACGCCCACACGTGCGAACGCGAGGTGTCCGCGATCCCACGCGCGTGCATGTAGCGGTTCATCCGCGCCTGGTAGATCGCGCCGATCGGGCCGAGGCCCATCGAGACGGTCGGGAACTCCCAGAAGTCCGGCATCGACCGCGGGTGCGGATACGACGACAGGGCGTGCGGCGCCGCCGACTTCTCTTGCCGGAACCCGTCCAGGTGCTGCTCGCTGAGCCGGTCCAGCAGGAACGCGCGGGCGTAGATGCCCGGCGAGGCGTGCCCCTGGAAGAAGACCTGGTCACCGCCGTCGCCGTCCTCCTTGCCACGGAAGAAGTGGTTGAAGCCCACGTCGTACAGGGAGGCCGAGGAGGCGAACGTCGCGATGTGGCCGCCGACGCCGATACCGGGCCGCTGCGCGCGGGAGACCATCACCGCGGCGTTCCAGCGGGTGGCGTTGAGGATCTTGCGCTCGATCTCCTCGTTGCCGGGGAAGAACGGCTCGCTCTTGGTCGGGATGGTGTTGACGTAGTCCGTGCTGCGCATCTCGGGCACGGCCACGCGCTTCTCGCGGGCGCGCTCGATCAGTCGCAGCATCAGGAAGCGGGCCCGCTCCCGGCCGCGCTCGTCGACGGCGGCGTCGAGGGAGTCGAGCCACTCCTGGGTTTCCTCGGGGTCGAAGTCAGGAACCTGACTCGGAAGGCCGCCAATGATGATCGGATTGCGATCGGATGCGGAAGCCACGCTGTTCCTTCGCTCTCAGAGGGCTACTTGGCCGGGTGTCTGCGCCGATTACCCGCCGGTTCCCCATCGTGTACCTCACGGGGGCAATCGTCATCTGTACCGTGGGGTAACCGGTTCCTTCGCGGGGATCGGGGGCACGTTCATTCGAGTCTCGTACCCACGCATGGTTCCCAAATACGCAAACGGGGCAGATAGGTGTGGTGTACGTCACCTTTGGTCTGGACGGCATGGCTGGAGTTGCGGCGACACGGCCGGGATCGTCACCGTTTCGGCGGTCCCAGACGCCGGGTACTTGCGCGATCGGTCCCGCCCGTGTGGACTACGGCCAAGCTTCGCGCACGCGCGAGGCCGAAGACATCTACCGAAACATGATCAGGAGGCAACCCGTGAGCGCGACCGCGGACCACGCGGAGGAGCGGACGAACCCTGCCGCCAGGCTGGGGTTCCAGCCCGGGCAGGTGGTCCAGGAGATCGGCTACGACGACGACGTCGACCAGGAGCTCCGCGAGGCCATTGAGGGCGCCGTCGAGGGCGAGCTGGTGGACGAGGACTACGAGGACGTGGCCGACGCCGTCGTGCTGTGGTTCCGTGACGACGACGGCGACCTGACGGATGCGCTGGTGGATGCCACCACGTACATCGAAGAGGGCGGGTCGATCCTCCTTCTCACGCCGAAGACCGGCCGTGATGGATACGTCGAGGCCAGCGACATCTCGGAAGCCGCGACGACCGCCGGACTGACGGCGTCCAAGAGCGTCAGCGTAGGCAAGGACTGGAGCGGCAGCCGGCTGGCGACGCCCAAGGCCGCCAAGTCCAAGCGGTAGCCCCACGGCCTCCGCACGATCCCGGACTCCGGACGGGCCGGCCTCGGTCGGCCCGTCCGCGGGTTCGCGATGATCCCTGCGTAGGGTGTTTCCAGCGAACACCTCCGGAAGGGACGAACAGGACATGGCGATCCAGGTCGGCGACAAGGCCCCCGACTTCGAGCTCAAGGACAACCACGGCGCGACCGTCCGGCTGTCCGACTTCCGCGGCCAGAAGAACGTGGTGCTGCTCTTCTACCCGTTCGCCTTCACCGGCGTGTGCACCGGCGAGCTCTGCGAGGTGCGCGACAACCTGCCGCAGTTCTCCGACCGCGACACCCAGGTGCTCGCCGTCTCCAACGACTCCATCCACACCCTGCGCGTCTTCGCCGAGCAGGAGGGCCTGGAGTACCCGCTGCTGTCCGACTTCTGGCCGCACGGCAACGTCTCGCGCTCCTACGGCGTCTTCGACGAGGACAAGGGCTGCGCCGTCCGCGGCACCTTCATCATCGACCGGGAGGGCGTCGTGCGCTGGACCGTCGTCAACGGTCTGCCGGACGCCCGTGACCTGAACGAGTACGTGAAGGCGCTCGACACCCTGTGACCCGGCACCCGTGACCCGACACCGCGATTTGTCGGCCGCAGGGCCTGCGGGGGGCGGGAACCCGTCACTAGGATCGAATCGTTGATCCGATATCCACGCACTACGGGGCACCCCGCCCCCGGACACCAATGGAGGACTCGTGGGAGTCAGCCTCAGCAAGGGCGGCAACGTATCGCTGACCAAGGAGGCCCCGGGCCTGACCGCGGTCATCGTCGGTCTGGGGTGGGACATCCGCACCACGACCGGCACCGACTTCGACCTCGACGCCAGCGCGATGCTGCTGAACAGCGGCGGCAAGGTCGCCAGTGACGCGCACTTCGTCTTCTTCAACAACCTCAAGAGCCCGGACGGGTCCGTCGAGCACACCGGTGACAACCTCACCGGTGAGGGCGAGGGCGACGACGAGCAGATCAAGATCGACCTGGCCACCGTCCCGGCCGACGTCGAGAAGATCACCTTCCCGGTGTCCATCTACGACGCCGAGAACCGCCAGCAGTCCTTCGGCCAGGTGCGCAACGCGTTCATCCGCGTCGTCAACCAGGCCGGCGGCGCCGAGATCGCCCGCTACGACCTGTCGGAGGACGCCTCCACGGAGACCGCGATGGTCTTCGGCGAGCTGTACCGGCACGGCGCGGAGTGGAAGTTCCGCGCCATCGGCCAGGGCTACGCCTCGGGCCTGCGCGGCATCGCCCAGGACTTCGGCGTGAACGTCTGAGCGACCAGAACCACCGGGGCACCCGCCTCGATCGTCCGGCGCCGCACGGTTTACGTGCGGCGCCGGACGCGCAGGAACTCCAGGAATCATCACCCGGGGAGGGACCATCACCATGGGCGTCACGCTTGCCAAGGGCGGCAACGTCTCCCTGTCCAAGGCCGCACCGAACCTCACTCAGGTTCTGGTCGGACTCGGCTGGGACGCGCGTTCCACCACCGGAGCACCCTTCGACCTCGACGCCAGCGCCCTCGTGTGCGGCAGCGGCCGGGTGCTCGGCGACGAGTGGTTCGTGTTCTACAACCAGCTCAAGAGCCCGGACGGCTCGGTCGAGCACACCGGCGACAATCTCACCGGCGAGGGCGACGGCGACGACGAGTCGATCCTGGTCGACCTCTCCGCGGTGCCGGCCCACTGCGACAAGATCGTCTTCCCGGTCTCGATCCACCAGGCCGACGAGCGCGGCCAGGCCTTCGGCCAGGTCAGCAACGCCTTCATCCGGGTCGTCAACCAGGCCGACGGTCAGGAACTCGCCCGCTACGACCTCAGCGAGGACGCCTCCACGGAGACCGCGATGATCTTCGGCGAGCTCTATCGCTACCAGGGCGAATGGAAGTTCCGCGCGGTGGGGCAGGGGTACGCGTCGGGGCTCCGCGGCATCGCTCTAGACTTCGGAGTCAACGTTTCGTAAAGCCGCGTACGGCGCGGGGGAGCCCCTCCCCCAGACTTCGTCTGGGAGGGACCCCCAACACACGATTGGGTAGCCAGTGGTTCTGAAAACCTTCGGGTGGTCGTTCGCGGTCACCGCGCTCGGCCTGGTGGCCGCGGTCTTCTACGGGGGGTGGACCGCCTTCGGCGTCGTGGCGATCCTGTCCGTCCTGGAGATCTCGCTGTCCTTCGACAACGCGGTGGTCAACGCCGGGATCCTGAAGAAGATGAATGCCTTCTGGCAGAAGATCTTCCTCACCATCGGCATCCTGATCGCCGTCTTCGGCATGCGCCTGATCTTCCCGGTCGTCATCGTCGCGGTGAGCGCGTCCCTCGGCCCGATCGAGGCCGTCGACCTCGCCCTGACCGACAAGGACCGCTACCAGGAGCTGGTGACGGACGCCCATCCGTCGATCGCCGCCTTCGGTGGCATGTTCCTCCTGATGATCTTCCTCGACTTCATCTTCGAGGACCGGGACATCAAGTGGCTGGGCTGGCTGGAGCGCCCGCTGGCCAAGCTCGGCAAGGTCGACATGCTGTCGGTCTGCATCGCCCTGGTCGTGCTGCTGGTCTCCGCGATCACCTTCGGCGCCCACGCCCACCAGCACGGCGGCACCCACGCCGACAAGGCGGAGACGGTCCTGCTCTCCGGCATCGCGGGTCTGATCACCTACCTCGTCGTGGGCGGCCTCTCCAGCTTCTTCGAGGAGAAGCTCGAAGAGGAGGAGGAGCGGGAGCACGAGGCCGAGGAGAAGGCCGAGCGCGAGGGCAAGCCCAAGTCGGCCGTCAAGCTGGCCGGCAAGGCCGCGTTCTTCATGTTCCTCTACCTGGAGGTCCTGGACGCGTCGTTCTCCTTCGACGGCGTCATCGGCGCCTTCGCCATCACCAACGACATCGTCCTGATGGCCCTCGGCCTCGGCATCGGCGCCATGTACGTCCGGTCGCTGACCGTCTACCTGGTCCGCCAGGGCACCCTCGACGACTACGTCTACCTGGAGCACGGCGCCCACTACGCCATCGGCGCCCTGGCCGTCATCCTGCTGGTGACCATCCAGTACGAGATCAACGAGATCATCACCGGCCTCATCGGCGTGGTCCTGATCGGCGCCTCCTTCTGGTCCTCGGTGCGCCGCAACCGCGCGATCGCGGCGGCAGGCGGCGGCGATCAGGAGAAGGCGGAGGTCTCCTCCGGGGTGTGAAACCGCTCCGTCCCCGGGCCGGGTTCGCCCCCGGTGCGCCCGCACCACTGGTGTGAACCCGGCCCGGACGAGGAACGCTCTGAGCGGGGCGGCCGACGAGGACGACTCCTCGGGGCCGCCCCGTCGGCGGTCGAAACAAGGTGGGGGCGGTAATGGGCTTCTTGGACGGACTGTGGCGCGGCCGCGAGTCCGAGTTCGACTCGGGCAGCGCGGCGACCAACTCCATCCAGCTGACCAAACGGCACAGCCAGGTCTCCCTGACCAAGCAGGGCGCGGCCACCGGCCACCTGCGCGTCAACCTGGCCTGGCGCATGCGCACGTCGGACATCATGGGCGCCCAGCGGGAGAGCCTGCTGCGGCACCCCTTCAAGGCGCTCAAGCCGCCCGAGGTCGTCGGCCACAGCCAGAGCATGGTCAACGTGGACCTCGATCTCGGCTGCCTCTACGAACTCATGGACGGCACCCGCGGAGTCGTCCAGCCGCTCGGCGGCTTCCTGGGCGACGTCAACGCCCCGCCCTACGTCAAGCTCAGCGGCGACGACCGCTTCGGCTCGGCGTCCGGCGAGACGATATACGTCAACCTCGACCACAAGGACGCCATCAAGCGCCTCCTGCTCTTCGCCTACATCTACGACCAGACCCCGGCATTCGACCGGACGCACGCCATCGTCACGCTCTACCCGAGCAACGGCCCCCGCATCGAGATAGGCCTCGACGAACGCCATCCCCAGGCCCGCTCCTGCGCCGTGGTGATGATCGAGAACATCAAGGGCGAGATCTTCGTCCGCCGCGAGGTGAAGTTCGTGTACGGCTTCCAGGGCGAACTGGACCGGCTCTACGGCTGGGGCCTGCAGTGGGGCCGCGGCCACAAGAGCAAGGCGGACCGCTAGGGTCCGCCCTTCACGGCCGTGTCGTCGGGTCGTCGGTGGGCTAGCGCCCGACGAACTGCGGTCCCTGCGGCGGCATCCGGAAATCCGGGTCGGGCGCCGCGGTGACCGGCTGCGGGTAGCCGTAGCCGGACTGCGCGTCGGCGGCCGCGGCCGGGGCCTGCGGATATCCGTACCCCGGCGCTCCGGCCGGCTGCGGGTAACCGTAGGCGGGCTGGGTGGCCGGCGGCTGCTGCGGAAAGCCGTACGCGGGCTGTGCCGGGACGCCCGCGGGCTGCTCCGGCGGCAGCGGCCGCGAGGCCCCCGGGAGGGGCTGGACGGTCGTCGGCTGCTCGGGACCGACCACGGGCTGCGCGGGCGCGGTCTGGGCGGCCGTGGCGGCGGGGGTCTGCGCGGGGCCGGGCTGCGCGGGCGGGAACGTCGGCTCGGAGCGAGGGGCCGACAGGGGGTCCTCCGCGCCCTCCGACTCGTCCACCGAGATGCCGAAGTCGGTCGCCAGGCCCTTGAGCCCGTTGGAGTACCCCTCGCCCAGTGCCCGGAACTTCCAGCCCTCCCCGCGCCGGTACAGCTCGCCGCAGATCAGCGCCGTCTCCTGGCCCGTCTCCGGCTTCACGTCGAAGTACGCCAGCGGTTCCGCGTCGGCCGAGGCGGCGTCGTGCACCAGGATGCGCAGGGACCGCACACGGTCGAAGGCGACCCCGTCCGCGGACGCCACCAGCAGGATCCGCCCGACCGAGGGCTCGACCCGGGAGAGGTCTGTCTGGATCGTGTCGGTCAGGCCCTCGGCGACCCGCTTCTTGCCGAGCCGCCAGACCTGGCCGGAGGGATGCCGGGGCTGGTTGTAGAAGACGAAGTCCTCGTCGGAGCGCACGCGGCCGTCCGGACCCAGCAGCAACGCGGAGGCGTCGATGTCGGGGGCTCCGGACCCGGGTGTCCAGCGCAGCACGGCGCGTACCGTGGTGGCTTGCAGCGGGACGTTCGATCCCTTCAGCATCGCGTGCGTCATGCGGTCATCCTGCCCTCTCGGTCCTGGTCACGACAACGCGGGGGCGGGTACTCGGCCCGTGTCCGCCCTCCCGGGTGGCCATCGAAGACATGGCCGGGTTACCTGGAATTCATGCCCGGTGGGAACCTCCGACATGGATACGTACGTACTATTACCGGCCACCTTTCGACGATTCACAGGTTGCCCAGACACTGCGGGGGAGTTTAAATGCGTCATTTCGGACAGATTGCCCCTGAAGTGCGGAAGCGTCTGTTCCACCAGGAGCCCTGCGCCTTCTCGGCCGACTCTCCGGCCCGGCTGCTCTCCGCGGCCCTGGGCGCCACGCTCTACAGCCCCGCCACCCGGCCGAACCTCGCCGAGGACGTCCTCAAGCAGGGCGCGCGCGGTGTGGTGTCGATGGTGCTGTGCCTGGAGGACTCGATCGACGACGCCGACGTACCGGTCGGTGAGGCCAATCTCGTCCGTCACCTCAATGATCTGGCGAAACGTTCCGACGCCGATGTCCCCCTCCTGTTCGTCCGGGTCCGCACCCCCGAGCAGATACCCGACCTCGTGCGCCGCCTCGGCCCTGCCGTGCGGCTGCTGTCCGGATTCGTGCTGCCGAAGTTCACCGAGGAACGCGGCGTGCCCTTCCTGGAGGCACTCGCCGCCGCGGAGGCCGCCAGTGGCCGCAGGCTCTTCGCCATGCCGGTCCTGGAATCCCCTGACCTGCTGTACCGGGAGTCCCGGGTGCAGACGCTGGAGGGGATCTTCCGCGCGGTCGACAAGTACCGCGACCGCGTGCTCGCCCTGCGGCTCGGTGTGACCGACTTCTGCTCCTCCTACGGGCTGCGCCGCGGCCCCGACATGACGGCGTACGACGTCCAGATCGTCGCCTCCGTGATCGCCGACGTGGTGAACATGCTCGCCCGCGCCGACGGCACCGGCTTCACCGTGACCGGGCCCGTGTGGGAGTACTTCCGCGTCCCGGAGAGGATGTTCAAACCGCAGCTGAGGCAGAGCCCCTTCCTGGAGGGCCAGGCCGTCGGACTGCGCCAGAAACTGATCGAGCACTCCATGGACGGCCTGCTGCGGGAGATCTCCCTGGACCGCGCCAACGGCCTGCTGGGCAAGACCTGCATCCACCCCTCGCACGTGCTCCCCGTCCACGCGCTGTCCGTCGTCAGCCACGAGGAGTTCAGCGACGCCCAGGACATCCTGCGGCCGGAACGCTGCGGCGGGGGTGTGATGAGGTCCGCCTACACGAACAAGATGAACGAGGTGAAGCCCCACCGCGCCTGGGCCGAGCGGACCCTGCTGCGCGCCGAGGTCTTCGGGGTGGCGAACGAGGACATCGGCTTCGTGGAACTGCTCGCCGCCGGACTGTCCGACTGACCGCAACGATCCACGACCGACGCAAGGGCCCAGACCGAGATGGACAACGGGAGGCACGACTACATGACCGAGAGGGCGCGCGCCGAGGGGCGCGCCGGAGACTGGTCCGGCAGCTGGGTCGCGGAGCGGCTCGGCGTCGAACTCGCCGGTGACGACAGCCTGACCGGCCTGCTGGGCCTTGCCCTGCGCCGCAACCCCAAACGGGCGCACCTGCTCGTCTCCAACGTGCTCGGCAAACACGTCCCCCAGTCGCCCTCCGTCGTCCACGGCCACGGTGTCGCCCTCGGCCGCCGCGTCCGCGACCTGCTCGGCGCGGAGACGGCCGGACACGCGGTCGTCCTCGGCTACGCGGAGACCGCCACCGGACTCGGCCACTCCGTCGCCGACGGCTTGGGCGCCGCCCCCTATCTGCACTCCACCCGCCGCCCGGTCGCCGGGGTCGGCAGCGCGGGCGGCTTCGAGGAGTCCCACTCGCACGCGACCTCCCACCTCCTGCTGCCCGAGGACCCGGCACTGCTCGCCGGCGACGGGCCGCTCGTCCTCGTCGACGACGAGTTCTCCACCGGCAACACGGTGCTCAACACCGTCCGCGCCCTGCACGAGCGCTACCCCCGCAAGCGGTACGTCGTGGTCGCGCTGGTCGACATGCGCTCGCCCGCCGACGCCGGCCGACTGGAGGACTTCGCCCGGGAGATCGGCGCCCGCGTGGATCTGGTGACGGCCGCCTCGGGCACGGTGCGGCTGCCCCCGGGTGTTCTCGAGAAGGGGCAGGAACTGGTCGCGCGCTACGAGGCCGGAACTGCGGACACCGGTGCGGGAGCGGGATCCGGCGCCGGGGGAGCCGTCGACCGCGTGGCCCGCGTCGACCTGCGCTGGCCCGACGGGGTCCCCGACGGCGGACGACACGGGTTCACGGCCGGGCACCGTGAGCGGCTGGAGAACGCGCTGCCCGGCATGGCGGCCCGGATCGCCGACGCACTGCCCGCCGGCGCCCGACGCGTGCTCGTCCTCGGCTTCGAGGAACTGATGTACGCACCCCTCCGCCTGGCCGACGCGCTCGAGCGGACCACCGACGCCGACGTGCGCTACTCCACCACCACCCGCTCTCCCGTCCTCGCGGTCGACGACCCCGGCTACGCCATACGCACCCGGCTCGTCTTCCCCGCACACGACGACCCGGCCGACGGCCCCGGCGAGCGCTACGCCTACAACGTCGCCGGCGCTGGCTTCGACGCCGTCGTCGCCGTCGTCGACTCGGCCGCCGACACTCCCGCGCTGCACGCGCCGGACGGGCTGCTGGCCCGGCTCGCCGCCCATGCCCCGCACGTCCTGCTCGCGGTCGTCCCGTCGTACGTCCCGCACGCTCCCGAAAGGCCCTCCATGCTGCCCGAGCCCCTGCGCGGCCCCGACTTCTCCTCGTACGCGTCCGACGAGGTCGGCTGGCTGCTCCAGGACTTCTCGGACGTGACGCTGGAGGCGCCGACCGAGGAGCGCGAGGAGGCCATCCAGAGCGGCGGCGCCCACTACGCGGAGTCGCTGCCCGTGGAGTACCAGCCCAGCGAGCAGTATCAAGAGCTGTTCCACGCGGCCCTGGACGCGTCGGCCGCCCGGGTGGCGCGCGCCGTCGGTGCCGTCACCGAGATCGTGCTCGCGGAGCGGTCGCCCCGCCCCGTTCTGGTCTCCCTCGCCCGCGCGGGCACCCCCGTGGGCATCCTGATGCGCCGCTGGGCGCAGTACCGCCATGGTCTCGACCTCCCTCACTACGCCGTGTCGATCGTCCGGGGCCGGGGCATCGACGCCAACGCACTGCGCTGGCTGGCCGCCCACCACGACCCCGCCGACGTCGTCTTCGTCGACGGCTGGACCGGCAAGGGTGCCATCACCCGCGAACTCGCCGCCGCTCTGCGCGACTTCGAGCTCTCGGACGGCGTCACCGGCTTCAACCCGGAGATCGCCGTGCTGGCCGACCCCGGCTCCTGCGTACGCACCTACGGCACACGCGACGACTTCCTCATCCCTTCCGCCTGTCTCAACTCCACCGTCTCCGGCCTGATATCCCGCACCGTGCTCCGCGCCGACCTGGTCGGCCCGCACGACTTCCACGGCGCGAAGTTCTACCGCGAACTCGCCGGCGCCGACCTGTCACCCGCCTTCCTCGACGCCGTCTCCGCCCACTACCCGGACGTCACCGACACGGTCCACGCCCAGGCCAAGGAACTGCTGGCCGCCGACCGCACCCCCACCTGGGAGGGCTGGGCCGCCGTCGAGCGGATCAGCGAGGAGTACGGCATCGACGACGTGAACCTCGTCAAGCCCGGCGTCGGCGAGACCACCCGCGTGATGCTGCGCCGTGTGCCCTGGAAGGTCCTCGCCCGGGCCGGCGCCGGCGCGGACCTGGACCACGTACGCCTGCTGGCCGAGCAGCGGGGCGTGCCCGTCGAGGAGGTCGACGACCTGCCCTACACCTGTGTCGGGCTGATCCACCCCAGGTACACGCGGGGCGCTACCGGCGCCGACGGCAAGGCGGTGGCGCTCTGATGTCCGTCCTCGTCGCCAGCGACCTCGACCGCACACTCATCTACTCCGCGGCCGCGCTCGGACTGACCATGCCCGACCTACGTGCACCCCGGCTGCTGTGCGTGGAGGTCTACGAGAGCAAACCCCTCTCCTACATGACCGAGACCGCCGCCCAACTGCTGACCGACCTCGGCGACACGGCCGTCTTCGTGCCGACCACCACCCGCACCCGCAAGCAGTACCAGCGCATCAACCTCCCCGGCCCCGTGCCGAAGTACGCGATCTGTGCCAACGGGGGTCACCTGCTGGTGGACGGAGTCTCGGACCCCGACTGGCACGCACGCGTGACCGCCCGGCTGGCCGATGAGTGCGCCTCGCTGGCCGAGGTCCGCGACCACCTGATGAACACCGCCGACCCGCTGTGGGTGCGCAAGCACCGGGTCGCCGAGGACCTCTTCGCCTACCTCGTCGTCGAGCGTGAACTGCTGCCGGAGGAGTGGGTGAAGGAACTCGCCGTGTGGGCCGAGAACCGTGGCTGGACCGTGTCCCTCCAGGGCCGCAAGATCTATGCCGTCCCCAAGCCGCTGACCAAGAGCGCCGCCGTCCACGAGATCGCCCGCCGCACGGGCGCCGAACTCACCCTCGCCGCCGGGGACTCACTCCTCGACGCCGACCTGCTGCTCGCCGCCGACCGCGGCTGGCGCCCCGGCCACGGCGAGCTGGCGGACTCCGACTGGACGGCTCCGGCGATCAGCGCCTTGCCCGAGCGCGGTGTCCTGGCGGGTGAGCGGATCCTCCGGGAGTTCCTGCGCGCCGTGAGTCCGGCTCGCTGACTTCGCCGTCCGTGTCACCGGCACCGTCCTCGGTGCCGGTGCCGGTGCCGGTGCCGGTGCCGGTGCGGCGGCCACGCCTGCGGTTGCCGGCTCCCGGCCGCAGCAGACGCATGCCTATGAAGACCAGGAGCGCCACTGCGGCGATCGCGAGGATCACCTTCGAGTACGTGGAGGCGATGCCCGAGACCTCGGACCAGTTGTCGCCCAGCGCGTAGCCCGCGAGGACGAAGACCGTGTTCCATATCGCGCTGCCCAGCGTGGTCAGGGCGAGGAAGACGGGCAGCCGCATCCGCTCGACGCCCGCCGGTACCGAGATCAGGCTGCGGAAGATCGGGATCATCCGGCCGAAGAACACGGCCTTGGTCCCGTGCTTGAGGAACCAGGCCTCCGTCTTCTCGATGTCGGAGACCTTCACCAGCGGCAGCTTCCCCGCTATCGCCACCGTGCGATCCCGGCCGAGCAGCGCGCCGATCCCGTACAGGGCGAGCGCGCCGATCACCGAACCCGCTGTCGTCCACAGCAGGACGGCTATCAGGTTCATCCGGCCGGAGCTCGCCGCGAATCCGGCGAGCGGCAGGATCACCTCGCTCGGCAGTGGAGGAAAGAGGTTCTCCAGAGCGATGGCGAGCCCGGCGCCCGGTGCGCCGAGCGCGTCCATGAGGTCGTTGATCCACTGCGGTGCCGCGCCGCTTTCGGCGGCCGACTGCGCTGCGATGGCTGTCATGACGACCACGCTAGAAAATGGCGGCTGAAGAGACCCTGAGGAAGACCGCAAGATCGACTGCGGTGTACCGCAAGCGGGAATTGCGGTTTTCCGCAGTGTGCGCCACTGCCGCGCCCGGCTAGCCTCGCGATCATGCAAATCACGGCGCGACGTGTGGTGCGGTGCGGGGTGGGCCTGATCATGGGGACCGCCACGGCCGCAGTCGAGCTGCTCTTCGCCCTGCTGGCCGGGGTGGCCCTGCTGCCCGTCGCGGCCTGGCCGGCCGCCCGCCGTGCCGTCCTGCGCCCGGTCCTCGCGGGCGCGCGGACACTGGCGGAGCTGGAGCGGGCCCGGCTGCGGATGTGGCTGGACCTCCGGATCACCCCCGCGTACGAGGACGCCCGCGCCCTGCGGTACGTGGCCTGCCACTGGGCGCTGGGCGCCCTGGGCGGGGTGGTGATGCTGACGGCCGCCGTCGGCCTCGGGTACGGCACCTTCGGGCTGTACGGCTGGTTCCTGCTGGACGGCATACGCAACCCCGGTTCGTTCGTCCTCGGCAGTCTGGGCGGCCTCTTCCTCGTGTTCCTCGCCGTGCAGGGAATATTCGGGGTGGCCGGCCTGGAGGGGCAGCTCGCACGTCACTTCCTCGGCCCGCGGCACCAGGAGGAGCTGGAGCGGCGGATCGCGGAGCTGGCCGCCAGCCGTGCCGCCGTGGTGGACGCGGTGCACGACGAACGGCGCCGGATCGAGCGGGACCTGCACGACGGCGTGCAGCAGCGTCTCGTCGCCCTCGGCATGCTGCTCGGCCGGGCCCGCCGCAGCCAGGAGGCCGGCCGCCGTGACCGACTGCTGGCCCAGGCCCACGACGAGAGCCGCCGCGCCCTGGACGAGCTGCGCGAGGTGGCCTGGCGGATCTATCCGACGACGCTGGACGAGGCGGGGCTGCGGGCGGCGCTGGAGACGGTCGCCGAGCGGGCGTCCGTGCCGGTGGGGGTGGAGTACGACCTCGCCGGAGAACCCGAGCGGGCGGTGGCGACCGTCGCCTACTTCGTCGTCTGCGAGGCCGTCACGAACGCGGTCAAGCACGCGGCGCCGACCCGGATAAGCGTCGCCGTCCGAGCAGAGGAGGAACGGATGTACGTGAGCGTCCAGGACGACGGCTGCGGTGGGGCCGACGCCGCCGGCAGCGGACTGTTCGGGCTCGCCCGCCGTGTCGCCGCCCTCGACGGCAGCCTCAGCGTGGTGAGCCCACCGGGTGGGCCCACCCTGGTCTCCGCGGAGCTGCCATGCGGCTGATCCTCGCCGAGGACTCGACCCTGCTGCGGGAGGGGCTGGTGCGGCTGCTGACGGAGGAGGGGCACGAGGTGCTCGCGGCCGTCGGCAATGCGGAGCTGCTGCTGAAGGCCGTCGCAGAGGACCCTCCGGACGTGGTCGTCGCCGATGTCCGGATGCCGCCCACGCACACCGACGAGGGCCTGCGCGCGGCCCTGGAGATACGCGAGCGGTGGCCACAGGTCGGGGTGCTGGTGCTGTCGCAGTACGTCGAGAAGCGGTATGCGACGGAGCTGCTGACCGGGGAGACGGAAGGAGTCGGGTACCTGCTCAAGGACCGGGTGGTCCAGATCGACGAGTTCCTGGACGCGCTGGAGCGGGTGGCCGCCGGGCGCGCGGCCTTCGACCCCGAGGTCGTCCGCCAGCTCCTCGGCCGTACGACGCACGGCGATCTGCTCGCCCGGCTCACCGGACGGGAGCGGGACGTGCTGGGGGAGATGGCGCAGGGGCACACCAACGCGGCGATCGCGGCGCGGCTGCACATCTCGCAGAGCGCAGTGGAGAAACACACCAATGCGATCTTCGACAAGCTGGAGCTGACGGGGGGTGAGGGCTATTCACGCAGAGTGCTGGCGGTGCTGCGCTATCTGGGCAGCTGACGGCGGCCGCCCGTCGGGCTCAGCCGCAGCAGCCCCCACCGCAGCAACCGCCGCCGCCACCGCCCGGCGACGGCGCGGGGGCGGACGAGCCCGCCGAGCCGCCGACCGCGACCGTCGACAGCAGCTTCACCGTGTCGTCGTGGCCCGCCGGGCAGGCGGCGGGGGCGGAGGACTCAGCCATGGGACGGCTCAGTTCGAAGGTGTCGCCGCAGCTCCGGCAGCGGTACTCGTAGCGAGGCATGCGCACAGGTTAGCCGGACCGGCCCGCGACCGGACCCGGCGGCGGAGAAGCGGCCGACGTGCCGGCCCGCGGTCAGTGGCCGGCCCCGCGCTCCTCACGGATGTGGGAGACCACCTGGCTCGCCGACTGCCGGACCGCTTCCGTCTCGGTCAGGAAGTGCCAGTAGTCGGGGTGGCGGCCCTCCAGCGTGGTGATCGCCCGTTCCAGTCGGGCCACGGCCTCGTCCAGAGGGCGCGCGTGACGCGGGTCGGGAGTGTTGCGGCCCGCCATGGCCAGGCGCTGTGCGTCGCGGATGGCGAAGCGGGTGCGCTCGATCTCCTGCTGCGGGTCCTTCTGCACGGCGTTGAGCTGCCGCAGCCGGTCACCGGCCGCCGAGACCGCCTCGTCGGTCGTGTTCAGCAGCGCCCGGACCGTCGAGAGCAGTGCGGTGGCGTCGGGCCAGCGCTGTTCGTCGCGGGCGGTCTGCGCCTCGGTGAGCTTCCGCTCGGCCTGCCGGACCGATTCGGTGGCCTGGTCCGGCACCTGCTGGAGGTCCTGCCAGCAGGCGGCGGTGAACCGGCGGCGCAGTTCGCTCAGCACCGGCTCGACCTGCTCGGTGCGGGTGGTCAGGGCCTGGGCGCGGGTGCGCAGGGAGACCAGCCGGTGGCTGATCTCGTCGGCGCGCTCGGGCAGCCGCTCCGCCTCGGCGCGGACCGCCTCGGCCTCGCGGATGACCCGCTCGGCCCGCTCCAGGGTCTGGGGTACGCCGTGCTGTCCCGCGCCCTGGTTGAGCCGGGTCAGCTCCGGGCCGAGGGTGGCGAGACGAGTGGCGAGGTCGTCCGCCTTCAGCCCGGAGCCGCGGGCGGAGTCCAGGGCGTTGGAGGCGGCGAGCAGGGCCTGCCGGGCGCGTTCGACGGCGGGTGCCAGCCGGGCCAGCTGGGTCTCGGCCTTGCCGAGCAGAGGACCGAGACCGTCGGCGAAGCGGTCCAGTTCCTGCTTGACCCGGCCCAGCTCGTTCTTGGCCGCGGTCAGTTCGCCGCGGGCGCGGGAGGCGGCCGAGGCCTCCAGGTCGTCCCGGTCCAGGTCGTGGGCGTCGACGGCGCCGATGTACTGATGGCTGACCTCGTCGATGCGCCGGCCGAGCGCCTCGAAGTCGGTGACCGCGCGCCGGGCGGCGGGGGAGGAGTCGACGGCCGCGATGGTCTCTATCGAGATCCGCAGGTCCCGCTGGGCGCTGTCCAGCTCGTAGAAGGCGGCCGCCGCGTCGTCCTTCGCGGCCTGGGCCTCCGCCCGCTGGTTCTCGGCCCGCCCGCCGAACCAGCGCCGGGTGCCGCCGCCGGTGAACGCGGCGGGCAGCGCGAGTACGGCGAGGACCGGCAGGCCAATCAGAGTGAGCGTGTCACGGACCGCGCTCGGGGGGCGGCGACGCGAGCGCTGCGGCGGGCGCGACGCGCGCGCCACCATCGGCGAGTACGGCTGCGATGGTGTCGCCGTCACATCCCTCTCCCGTGTCGTCCGTCCTGCCCGGGTCCATTCTCCCACCCGACAAGGACGAACACACGGGCCGGTCAGTTCGCGGTTCGGACCGTGACTTTGCCGTCCTCGGTCCGGGCGTTCACCACGTGGCTGCTGGTCTCGTCCCGCGGCACGGAGACGTCGACCCCGCCGTCTTCGGACTTCGTCGACACCTTGTACGTGTCCCGGGGCAGGGTGATCGACACGGAGCCGTCGCCGCTGCGGGACTCCACCAGGTCCGGGACGGTGCCGAGTTCGAGGCGGACGGAGCCGTCCCCGGTGTGTGCGCTCACCCGGCGGGAGGAGACCTCCGCGCGGACGGAACCGTCGCCGGTGCGCAGTTCCAGCGGTCCCGAGGAGTCGGTGACGTGCACGGATCCGTCGCCGGTACGGATGTTCAAGGCGTCCCGGAACCCTCGTGCCCGGACGCTGCCGTCCCCGTCCTCGACCTTGACTGCGATGCCCCGCGGCACCTCGATGCGGTGCTTGGCCTCGCAGTCGGCGATCACGCCGGAGCAGTGCATCCGCAGTTCCAGCCGGTCGCCGTCCATCTTCCAGGTCACCTCGGGATCGGAGCCGACGGCGACCGACCCGGAGAACCAGCGGGTGACCTCGACCTTCCCGGACTCGTGGTCGTCCGAGGCGACGATCTCCAGGGCGGAGTCGTCGGAGTCGACGGTGAGGGTGCTGCCCCGCAGACCGAAGGACCGGTGTTCGGGTTCCTTGTCGTCCGAGGCGGAGGCGCAGGCACTGAGACCCGCGACGAGAACGGCGACGGCGCTCGCGGCGGCGAAGGCGCGAGCGTGAACGGTACGGGCTGGCATGACGGTCTCCCCCTGGGACGGACGGTGAAGTGCCGCGCCGGGGCCTTCCGGAGTGGAGGCGGCCCTGCCGACGAGGCTCTTCGACCGTACGGAGCACGGGCCCGCAGGGGGATCCGGGTCACTACCGGATCCGGGGTGGGGATAACCCCCGGCCCGGGCCATGTAGGCTGTCGACTCGTCCTGGGTGCGTAGCTCAGGGGTAGAGCGCCTGCCTTACAAGCAGGATGTCGGCGGTTCGAAACCGTCCGCGCCCACCAGGACCGGCGCCCCTGTCGCCGGTGATGAGGCCCCCGGAGATCCTCCGGGGGCCTCATGCGTGTGCGCCGGTGATCTCTCTAGGATGAGGTCCGTGAGGAGCCCCGAGCTGCACGTCCCGCGACCGCCCGTGCGGTGGTGGCGGGCCGTGTGTGTGCTCGGACTGCTGGCCGGGCTGTTCGGCATGCACGGGCTGGCGCCCGGCGGAGGTCTCCCGGAGCACTCCGTCCGGCACCCTCTCCCGAGTTCCGCGCCGCAGGCCGGGGCGGCCCACGCCGGATGCGCCGAGGACCACGGTTCCTGCGGCGGTGGGCATCTGGGGCACGCCGATTCGGTGTGCGCGTCCGGCGCGGTCAGTCACGGGCCGACGCTGCCCGGGCTCGTCCCCGATCCGGCGCCCGTGGCCCCCTGCACCGGGGTCGTGCACGCGTACGCGGCCGACGGGCCGGACGGTGCGCGGGCGCCGCCCTCCCTGGCCGAACTCCAACTCCTGCGGATATAGGCACCGCCTCCCCGGACCGCGCCACCCGTGCGCGGTGCGGAGCACAGGCATGTCCGTCCCCCTTCACACAGCAGGAGTTCACGCATGACCAGCATCAGCCGCATTACCCGTACGACCCGCACGCGCCGTATCGCACCCGTCGTGGCGACGGCCGTCGCCACGTTCGTCCTCGCCGCCTGCGGGGGCGACAGCGGCGGTGGACACGAGGGCTCGCACGGGGCCGCCTCGGCCTCCGCCACCGATCCCGCGGGTCCCGCCGGGAACGAGGCCGGCGAGCAGGCGCACAACGCCCAGGACGTCGCCTTCGCGCAGGGCATGATCCCGCACCACCGGCAGGCGCTGGAGATGGCGCGGCTGGCGGTCGACCGGTCCGCGACGCCCGAGGTCGTCGGCCTCGCCGCACGCATCGAGAAGGCGCAGGACCCCGAGATCACGACCATGACCGGCTGGTTGAAGACCTGGGGCGAGGAGGTGCCGGAGTCGACGGGGTCGAGGCCCGGCATGGATCACTCGGCGCACCCGGGCATGCCCGGGATGATGGACGGACAGGACATGGCGGAGCTGGCGAAGGCCTCGGGGCGGACCTTCGACGCCAAGTTCCTGACCATGATGGTCGCGCACCATCAGGGCGCCGTCGAGATGGCCGGGACCGAGAAGGCCGAGGGCCGCTACGCCCCCGCCAAGGCCCTCGCCGACGACGTCGTCACGGCACAGCAGGCCGAGATCACGGAGATGAACAGGCTTCTCGGCAAGGACTGAACGCCCGCACGGGTCCTGCCCGGGTGACGTCGCTCAGGCGTCCTCGGGCGGGGTCTGCGGGAGCGGGGTGTCGTGGGCGCGTTTGAGCTCCGACCGGGCGTTCACCTGGTCGGGGCCGGTTATCTCCGACCAGTAGCGGTGCGTGCTGACGAAGACGGCCAGCTCGCGCTCGCGCTGCCGGAGCTTCTCGACCTCGGCCTGTTCGTCCGCCGACCAGCCGGGCGAGGCCGGGCGCTCGACCTTGCGCCAGCCATTGTCGTCGCTGAATCCGTCCAGGGGCTCCACGGACCAGGGGAGTCTCTTCAACAGGGCCGTCAGCTCGGCCCGGACCTGATGCAGTTCCTCCTGACCGGCGAGGAGGTCACTGGGGAAATCATAGGTCGTTGCCACATCCTCAATGATACGCCTGTTCGATTTTGAGGCGCGCGTTCCCTTCAGTGGTTCACGCGAAAGGGTGGCCCGGGAGCACATCGGATCCGGGCCGGCTGTCAGGCCCGGAGCCACGGCCGCCGGAGCCTGAGTACCAGCATCAATGTCAGACCCCTGCCCTACCGTGAAACACATGGATGGCGTGGACGAGCGGGTCGGCCGGAGTGGGGAGCGGGTGCGCCTGGTGCCCTGGGCGGAGGGGGATCTGTGGCTGCTGCGCAGGACCAACAGCGCCGAGATGACCGCGCACCTCGGCGGCCCGGAGACCGAGGAGCAGCTCGCGGCCCGGCACCGGCGGTACACCGGCCTGCCATCGGGGCGGATGTACCGGGTGACGTCGGCGGACGGTGCCGAGACCTTCGGCTCGATCGGGTTCTGGCGGCGGACCTGGCAGGACGCGGAGGTCTGGGAGACCGGGTGGGCGGTGCTGCCGGAGTTCCAGGGGCGGGGGCTGGCGGTGCGAGCGGCCAGGGCGGTCCGTGAGGAGGCCCGCGCGGACGGGTCGCTCCGGTATCTGCACGCGTTCCCCAGCGTCGATCACGCCGCCTCCAACGCGGTCTGCCGCAGAGCCGGGTTCACCCTGCTCGGGCAGGCCGACTTCGAGTACCCGAAGGGCCACTGGATCAGGTCGAACGACTGGCGGGTCGACCTGGAGAGAGGAGACTGAGGCCATGTGCCGCAGCATCAAGACCCTGCGTCCGCCCGCGATGCCCGAGGAGGCCACGGAGGACGAGATGAGGGCCGCGGCCCTCCAGTACGTGCGCAAGGTGTCCGGTTTCCGCGCGCCCGCCGCGCACAACCAGGAGGTCTTCGACCGGGCGGTGGAGGCCGTCACCCGAGCCACGGCCGACCTGCTGGCCGGCCTGGAGATACGGGGCGCCTCCGGCGCCCGACGCGCTTCCTGACACCGCCGAGAGCAGGCCGCCCGCCGACGGGCCGCCCGCCGGGGGCCGCCCGTCGGCTGGCGGGCGGCCGCACTCGGCGCTCGCGTACGCCGGCGAGGCGGCCCTTACCGGCGATGTCTCCGCGGCACGACGGCCGTGGTCCAGGGGCTCCTGAGGCAGAGACCTGCTGCCCGGGGTGCCCCTGGGCAGAGACCTGCTGCCCGGGGTGCCCCTGAGGTGCGAAGTGCGGGGTGCCTTCGAGATGCGAAGTCCGCCTCAGGACGCCTCCACGGCGGCCCGCCGCCCGCGGCACCCGGTCGACGCACCCCGCCTACGACGCCTCCGACGCCCGAGGCTGGCGCCGCATCAGGTACGCCGCTCCCGCCCCCGCGCCGAACAGCGCCGCCACCGACACCGCCGCCGCCAGCCAGGACGCGCCGAGCCACTGGCCGCCGAAGTAGCCGAGCGCGACGCTGTAGGCGGCCCAGGCCAGCCCGGCGAGGGCGGACCACGGGAGGAATTCGCGGATCCGGCGGTGCGCGGTGCCGGCGACGAGCGAGACGACCGAGCGGCCCGCCGGGGCGAACCGGGCCAGGACGACCAGGGCGCCGCCGCCGCGTGCGAGGGCGCCGCCGAGACGTTCCTGCGCCGTGGTCAGCCGGCGGGAACGGGCGATGGCGCGGTTCAGGCGCGGCCCTCCGCGCCAGGCGAGGCGGTAGACCGCCAGGTCGCCGAGGACGGAGGCGGTCGCCGCGCACAGGGTCAGGACGAGGATGTCGGGAACGTCCTCCGGCCCCCGACCGGCAGCCGCCGCGCCGGAACCCGCGGCCGCCGCCGTCGCCGCCGTGATCACCAGGACACCGCTCGGCAGCACCGGGAGGAAGATGTCGAGGAGCACCGAGACGGCCACCAGCGCGTAGATCCATGGGCTGCTGACCAGCGACCCGATACTTCCCAGACTCTCGACCACCACAACTCCCCGTTACTCCCCCGTGGGCCGGACCGTTCCGCGAGACGCGGGGGCTTCGGAGCGGCCCATCACAGCCATACAGCGTACGCCTGGGGTGTGACAGAGGGTTCACAGGGGGCTCGTGTGTTCGGCGCGGGACGTTCACCTCGGACGGGACGTTCACGCCGTCCAGAGCGCGACGGGCCGCCGGCGAGCCGGGGGTGCCGGGGTCAGGCCGCGACCGGCGTCTGCCGCTCCGCGGCGGCCTCCTCCCGCTCCGCGCCGCGTCGCGCGAAGAGCCGGTCGAGACCGAAGGCGCCGGAGCCGGTGAAGGCGAGCAGGAGGAAGGCCCAGCAGAACATGGCGGCGGCCTCACCGCCGTTCTCCATCGGCCACAGGGCGCCCGGCTGGTGCACCTTGAAGTAGGCGTAGGCCATCGAGCCCGAGGACACGATCGCGGCGGCGCGGGTGCCGAGGCCGAGCAGGACGAGGCCGCCGCCGACCAGCTGGATCACGGCCGCGTACCAGCCGGGCCAGGTGCCCGAGTCGATCGTCCCGCCGGTGCCTCCCGCGCCGCCGAGGACGCCGAAGAGGGAGGCGGCTCCGTGGCAGGCGAAGAGGAGGCCGACGACCATGCGGAACAGGCCGAGAGCGTAGGGCTGGGCGCTGTCGAGGCGTCCGGACATGTGGGGGGTGCTCCTTCGGTCGAGCCGGTCCGGGAGGGACCGGTGGGGGACGGAACCGAGTGAGGTGCCCACGTTAGGTCGACCTAACTAGTGCTTGCAAGTTCAACATTTGGCCACAGGTTGACGTGGGATCACGCCGAGGGCCCGGCCGCCTGTGCAGGTGGGAGCGCTCCCACGCCCGGGCCGAGGCCCGCCGACGTGACTCAATTCATACCCGGCGGGCCCCGGCCCGTAAATGCCGACCGCGCTCCCTACGTCAGATCCCGCTCCATGGCCGTCCGCAGGGTGATGCCGCCGCCCCGATCCGTCCGGGCCTGCTCCAGCCGCAGCCGTGCCGAACGCCCCCGCAGGGTCAGCGTCATGAGCTGGTTGCCGAACCAGGGCCCGCCGGTCTTGCGCCAGCTGACCGCGGCCGGCGCACACCGTCCGTGCCGGGCGATGCGCCGCCCGAGGGCCCGGGCGAGGGCGCTCCAGCCGAAGCGGAAGCCGAGCCGGATCGAGAGCGGTACGGAGTTGTGCACGGGGGAGCAGGTCAGCTGGGCCACGTGGGCGTCGGGCGTCCGACCGCCCGCCCAGGAGGGTTCGGCCACGTAGGCGTGGTGCACGTCGCCCGAGAGCACGCTGATCGTCGCGGGCGCCCCCGGGCCCGCACCGGCTTCGGCGATCAGGCCGGCGAGGGAGTCGAAGGACGCCGGGAAGGCGGACCAGTGCTCCAGGTCGGCCCCGCGCCGGATCCGCTCGCCTCGCTGTGCCCATCTCTCGCCGCGTTCGCCGGCGCACATCGCGGCGTTCCACGCCTCCGCGTCGTGCACCAGGTGGGGCAGCAGCCAGGGCAGGGAGGTGCCGATCAGCAGGTGGTCGTAGGAGTCCCGCCCGTCAAGGACCTGTTCGCGCAGCCAGGCCTCCTCGCCCGGGTCGAGCATCGCGCGGCGGTCCTCCTCCAGAACGCGGGCCGCGCGGGAGTCCACCATGACCAGCCGGGTGCGGCCGAAGTCACGCCGGTAGCTCCAGCGAACGGAGGTGGGGTCGGCGTCGGCGCGGGCGGCGAAGGCGCGCACGGCGTCGGTGCCGTCGGGGGTCTCGCGGACGGCCGCGTAGAGGGGGTCGGCGTCCAGTTCGTCGGGGGAGAGGTTGCCCAGTTGCTGGTACACCCAGTAGGACATCAGCCCGCTGAGCAGGCGTTCGTTCCACCAGTCGGTGGCCCGCATGTCGGCGAGCCAGGCGGCGGAGGTGTTCCAGTCGTCGATCACGTCGTGGTCGTCGAAGATCATGCAGCTGGGGACGGTGGACAGCAGCCACCGCACCTCGGGGTCGCGCCAGGACTCGTAGTAGAGGTGGGTGTACTCCTCGTAGTCCGCGACCTGGTCGCCCGGTTCCTCCTTCAGGTCGCGGCGTCCGGCGATCCACTGGCGCGTCGCGTCGGAGGTCTCGTCGGCGTACACCTGGTCGCCGAGGAGCAGCAGCACGTCGGGGCGTTCGCCGCCGGGGTTCGCCGCGATGCGGGCGGAGAGGGTGTCCAGCGCGTCGGGGCCGCCCACCTTGTCCTTGCCGCCGGAGGGTGGTGCGGCCCAGCGGCAGGAGCCGAAGGCGACGCGCAGGCCGTCCTCCTCGGTGGGCGTGCTGATCACGGACGGCGGGAACGGCGAGTCCGGCGGCGGCCACGCCCGCTCGCCGTCGAGGAGCACCTCGTACTCCGTCGACGTGCCGGACGTCAGGCCGTCGACCGTGACCAGGGCGTAGTGGTGGCCCGAGACCTGGAAGGTGCGGGCCGTGCCCCCTGCCCCGTCGGCGCAGCGCACCTCGGCGGTGCGGGGTCGGTCCGTCTCGACCCAGACGGTCGCGCGCGAACCGTCGGTGTACCTCAGCAGTGGCCCCAGGTGGAGTCCGGTCATGGTGATCCCTCCTCCGTCGCACCGTACGGTACGGAACGACGGAGGCCGGTGGGGAGGATCCGCCGACGAACAGTTGGTGGACGGTGCGTCAGCAGTTCGCGAGCCGGCTCTGCAGGGCCGACTTCTCGGCGGAGTCGACCGAGAGGCCGTAGTAGTACTTCACCTGGACCCAGGCGCGGACGTAGGTGCAGTGGTAGGCGGAGCGCGAGGGCATCCAGGTGGCCGGGTCCTGGTCGCCCTTGGCCTGGTTGACGTTGTCGGTGACCGCGAGGAGCTGGGGGCGGGTCAGGTCGTTGGCGAAGGACTGGCGCCGCGAGGTGGTCCAGGAGCCCGCACCCGAGTCCCAGGCCTCGGCGAGCGGGACCAGGTGGTCGATGTCGACGTCGCCGGAGGCGGACCAGGTGGCGCCGTCGTAGGGGGAGTACCAGCTGCCGCTGGTGGCGGCGCAGGAGGAGTCGGTGACGACGCCCGAGCCGTCGCGCTTGAGGACGGTCTCGCGGGTGTTGCAGGAGCCGGACTGGGTGATCCAGTGCGGGAAGAGGTCGCGGTCGTAGCCGGTGCGGTTCTCGGTGGCCACGGTGAGGGAGGCGAGGTAGGAGCGGGCGGTGGCGGCGCTGACCGGGGTGGGGAGGGCGGCGGAGGCGGCCGGGCCGTTGAGCAGCCCGGCCGAGGCTATGAGGCCGGTGAACGCGGCGAGGAAACCGAGCCGTCGACGCGCGTAGAACTTCGGCATGCGAACTCCCTTGGGGTGTGGGGGTGTTGGGACGCGGGCAGGGGAATGCTCGCGACGCCGCATGGCGCACAGATGTGCGGTCGGTAAGAAGTTAGTGACGTGTGCATGGCACGTCTATATGCCCGACGGGACTTTCGGCCCTCGGAGCCGCACGGGAGTTCGCGTACGATGGACGGCGCAGAAGGGGAGTAGCTCTTCGCCGGACCGTCGACATACTGCTCAGCTCGTCTGAGCCGGCGCCCGGAGGCAGGCCTCGTAAGCGGGGCCGGCCAGCGAGACCTTCGGCAAGCAGTGCACGCCCGTGCCGTACGGCGGGGGCGACCAGTGCGCTGCCGTGCCGAGGTGTCGCGCGACGCGGACATGATGAAGTCCGCGGGAACCAGCACTCTCGGTGGGGCGGCCCCGACCGATTGAGGAATCTTGATCAGCCTGACCGTGACGGCGCTCGTCTTCGGCGTCGTCTTCCTCGCCGAACTGCCCGACAAGACCGCGCTCGCCGGCCTCGTCCTCGGCACCCGCTACCGCGCCTCCTACGTCTTCGCGGGCGTGGCCGCCGCCTTCGCGCTGCACGTCGTGCTCGCGGTCGCGGCCGGCAGTGTGCTGACCCTGCTGCCGCAGCAGCTCGTGCACGCGCTGACCGGTGTGCTGTTCCTTGGCGGCGCCGCCGTGCTGCTGATGAAGAAGGACGAGGAGGACGAGGAGATCCGCAAGCCGGAGGACCAGTCCTTCTGGAAGGTCTCCGGGGCGGGCTTCATGCTCATCCTGGTCGCCGAGTTCGGTGACCTCACGCAGATCATGACCGCCAACCTGGCGGCCCGCTACGACGACCCGCTCTCCGTCGGCCTCGGCGCGGTGCTGGCGCTGTGGGCGGTGGCCGGGCTCGGCATCGTCGGCGGCAAGGCCCTGATGAAGCGGGTTCCGCTGCGGCTGATCACGAAGGTCGCGGCGCTGCTCATGCTGGGGCTCGGGGTGTGGAGCCTGTGGGAGGCGGTCGCCGGCTGAGCGCGGCGCCGGCCCCGCCCGGCGGGCGTGCGAACTGAACGCCGAGTGAACCTGGCGCGTGGACCTTCGGGCCGTTTCGGCGGCCCGGTGGCGCGATCCCCCGTCTCTTTTGTACCGTGGATGAACAAAGTGGCTCCCGCCCGTTCTCCCTGACCGGCGGGCGGGGCCGCCTTGTTTCCTCCCCGCACCCTGGAGACTGCCGATGACGGCCACCGCCACCACCGTTCTGCCCGCCCGCGCCCTGCTGCTCGACATGGACGGCACCCTCGTCAACTCGGACGCCGCCGTCGAGCGCGTCTGGCGGCGCTGGGCCGACCGCAACGGGCTGGACGGCGACGAGGTCATGAAGGTCGTCCACGGACGGCAGGGCTACGCCTCGATGGCGCTGCTGCTGCCGGACCGGCCCATGGAGCAGAACCACGCCGACAACGCGCGCATGCTCGCCGAGGAGACCGCCGACACCGAGGGCGTCGTCGCGATCCCCGGCGCGCCGGACTTCCTCGCCTCACTGCGCGGCCTCCCGCATGCCCTGGTGACCTCCGCCGATGTGGCGCTGTCCACCGCACGGATGGCCGCCGCCGGGCTCGAGCAGCCGGACGTCCGGGTCACCGCCGAGTCGGTCGGCGCCAGCAAGCCCGACCCGGAGGGTTTCCTCAAGGGCGCCGCCGAACTGGGCATCGCCCCTGCGGACTGCGTCGCCTTCGAGGACTCCGGCGCCGGCATCGCGGCCGCCCGGGCCGCCGGGATGCGGGTCGTGGGCGTGGGCCCGCGGGCCGGCTTCCACGGTCCGGACGTGGTCGTGGAGGACCTGACGGCGGTGCGCGTGGAGGCCGGCGCCGACGGCGGCCTGCGGCTGCACATCGGCTGACCTCCCGGTCGGGCCTCAGGGCTCGCGCGTCTCCGACTCCAGTTGGCGCCGGGTGTCCGGTCCGTAGACACCGAGGTCGTCGGAGCGGATGCCGCGGGCCCACTGGTAGGTGCGGACCGAGTCCTCGACGCGGCGGTCGTAGCTGCCGTCGATGTCGCCGGTGTACAGGTACAACTGGGCCAGCCGCTGCTGGAGTTCCACGACCTCCGGCCCCCGGTCGCCGCGCCGCAGTCCCGGGCCGCCGTAGAAGTCGCGGTCGTCGTCCTCCGACTCCTGCGGGGCCTTCTCGGTCGCCGTGGACGTCGCGCTCGGCGTCGGTTCGGCCGACCGGGACGGCGAGGGCGACGCGCTCGACGCCGACGGGGACGGGGAGGCCGACGGGCTCGCGGAGGCGGACGCGGAGGCCGACGGGGACGGCGACGCGGAGCCGGCCTGCGGGACGGGGGTGGCACTCGTTCCCGCGGTCGGGGTGTCCTCACTGGGCGACGGGTCCGGCACGCCGGCCCGGACCTCGTCCGGCAGCGCTCCGTCCCGTGACGGTGCCTCGTAGGAGAACAGCCCGCTCGCGTACCCGGCGGCACCCACCACGACCACCACCGCTGAGGCGGCGCTCAGCAGCATGCCCTTGCGCCGCCTGCGCGGCCGGCGCCCGCCGGAGCCGTCCGAGGGTCCCTCGCCGGACGGTACGGGCGCGGTGGCCGCGGTCTCGAACAGGCGCAGGTCGTGGGCGCGGGGTGGGGCGGCCGAGGGTGCCAGCGGGGTGGGCAGCGCGGAGGTCGCCTCGGCGGCGACGCCGGGCGGCCCGGCGTCGACGGCGCGCAGCGTCATGGTGGCGTCCGGGTCCGTGCCGTGCGAAGCCGCGTCCCCGGCGGGCGTGGCCCCCGGCGACGTGGCCCCGGACGGGGCGGCCTCCGAGGGTGAGCCCTCCGCTGCCGAAGCCCTCGACGATCCGCTCCCCGGTGCCGGACCCGCCGACGACGTGGCCCCCGGGGACGCGCCCTCCGGCGCCGAACCCGCAGCGGATCCGCTCCCCGGCGAAGCCCCCGGCGCCGCAGCATCCGGAGCCACGGCCCCCGGAGCCACGGCCCCCGCATCCGTAGCCCCCGCGGGGTCGGCGGCCCCCGAAGGGCTCCCGCCTCCCGAGGGGCTGCCGCCTCCCGAGGGGCTGCCGCCTCCCGAAAGGCCTCCGCCCCCCGAAGCGGCTCCGCCGTCCAGTTCGACATACGGCCGGATCCGCAGCGGGTTGAAGTCCTCGGCCGCTGCCGCCTGAGCCGTGCGCGCGTCGCGCAGGGCGTCGGACGCCCGCGATCCGCAGCCGCAGGAAGGCGTGTTGTCCGCCTCTCTGGGTGTGCCGCACTCCGGGCACGAGGCCCCCGTGGGCCGTTCCTGTTCCACGCGTCCGTCCCTCCCCTCGCGACTCCCCTCGCGAACTCCAGAGATTATGCAGATATTCTCCACACTTCCGCGCGCGAGCCCCCGGAATGTCGGCTTCCGCAGAGGGGAACAGGCCGTTCAGGCGGCGGCGTGGAGTCCTTTCGCGAACCAGTGCTGGGCGTACGGGCTCTCGTTGTGGGCCTCGGTCTCGGTGTATCCGAGGTGTGCGTAGAGGGTGCGGGCCTCGACGAGATCGGTGCGCGTGTCGAGGATCATGCGGGCCGCCCCGAGCGCCCGGGCCGCGTCCTCGGCGGCCCGCACGAGCAGCGCCGCCCCGCCCCGGCCCCGCATCCCCTCGTACACGAAGACCCGGGTCAGTTCGGCCGTGGTGGCGTCCAGCAGCCGTACGCCCGAGGTGCCGGCCGGTTCACCGTCGTACCGCGCGACCAGCAACCGCCCCCGGGGCGGGACCAGTTCGGCGCCGGACTCCGCCGCGATCTCGCGTTCCAGCTCGCCGGGGTCGGTGCGCCGCCCCTCGTGCAGCAGGTACCAGCGGTCGCTGACCTCCGTGTAGTAGGCACGCCAGAGGGCCGCGGCGACGGGGGAGTCGTACGGTTCCGGGGAGATGGTCCAGGTCATGGGCACATTGTCGGGAGAGGACCGGCGCGCCGGGCAAGCGTATTTCCCCACCGGCTCCCGGCGGTGTGCGGGCGGCGCGTCCCGACGACCGTTTGAGCGCGCGGTCCGGGGCAACACGAACGGCGAACCGGCCAGTTCGGAGAGCCGGTAGGGCCGAAACTCGGAAGGCACTCATGTCCACAGGCGTGATCATCGCGTTGATCGTGATCGTGGCGGCCGTGCTCGTCGTCGCGGCCGTCGTCGCTCAGCGAGCACGGGGTCCCCAGCACGGCGGAAGCCTGAAGCGCCGCTTCGGGCCGGAGTACGACCGGGCGGTTGCCCGGCACGACGGCGACACCAAGGCCGCCGAGCGTGAACTGGGCGAACGGGTCGAGCGGCACGGGTCGTTGCGCACGCGGCCGCTGGAGTCCGCCGAGCGCGAGAGCTTCGAGGCGCGCTGGACCGCCGCCCAGGAGCGCTTCGTCGACTCCCCGCGCGAGGCGGTCGGCGAGGCCGACCGGCTGCTCGCGGAACTGGCCGGTGTCCGGGGCTTCCCGGGTGGCGACCAGTACGAGGAGCAGCTCGCGGCGCTGTCCGTGCACCACGCCCACCAGGTGGACGGCTACCGGCGCGTGCACCGCGTGACGCACACGCGCGCGGACGGCGCCCAGGAGAGTGGCGCGGACACGGAGGAGCTGCGCGAGTCCATGGTCGCGGCCCGCGCCCTGTTCGAGGAGCTGGTCCGCCCGGGCCGGCACGAGACCGCCCACTCCCGCACCGCCAAGGACACCGGCGAACCCGCCCCCGCGGCCCGCGCCCCGCACGCGTGGTCGCTCGGCAAGCGCCGGCCTAAGGAGAGCTGACTCATGCCCGACGTGACCCGAAACCCCGGCGACACCCCCGACCCCAAGGCCACTCCGCTGCCCAAGGCGTCCCCGGTCTCCAAGGGCACCCCGGTCTCCGAGGGCGCCCCGGGCGTCCCTGCCCCCGAGGCCACGCCCGAGGCCACGCCCGAGGCCAGGCCCGAGGCCAGGCCCGCCCCGAAGACCGGTACCCAGCCCAAGGAAGCCCCGGTCACAGCAGTCACCCCCGTAACTCCCGCCACTCCAGCCGCCCCTGCCCACCCCGACGCCGCAGTGGCACCCGAGGCCCGCACCACCCCCACCACCGCCACCACCCCCACCACCCCCGCTCACGACGCCGCGGGTCCGCTCCTCCCGCACGGGGAGGGTGACAAGCTCGGCCAGCGGCTGCACCACGCGGTGGCCGGGTTCGTGGACGCGCCGCGCGCCTCCGTCGAGGAGGCGGACCGGGTCCTGGAGGAGCTCGCCGCGCGCTTGGCGGACGCGGTGACACACCGCCACCGAACCCTGCGCACGTCCTGGCAGGACTCCGGTGAGGACGGCCGCGCGCCGAGCACCGACACCGAACAACTCCGCCTGGCCCTGCGGGACTACCGCGAGCTGGCGGACCGCCTCATGCGCCTGTGACGCGCGGGCGTCACCGCTCCGCCCGGCGCTCCCGCCACTGCCGTACGACCTCGTCGACGTCGTAGGGCTTCCTACCCAGCGGGGGGCCGGGCGGCGGCTTGAGCAGGATGTCGCGGATCTTGACGTTGACCGCCTCGATGATCCGGCGGACCACCCGCTCCGACGGCGCCTTCAGGGCCGCCTCCAGGGCGTCCTCCGCCTCCTTGCGCACGGCGAGGGCGGGCGGCAGCACGGAGAAGCCCTCGCGGGCCATCTTCCTCTTCACCCACCACAGTTCGTCGTAGGTGCTGTCCATCTCGCTCGCGAGGGGCTTGCCCGCGCCGGACAGGCCGGCGAACTCGCCGCGCGCCTCCGCTTCGCGAATCTGTCGGTCGACCCAGGACTCGAAGTCGACGCCGGGTGGCTTTCGCTCGGTCATGACCCCATTGTGCCGGACACCGTGCCACCGGCCGATCTATCATTCGGCGGCGACAATCCAACGGCGGACGTCCTGAGGTCTTCGAAGGAGCGCACGTGCTCGAACTGACCATGGCCACGGTCACCGCGGCGGACGCGGGCGCCACGGCCGGCATGCAGATGGCCGAGGCGCCCAGCGAGCCGGACGCGGTACTGAGGGTGGGCCGGGACAAGTCCGTGTGCCGGCTGTCGACGCCGGAGGACTGGCTGTTCGTCTCCCGGGTCCACCTGGAGTTCCGGTGCGGTCCCGACGGCACGTGGCGGCTGACCTGGCTGCGCGGCTCCCAGCCGGATCCGTCCTCCGAGGTCCGGCTGACCGTGGGTCCGCACGTGCAGCCCGTGGCGTACGGCGGCACCGTGCCGCTGCCGAGGGGCGGCAGCGGCGAGATCGTGGTCCAGGATCGATCGGAGCCGCGCAGCGTCAACGTCGGCTTCTACCACGAGGTGTAGGACCGGAAGCGGTCGTTCAGGCCAGCACGCGGGCCAGTGCGAAGCCGTCGTAGCCCTTGCCGCCGACGGTCTGGACCGCGGTGCCGCTGAGTCTGGGATGGGCGCCGATCATTTCGATGGCGGCGCGGGTGCCGCGCACGTCGTCGCCGGTGTCGTCGGGGTCGGCGACCCGCCCTTCGCGGACCACGTTGTCGATGACGATGAGGCTGCCGGTGCTGGTGAGCTTGAGCGCCCACTCCAGGTAGTGCGGGTTGTTGCCCTTGTCGGCGTCGATGAAGACCAGGTCGAAGGGGGCGGGGTTCTCGTCGGCGAGCTTCGGCAGCGATTCCAGCGCGGGGCCCACGCGTACGTCGACGAGGGCGTCGAGACCGGCCCGGGCGAGGTTGCGGGTGGCGACCTCGGCGTGCCGGGCGCTGTACTCCAGCGTGACGAGGCGGCCGTCGGCGGGAAGGGCGCGGGCCATCCAGATGGTGCTGTAGCCGCCGAGGGTGCCGATCTCCAGGATGGTGCGGGCGCCTTGGATCTGGGCGAGGAGCTGGAGGAGTTTGCCCTGGGTGGCGGTGACGTTGACCGGCGGCAGCCGGGCGGTCTCGCTCTCCCGCAGGGCGGCCTCCAGTGCGGGGTCGGCGGGGGTGAGATGGCTGATGAAGTAGGCGTCGACGTCTTCCCAAAGCTGCGACTCGCTCATGACGGGCCTCTCGTGTGCGTCGTTAGTCTTCCTAAGTAGATGCGCTGACGAAGATATGCCGTGGGGTGGGGGCGTGCCGGGCGTTCCGGTGGGCGTGTTTCGGTCGCGCCCGGCGTGGGTGTGGGCGCGGGGTGGGCGTCGCGGACCGGCGCTTGCCGGATGCCCCACTCTCGGCTTCGATCGAGCGGGGGACCCCCATCGCCCACCCGTGCCGCCCCAGCGGCACGACTGCCCGCAGCTAGGGGGCGCCCCCACCAAAGCAGCCGCAGGCCGCCGTCAACGGGGTGCCCTCGCCGGTGCCGACCCCGGCAACGGCCGCCCCGCCGACTCCGACATGAACCACACCGCGACGCCACCGACCACGGCCGCCGCCATCATGTAGTACGCGGGCATCATCATGTCGCCCGTGGCCCCGATCAGCGCCGTCACCACCAGCGGCGTCGTCCCGCCGAACAGGGACACGGACACGTTGAACCCGATCGACAGCGAGCCGTACCGCACCCGCGTGGGGAACAGCGCCGGCAGTGCGGACGGCATCGACGCCGTGAAGCACACCAGCAGCAGCCCCAGCGCGGCCATCCCCAGCCCGACGGCCACCAGGCTGCCCTGGCGGATCAGCAGCAGCGCCGGGACGGACAGCAGCAGGAACCCCGCGCAGCCCGCGGCGATCACCGGCCGTCGCCCGACCCGGTCGGTCAGCGCCCCCGCGAACGGCTGGACGACCATCATCAGCGCCATCACGGCCAGCACCACGAGCAGCCCGTGCGTCTCGTCGTACTTCAGCTCGCTCGTCAGATAGCTCGGCATGTACGACAGCAGCATGTAGTCGGTGACGTTGAAGACCAGCACCAGGCCGACGCAGAGCAGCAGCGCCCGCCACTGCCCGGTGACCATCTCCCGCAGCGGCACCTTCGGCCGCTCCTTCTCCGCCTTCGCCACCTCGGCCGCGAACGCCGGCGTCTCCTCCAGCCGCATCCGCAGATACAGCCCGACGATGCCCATCGGCCCGGCGATCAGGAACGGGATCCGCCACCCCCACGACGTGAGGTCGCCGTCGGAGAGCAGCGCCGTCATGAGGGTCACCAGACCCGCACCGCCGATGTACCCGGCCAGCGTGCCGAACTCCAGCCAGCTCCCGAGGAACCCGCGCCGCTTGTCCGGGGCGTACTCCGCGATGAAGGTGGACGCGCCCGCGTACTCACCGCCGGTCGAGAACCCCTGCACGAGCCGCGCGGCCAGCAGCAGCACCGGAGCCCACACCCCGATCGTCGCGTACGACGGGATCAGCCCGATCGCGAACGTACCCGCCGCCATCAGGATCATCGTCAGGGCGAGCACCTTCTGCCGCCCCACCCGGTCCCCGAGCGGTCCGAAGACCATGCCGCCGAGCGGCCGGACCAGGAAGGCGGCCGCGAAGGCGCCGAAGGTGGACAGGAGCTGTGCCGTCGGGTTGCCCGAGGGGAAGAACACCTTGCCGAGCGTCACGGCGATGTAGCTGTAGACGCCGAAGTCGAACCACTCCATCGCGTTGCCGAGCGCCGCCGCCTTGACGGCACGCCTGACCAGCGCGGGATCGGTGACGGTGGGCTCGGCGCCGGAAGGAGGCGCGGACGCGGACGAGGAGACCGAGGGGGACGACGCGGTGGCGACGTGGGCGGCCGACAAGACTTCGCTCGCCTACCTTTCGACGGGGACAGGGACGCCACGACCCGCACGGCGGCGCTGTCGCCGGGCCGGAAAGAGCCCGCGGCACTCGGCCACGGGCGGAAAAGCGACCATAGGCGCTGATCCGCCGCTTACGCCCGGTATGCTTTTCGTTGCACTGTGCACCAAAACGGCGTACATGCAGGGACGTCCGCGCGCCGCGGACCACCGTGTACGCCGCGACCTGTGATCCTTCTCGCGAAAAACGTCCCGGAAACGCGGAACGAAACGCGGACGGCGGTCAGGTTGATCGGGGGCTGCCTGCGTCTTCTCCCGGGGGTGGTGCGAGCCTCATAGGGTTCGCAGGAAAGACACACTGCGTACACGAGCGCGGTACGGGCGGTTCTACGGGGCGGGAGGCCGACGAGGCGTGGCGAATGCGGAGCACAGTGGGCGACCGGCGGAGTCCTTCGGAGCGTCGGCCGCCGACGCGACCAGAGCAAGGCTGCGCGCCGCGCGCCTGGGCCTGTGGCTGATCGCCGCCGTCCTCGCCGCACGACAGCTGGCCGCGGTGCTGGGCACACCGCGCGGCGAACGCCTGACGGACCTGGAGACCTGGGTGGGTGAGCACGGCGTCCTGCATGTGAAGGGGTCGCTGTACGAGTCCACGCAGTTCACCGGTACCCCTTTCGTGGGGCTCGTCCTCAAGCCCTTCACCCGCGCCGCCGAGCAGGCCCTCGGCTGGGGCTGGACCTTCGGCTCGCTGCTGCTGGTCGTGGCCCTCGGCCTGGTCGCCGCCCGCGCCCTGCCGCAGCCCGTCGGCCGCCGTACGGCGCTGCTGGCGGCGCCCGTGGCCGTCAGCCTGCTGATGCTGTCCCTGCCGGTGCGCAACGCGCTGTGGCTCGGCCAGACCAGCATCATCCCCGTGCTGCTCGTCCTGGTCGGCTGCTTCGCGGTACGCGGCGCGCACGGCGACCGGATCGGCGGCGTCCTCATCGGCGTCGCCGCGGCCTTCCAGCCGACCGTTCTGCTCTTCGTCCCCCTGCTGTGGTTCACCGACCGCAGACGCGCCGCCGTGTCCACGGGGATCACCTTCGCCGCCTGCACCGCCGTCGCCTGGGCGGCCATGGCGCAGGACTCGTACACCTACTGGGTGCACCACATGGCCGGCGTGGGCCTGGGCGGCGAGGCCGACGACCTCGCCAACCAGTCACTGCACGGCGCCCTGCTGCGGCTCGGCCTCTCCGGCCCCCTGGAGATCGTCCTCTTCATCCTGCTCGGCGCGGCGGTCGCCGTCCTCGCCCTGCGCCGCGCCGTGCGCTACGCCCGCGACGGCCAGCTGCTGCTCGCGGTCGCCGTGACCGGCTGCGCGGCCGTCGTGGTGTCCCCGGCCACCTGGCAGCACCAGCTGCTGTGGGTGCTGCCCGCCCTGGTCGGCCGGGTCGGCAAGCGCGCCTCCGACCGGTACGTGTGGCCGGTCGCCGTCGTCCTGGTCATGACGCTGCCCGCGAAGATGATGCTGCCGAACATGGCCGCGCTCTACCCGCTGCGCGACAACGTGGTCCTGCTCGCGGCGCTGGCCGCCGCCGTCGCCGTGCCCTTCCTGCCCCGCACGTCGCCGTACTTCGACACGCCGGTCCCCACGAGCCACGCGCCGGCGGTGCCGACCCGCTTCAAGCACGTCCCCCTGCTCCCGTTCCTGCGCCGGGTCCTCACCCGCCCGAACCTGCTCCTGGAGCTGCTCCTCATCCGGGTCACGTACGCCGCCTACTCCCAGGTCCGCCTCGCGGCGACCGGCGGCAGCAACTCGGCGGGCCGGGCCCGCGCCGAGGAGCACGGGTGGCAGATCCTCGACATCGAGCGCTTCCTGCACATCGACGTCGAGCACGCCGTCAACCACGCGGTGGTGAAGGTCGGCTGGCTGCGGGACTTCTTCGACTTCTACTACACGTCGTTCCACTTCGTCGTCCCGCTGGCGGTCCTGGGCGTCCTGTACTGGCGCCGTCCGGTCGACTACCGCTGGGCCCGCGCCTCCCTGGGCTTCGCGACCCTGCTGGCCCTGGTCGGCTTCTGGCTGTACCCGCTGGCCCCGCCGCGGCTGATGCCGGGGCTCGGCATCATCGACACGGTGCACGGCGTGCAGGACTTCACGAAGCCTGACTACGGCACCCTGACGCACCTGACCAACCAGTACGCGGCGATGCCGTCGCTGCACTTCGGCTGGTCGCTGTGGTGCGGCGTGGCGATCGCGATCATCGCGCCGAGGATGTGGATGAAGGCGCTGGGCCTGCTCCACCCCCTCTTCACCGCCTCCGCCATCGTGGCGACCGGCAACCACTGGCTCCTGGACGCGGTGGGCGGCGCGGCCGTGGTCGCCGCGGGCTTCGGCCTGACGTACCTCTTCCAGGGCCCGCGGGCCAGGACCCTCACGGCGGCGGCGGTCACCGCGAACACACCCGAGTCCCGGGCCGCTTCGGAAGGCGTCAGCAGCGATCCGCCGAGCCCGGCGAAGGACCGTACCGGGAGCTGAGCCGGTACTCACCCGGCGCCTCCACGGTCAGCCGGGTGAAGTCCCCGTCCCGTGCGAGGCAGCCGCCGTCGGACCGCAGCCACGGCGACCAGGCGACCCGCACGGTCACGGCGCCGGGCCGGTCCACGCGCAGCACGAGGTCGACGGCGGTGCTGGTCACGACGGTGCCGGGGGCGGAGACGAGCGGTACGGCGTCGCGCACCCGGTAGACCCTCCAGTGGGCGTCCTGCCAGACGGGCACCAGCCAGTCGGGCCGCAGCTCCGGGTCGCGCACCAGTGCCGCCTCGGCCCTGGCCGGGCCGTCCGGCTTGCCGAGGGGGAGGACGACGAAACCGACCGCCCAGTGGTCCAGCCAGGCCCGGTAGGTGGCCGCGGAGAAGCTGCCGTCGTAGAAGAGGCGGGCGCGCTCCACGTCGAGCTGCCGGTTCCAGCCCCGGGCCAGATTGACGTGCGGGGCGAGCCGGGCTGCCTCGCGGTGGTCGCGGGCGGGCACCACCTCCACCCGCGTACGGTCGGCGCCCAGCCCTTGCAGCGCCCGTACGACACCGTGCGTCTCGGCCGCCCAGGCGGGCACCACGGTGTACTCCCTGAGGTCGTCGGCGGTCTTCTTCCCCACCCAGCCGACGGAGAAGACCAGCGTGACGGCGAGCAGCCCGTGCGCGAGCCGCCGCAGCCGGGGCGCGGTCGCAGCGGTGACCGTGGGCGACACGGAGAGCAGGGCCGCCAGCAGCACGGCGGGCGCGAACAGTTCCGCGAACCGTTCGACGTTCGTCCCGACCGGCGAGGCGACGAGGTACGTCAGTACGGTGCCGGTCGCGTAGACGGCCCCGCCCCACCGGGCGACCCGCCAGGTACGCGGGGCCAGCACGGTGACGGCGAGGCCGAGCACGACCGGAGGCCATATGCGGCCCGCCGGCATCGGCTGCTCCCCGCTGAAGGGGAACAGCACCGTCGTCAGCCCGACGACGGCGGCCGGGGGTATGAGGAGCGCGAGAGCGCGCCCCCAGTCCCGCACCATCAGGTACCCGGCCCCCACCACGGCGAGGAACAGCCCGGCCACCGGCGAGGCCAGGGTGGCCAGCGCCGCGTACCCGGCGGCGAGGTACGGCCTCCGCTCCCGGACCAGCGGCACGCAGGCGGCCACGGCGAAGGCGACGCCCAGCGCGAAGGTGGTCCGGCCCGAGGCGACGTTGCACCACAGCGCGAGCGACGCGAGCAGTGCGGGCCCCAGCGGCCGGCGCACCCCGCACCGCACGATCAGCACGGCCGCCAGCCAGGAGGCGGCCAGGCCGGAGACCAGGGTGACCGTGCGCACCCCGAACAGGGCCATCAAGTACGGCGAGACGACGCTGTAGTTGGCGGTGTGCATCCCGCCGTACCAGAACAGCCCGTACGCCGAACCCCCGTGCCGCGAGGCGAAGTCCGCCCACGCCTGCTGGGCGGCGAGGTCGCCGCCGCCCGTGGCGAGGAACACCCACCACACCGCGTACAGCGGGATGGTGGGCACCGTGGCGAGCAACGGCACGCGATGCCGGTGCCCGAAGGCACGCAGGGCATCGCTCGTGCGTCTCTCCTGACGCCGATCGGGCCTGGGGAGGGTGAGTTCGGCAGGGACCACGGTCGGGGTTTCCGTTCGGCGTCATCGGGGTGCACGGCTGGTGCACGTGCGAAGACGGTAATTCGAACAGAAAAGTTGACCGGGTCTGATCAGATCACGCGGAAGCCCTGTCGTCCCCGCCCCCCGGTGATCACACTGCCGCGGTGCGTCCCGTGATCGGGCAGGCGCCTGCCGTCGCCGTCGACGTACCGAGGGCGGCGGTCCTGGCGGTGGGCGCCGTGCCGCCGATCTGCTGGAGGATCTCGTCGGAGAGCAGGTCCTCCTTGCCCTTGAGGGCGTCCGCGACCTTGAGGTCGGTGTTGAAGACCATCTCGGCGGCGACGTTGTCCTGGACGATGCGGGCCAGGTTGTCGAGCGCGACGAGGATCGGGTCCGAGGGGGTCTTCACGGTCGGCAGGTCGATGAGGTGGGTGCCCACCTTCGCCTGGTTCATGGTGCGGCGGATGATGATGGACGCCTGGTTCAGCTCCGCCGTGGTCCAGATCGACAGGACGGTGACGTAGAGGTCGCTCCACGCCTTCTCGCCGATCAGCGTGCGCCACCGCTTCATGAGACCTTCGATGCCGGTGATCTGCGCGGTGGCGGCGAAGGTCATGTTGACGCGGATGGACGGGTAGACCGCGGCGGCGAACCGGTTGAACGACACCATGTCGAACGACTTGGCCGTGACGGAGGCGTCGATGAACTTGACGGCCTCACTGAGGATCTTGTCGCAGGAGTTCTCCAGGTCCACGGGGAGGTTCGCGGTGCCGAGCCTGGTGTGTGCCGTCTGGAGTGCGGTCTTGAAGGCGTTCAGCGGGGTGATCCAGCCCTTGTCGCCGGGAGCCTTGGTGACGACCATGCCGAGGTCGTGCGGGTCGATGCGGTCCGCGTTGGGGATGTTGGGGACCTGGTCGCTGAGGTAGGCGGCGAGCACCGAGAAGACGCCCAGGGGGACGTGGGCGATCGACTTGGCCAGTTCGAAGTACTCCGGCACCGGGTCGACGGTCTCGACCTGCTTGCCGTTGTTGATGAGGGTGAAGCGTCCGCCGACCGCGTTGTTGGAAACGACGATGACGGGACTGAGCTGCGTCGTCAGTTCGCTCTTGAGCGTCGCGTAGTTGGCGCGCATCTTCGCGTTGACGGCGCGTATCGCGTCGCGTGCCGCCTTCTCGTCGGTCGCGGTGACTCCCGCGGTGGCCGCCGAGGCGGTGGAGGCCGATTGGCCGGTGAACAGCGTTGCCGCCCCGACGGCCGACGCGGTACCCAGAAAACCTCTACGTGTTGCCATGCCCCGTTGTTCTGCTTTCTTCAGTGAGTGAAAGTGCCTTTTGGCGATGTGGGGGGAACAGCGTGGGGGGAGTTCAGGGTGGGGGGATCTCAAGGTGGGGTATTGCAGGGTGGGGTGGGGGTGAAACCTCAGGTCAGGGACTTCTGCGACGGCACGACGACTCCGTAGAGGTCCTGGACCGTGGCGAGGGCCGCCTCGTGGAACTGCTCCGCGGGAACGCCGTTCGGCTTGCCCTTCAGCGGCAGCGGCCGGGTCGCGGAGGCGTCGGCGACCACCGTCGGGGCGTTGCCGTTGAGGAACGCGCCCTGGGCGGTGAACAGGGTGCACATGTTCGTCATGAACCCGGCGACGATGACGTTCTTGTGGCCGGCCCTCTTGACCTGTTCGGCGAGATCCGTGCCGTGGAACGCGTTCGGCACGCTCTTCTCGACGACGGGCTCGCCCTTGGCCGGCTCGAGCGCCGGAATGATCCGGCCCGCCTCCGACTTCAGGTCGTAGCCCTTGTCGACGATGTGGATGACCGGGGTGCCGGCCTTTCGGGCCCGCTTCAGCAGCGCTTCGGCGTTCTCCACCGCCGGCTTCCAGCCGTCGAGTTCCATCACACCGGAGGTGTAGGTGTTCTGGTAGTCGACGAGGATGAGGGTCGCGTCGGAGAGCGTGGCCGGGGTCTCGCCGAGCTTGTTCAGCTCGCGCAGCGTCGTCGTGTCCTTCGCGACGTTCGTCGCTTTGGTGGCGGAGGCCGACTGCTCGTCCTTGGCGGTGGCGGCCTCGGATTCACCGCCGCATCCCGTGGCGGTGACCGAGAGGACGGCGGCGGCGAGCGCGACGGCCGGACGGAGCAGCTTCATCAGGAGATCTCCTTCTGGGACGGAACGACGACCCCGTACAGGTCGGCGATGGTGGCGAGGGCGCTGTCGTGCACCTGGCGGGCGTCCAGTTCGGCGCCCCCGACCGGCAGCGCACGGGTGGCGCACGCGTCGGCGACGACGGTGGGGCGGTTGCCGCGCAGGAAGGCGCCCTGGGCGGTGAAGGCCACGCACATGTGCGTCATGAAGCCGGCGAGGACGAGGTCGGTGTTGCCGGCGGCGTCGACGTGCTGCTCGAGGTCCGTACCGACGAACGCGTTCGGTGCCTTCTTGACGACCACGCGCTCATCGTCGAGCGGCGCCACGCTCGGGTGGATGGCGCCGATCTCGGCACGGATGTCGTAGGGGGTGCCCTCGCCGCCGTCGTTGACGACGTGGACGATCCTCGTGCCCTCCTGACGGGCCCGCGCCAGGAGCCGGGCACCGGCGTCGAGCGCGTCCTGCCAGCCGTCCAGTTCCATGACGCCGGTCGTGTAGGTGTTCTGGTAGTCGATCAGGACCAGGGTCGAGCCGGCGAGCTTCGCGGGGGTGTCGTCGAAGCCGTTGAGCCGGCGCAGCGTGGTTCTGGGCATGGTGGACCGCCTGAAGTCATGTGTCGGGATGGGCAGTTCACCGACGCGGTGACCTGCACTCATGACGCTATGGCCCCACCGGTGGTGTCGGCAATGTCGTCTAACATGCAGAAAACGACATCGCTGTCGCCGAGCGTGGGGGGGTCTCGTGCACACCGTCAGCCGCCTGATCGTCATCGTCCTCTTCGAGGGCGTCGACCTGCTCGACGTCACCGGGCCGCCGGAGGTGTTCTCCCTGGCCCGGCGGGAGACGGACGAGGCGGCGGGCTACGACGTCGTCCTCGCCGCCGAGTCCATGGACCCGGTCACCACCGGCGCGGGGGTCCGGGTCCTGCCCGACGCCACCTTCGGCGACCTGCGCACCAGGGCCGTCGACACCCTGATCGTGCCCGGCGCCGTCGAGGTGGACGACCAGCGCCATGTGCACCCGCTCACCGACCCCGGCGTGGTGGAGCGGGTGCGGCAACTGGCCGCCCGTACCCGGCGGGTGACATCCGTCTGCGTCGGGGCGCACATCCTGGCGGCGGCCGGGCTGCTCGACGGCAAGCGCGCCACCACCCACTGGTCGACCGCGCGGCAGCTCGCCGAGGAGCATCCGGCCATCGAGGTCGACGCCGACCCGATCTTCATCCGCGAGGGCGACGTCTGGACCGGCGCGGGCATCAGCGCCTGCCTCGACCTCTCACTCGCTCTGATCGCCGACGACCTCGGCGAGGACGTCGCCCTGCGCGTGGCCCGGCAGTTGGTGATGTACCTGAAGCGGCCGAGCGGGCAGAGCCAGTTCAGCGTCCCGCTGGAGCAGGTCTCCACGACCCGGCGCGTCGAGGAGCTGCGCCACCACATCATGCGCAACCTCGCCGAACCGCTCACCGTCGCCGACCTCGCCGCCCGCCTCCACGTCAGCGACCGCCAGCTCACCCGCATCTTCAAGACCGAACTCGGCACCACCCCGCACGCCTACATCGAGTCCGCCCGCGTCGAGGCGGCCCGCCACCAGCTCGAATCCACCGACGCGACCCTGGAACGCCTCGCCACGACCTGCGGCTTCGGCACCGTCGACACGCTGGTCCGAGCCTTCCGCCGCCGCCTCGACACGACCCCGACGGAGTACCGGCGCAGGTTCCGGACGAACACGTCCGACAACCGGACCTGATGCACACGGTCGACCTCGACCGTCCGGCAAGGGCCAGGCGCCACCTCTTACGCGGAGCTGTTCCCCTGGTCGGGGTCCTCGAAGGCGACCGGGGCCTCGAAGGCCGCTCTGCGGGTCGCGCGGCGCAGGGCTCTGAGGATCGGGGTGCCCAGGGTGAGGGTGAGGACGACCGTCATCGCGGCGCGGCCGCCGTCCCAGCCCAGCGACGTGGCCAGGCAGTAGGCGAGGAAGCGGGCCAGGTTGGAGGCGACCGACGCGTCCGGGTCGAAGGCGATGTTCGAGGCGAGGGTGTTCATGAAGGTCCAGCCCGCCAGGTTCATCACCGTGCCGTAGGCGAAGGCCGCCAGGAAGCCGTAGGCGGCCAGCAGGAGGAGTTCGGCGCGGCCGCGCAGGCGGTCGGGGCCGGGGAGCAGGCCCGCGCCCATCGTGAACCAGCCCATCGCCAGCATCTGGAACGGCATCCACGGCCCCACCCCACCGGTGAGCAGCGCGGACGCGAACATCGTGACCGAGCCGAGGACGAAGCCGAAGCCGGGGCCGAGGACCCGGCCGCTGAGGACCATGAGGAAGAACATCGGTTCCAGGCCCGCCGTCCCCGCGCCGATGGGGCGCAGGGCCGCGCCCGCCGCCGCCAGGACGCCGAGCATCGCCACGGCCTTCGGGCCCAGGCCCGACTCCGAGATCGTCGCCGCCACCACGGCCACCAGCAGCACCAGCAGGCCCGCGAACAGCCACGGCGCGTCCTGGGCGTGCGCGTTGAGGGAGGCGTCCGGCGGGGCCAGGAAGGGCCAGCCGAAGCCGGCCACGCCCACCGCGCTGACCAGGATCAGCGCGGCGACCGAGCGAGGGCCGAGGCGGACGGCGCGGGCCTGGCGGTCGGGAGGCGTGACGGGGGACGCGGTCATGCCAGGGCCTCCCGTACCTGTGCGACCGTGAGCCACTTGCGGGGGGCCAGCACCTTCGCCACCTGCGGCGCGAAGGACGGGGAGGCCACCACCACGTCCGCCGCCGGGCCGTCGGCGATCACCTCGCCCTCGGCGAGCAGCACCACCCGGTGGGCCAGCTCGGCGGCCAGCTCCACGTCGTGTGTGGCCAGCACGATGGCGTGCCCCTCGGCCGCCAGGCCGCGCAGGATGCCGGCCAGCCGGGCCTTCGCCGCGTAGTCCAGGCCGCGCGTCGGCTCGTCCAGGAGGAGGAGTGGCGGGCGGGCGGTCAGGACGACGGCCAGGGCGAGGGTCAGGCGCTGGCCCTCCGAGAGGTCCCTGGGGTGGGTGTCGTCCGTGACGCCGGGGAGCAGTTCGGTGAGCAGGGCGCGGCAGGTGCCGGGGGTCGCGTCCGCGTCCCGGTCGGCGGCCGCGCACTCGCCGGCGACCGTGTCCGCGTACAGCAGGTCCCGCGGCTCCTGGGGGACCAGGCCGACGCGGCGCACCAGGTCGCGGGGGGCTGTGCGGTGCGGCACGGCGCCGCCCGCCCGGACCGTACCGGAGGACGGTGCGACGAGGCCGACGAGCGCGGAGAGGAGCGTCGACTTGCCCGCGCCGTTGCGGCCCATCAGGGCGACGGTCTCGCCGGGGGAGACGGTCAGGTCGATGTGGCGCAGGGCCTGGACGCGGTCGCGGCGCACGGCGAGGGAGCGGACCTCGGCGGCGTACGGGGTGGGGGGCGCGGTGGGCCCGGGGGCGGTCCTCGCGCGGAGCCGCCAGCGGCGGGGGGCGGCGTCGCGGGCGGGCGGTACGGGCAGTACGGCCGTCGGCGGGGTGCGCTCCGGGATCCGGCGGTCGGCGAGCCGTTCCCGCAGCGGGGCCGCGCGGCGACGGGCGTCGCGGACCGTCAGCGGCAGCGGGGACCAGCCGGCCAGCCTGCCGAGACCCACCACCGGCGGACAGACCGGGGACACGGCCATCACGTCCGCGGGAGCGCCGATCACCGGCGCGGCACCCGGCCCCGGGAGCAGCACGACCTGGTCGGCGTACTGGATGACCCGCTCCAGCCGGTGCTCGGCCATCAGGACCGTCGTACCGAGGTCGTGCACGAGGCGCTGGAGGACGGCCAGCACCTCCTCGGCGGCGGCGGGGTCCAGGGCGGACGTGGGCTCGTCCAGGACCAGCACGTCGGGATGCGGGGTGAGCACCGAGCCGATGGCGACCCGCTGCTGCTGGCCGCCGGAGAGCGTGGCGATGGGGCGGGCGCGGAGGTCGGAGAGGCCCAGGAGGTCGAGGGTCTCCTCGACCCGGCGGCGCATCACGTCGGGGGCCAGGCCCAGCGACTCCATGCCGTAGGCCAGCTCGTCCTCGACGGTGTCCGTCACGAAGTGGGAGAGCGGGTCCTGGCCCACCGTGCCGACCACGTCGGCCAGTTCACGCGGCTTGTGGGTGCGGGTGTCGCGGCCGGCCACCGTGACCCGGCCGCGCAGCGTGCCGCCGGTGAAGTGCGGGACGAGGCCGCCGACCGCGCCGAGGACGGTGGACTTGCCGACGCCGGACGGGCCCGCGAGGAGGACCAGTTCGCCCTCCGGGACCTCGAAGTCCACTCCCTGGACGGCTGGTCGGGTCGTTCCGTCGTACGTGACCGACACGTTCTCGAAGCGGATCACGACGGCTCCTTCGCGGCGGTCTCGGGTGCGGGGGTGACGAACGCCGGGAGCAGGCCGACGAGGATCGCGGCGGCCGGCCACAGCGGGAGCGACGGCGCGACCAGCGGGACCACGCCCGGGTGCAGCGCCGCCGGGTCGCGGGCGGCGGCGAGGAACAGCGCCGCCGCGACCGCCGCGCCGGAGCCGGTCACCAGCCAGGCGCGGGCGTCCCAGCGGTCCGGGCGGTACCGGGTGCGGACCGTGCGCCGTCCGCCGAGCCACAGGCCCGCGAGCGCGGCGGCGAGGCCGACGGCCAGGACGGGGATGCCGTACGTGCCGCCCGCGGCGGTCAGCAGCCCGTACGTCCCCGCGCAGACGCCGAGCAGGCCGCCCAGGGTGAGGGCGGCGGTGGTGCGGCGGACGGCGGTGGGGACCTGGGCGGTACGGCCGTAGCCGCGGGCGTCCATCGCGGCGGCGAGGGCGACGGAGCGCTCCAGGGCGCCCTCGAGGACCGGGAGCCCGACCTGGAGCAGGCCGCGTACGCCGGTGTCGGGGCGGCCCCGGAGGCGCCGGGCGGCGCGCAGGCGCTGGACGTCGGCGATGAGGTTCGGCGCGAAGGTGAGGGCGACGACGACGGCGACGCCCATCTCGTACAGGGCGCCGGGGAGGGACTTGAGAAGGCGGGAGGGGTTGGCGAGGGCGTTGGCGGCGCCGACGCAGATGAGGAGCGTGGCGAGCTTCATCGCGTCGTACAGGGCGAAGGCGAGGCCCTCCGCGGTGACCCGGCCGCCCAGACGGATGCCCTGCGCCCAGTCGGGGAGGGGGACTTCGGGGAGCGTGACGAGGGTGTGGGTGCCGGGGATGGGGGAGCCGAGGACCGTCGTGAAGAGGAGGCGGATGACGAGGACGGCCAGGGCCAGCTTGACGAAGGCGCCGTAGGAACGGGACCAGGGGGCGTGGGGGCGGCGGGAGATCACGACGTAGGCGGAGACGGCGACGAGGAGGCCGAGGAGCAGGGGGTTGGTGGTGCGGGTGGCGGCGGTACCGAGGGAGAGGGCCCAGAGCCACCAGGCGCCGGGGTGGAGGGGTGCGGTGCGCCGGTGGCGGTGGGTGGGTGCGCCTGCCGGCGCTTGCCGGGTGCCGCCTCTCTGCGGGACGGGCGCCGCCTCAACGGCACGACTGTCCGCGGACGGCTCGGCAGGTTGCCCGTTACGGGGCATTCCTGCGCCGCCTCGCCTGCCAGGCCGTTGCCCCGGCCAGGGCCGCCACCACCGCGATGCCCGCGATCAGGCCGACGGACGGGCCGTCGTCGGTGCCGTCGTCCTGGGTGGCCTGCTGGTCCGGGGATCCGGTGGCCGTCGGGTCGGCCTCCTGCGACACCTGCTCGCCGCAGCCCGCCTTCGGGTATCCGCCGATCGCGCACAGCAGCGCGCTGGTGTTGTAGCGGAGCGGGCCGGCGACGTCGGCCAGGGCGTCGGCCGTCGTGGCGTCCGGAGCGACCTGCGCGCAGGCCGTGCGCCGGGGCGGCGGGGTCTCGCCGGACGGCGCGTCGGCCGCCGTACCGAAGTCGAGGACGAGGGCGACGCGCTTGCTGCCGTCCTCGGCCGGGGTCTTCGCGCAGATCGACGCGAAGTCCGCGGCGCCGCGCGGCTTGGCCGCGTCGTCCGAGTCCGCGCTCACCGCGAAGCGGAAGCCCTGGACGTCGCCGTCCGAGGGACGGACGAGGGACGGGCCCTGGGTGGCGTAGACCCACTGGTCGCCGTCGCGGTCCCAGAAGGACCAGTAGCGGTACCCGGCGGCCTGCGCCTGGCCCGCGCTCCCGATCAGCAGGAACGCGGCCAGGAAGAGGAGGACGACGCGGCGGGTCACGGCTGCCGCTTCTTGTTGCGGCCGCTGAGCAGGAAGCCGATGCCGATGCCGAAGACCAGGCAGACGCCGACGAACCACCAGACGCCGAAGCCGGAGTCGTCGTTGTTCTCGTTCTCGTCCGCGGCCTGGTCGCTCGCCGTGGCGGAGTCGCCCGTCCTCGCTCCCTGGGGTGCCGGCCCCGTCGCGTTGAGCCCCGCCACCAGGTCCGTGCCGCCGAAGTCGCGCGGATCGGTGCCCGTGGCGTGGGCGGCGAAGATCAGCTGGGCGTAGGCGGACGGGCCGCTCTCCTTCGCCCACTTCGCGGCGTTCTTCTCCAGCCAGGCCAGCGGCTCGGCCGCCTGGTCCGCGCCGCCCTGCGCGGCGAGCGCGACGACCGCGTCGGCGGTGTTGCCGTAGTCGGGCTGGTCGGGGGAGCCGCCGAGGGCGGACTTGAGGTGGCCGTCCTTGTCGACGGCGCCGGCGAGGTACGCCGCGCCGTTCGCGGCGGCCTGCGCACGGTCGGGCTCGTCACCGCAGGTGGCGGCGGCCACCTTCTTGCCGGGCCCGGTGACCAGGCCCTTGCCGAGCGAGCCGAGGACGCTGGCGGCCGTGGCGTCGGCGTTGGGGAGCAGCTTGCCGTCCTTGTCGGGCTGGAAGGCGAAGGCGCCGTCGTCCTTGGCGCAGGGGAGGGCGAAGGTCAGCAGGGCGTCGTACGGGGACTTGCCGTCCTTGGTGACCTTCGTGGGGTCGGTCTCCGTGGCGGTCAGGGCGCCGATGACGAGGGAGGTGGAGTTCGCGTCGCTGGGTCCGCCGGGGGAGTAGCCCCAGCCGCCGTCCTTGTTCTGCACGGACTTCAGCCAGTCGAGGGCGTCCTCGACGACGTCGCCGTGTCCGCCGACGGCCCACAGCGCCTGGACCGCGGCGGCGGTCTGGTTGGTGTCGACCATGGTCTTGGCGTCGCACGCCTTGGCGGGATCGGCGCGGAAGGGGGCGAAGGAGCCGTTCGCGCACTGCTGGCCGGTGAGCCACTCCACGGCCTTCGGCGACGGGATCACGCCCACGGTGTCCTGCGCGAGCAGCGCGAACGACTGGCGCCAGACGCCGTCGAACTGGGGGTCGCCGGTGCCGAACAGGGCCGCCGGCTTGGACGCGGAGGCGGACGGTGAGGGGTCGGCGGCGACCGCGGGCGCGGCGGCGGCGCCGATCACTGCTGCGGCGGCCAGGACCGCGGCGCTGCCTCGACGGCGGACGTTCATGATCGGCGGGTGCCTTTCCCTGTGCGGGACCGGGCAGCACGGGGCACCCCCGGCGGCTCGGCCCCGTATGCCTCGACGGTGCCCGTGCTCCGGCGGGCGCCGGGCACGTGAGCCGGTCACGTCCGCGCGGGGCATTCCGGCTGCCGTCCGCGGAGGTCCCTGGGCGGGCGCGGGCGGTTCACGGTTGCGGGTCAGCGCCGGAATTGCACCGGCTTCCCCCCGTACGGGTGATGACGACGCCGCCACTTTACCCGGCGCCCCCGGCGGGCCGAGGGGCGGTGCGCCCTCTCACACGGGCGCCGCCGTCCGCCCGGGCTCCGCCTCCGTCAGGTCGATCAGGCGGCACACCGTCTCGATGTCGGCCCGGACCTGGGCGAGGGAGGCGCGGCCGGCGAGCCAGGTGATCAGGGTGGAGAGCCAGGTGTGTTCGATGACGCGGACCGCGGAGAGCTGGGCGGGCGTCGCGTCCTCCATGCCGCCGATCGCGTCCAGGATGATCGCGGTGGTCTGCCGGGAGACCTGGTCGACCTCGGGGGAGACGCTGCGGTCGGCGAAGGTCAGGGCGCGGGCCATCGCCTCGGCCAGCCGGGGTTCGCGCTGCAGCGCGCCGAAGGCCCGCATCAGGGTCTGGGCCACCCGGTCACCGGCCGTGTCGCCGGCCGGCGGGCTCTTGCGCAGGGTGGCGTGCAGCCGCTCCAACTGGTCGTGCATGGTGGCGACCAGGAGATGCACCTTGGACGGGAAGTACCGGTACAGCGTGCCGAGGGCCACCTGCGACGACTCCGCGACCTCGCGCATCTGCACGGCCTCGAAGCCGCCCCGGCAGGCCAGCTGGGCGGTCGCGTGCAGGATGCGGCGACGGCGCTCCCGCTGCCGCTCGGTGAGCGGAGGGGAAGAGGCGAGAGAGGGGGAGGGGTGCCGCGGAGCAGTTGCTTCCACTTCCGGGTTGTCCACCTTGGTCACCTTCTCCCCGCAGTCCGTCCGGCACGGTAGCCCGGCGGAGTGCCGCGCCGTGGCGTGAATCACCTGATCCACTCGTCCCAGCTCCGCTACCTGCCGGTAGATTCGGAGCCTCTGACGATCAAGTCTGAAACTTGTTCTAGATTAACGTCCCGGCGTAGTGTCGCGGGACAGTGCAGTGAGAAGGGGGCCCGGGAGTGACCGCTGAGGCCAGTGGGACGGGTCCCCGTCCGGAGCCCGCCGCCGACGGCTTGCGACCGCTCCGCATCGCCCTCCTCACCTACAAGGGGAACCCGTTCTGCGGCGGCCAGGGCGTCTACGTCCGCCACCTCTCGCGCGAACTGGCCCGCCTCGGCCACCGGGTCGAGGTCGTCGGCGCCCAGCCCTATCCGGTCCTGGACGAGCACCCCACGGCCGGCGACCGGCTCTCCCTCACCGAGCTGCCCAGCCTCGACCTGTACCGCCAGCCCGACCCCTTCCGCACCCCGGGCCGCGGCGAGTACCGCGACTGGATCGACGCGCTCGAGGTCGGCACGATGTGGACCGGCGGGTTCCCGGAGCCGCTGACGTTCTCGCTGCGCGCCCGCCGCCATCTGCGCGCCCGACGCGGCGACTTCGACGTCGTGCACGACAACCAGACGCTCGGGTACGGACTGCTCGGCGACGTCGGCGCGCCCCTCGTCACCACCATCCACCACCCCATCACCGTCGACCGGCAACTGGAACTCGACGCCGCCGACGGCTGGAAGCGCCGGTACTCCGTGCGCCGCTGGTACGCCTTCACCCGCATGCAGAAGCGCGTCGCGCGCCGCCTGCCCTCCGTGCTCACCGTCTCCGGCACCTCCCGCCAGGAGATCGTCGACCACCTCGGCGTACGGGACGACCGGATCCACGTCGTCCACATCGGCGCCGACACCGACCTGTTCTCGCCCGACCCGTCGGTGCCCCGGGTGCCGGGCCGGATCGTGACCACGTCCAGCGCGGACGTGCCGCTCAAGGGCCTGGTCTTCCTGGTCGAGGCGCTGGCCAAGGCCCGCACCGAGCACCCGCGGGCGCACCTCGTCGTCGTCGGCAAGCGGCCCGCGGAGGGGCCCGTCGCGCAGGCGATCACGCGGTACGGCCTCGAAGGCGCCGTCGAGTTCGTCAAGGGCATCTCCGACGCCGAACTCGTCGACCTGGTGCGGTCGGCGGAGGTGGCGTGCGTGCCGTCGCTGTACGAGGGGTTCTCGCTGCCGGCCGCCGAGGCGATGGCGACGGGCACGGCGCTGCTGGCCACCACCGGCGGGGCCGTCCCCGAGGTCGCCGGACCCGACGGGGAGACCTGCCTCGCGGTGCCGCCGGGCGACGCCGACGCGCTGGCCGCCGGCCTGAACCGGCTGCTCGGCGACCGGGAACTGCGGGTGCGGCTCGGCGCGGCCGGACGCGAGCGCGTGCTGCGGCACTTCACCTGGGCCCGCGCCGCCGAGGGCACGGTCGCCCGCTACCGCGAGGCCGTCGGCCCCGACCGGGCCACCCCGAGGCCCGCCCCCGCGACCCCGACCACCACCAGTGACACCGGCGTCTACCCCGAAAGCAGGGCCACGTGCTGACCGTCGACTTCTCCCGGTTCCCGCTCGCCCCCGGCGACCGCGTACTGGACCTCGGCTGCGGCGCCGGCCGGCACGCGTTCGAGTGCTACCGGCGCGGGGCCCGGGTCGTCGCGCTGGACCGGAACGCGGAGGAAATCCGCGAGGTCGCCAAGTGGTTCGCGGCGATGGAGGAGGCCGGCGAGGTCCCGGCCGGCGCCACCGCCACCGCGATGGAGGGCGACGCGCTGGCCCTGCCCTTCCCCGACGAGTCCTTCGACGTGGTCATCATCTCCGAGGTGATGGAGCACATCCACGACGACAAGGGCGTCCTCGCCGAGATGGTCCGGGTGCTCAGGCCCGGCGGCCGCATCGCGGTCACCGTCCCGCGCTACGGCCCCGAGAAGGTCTGCTGGACCCTCTCCGACGCGTACCACGAGGTCGAGGGCGGCCACATCCGCATCTACAAGGCCGACCAGCTGCTCGCCCGGATCCGCGAGGCGGGGCTGCGGCCGTACGGCAGCCATCACGCGCACGCGCTGCACTCGCCGTACTGGTGGCTGAAGTGCGCGTTCGGCGTCGACAACGACAAGGCGCTGCCGGTGCGGGCGTACCACAAGCTGTTGGTCTGGGACATCATGAAGAAGCCGCTGGCGACGCGGGTCGCCGAGCAGGCGCTGAACCCGCTGATCGGCAAGAGCTTCGTGGCGTACGCGACCAAGCCGCACCTGCCGCCGGTGGACGCCGCGTGACATCGCCCCGCAGCCCTCGCACGCCCCGCACCGAGCACCTCGTCCTGCCTGGCGTCCTCACCGACGCCGAGGCCGCCGGGACCGTCCGCGGCATCCTCGCCGTGCAGCGCGAGGACGGGGCGATCCCGTGGTTCCGCGGGCACCATCTCGACCCCTGGGACCACGTCGAGGCGGCGATGGCCCTGGACGCGGCCGACGAGCACGAGGCCGCCGAGCGGGCGTACGCGTGGCTGGCCCGGCACCAGAACGCGGACGGCTCCTGGTACGCCGCCTACGCCGACGGGGACTTCGCCGACGTCACCGACCGGGGCCGGGAGACCAACTTCGTCGCCTACATCGCCGTAGGCGTCTGGCACCACTACCTCGCCACCGGCGACGACACGTTCCTGGAGCGGATGTGGCCCGTCGTCCATGCGGCGGTCGAGTTCGTGCTGCGGCTCCAGCAGCCCGGCGGGCAGATCGGCTGGCGCCGCGACGAGGACGGCACGGACACCAAGGATGCGCTGCTGACCGGCAGTTCCTCCATCCACCACGCGCTGCGCTGCGCCCTCGCGATCGCCGAGCAGCGTGAGGAGCCGCAGCCCGACTGGGAGTTGGCGGCGGGCGCGCTGCGGCACGCCATCCGGCGTCACCCGGAGCGGTTCCTGGACAAGGGCCGGTACTCGATGGACTGGTACTACCCGGTGCTGGGCGGCGCGCTGACCGGCACGGAGGCCAGGTCCCGCATCCAGGAGAGCTGGGACCGCTTCGTCGTCCCCGGCCTCGGCGTGCGCTGCGTCGTCCCCAACCCCTGGGTCACGGGCGGCGAGTCGGCCGAACTCGCCCTCGCCCTGTGGGCGGTGGGCGAGTCCGACCACGCCCTGGAGATCCTCCAGTCCATCCAGCACCTGCGCGACCCCGACAGCGGCCTGTACTGGACGGGCTACGTCTTCGAGGACCAGGCCATCTGGCCCCGCGAGCTCACCACCTGGACGGCCGGCTCCCTGCTCCTGGCCGTCGCCGCCCTCGGCGGCCACGAGGCCACCTGCCAGGTCTTCTCCGGCGACCACCTGCCGAGGGGCCTGGACCCGGACTGCTGCGTCTGAGCACGCCGCGGCGCCACACCCGGTCGGGTTCTCGTCGAAGACGAGGGCTCAGCGGCGGCCGACGCGGTTGGCGATGGCGTGGCCGATGAAGAGGTAGACCACCGCGGCCAGGCCGTAGCCGGCGACCACGCGGGCCCAGTCCTCGTCGAAGGTGCTGTGTTTTCTGGGGGTGCCCCCCAGACCCCCGGGTCTCGCGACCAGCCGGGGTCTGGACCGGGACGTCTGCGTCCGAGGGCTCAGCGGCGGCCGACGCGGTTGGCGATGGCGTGGCCGATGAAGAGGTAGACCACCGCGGCCAGGCCGTAACCGGCGACCACGCGGGCCCAGTCCTCGTCGAAGGTGAAGAGGTCACGCGACCAGCCGGCCAGCCAGTTGGCCGCGTCATGGACGAACTGGACCAGGTCGTTGGCCCGGTTGGCGTCCAACAGGTACATCAGAATCCACAGGCCGAGGATGAAGGCCATGATGTCGGCGACGACGGCTATGGCCCTGCCCGCGGAACTGGAACCGTGAGATCTAGACATGCCTTGCGTATGGCCCCGGAAGCCCGGCGGAAACCTACGGCGACGGCCCTCCGTCCGGAAGCGGGTCCGGGCGGAGGGCCGTTGAGGTGCCTGAGGGGCGGGCGGGTCAGCCGCGCTGGATGCCCGAGGTGTCCTGGAGGACGCCGCGGCGGCCGTCCTGCGTCTGCGCGACCAGGTTGGCACCGCGCTGCTCGACGGCCAGGTACCAGGTGCCCGGCGCCAGCTCGGCGATCGGCGTGGGCGAGCCGTCCTCCGCGAACAGCGGACGCGGCACCGGCACGGCGAACCAGAACGGGGAGAAGTCCCCGGCCGGCTGCGCCTGCGCCTGGGCCTGCTGCGGGGCCTGCGGCTGCGGCTGGGGGGCCTGACCCGGCTGCGGCTGACCGCCGAAGGGCTGACCCGGCTGACCGGGCTGGCCCGGCTGGCCGCCGTACGGCTGCTGCTGCGCGCCGGGGTAGCCGTAACCGCCCTGCGGCTGGCCGCCGTAGGGCTGCGGCGCCGCCGGACGCGCGGCCGGGATCAGGGCGCCCTTGAGGGCGGGGACCAGCGGCGTGGCCACCGCGGCGGCGGCCATGACCAGCGTGGCGATGAGGGCGAGGATCAGGCCCAGGCCCGCCCCGAACTCGTCGATGACGCCACCCTCGCCGTCGAACGCGCCCGCCGGGTCGAAGATGTTGCCGAGTGCGCTCCAGGCCGCGAAGACCGTGAAGGCGATGCCGAACTGGCCGAGGTCGAGACCGGCCACCTTCTTGGGCTGCGGCATCGCGCGGGCCACCACGATGAGCGCGGCGCCGATGACGCCCGCCAGGACGACACCGAGCACGACCGGCCCACTGCCCCACAGGCTGGGGATGTCGGCGCTGTCCGGGGCATCGTCGAACGAGTAGATGTCGAGGAACGACGCGATCAACAGCAGAACCGCTGCTCCGATCACCACGCCGTCGCCTCGAGTGAGGGAGCGGATATTCACTTCAGGTCCTTCGTAGGTCGTCTCGTCGTCAATAGAGGCGTCGCTGTCACGATGGCGCCGAAAGGTTCCGGTGTGAAGCGCGGGGGTGGCCCCTCATCGTACGGACGACACTATCGTCCGCACGTTGGGGCTGTCCGCAGGGATGGGAACGCTGATCACTACCCGCGCAGGAAACTCACGATTCCCTCAGACATCCCTTGCGCCGCCTTCTGCCGCCACGTGCCGCTGGTCAGCAGGGCCACGTCCCTGTCGTCACGCATGTTGCCGCACTCGATGAACACCTTGGGAACCGTTGACAGATTGAGACCGCCCAGGTCCGTGCGCGTGACCAGACCGGTGCCGTCACCCACGTAGTTGGACGGCGCGCTTCCCGTGGCGCGCACGAAGTTGCCCGCGACGCGTTCGCCGAGTTCGGCGGAGGGCGCGACGATGGGGCGGGTGTCCGCGTCGCCGTCGTGCACCGCGCCCGGCAGGATCACGTGGAAGCCGCGGTTGCCGGTCCCCGACCCGTCGGCGTGGATCGAGATCGCGGCGTCCGCGTCCGCCTCGTTGCCGATCCGGGCCCGCTCGTCCACACAGGGGCCGTACGAACGGTCGCCGTCCTGCGTCAGTTTCACCGTGGCGCCCTGCTCCTCCAGCAGCGTGCGCAGCCGGTGGGCGACGTCGAGGGTGAACTTCGCCTCCGGGTAGCCCGCGTTGGTCGCGGTGCCCGTCGTGTCGCATTCCTTCCAGTGCGTGCCGACGTTCACCTTCCGGTTGATCTCGGACGTGTGCTGGAAGTTGCCCGGATTGTGGCCGGGGTCGATGACGACGACCTTCCCCTTGAGCGGCCCGGAGGCCCCGGCGGGCGCAGATTTGGAGGGGGAGGAGGACGCGGTCGGCTTCCCGGTGGCGGAGGGGGAGGAGTCCGCGGGCTTCTTGGCGTCGTCGCTCGCGGAGGCCGCGCCTTCGGAGGGTGCCGCCGAGGATGTCCGCGCGCCGGCCGCGTCCCCGCCGCCGTCGGAGCCGCCGACCGCCGCGTACACCCCCCAGCCGAGCAGCGCCCCGGGCACCAGCGCGGCGACCGCCACGGTGAGCGGGCGGCGCAGCGGGGAGCGACGGGGCCGGGGAGGTTCGAAATCGGGGCCTGTGTACGACACGTCAGCGACTCTAACCGTGCCCTCAGATCCCCGCGCCCGTTCGCCGCAGGACGCGCAGCGAGTCGGTCGCGGAGACCTCCGTGAAGGCGCCGGAGGCGAGGGCCCTGAGGTAGACGCGGTACGGGGCCTGCCCGGTGAACTCGTCGGCCGGGTGCGGGAAGACGTCGTGGATGACGAGGAGGCCGCCGTCGGCCACGTGCGGTGCCCAGCCCTCGTAGTCCGCGTTCGCGTGCTCGTCGGTGTGGCCGCCGTCGACGAAGACGAGGCCGAGGGGGGAGTTCCAGAGGGCCGCGACCTGGAGCGAGCGGCCGACGAGGGCGACCACGTGCTCCTCCAGACCGGCCCGGTGCAGGGTGCGGCGGAAGGTGGGGAGGGTGTCCATGACGCCCAGCTCGGGATCGACCGTCTCCGGGTCGTGGTAGTCCCAGCCCGGCTGCTGCTCCTCGCTGCCCCGGTGGTGGTCGACGGTGAGCGCGGTGACCCCGGCCCGACGGGCCGCGTCGGCGAGCAGGACGGTGGAGCGCCCGCAGTACGTGCCGACCTCCAGCAGCGGCAGCCCGAGCCCGCCCGCCTCCACGGCGGCGGCGTACAGCGCGCGGCCCTCGTGCACGGGCATGAACCCCTTGGCGGCCTCGAAGGCGGCCAGGGCGTCGGGGGCGGGCGGCGCGGACATGCGGGTCCTCTCGGTGGCACGGGGCGCCGGGCGGCGGCGCGGTTCGGCGCCCATGCTGCCGTACTCCGTGCCGGGGGCCGGGCGGGGGGTGCGGGCGGGGAGCGGGGTGTGCGGGCCGGGCCGGGAGGACTCCGCCGAGCCGCCGAGCCGCCGGGGTGGGGGGGGTGGGGGGAGCGTGAGCCGGTGGGGCGGGCGCGGGGCGTCCCGCCAAGCCGGTGCGGGGCGCCCTGCTGCGTGCAGCGTCTGCCGGGTGGCGGGCCGGGGGTGCGGCGGGAACGGGGGACGCGTGCGCCTGTGGGCTCGGCGGGGAAGGGGGGCGCGTGCGCCTGTGGGCTCGGCGGGGAAGGGGGCGTGTGCGCCTGCCGGACCAGCGGGGAAGGGGACGCGTTTTCTGTGGGCCCGGTGGGGAGAGTCCCGCCCGGCCGGTGCGGGTGCGGCGCCCCGTCGGCCCGCACCCCCTGCCGGGCGTGCGGCAGGGGGTGCGGTGAGGGGGTGACGGCGTGCGGGTCAGGCGGGGACCGTCTCGCCCGGCAGGGACAGGTCCAGGTCGACCTCGTGGTCGCCGCCGTGGGTCGCCGCGTGGGCGAGCGGGCCGTGTCCGGCGGCGCGGGCGGCCAGTACGTACGGGCCGCGCGCGGGGACGGCCAAGGCGTAGCTGCCGTCCCCGGCGGAGAGGGTCGCGCCCGCCTGCCGGCCGTGCCGGTCGATCAGCGTGACCTTGGCGCGGGCGACGGGAGCGCCGTCGGCGGCCAGCACCCGGCCCCGGAAGCCGCGCGGCGACTCACCGGCGACGGCCTCTCCGGCGAGCGCCTGCTCGGCGCGGGCCAGGTTCGCGTCCTCCTCGCTGCTCGCGCGCAGCTGCGTGGCCGTGGACGGGCGGCGGCGGGGGAGGAAGAAGGCCAGTGCCAGGCCGACGGCGACCGCGGCGGTCGCGATCAGGAAGGAGACCCGGAAGCCGTGCATGGTGGGGACGGCGACGCCGCCCACGTCGTTCGAGCTGTTGGCGAGCACCATGCCGATCACGGCGCTCGACACCGACGTACCGATGGACCGCATCAGGGTGTTGAGGCCGTTGGCCGCGCCCGTCTCCGAGGCCGGGACCGCGCCGATGATCAGCGCCGGCAGCGAGGAGTAGGCGAGGCCGATGCCAGCGCCGATCAGCACCGAGGTGATGACGGTCTGCCAGGCGGCGTTCATCAGACCGAGGCCGCCGGCGTAGCCGATCCCGATGATCAGCAGGCCGATGATCAGGGTGGTCCGGGGGCCGTAGCGGGCGGACAGCCGGGCGTACACCGGCGCCGTGAACATCATCGTCAGGCCCAGCGGCGCCACGCACAGGCCCGCGACGACCATCGACTGCCCGAGGCCGTAGCCCGTCTCGGCGGGCAGCTGGAGGAGCTGCGGCAGGACCAGGGAGATGACGAAGAAGGAGACGCCGACCATGATCGAGGCGAGGTTGGTGAGCAGGACCTCGCGGCGGGCCGTGGTGCGCAGGTCGACCAGCGGGGCGGCGACGCGCAGCTCCATCAGGCCCCAGAGCAACAGGACCACGACGGCGGCGGCGAACAGGCCGAGCGTGGTGGGCGACGACCAGCCCCAGTCGCTGCCCTTGGTGATCGGCAGGAGGAAGAGGATCAGACCGGCGGTCAGACCGGCCGCGCCCGGCAGGTCGAAGGAGCCCTTGGCGCGCAGCGGGGACTCCGGTACGACCAGCAGGGTCAGGGCGATGGAGAGCACTCCGAGGCCGGCGGCGCCGTAGAACAGGGTGTGCCAGTCGGTGTGCTGGGCGACCAGGGCCGCGGCGGGCAGCGCGAGACCGCCGCCGACGCCGATCGAGGAGCTCATCAGCGCCATCGCCGAGCCGAGCCGCTCGCGGGGCAGGATGTCGCGCATCAGGCCGATGCCGAGGGGTATCGCGCCCATCGCGACGCCCTGGAGCGTGCGGCCGACGATCATCGGGATCAGCGCGTCGGTGAACGCGCTGATCAGCGCGCCCACCACCATCACCGAGAGGCTGACGATCAGCATCCGGCGCTTGCCGAACAGGTCGCCGAGACGTCCCATGATCGGCGTGGCCACGGCGCCGGACAGGAGCGTCGAGGTCAGGACCCAGGTGGCGTTGCTGGGGCTGGTGTCCAGGAGCGCGGGCAGGTCCTTGATGACGGGGACGAGCAGGGTCTGCATCACCGCGACGACGATGCCCGCGAAGGCGAGTACCGGGACGGTGGCCCCGCTCGCACTCCGGGTGGGTTCGTCGGTCGTCGTGTGGGACATGGGGTGGGGCCTCCAGGCCGGGGGGCGTCGAAATGCGGTTCGGTACGGGTGTGCGTGATGGCGGTGCCGTACGACTGTGCGTGATGCCGGTGCGTGCGGGATGACTGCAGGATGAACCTCGTCAGCCGGGGCAACTATTCCGTTGCTTCGGGTCCCTAATGAATTCTTGACCTTCTCTTGGTCTCGTCCGGGTCCGCGGCGCCTGGGTCCGAGGACCTAGGCCCGGCACCCCGGCCGGTCCGGGACCAAATTCCGATGTACGGACCGGGCTGCCGTTGAGACCATGACACCCATGCCCGAAGCAACCAGTTCCCCCGTCTCCGCCGCCACCGCCCGGACCTCCACCCGCCGCACGCCCCCGACCTGGCTGGTCGTCGCCCTGGCCTGTGCCGGACAGTTCCTGGTCGTGCTCGACGTGTCCGTCGTCAACGTCGCCCTGCCGTCCATGCGCACCGACCTCGGGCTGAGCGCGCAGGGCCTCCAGTGGGTGGTCAACGCCTACGCCATCGCCTTCGCCGGGTTCATGCTGCTCGGTGGACGGGCCGGTGACCTGTACGGGCGCAAGCGGATGTTCCTCGTCGGGCTCGGGCTGTTCACCCTGGCCTCACTGGGCGGCGGCCTGGCGCAGGAGGGCTGGCAGTTGCTGGCCGCGCGGGCCGTGCAGGGCCTGGGCGCGGCGGTGCTCGCGCCCTCGACGCTGACGATCCTGACGGCGGCGGTGCCGGAGGGCGCCGCGCGGGCCCGCGCGATCGCGACCTGGACCGCCGTGGGCGCCGGGGGCGGCGCCGCGGGCGGACTGGTGGGCGGCGCCCTGGTGGACGGGCTGTCCTGGCGCTGGGTGCTGCTGATCAACGTGCCGGTGGGCGCGGTCGTGCTGGCCGGCGCCGTGCTGTGGCTGACCGAGAGCCGGGGCGCGGCGCGGCGGCGCCTCGACCTGCCGGGCGCGCTGCTGGTGACCGTCGGCCTGGCCACGCTCGCCTACGGCATCTCGCAGACCGAGTCCGAGGGCTGGACGGCGACGGCGACGCTGGTGCCCCTGCTCGCCGGGCTCGCGCTGCTCGGGCTGTTCCTCCTCGTCGAGGCGCGGACGGCGGCGCCGCTGATGCCGCTCGGGCTGCTGCGGCTGCGGTCGGTGGCGTCGGCGAACGTGGCGATGCTGGTGTCCGGCTCGTCGATGTTCTCGATGTGGTTCTTCATGACCCTGTACGCGCAGAACGTGCTGGGCTACACCCCGCTGGAGGCCGGTCTGGCGCTGGTGCCCAGCTCGCTGGCGGTGATCCTCGGGTCCAAGGCGGCGCCGCGTTTCATGCCGGTGCTCGGGGCGCGGAACGTGGCCGTGCTGGGCACGCTCGTGGCGGCGGCGGGCTTCGGCTGGCAGTCGACGATGACCGCGGACGGGGGCTTCCTCACGGCGATCATGATCCCCGGCGTGCTGATGATGCTGGGCGCGGGCATGGCGGCGACGCCGTTGGCCTCCCTGGCCATCTCCGGCGCGGCACCCGGCGACGCGGGGCTGGTCTCCGGCCTGGTCAACACCTCCCGCACGATGGGCGGTTCACTGGGCCTCGCGGTGATGTCCACGATCGCGGCGGCGAGGTCCGGCGGAGAGCACGCCGGCCCGGTGGCCCTGACCGACGGCTACGCCCTGGTCTTCCGCACGGGAACGGCGGTCCTGACCGCCGCCGCCCTCCTCATGTGGGCCTGGCTACCGGCCGGAAAGCCAAAGCCCACCACGGCATGAGCGCCTCGGAGTGAGCGCCCCGAAGGGGCGCGGGGAACTGCGCGAACAACCCCCACCGGCCCGCACCCGAAGAGCCGGCCCACCACCCACGAGGCCTCCTCAGACCCACCCCTGCCGCCGAGCCTCGCGCAGCGCCTCCGCCCGGTTGCGCGTAGCCGTCTTGCCGATGGCCGCCGAGAGATAGTTGCGCACCGTCGACTCGGAGAGATGCAGCACCCCGGCCACGTCGGCGACGGTCGCCCCGTCCGCCGAGGCCCGCAGCACGTCGCACTCCCGGGCCGTGAGCGGACTGGGCCCCGCGCTGAGCGCGGCGGCGGCGAGTACGGGGTCCACGACCGTCTCACCGCCCAGCACCCGGCGGACGGCACCGGCCAGTTCCTCCACCGGGCCGTCCTTCACCAGGAAACCGGCGGCGCCCGCCTCCATGGCCCGCCGCAGGTACCCGGGACGGCCGAACGTGGTCAGGATCAGCACCCGGCAGCCGGGCACCCGCTCCCTCAGTTCGGCGGCGGCGTCCAGGCCGCTGCGGCCCGGCAGTTCGATGTCGAGCAGGGCGACGTCCGGCCGGTGCGCGAGCGCGGCGGAGACGATCTCATCGCCGGCCGACACCTGCGCGACCACCTCGATGTCCTCCTCCATCCCGAGCAGCAGCGCGAGCGCGCCGCGCATCATGCCCTGGTCCTCGGCGAGGAGGACGCGGATGGGGCGGGGGCGGGGAGGAGTGTCGGTCACGGGGGAAGACTCGTCGGTCACAGGGCCAGGTTAGGGCGCCGACGCCCCCACCGGCCTCTCCTTCTGCGGAACCGGAAGTTCCGCCGTCACCGCGAAGCCGCCCCGCGGCTCCACGCCCGCGGTCAGCGAGCCGCCGGCCGTGTGGAGGCGTTCCGTCAGGCCCGTCAGACCGGTGCCCGGACCCTGGGTGGGGCCGGCGGCGCCCGTGCCGTTGTCCGTGACGGTGAGCCGGACCCGGTCCGCGCCGCCCGACACCGCGATCTCGCACCGGCTCGCCCCGCTGTGCCGTACGACGTTGGTGACCGCCTCCCGCACCACCCACCCCAGCAGCGCCTCGGCCTGCGGAGGCAGCGGCGGTCCCGAGCGGAGGACCACCGGCTCCACGTCCGCCGCGGCCAGCGCCGAACGGGCCCGGTCCAGCTCGGTCCCCAGGCTGCCCTCCCGGTATCCGGTGACCGCCTCCCGGACCTCCGTCAGCGCCTGACGCCCGACCGCCTCGATGTCGCCGATCTGGGTCAGCGCGGCGTCCAGGTCGCGGTGTGCCAGCCGCCGGGCCGCCTCCGACTTGACCACGATCACGGACAGGGTGTGCCCGAGCAGATCGTGCAGGTCCCGGGAGAACCGCAGCCGCTCCTCCGCCACCGCCCGCGTCGCCAGTTCCTCCCGGGCCGCGCGCAGTTCCCGTACGGCGTCGGACAGGCCCAGGATCGCGGCCGTCACCATCGTGGACAGGAAGGTCCCGTAGGCGATGTTCAGGCCGGTCCAGCCGTCCTTGACGCCCGCCACGATCCCGGCCACGGCGGCCAGCGTCCAGCCCCACCGGCCCAGCCACCGGCCGCGCAGCGCCGCGCCCGCCGCGAGGCCGAGCAGCGGGAAGAACAGCAGCCAGCTGCCGCCGTAGGCCAGGGACAGGGCGCAGGTCACCAGCGCCATGCCGGCCAGGGCCAGCCGGGTCGACGGCGACTCGCGCCGCTCCTTGTCGAAGGAGCGGAAGGCCACGTAGATGTAGAGGGAGTTGAAGACCAGCAGTCCCAGGCCGCCGATCCAGGGGTTCGACGTCCGTCCCTGGAAGATGTTGGCCAGGCTGCCCAGGCCCATCAGCAGCCAGGGCAGGAGCGCGAAACCGGTGGGCGGCGGACCGACCCGCTCCGGCAGCTCGCCCGCCTTCGCCGCCTCCACCGGCTCGGACTGCCGCGCCAGCTGCCACGCGTCCAGACGGCACGAGACCCTGCGCAGCCACCTTCCGGACCCGCTCATCGCCCTCGGCTCCTCTCCTCGGTCGTTCACGTGCTCAGCCGCGTTCCGCGCCGCGCCGGTAGGACAGGACGGCGTACGCCCCGAACGCCAGCAGCCATGCCGTCAGTACGAGAATCGCACCCGCCGGGGGCGCCTGCCCCGTGGCGACCGAGGTGCCCAGCTCGGCGAAGCGGTTGGTCGGGGTGTACGCCGACACCGAGCGCAGCCACTCCGGGAACAGCGCCAACGGGAACCACAGCCCGCCGAGGACCGCGAGCCCCAGGTTGGCCACCATGTTCGCCACGCCGGTGGTCTGCCCGGTCAGCCGGTAGCCGTTGCCGAGGCCCAGCAGCGTGAAGGGGACCGACCCCAGCCACAGCAGCAGCGCCAGCGCCGCCCACTGCCACGCCTCCAGCCGTACGCCGTTGACCAGGCCGCCCGCGGCGAGGACGGCCGTGATCGCGGGCAGCACCGTGACCGAGGCCGTCAGCGCGCGCCCCACCACCACCTGGTGCGGCGGCATCGGCGTCACCCGCAGCTGCCGCAGCCAGCCGATCGCACGGTCCTCGGCGACCCCGCCGCCGGTGTTCAGGGCCGAGCCGACCGCACCGTACGCCGCCATGCCGACCATCGCCCCGGTCTTCCAGCCGCCCGCGTCGCCGCCTCCGAGGTTGGTGAAGAGGAGGTACATGAGGACCGGCATGGCGATGCCGCCGATCACGAAGCCGGGGTCGCGCAGCGTGCGGCGCGTCTCCAGCCGCAGGTAGTCCCTCATCGCACCGGCTCCGTCTCCTTGGTGGTCTGCGCGGAGGTCTTCGCAGCGGACTCCGCGGCCGTCGTCGTCAGGGCCAGGAAGGCGTCGTCCAGGGACGCCGGGGCGACCTCCAGGCCGCGGATGGCGCCCCGCTCGGCGAGGGCGATCACGGTCGCGTCGGAGTCCTCCGTGCGCAGCAGCGCCCGGTCCCCGCGGATCTCCAGCGCGCGCACGCCGGGCAGCAGCGCCAGGTCGCCGGTAGCCCGGCCGGCCAGGTCGAAGGAGACGCGGCTGCCGCCCGCCGCCCGGCGCAGTTCGTCACCGGTGCCGTCCGCGACGATCCGCCCCCGGTCGAGGACCAGGATGCGGTCGGCGTGCGCCTCGGCCTCCTCCAGGTAGTGGGTGGAGAAGAGGACGGTGCTGCCGCGCCGCGCGTAGGCCCGCATCGACTGCCAGAAGGCGTGCCGGGCCTCCACGTCCAGGGCCGCCGTGGGTTCGTCGAGGACCAGCAGGTCGGGGTTGCCGGCCAGCGCGACCGCGAACCGCACCCGCTGGGTCTGCCCGCCGGACAGCCGGTCCACGCGACGCCCGGCCAGCCGCTCGATCCCGGCCAGCTCCAAGGCCTGCCCGACCGGCATCGGCGCCGGGTAGCGGCCGGCCACGAAGGCGACGAGCTCGCCTACGGTGACCCGGGGTACCGCCCGCGCCTCCTGGAGCATGGCCCCCACCCGGCCCGCGCGCACCGCCCGCTCCGGCTCCCCGCCGAACAGCGTCACCGTGCCCGCGTCGGGCGGGCACAGGCCCAGCAGCAGCGCGATCGCCGTGGACTTGCCCGCACCGTTGCGGCCGAGCAGGGCGACCGTCTCACCGCGCGTGATCTCCAGGTCCACGCCGTCCACCGCGCGCACATCGCCGTACGCCTTGCCCGCTCGCGTGAAGGAGACGGCGGAAGCGGTGCCTTCTGTCGTTCTCATGCCGGTGACGCTACGGAGCCGGCGGCGGTGGGCGGCAGATGCGGTTGTCCGGAGTCCGGGAGGACAAATGTCCCGGCCGCCGGCGTCCCGTACGGTCGTGGCTGCCGGTCACCGTCCACGTGCCTGGGGGGACCTGGGAGAAGGGGACAGCCATGCCCATCGACGCGGCCACGGCACTCGCCGCACCGCCCCACGTCCGCGAACTGGCCTGGGACCACAAGGACGTCCAGCTCTACCACCTCGGGATCGGAGCGGGCCTGCCCGCCACCGACCCCCGCGAGCTGCGCTACACCCTGGAGTCCCGGCTGCACGTGCTGCCGAGCTTCGCGACGGTGGCGGGCGGCGGAGCCCCTGGCGTGATCGGCGCGCTGTCCAGGCCCGGTGTCGACGTCGACCTCGCCCGCGTCCTGCACGGCGGGCAGCGCCTGCTGACCCACCGGCCCGTCCCGGTGCGCGGCCGGGCGAGCGCGGCCTCGCGCGTCGTCGCCGTGTACGACAAGGGCACGGCGGCCGTCCTCGTGCTGCGCACCGACGTCACCGACGCGGACGGGCCGCTGTGGACCGACGAGGCCGAGATCTTCGTACGCGGGGAAGGCGGCTGGGGCGGTGAGCGGGGGCCGTCCGGGCGCCCCGCACCGCCGCCGGACACGGAACCCGATCGGGTCGCCGAACTGCCGGTCCGCGAGGACCAGGCCCTGCTCTACCGCCTCTGCGGCGACTGGAACCCGCTGCACGCCGACCCGGAGTTCGCCGCGCGCGCCGGCTTCGAACGGCCCGTCCTGCACGGGCTGTGCACCTACGGCGCCACGCTCAAGTCGGTGGTCGACACGCTGCTGGACGGTGACGTGACCCGGGTGCGCGAGTACCGGACGCGGTTCGCCGGGGTGGCGTACCCGGGGGAGACGCTGCGGGTGCGGATGTGGCGGCCGGTGGTGCCGGACGGCGGCGGCTCGGTGCGCGTGGCGGTGAGCGCCGACGAGCGGGACGACGCCCCGGTCCTCGCCGACACCGTCGTCCGGTACGGGTGACGACGACGGCCCCGTCCGTCGGAGTGACGTACGGGGCCGTGGCCGCTTGCCTGCTTCTTACTGCGTGTGATGCGAGTGATGCGTGTGATGCGTGTGTGTCGTGCCTCGGCGTGCCGTCAGGCCGCCGTCCCGGACTCCTCGGACGGCTTGCGGTGACGGCCCCGCGGGGTCGCCGCGGCCTCCTGGCTGGCGACCGGTCCGCGGTGCTTGCCGTGGCCGGTGTCGGTCTCGGAAACGTCGGCACCGTCGGCCTGCATCGGCTGGGTCGTGCTGGCGTCGTTCATCGGAAGGAACTCACCCCGTCAACATGATCTTTCTTACAGCCGGGCGAGTGTAACCGGCCCCCCTCGACCCGAATCCAGGCGGCCACGCCAACCGGCACTACTTCGTTACAAGCCGCGCCAGCGGGGCCTGTTGAAGGGGTACGGGGCGGGGTGGAGGGGGTGCCTCTTCGCCCTTTTCGTCCGGCTTTCCGCCCGGCCTTCCGTCCGGCTCGGCGGGCCGGTCCGGAGCCGTGTCCTCCGTATCGTCGGCGCCTCCCGCGTCGCCGGCGTCCCCTGCTTCCCCCGGGGCCAGCCGCGCCACCCCGCACGGCAGTTCCGGGGTGGAGTACGGGAGCCGCAGCTCCCCGTCCGGCGTCCACAGTCCGGCCCCCGTCAACCACCCCTCGGGCGCCGGAAGATGACGCACCCGCCGCTCGGCGGGCCGCCACACGCCGACCCAGCTGCCGAACGGGCCGTCCACACGCAGCGCCACCGCGCACCGCTCCGGCGTCAGCGCCTGCCCCGGCTGGATCGCGACCGGCGTCACCACGCAGTCCGGCAGCCGCAGGCACTCCGGGAAGCGCACCGGCAGCGTGCTGCCGAGCACTCCCCAGCCGAGCCGGTCCCGCCCCGGCGAGGGCGCGTCCGAGCGGATCAGCACCAGCCCGCTGTCGGGGTCGGCCAGCAGTATGCGGTCGTCGCTCTCGGGGGCGATCTGCAGCAGCGGCGACACCTCCGCGTCCCGCTCCAGGTCCACCGCGACCGCCTTCACCCGCCCGCCGGTCTCCCGGTCCAGGGCGAGTATCCGGCCCGCGCGGTCCAGCCAGGCCCCGCCCGAGCAGCGGCCCGGGATCTCGGCCAGCCGCTCCGGCCCGAAGGCGCCGCCCACGACCTGCCACAGCACCGTCGCCCGCGGACCGACGGCGAGCGCGTAGGCCCGCTCGCCGCCCGGCACCGGAGGGAGCAGCCGCAGCCCGGTGGTGTCCGGCGGGCACTCCACCGCGCCGAGCGGCAGCTCACCGGTGCCCGGGCCGGTCGGGTACAGCAGCGAGAAGAGGTGCCGTCCGGCCGCGACGCGGTGCACCAGGACCCGCCCGTCGGCCATCGGCTGCACCTCCGTGCCGGCCTCCTCGGGCTGGTTGCCGGGCAGCGGCACCGCGTACGGCTCGGGGCCGTCCAGGGTCCAGCGCTCCGGGTACCAGGAGTCCCCGCGCCGGGCGAGGCGCGCGGCGTAGGCGCCCTCCGCGGTGATGGTGCAGCCCGCCGGCGGGGCACCGCTGTTCCCGGACTCCGCCGAAGGCTCGATCGCACAGGCCGTCATCGTTCGGTCACCTCCGGCGACGAAGCTAGTTTTCGCACGCGCGGGCGGGGGACCGGCCGCCGTCCCCATCACACGTACGTGTGTCACAGGAACGATTCGCCTGAGGGGAGGGAGGCGTGTGTGCTGTGCCGGACCGGGCCGGCGGCAGGGGCCTCGGCGGGTACCGGCGACGGGTACAAGGGCGCAGAACCTCCAGGTAGCCTTGGCTTCGTGCCCCGTCTGTCAGAAGTCATCGCCGCGCTGGAGAACCTGTGGCCCGCCGAGCGGGCCGAGTCCTGGGACGCGGTCGGGACCGTCGTGGGCGAGCCCGGCCAGGAGGTCTCCCGGGTCCTGTTCGCTGTCGACCCGGTCCAGGAGATCGTCGACGAGGCCGTGAAGCTCGGCGCCGACCTGCTCGTCACCCACCACCCGCTCTATCTGCGGGGGACGACGACGGTCGCCGCCTCCACCTTCAAGGGCCGCGTGGTGCACACGCTCATCAAGAACGACATCGCCCTGCACGTCGCCCACACCAACGCCGACACCGCCGACCCGGGCGTCTCCGACGCGCTGGCCGGCGCGCTCGACCTGCGCGTCGTACGGCCCCTGGTGCCGGACCCGGCCGACCCCGAGGGGCGCCGCGGCCTGGGCAGGGTGTGCGAGCTGGAGCATCCGCTGACCGTGCGCGAGTTCGCCGCCCGCGCCGCCGAGCGGCTGCCCGCCACCGCGCAGGGCCTGCGCGTCGCCGGTGACCCGGAGGCGACCGTCCGCACGGTCGCCGTCAGCGGCGGCTCCGGCGACAGCCTCTTCGACCACGTCCGGGCGGCCGGCGTCGACGCCTTCCTCACCGCGGACCTCCGCCACCACCCCGTGTCCGAGGCCCGCGCCCAAAGTCCCCTCGCGCTGCTCGACGCGGCGCACTGGGCCACCGAGTGGCCCTGGTGCGAGCTGGGCGCGGCCCAGCTCGACGAGATCTCCGACCGCAACGGCTGGGACCTCAGGGTCCACGTCTCGAAGACGGTCACCGACCCCTGGACCGCCCACGCGGCGTCCGCCCCGACCTCCAACACAATGGGAGCCCCCAACTGAAAGCCGAGCCCGCCGACCAGATCCGACTCCTCGACGTCCAGGGCCTCGACGTCCGGCTCCAGCAGCTCGCGCACAAGCGCCGGTCGCTGCCCGAGCACGCCGAGATCGAGTCGCTGACCAAGGACCTCACCCAGCTGCGCGACCTGCTCGTCGCCGCGCAGACCGAGGAGAGCGACTGCGCCCGCGAGCAGACCAAGGCCGAGCAGGACGTGGACCAGGTGCGCCAGCGCGCCTCCCGCGACCAGCAGCGCCTGGACTCCGGCGCCGTCACCTCCCCGAAGGACCTGGAGAACCTCCAGCGTGAGATCGCCTCGCTCGCCAAGCGCCAGGGCGACCTGGAGGACGTCGTCCTGGAGGTGATGGAGCGCCGCGAGTCCGCGCAGGAGCGGGTCGCCGAGCTGACCGAGCGGGTCGGCGCGGTCCAGGGGAAGATCGACGACGCCACCGCGCGCCGGGACGCGGCCGTCGAGGAACTGGACGGCGAGGCGGCCTCGGTCACCAAGGAGCGCGAGGTCATCGCCGGCTCGGTCCCCGACGACCTGCTGAAGCTCTACGACAAGCTGCGCGAGCAGCAGGGCGGCGTCGGCGCGGCCAAGCTGTACCAGCGCAGCTGCCAGGGGTGCCGCCAGGAGCTGGCGATCACCGAGCTGAGCGAGATCCGCTCGACGGCGCCCGACACCGTCGTACGCTGCGAGAACTGCCGTCGCATCCTGGTGCGCACGGCCGACTCCGGGCTGTAGGGGCCGGTTCGGTGGCGGCTTCGGTGGATGCTCCGGCGGTCGGCCGGGGGCGGGAGTTCGTCGTCGAGGCCGACGGCGGGTCGCGGGGCAACCCGGGGCCCGCGGGCTACGGGGCAGTGGTGCTGGACGCGGCGACCGGGGAGTCCCTCTCGGAGGCCGCCGAGTACCTGGGCGTCGTCACGAACAACGTGGCCGAGTACCGGGGGCTGCTGGCCGGACTGCGCGCGGCGAGGGAGCTGGACCCCGACGCGCGCGTGCACGTACGGATGGACTCCAAGCTCGTCGTGGAGCAGATGTCGGGCCGCTGGAAGATCAAGCACCCGGACATGAAGCCGCTGGCGGCCGAGGCGGCGCGGGTCTTCCCGCCGGGCCGCGTGACGTACGAGTGGATCCCGCGCGCGGACAACAAGCACGCCGACCGCCTGGCCAACGAGGCGATGGACGCGGGCGCGCGCGGCGAGCAGTGGTCACCGGCCGGGTCGACGGCGGAACTGGACGCGGGAGGCGCCGCCGGACGCCGGTCGGGGGCCGCCCGTACGGCCGGTGCCGCCGTCGGCGAGCGGGTCGCCCAGGCCGCCCGCACCGGTGGCGAGGCCGATACCGATACCGATACCGACACCGATACCGATGCCGACACCGAAACCGGCGCAGCCGCCGACGTGCGCGCGGCCAAGACGGTCGCGTCCCCCGGCTGGGGACCGCCCGACATGGGCGCCCCCGCCACCTTCGTACTGCTGCGGCACGGCGAGACGCCCCTGACCCCGCAGAAGCGGTTCTCCGGCAGTGGTGGCAGCGACCCCTCCCTGTCGTCCGTCGGCCGGGAGCAGGCCGAGAGGGTGGCCGCGAGCCTGGCCCGGCGCGGCACGGTCCAGGCGATCGTCGCCTCGCCGCTGGCCCGCACCCGCGAGACCGCCGGCATCGTGGCCGACCGCCTCGGCCTGGACGTGACCATCGAGGAGGGCCTGCGGGAGACCGACTTCGGCGCCTGGGAAGGGCTCACCTTCGGCGAGGTGCGCGAGCGGTACCCCGCCGACCTGGACGCCTGGCTGTCCTCCCCGGACGCCCGGCCGACCGGCGGCGGCGAGAGCTTCGCGGCGACCGGCGAGCGCGTCGCCGCCACCCGCGACAGGCTGGTCGCGGCGTACGCGGGCCGCACCGTGCTGCTGGTCTCGCACGTGACGCCGATCAAGACGTTCCTCCGGCTCGCCCTGGGCGCCCCGCCGGAGTCGCTGTTCCGGATGGAGCTGTCCGCGGCCTCGCTGTCGGCGGTCGCGTACTACGCCGACGGCGGCGCGAGCGTCCGCCTGTTCAACGAGACGTCCCACCTGCGCTGAGCGCCGCCGCCGCACGGGCCAGCGCCTCCACGCGCCCCCAGTCACGGCCGGAAACGGCGTCCTTCGGTAGCATCCAACTGCCCCCGACACAGCCGACGTTGGGGAGCGCCAGGTACTCCGGGGCGGAGTCGGGGCCGATGCCGCCGGTCGGGCAGAAACGGGCCTGCGGCAGGGGCGCGGCGAGCGCCTTCAGGTAGGCGGTGCCGCCCGCGGCCTCGGCCGGGAAGAACTTCATCTCCCGCACCCCGCGCTCCAGCAGCGCCACCACCTCGGACGTGGTCGACACCCCCGGCAGGAAGGGCACCCCGGACGCCCGCATCGCGTCCAGCAGGAGGTCCGTCCACCCGGGGCTGACCAGGAACCGCGCCCCCGCCGCGACGACGTCGCCGACCTGGTCCGGCGTGATGACGGTGCCCGCGCCGACCACGGCACCCGGCACCTCGTCGGCGATGGCGCGGATTGCGTCCACCGCCACCGGCGTCCGCAGCGTCACCTCGACCGCGGGCAGCCCGCCCGCGACGAGCGCCCGGGCGAGCGGTACGGCGTCGGCGAGATCGTCGACGACCACGACGGGCACGACGGGGGCGAGGTCCAGCACCGAGGTGGCGGGGGAGGAGGGCAACGGAGAACTCATGCGCTCATCGTGCCGCCGCAACGCAAGACACGCAACGCGCGTTGCGGTATGCGCAACGCAGGCGGAGGTCGTGCCACCGGAACGTCAGTGGATCTCGTCCACCAGCACGTCCAGCGACCACGGCCGCCCCGCCTTCGCGGGCGCCTCGGCCTCCACCTCGTACCCCAGGTCCCGCAGCGCCTCCACCAGCTCCGCCGGGCCGCCCGGCGCGATCCCGGCGGTCAGCAGGCTCCGGACGATCCGCCCCTTGGTCGCCTTGTTGAAGTGGCTGACCACCTTCCGGGTCGGCGCGTGCAGCACCCGTACGGTCGCCGTCCGTCCGGCGACCTCGCCCTTCGGCTTCCAGGCCGCCGTGTACGCCGACGAGCGCAGGTCCAGGACCAGCCGCTCCCCGGCCGCCTCGGGCAGCACCTCGGCCATCGGCGCCCGCCAGTACGCGCCCAGCGCGCCGATCCCCGGCAGCTTGACGCCCATCGAGCACCGGTAGGAGGGGATCCGGTCGGTCACCCGCACGGCACCCCACAACCCGGAGAACACCATCAGCGAACGGGCCGCCCGCCGCTTGGCCGCCGCGTCGAGCGAGGCCAGGTCCAGCGCGTCGTACAGCACACCGGTGTAGATCTCCCCGGCCGGCCGGGCCCCCGCCGTCAGCAGCTCCACGTTCTTGGCGACCTCGCCGCGCAGCCCCTCGCTCAGTCCCAGCACCTCGCGCGCCTTCTCCTCGTCGCCGGCGCACAGGTCGACGAGTTCGCCGAGGACGGTCTCGCGGGCCGGGGTCAGCCCCGGCAGGGACAACGCGTCGGTCTTCAGCGGGGCGCCCCGGCCGGACGCGGCCTTCCCCTCGGACGGCGGCAGCAGGACAAGCACAGGCACTCCTTCGATCCAAGCTCCCGGTCAGGGTACGGCGTGCCCCTCCCGCGCCCGGTTGACGGCCCGTACGAGGCCGCCGGCGTCGTCGGCGTGACAGCGCACCACGCGGACCTCGTGCCGCCGCCCGAAGAAGGTGACGTGGGTGACGGGCTCGGCGAGTTCGACGGTCACCGACGTCTGCGCGCCCACGGCGAGGTTCAGCTCGCCGTCCCTCGGCTCGTGCGTCGCGCGCAGTTCGCGGCGGACCGACGCGATCCGCTCCAGCGGTATCCGTACGTCGACGTGCACGGCCCGGCGGATCCGCAGCGTGCCGGCGCCCGGGTCCAGGACGTGCGGGCGGACCACGGACGCGGCGTGCAGCCCGATGACGAAGACGACGGTGTACACGTCCAGGACGAGCACCACGTGGTGCACGGTGGGCCAGTCGCGCAGCAGCACGGACATCCCCACGGACTCGACCACGCAGACGAACGCGAAGCCGAACATCATCGCGCCCTGCCCCCGCGCGTACCCGAAGGCGGCCGAGCCGTCCGCCGTCCCGTGGGTCCGCCGGGCCGCCCACAGCCACAGGCTCGCCAGCAGCCGCAGCTCGTGCCGGACCAGCAGGTACGGGACCGAGGTGAGGGAGGAGCCCGTCATGGCCGCCGCCCGCTCGCCACGATCTCCATGGCCTGCCGGATCGCCTCCGCCTGCCCCGGCGCGAAGTCCGCGTACAGGGCGCGCAGGATGCCGTGGTCGAAGTCGATGCCGACGCCATCCTCGGGCACCAGGTCCGCCGGCATGGACTCGGCGAGCACCCCGGCCGCCTCCGCCACCCGCGGATCGTCGGCGCCGGCGTCCACCAGCTCGTCGAGCAGCGCGTACGCCCTGTGGGCCCGCGCCACCGCATCCGGCGAGCCCAGCGCGCCGCGCAGCGAGGCCAGCAGCCCGGCCCGCTCCTCCGGGGGCACCGTGCTCTCCAGGGTCGCCAGCATCTCGCGCTCCCGTACGGCCATGGGGGAACCGGAGACGTCCCCCATCCCCGCGAACAGCTCGGCCAGCTCCGGCGAGACCGGCCCCTCGGGCGGCAGCCCGCCCTCCGACTCCAGCAGGGCCCGCAGCCGCGCCCGGCGTTCCCGGATCGCGGCCTCCTGCCGCGCCAGGTCCGCGTCCAGTTCCGCCAGCACCTCGGCCAGCTCCTTCCCGGCCTCGTCCGCGAGCACGTCCCGCACCTCGGCGAGCCCGAGCCCCAGCTCGGTCAGCCGCCGGATCCGGGCCAGCACGACGACGTGCCGCAGCGTGTACGACCGGTACCCGTTGGCCAGCCGGTCCGGCTCGGGCAGCAGCCCCTGGTGGTGGTAGTGCCGCACGGTCCGCGTGGTGACGCCGACGGCGTCGGCGAGTTCTCCGATCCGCATGCCCCCAGTAGAAACGTTGACGTTGCGACAGGGTCAAGCGGCGGCGCGAACGGCCGCGCCGGACCGGTCCTGGCCGCGACGACCACTGGAGCGAGCCGCCGCAGCCGCCCGGTACCATGGTCGACACGGCAGACGAGCCGGGCGGGCGGCCGCGTGGAGTCCCTCACGGGACTTCCCGAGGAACGTCCGGGCTCCACAGGGCAGGGTGATGGCTAACGGCCACCCGGGGTGACCCGCGGGACAGTGCCACAGAAAGCAGACCGCCGGAGGCTTCGGCCCCCGGTAAGGGTGAAACGGTGGTGTAAGAGACCACCAGTGCCCAGGGCGACCTGGGCAGCTAGGTAAACCCCACCCGGAGCAAGGTCAAGAGGAGCGCCGTGAAAAGCGCTCTGCGCGGACGTTCGAGGGCTGCCCGCCCGAGTCCGCGGGTAGACCGCTGGAGGCCGGTGGCAACACCGGCCCTAGATGGATGGCCGTCGCCGGAGGCCCCGCGAGGAGCCTCCGGAACAGAACCCGGCGTACAGCCCGACTCGTCTGCCGCCCCCGCGTCGCGGGATCAGCCCTCCCGCCCCGTCGCCGCCACGCTCACGCCGAGGCCGATCATCGTGAGCCCCCCGGCTCCGCCCACCAGGGAGAGCCGCCGGGGTGAGCGGGCGAACCAGTCGCGGCCGGTCGACGCGGCGAGGCCCCACAGGCTGTCGCAGGCCAGCGCGAGGACGTTGAAGACCAGCCCGAGCAGCAGCATCTGGACCACGACGTGTCCCTGCGCGCGGTCGACGAACTGCGGCAGCACGGCGGCGAAGAAGACGATGGTCTTGGGGTTGGCGACCCCCACCGCGAACCCCTCCCACAGCGTGCGCAGCCCGCCCCGCGCAGGCTCGTCCCCCGCGAACGCCGCCCGCAGGGCACCGCGTTGCCGCCACGCCCTGACCCCCAGGTACACCAGGTAGGCGGCGCCTGCCAGCTTCAGGGCGGTGAAGACGAGGACGGAGCGCTCCACGACCGACCCGACTCCCAGGGCGACGGCCACGACGAGCAGATACGCGCCCAGCGTGTTGCCCACGACCGTGGTCAGCGCGGCGCGGCGGCCCTGGGCCAGCGCCCGGCCGATCACGAACAGGACGCTGGGCCCGGGGACCACGATCAGCAGGAACGACACGGCCGCGAAGGCGGACAGACGGTCGGCGGACATCATGCCGCCCATCGAAGCACGGTCGGCCGGGGCCCCTCAGCCTCTTTTCGCCCCCTCGGCGGCGGATGTCCGGGCAACGGCGCGTGGAACAAGGGCGGTTGAGGAAAAGCCGTCCCCTGGGGTCGGTATTGTTGCCCCCGTTCTCAGCGAGAGGGATGTGAGGACCGGTGCTGACCGGCGTTCCTGATCAGCAGGTGGGCGGGGGGCCCGGGCGACTGATCGCCGGCCGCTATCTGCTGCACGAAGTCCTGGGCAGGGGCGGCATGGGCGTTGTCTGGCGCGCCCACGACCAGCTGCTGGACCGGCCGGTGGCCGCAAAGGAACTGCACATCGCCGCCGGCGGCGACGAGGACCGCCGGACCCGGATGCGCCGGGCCGTCCGTGAGGCGCGGGCCGTCGCGCGGGTGCCGCATCCCCACGTGGTCGGGGTGCACGACCTGGTCGAGTTCGAGGACCGGCTCTGGATCGTGATGGAGCTGGTGCGCGGCCCGTCGCTCGCGGCCCACCTGAGCCGTTCCGGGCCGCTCACCCCGGAGCACACCGCCCGCCTCGGGCTCCAGCTGCTGGACGCCCTCCGGGCGGTCCATCTGGCCGGCGCGCTGCACCGCGACGTCAAGCCCGCCAACGTGCTGCTGCGCCCCGACGGGAGCGCGGTGCTGACCGACTTCGGCATCGCCGCGCTCGACGAGGACGGCGAGCCCGTCACGTCGGCCGTTCAACTCATGGGCTCCGTCGAGTACATGGCGCCGGAGCGGGCCACGGCGCAGGAGGCGGGCCCCGCGTCCGACCTGTGGTCGCTCGGGGCGACGCTGGTCACCGTCTGCGGTGGGGAGTCCCCCTTCCGCAGACCCGCGCACGCCGCGACTCTGCACGCCGTCGTGTACGGGAAGCCGCGGCTGCCCGAGAGGCTCGGCCCGCTCCGCCCCGTCGTCGAGGCCCTGCTGCACAGGGACCCGCGCGAGCGCCCCACCGCCGACGAGCTGGCGGTGGCGCTGCGGAGCGTCGCGGAGGGGGAGGCGGCGGGCGGCACGGTCCCGTCCGAGGCCGTCACCGTGCCCGTCAGCCCCGTCCCCGCGTTCTCGGCACGGGCGGGGGACACCCTGACGGCGCCCCCGTTGACTCTCGGCGGTACGGCGGGACGCACCGCCGGAACCACCTCCGCACCGCTTCCGGCACGCACGGGCGGCGCCGGCCGCTGGCTGGCGGGGACACTCGCCGGAGCTGCCGCGCTCGTCGCGGTCGTGAGCGGCGGGCTGCTCCTCGCGGGGGTTGCGCCCTTCCAGGACGACGACCCGGGCGCGGACCGGGGCGCGGCCGAAGTGCCCGTTCCGGCGCCGACCTCCCGCGCCTCGCCGGTCGGGGCACCCCAGGTCACCTCGTACGAAGGGGTCGTGAGCGCCGACGGGGGCTGGCAGCCGGTCGTCGACGCGGTGGTCCGCGCGGGCGACACCGTGACGGTGCGGTCCCGGCAGGGTGAGTGGACGGTCGACCGCGCGCGCATGCCGATGACCGGCCCGGCCGGATACGCCCCGGACAGCGACCGGGACCTGGACTTCGCCGACGACTGCAAAGTCGTACCGGACGCCCCCTTCGGCACGCTGGTGACCCGCCTGTCGGACACGGACGACGCGCCGGTCCTCGCGATCGGGGAGGCGAAGACCTTCCGGGCGGGCGGGGACGGCGTCGTCCAGCTCCGGATCAACGACGGCGAGGGGTGTGTGGACGACAACGCGGGGGAGGTCGCTGTGGTCGTGGAGGTGAGTCACGAGCCCTGACCGTCCGAGGCTCGCGCGGGACGGCGGTTCGAAAGTTTCGACTCGGATGCTGACGGAGCCGGTGCTTCAGTAATCGGCTGCTGTCCGATGTGGGGTTCCGGTCGCGGTTGAGCTGCTCATACGTCCCTTGGATCGAGCCAATCCGGCTCTCGAAGCTTTCGAAATAATTACCGAAACTATTGACGCTTGACGCGTGCAGGCCAACACTGGCGCCGTCGTGGAACCTCCAGGACCAGGAACTCCAGGAGAGGAAGCACCGTCATGCAGAGAAGAGCGTGGGTCGTCGCGCTGGTCGCGCTGGTCGCGGTGTTGCTGCCGGGCACCGCCCGGGCCGACACGGTCGTCACCACCAACCAGGAGGGCACCAACAACGGCTACTACTACTCGTTCTGGACCGACAGCCAGGGCACCGTCTCCATGAACATGGGGTCGGGCGGTCAGTACAGCACCTCGTGGCGCAACACCGGCAACTTCGTCGCGGGCAAGGGCTGGAGCAACGGCGGGCGGCGGACCGTGCAGTACTCGGGCACCTTCAACCCGTCCGGCAACGCGTACCTGACCCTCTACGGGTGGACGGCGAACCCGCTCGTCGAGTACTACATCGTCGACAACTGGGGCACCTACCGGCCCACGGGCGAGTTCAAGGGCACCGTGACCACCGACGGGGGCACCTACGACATCTACAAGACCACCCGCTACAACGCCCCCTCCGTCGAGGGAACCCGCACCTTCGACCAGTACTGGAGCGTGCGGCAGTCGAAGCGGACCGGCGGCACCATCACCACCGGCAACCACTTCGACGCGTGGTCGCGGGCCGGAATGCCGCTCGGCAGCTTCAACTACTACATGATCATGGCCACCGAGGGCTACCAGAGCAGCGGCAGCTCCAACATCACGGTCGGCGGCACCGGTTCCGGCGGTGGTGGCGGTGGCGGTGGTGGTGGCGGCTGCACCGCGACGGTGTCGGCCGGGCAGAAGTGGGACGACCGGTACAACCTCAACGTCTCGGTCAGCGGGGCCAGCAACTGGACCGTGACCATGAACGTGCCGTCCCCGGCGAAGGTCCTGTCCACCTGGAACACCAGCGCCAGCTACCCGAGCGCCCAGACCCTGACCGCCAAGTCCAACGGCAGCGGCAACAACTGGGGCGCCACCATCCAGGCCAACGGCAACTGGACCTGGCCGTCCGTCTCCTGCGCCGCGGGCTGACCCCGGGGACGAGGAGAGAGAGGAGGACCCCCTTCCCATGCGCAGCAGACCCCGCCCCTCATGGCGCTCCCTGGTCACCGCGGTGTCCGTCACCGCCCTGGCCGTCGCGGGCACCGCCGCCGCCGACGCGGCCCCGGCGCGGGCCGCAGCCTGCAACGGCTACGTCGGGCTCACCTTCGACGACGGCCCCTCCGGCACCACTCAGGCCCTGCTCAACGCGCTCAGGCAGAACGGCCTGCGGGCCACCATGTTCAACCAGGGCCAGTACGCGGCCCAGAACCCGGCCCTGGTCCGGGCCCAGGTCGATGCCGGCATGTGGGTCGCCAACCACAGCTACACCCACCCGCACATGACCCAGCTGAGTCAGGCCCAGATGGACTCCGAGATCTACCGGACCCAAGCGGCCATCGCCAACGCGGGTGGCGGGACGCCGAAGCTGTTCCGTCCACCGTACGGCGAGACCAACGCCACGCTGCGGGCGGTCGAGGCCAAGTACGGTCTGACCGAGGTGATCTGGGACGTCGACACCCAGGACTGGAACAACGCGAGCACCGACGCGATCGTGCAGGCCGTCTCACGGCTGGGCAACGGCCAGGTCGTCCTCATGCACGACTGGCCCGCCAACACCCTCGCGGCGATTCCGCGCATCGCGCAGACCCTGGCCGCCAAGGGCCTGTGCGCCGGCATGATCTCGCCGCAGACCGGACGGGCGGTCGCCCCCGACGGCAGCGGCGGTGGTGGTGGCGGGGGTGGTGGCGGCGGTACGTGCACCGCCACCCTGTCCGCCGGGCAGCGGTGGGGGGACCGGTACAACCTCAACGTGTCCGTCAGCGGGAGCAGTGCCTGGACGGTGACGATGAACGTGCCGTCCCCGGCCAAGGTCCTGACCACCTGGAACGTGAACGCCAACTACCCGAGCGCTCAGGTGCTGACCGCCAAGTCCAACGGCAGCGGCAGCAACTGGGGCGCCACCATCCAGGCCAACGGCAACTGGACCTGGCCGTCGGTCTCCTGCGCCGCGGGCTGAACCGGCGCGACCCCGCGGCGCGGGCGCTCGACACCGTGCCGCGGGGCCGTCGCGCGATCGGGTGGCGCAGGGCGCGTCCCACGCTCAGGCGCCCGGTGTCCCCAGCGACCGCCCCGCCACCCGGGCCAGATGGCGGCCGAACACGTCCCGTGCCTCGGGGGTCAGCGTCCGCAGCGCCACCATCGCCGTGATCACGACGTCACACAGCTCCGCCTCCACGTCCTGCCAGGTGTGGGTGGTGCCCTTGCGCGGGTTCTGGCCGGTCGCGCCGATCACCGCCTCGGCGACCTCCCCGACCTCCTCCGACAGCTTCAGCATGCGCAGCAGCAGGCCCTCCCGGCCGCCGACGGGCTGGTCCGCCTCCAGCCACTTGCACAGGTCGTCGATGGTGTCCCAGGGGTCGGCGGGGGCGCCGCCGCGGTCGTCACTCATGCGGGGCAGCCTGCCACGTACTCCGCTGCCTCCCGCAACGAGACGTCAGTCGAACAGGGGTTCCTGCTCGCCCTCGGCCGCCTTCCGTACCCGCTTGTTGCGGGCGCCGACGACCACCGCCGTGGCCGCCGCCGTCGCCGCGAAGGCGGCCGGGACCATCCAGTTGCGGTTGACCGCGTGGCCCAGCGCGTGGTCGAGGGAGAGGCGGCCGGGGCCGGTGACCGCGAGGCCGGTGGCGGTCAGGGCGAGGGACGCGGCGTACTCGTAGCCGCCGGCCTGGGCGAAGAAGCCGTTCGGGGCGTGCACCGCCGCGGCGCCCACCATCGCGCCGGCCGCCGCGGCACCCGCGGCCGGGGTGGCCAGGCCCAGCGCGAGCAGCGTCCCGCCGCCCGCCTCCGCCAGGCCGGCCATGACCGCGCTGGTCGTGCCGGGCTCGTAGCCCATGGCCTCCATGGCCCGGCCGGTCCCCTCGATGCCGCCACCGCCGAACCAGCCGAGCAGCTTCTGCGCCCCGTGTGCGGCCAGTACGCCGCCGGTACCCAGTCGGAGCAGCAGCAGGCCCAGATCGCGCCGGTCGTAACAGTTCACGTCGACTCCCTCGCATCCCTCGCAGACGGCGGCGGCTCACCCCGACACCGTCTCCCGGGTGTCTCGCGCGGGCCCGTCGCGGGCGCCGTTCGGGTGGCGGACCGGTGGCGGGGGTGGCGGGCCGGTGTGACGCTGGCCGGCATGACCATTCAGACCACGCGACTCAGCGACCCGGCCGTCCGCGGCTTCGTCACCGCCGTCAACGCCCACGACCGCGACGCCTTCCTCGCGCTGCTCGCACCGGACGCCACCATGGCCGACGACGGAGCCGACCGGGACCTCGCCGAGTGGATCGACCAGGAGATCTTCTCCTCCAACGGCCACATGGAGGTCGACAACGAGTCGAACGGCGGTCGCGCCCTCATCGCCCGCTACCGCAACGACACCTGGGGCGAGATGCGCACCCGGTGGGACTTCACCGTGAACGACGACGGCCGGATCGCGCGGTTCGAGACCGGTCAGGCGTAGCCGGGGAAACGGCGCGGCAGCCGTTCCGTCCACCGGAGCGCCGGTGGACGGAACGGCTGCCGCCTCCCCCCTCGGAATGGTTCATGGAGCGTCACGGAAGGGCCTTGTGGAAGGCCGACGCTTCAAGTGTGGAGTTCTGGTGAAGAGGATTTGAGCATAGGCCCTCCACCGGCCGCAATACCGCGGACCTTGAGATTCCGATTGTATGAATCGGCTCAGCCGCGCCCCACGTACGGCATCGCCGTCGCCATGACCGTCGCGAACTGCACGTTCGCCTCCAGCGGCAGCTGCGCCATGTGCCGCACCGTGCGCGCCACGTCGGCCACGTCCATCACCGGCTCGGGTGCCGTCTCCCCGTTGGCCTGGAGCGCGCCGGTCTGCATCCCCGCCGTCATGTCGGTCGCCGCGTTGCCGATGTCGATCTGGCCGACCGCGATGCCGTAGGGACGGCCGTCCAGCGACAGCGACTTGGTCAGGCCCGTCAGCGCGTGCTTGGTCGCGGTGTACGCCACCGAGTGGGGCCGCGGCGTGTGCGCCGAGATCGAGCCGTTGTTGATGATCCGGCCGCCCCGCGGGTCCTGCTCCTTCATCTGCCGGTACGCCGCCTGCGCGCACAGGAACGCGCCGTTCAGGTTGGTGTCCACCACGTGCCGCCAGGCCTCGTAGGGCAGTTCCTCGACCGGCACGCCGCCCGGGCCGAACGTCCCGGCGTTGTTGAACAGCAGGTCCAGGCGTCCGAAGCGGTCGCGTACGGCGTCGAACAGGGCCGCCACGTCGTCCGGGCGTGACACGTCCGCGCGCACGGTCAGCGCCGCGGCGCCCGCGGGGGCCAGAGCGGCCGTCTCCTCCAGGGTCTCGGGGCGCCGGCCGGCCAGCGCCACCGCCCAGCCCGCGGTGAGCAGTTCCACGGCGACCGCCCGGCCGATGCCGGAACCGGCGCCCGTCACGACGGCGATCTGCGGTGCGCCGACGGCTTCCTCGTCGGTGGTTCTCACGGAGTTCATGAGTCGGCAGCGTACGGGTCGCGGATCATGCGGACCTCACCCTCCCGACATGGGGTCGCCATGTTCGCGCCAAGCGAGTGTCGTTCCCGGACCGTCGAATGCCCCTTGCAGCCACCGTAAGGGGAGGAACGGATGACACCCGCGAACCAGCACGCCCAGTCCCAGCCCTCGCACGCGCCCGAACTCCGCGCCGCCGCCCGCCATCTGGGCCGCCGCCGCTTCCTGACCGTCACCGGCGCCGCCGCCGCGCTCGCCTTCTCCGTGAACCTGCCGGCCGCCGGCACCGCGAGCGCCGCCGAACTGGACGCCGCGCGGCTCACCGACGACCCCTTCACGCTCGGCGTCGCCTCGGGCGACCCGCAGTCCGACTCCGTCCTGCTGTGGACCCGCCTGGCCCCCGTGCCGTACCAGGCGGACAGCGGACTGCCCGCGCAACGCGTCGAGGTGGGCTGGGAGGTGGCCCTGGACGAACGGTTCCGCCGCGTCGTCAGAAGGGGCACGGCCACCGCCCACCCCGAGTTCCACCACACCGTGCACGTCGAGGTGGACCACCTCGCCCCCGGCCACGTCTACTTCTACCGCTTCCGCGCCGGCCGCTGGGTCAGCCCGGCCGGCCGCACCCGCACCGCGCCCTCGCCGTACAGCCGGGTCTCCGACCTCACCTTCGGCCTCGTCTCCTGCCAGAAGTACGACGAGGGGTACTACACCGCGTACAAGCACCTGGCACAGGAGGACGTGGACGTCGTCTTCCACCTCGGCGACTACCTGTACGAGTACGCCGTCAACGACGTGGGCGGACAGCGCGCCTACCCCGCGGGCACCCTGCCCGGCCTCCTCAACCGCGAGACCGTCACTCTGGAGGACTACCGGCTGCGGTACGCCCTCTACAAGTCGGACCCCGACCTGCGGGCCGCGCACGCCGCCCACCCCTTCGTCGTCACCTGGGACGACCACGAGACCGAGAACAACTACGCGGACGACACCCCGGAGAACAGCGTCCCGCCGGAGGAGTTCCTCATCCGCCGCGCCGCCGCCTACCGGGCGTACTGGGAGAACATGCCGCTGCGCCGGCCCCAGCTCCCCGACGGCCCGGACCTCAGGCTCTACCGCCGCCTGCACTGGGGCCGGCTGGCCCAGTTCGACGTCCTCGACACCCGCCAGTACCGCTCCAACCAGGCGTACGGCGACGGCTGGCAGTTCTCCGGACCGGAGTCCGAGGACCCCGCGCGCACCCTGACCGGCGACGCCCAGGAGCGCTGGCTGATCAACGGCTGGCACCGGTCGAACGCCCTGTGGAACGTGGTGCCCCAGCAGGTCACCTTCGCCCGCCGGTACCAGAGCACGCCCCTGCCGTCCAAGGTCTCCATGGACTCCTGGGACGGCTACCCGGCCTCCCGTGACCGGGTGCTGGCCGGCGCGCAGGCCGCCGGGATCGAGAACCTGATGGTGCTCACCGGCGACGTGCACGTCTCCTACGGCTTCGACATCAAGCGCGACTTCGACGACCCCGGCTCCCGCACCCTGGGCACCGAGATCGTCACCACCTCCGTCACCAGCGGCCGCGACGGCTCCGAGAAGCCGTCCAACTGGGACGCCCTCATGGCGGCCAACCCGCACCTGAAGTTCTTCAACGGGCGGCGCGGCTACGCGAAGGTGTCGCTCGGCCGGGAACTGGCGCGCGCCGACTTCAAGACGGTGTCCCACGTGACCACGCAGGGCGCGCCGCTCACCACCGCCGGGTCCTTCGTGACGGAGGTGGGGGAGCAGGGGCTCAAGCCGGCGTGACCGCGCGCTCCTCACCGGGATAGCGGACGCCGACGCGCTCACGGATCGCGTCGAGCGTCCGCATCACCGCCAGCGTGCCGTCGAGCGGCACCAGCGGCGACTCCGTCTCCCCGGCCCGCAGCGCCCGCATCACCTCGCGGGCCTCGTGCTGGAGGCTGGCCCGGGGGCCGTCGGCCGGATCGGCCCGGAACTCCTCCGGGTCCCTGCCGTCGCGGTGCAGGACGAAGCGGTCCGGGAAGAAGAAGCCGTGCGGGACGTCCACGCGGCCCTCGGAGCCGGTGACCGAGGCGGAGTTGGGGGTGCCGCCGACGATGGAGCAGTGCACCGACGCGAGCGCACCGCTGCCGTAGGAGAGCAGGGCGCCCGTCTGGAGGTCGACGCCCTCGTCCGAGAGGACCGACCGCGCGACGACGTCCGACGGTTCACCGAGCAGCAACTGCGCGAACGACACCGGGTACACGCCCAGGTCCAGCAGCGCGCCGCCGCCCTGCCCGGGGTCGCGCAGACGGTGGGTGGGAGGGAAGGGGCCCGCCAGTCCGAAGTCCGCGTGGACGCTGCGGATCTCGCCGATCGCGCCGTCGGCGACGAGTGCCTTCAGGCGGCGTACCAGCGGATTGCAGTACATCCACATCGCCTCCATGAGGAAGACGCCGCGCCGCCGGGCGAGCGCGACCAGTTCCTCCGCCTCGCGCGCGTTCAGCGTGAACGGCTTCTCGCAGAGCACGTTCCGGCCCGCCTCCAGGCACAGGCCGGCGGCCCTCCGGTGCGCCGAGTGCGGCGTGGCGACGTACACCACGTCGACGTCCTCGTCGCGCGCCAGCGTCTCCCAGTCGCCGTAGGCCCGCGGTATCCCGAACCGCTCCGCGAACGCCCGCGCCGACTCCTCGGTCCGCGAGGCCACCGCCACGACCTCCGCGTCCGGCAGATCGACCAGATCCGCCGTGAACGTCGCCGCCATCCCGCCGGTCGCCAGAATCCCCCAGCGCACCTTCTGCCCGGTCACCGCTGACACGCTGCCCCACCCTCGCTCAGGTTTGTTCGAGTCTGTTCGTTCAACTGCGTACGAGCTGAGAGCATAGGTGGCGGATCTGTAGAAGAGGGAGGGGCACATGCCCGAGCGCGGGCCGTCCATATCGTACGAACCGACCGACGAATCGACCGACATCCCGAGCTCCGGAACGGGGCCGGCCGTCCACTCGCTGCGCGCCGCCCGCCGCACCGGGCTGCTCGTCACACTCATCCTCGGCAGCCTCACCGCGACGCCACCGCTGGCGATGGACATGTACCTCCCCTCGCTCCCGGAGGTCACCCGGTCCCTGAACGCGCCCGCCGCGACCGTCCAGCTCACGCTCACCGCCTGCCTGGCCGGCATGGCCCTCGGTCAGCTCCTCGTCGGGCCGATGAGCGACAAGTGGGGACGCCGGCGGCCGCTGCTCGCCGGGCTCGCGGTCTACGTCGTCGCCACGGCCCTGTGCGCGGTCGCGCCCACCGTCGAACTCCTCGTCGCCTTCCGGCTGGTCCAGGGGCTCGCGGGCGCCGCCGGGATCGTCATCGCCCGGGCCGTGGTCCGCGACCTCTACGACGGTGTGGCCATGGCCCGCTTCTTCTCCACCCTCATGCTGATCTCCGGCGTCGCGCCGATCGTGGCGCCGCTCATCGGCGGGCAGATCCTGCGGGTGACGGACTGGCGGGGCGTGTTCGTCGTCCTCGTCGTGGTCGGGGTGGTGCTCGGCGTCGTGGTCTGGGCCAAGCTGCCCGAGACGCTGCCCGCGGCGGAGCGGCACGCGGGCGGGGCCCGTGACACCCTCCGCGCGATGCGCGGGCTGCTCGCCGACCGCGCCTTCACCGGCTACATGCTCGCGGGCAGCTTCGCCTTCGCGTCCCTGTTCGCCTACGTCGCCGCGTCCCCGTTCGTCATCCAGGAGATCTACGGCGCCTCCGCGCAGACCTTCAGCCTGCTGTTCGGGCTCAACTCGATCGGCCTGGTCGTCGTCGGACAGATCAACGGCAAGATCCTCGTCGGGCGGGTCCGGCTCGACCGGGTGCTGTGCGTCGGCCTCGTGATCGTCATCGCCGCCGCGACCGCGCTGCTGCTGATGTCCCTGGGCGTCTTCGGCGAGGTCGGGCTCGTGCCGGTGGCCGCCGCGCTGTTCGTGCTGATGTCCGCGATGGGGATCAGCCTGCCGAACACCCAGGCGCTGGCCCTGATGCGGGTGAAGAAGTCGGCCGGCTCCGCGTCCGCGCTGCTCGGCACGTCCTCCTTCCTCGTCGGCGCCGTCGCCTCCCCGCTGGTGGGGATCGGCGGTGAGGACACCGCCCTGCCGATGGCCGTCGTCCAGCTGACGGCGGCGGTGGTGGCGCTCGGCTTCCTCGTGTTCCTCGTGGGCATGGGGCGCCCCTCGGCGGGGCGTGCGAGCGTGCGGGGAGCTGCGAGCGGGCAGGGAGCGGAGAACTGAGCGCTCCGAGACTGCGCGGCGGCAGCCCCGAGCGGGCCGGGCTCGATCCCCGGCAGCTCCGCCGTGTCGTCGCCGACGTGCACGCCCTCACCGCCGGTCAGCGCCCCTGGGCGGCGGGCGCCGTCGTGGCCGTCGGGCGCGGGCCCGTGCTCGCCGTCGAGGAGGCGGCGGGGTGGGCCGTGCGGTACGCCGCCTACGACCCGCGCACCGACCGCGGGGTGGAGCTGCCGGAGAGGGAGCGGGTGCCGATGAGCGTGGGGACGCCGTTCGACCTGGCGTCCCTCACGAAGCTGTTCACCTCCGTCGCCGCGGTGCAGCAGATCGAGCGGGGCACGCTCGGCATCGACGCGGAGGTGGGGGCGTACCTGCCGGACTTCCGGGGCGCCGCCGAACACCGGGTCACCGTGCGGCAGCTACTCACCCACACCTCAGGGCTGCGGCCCGAACTCCCGCTGCACGACTGCGCGGACGACGCGGAGCGGATGGCGCTGCTGCGGGCGGAGCGGCCGGTGGGGGTGCCGGGTACGTACTGCTACTCGGACCTGAACATGCTGCTCCTCCAGCAGGTGCTGGAGCGCATCACCGGGCGCGGCCTCGACGCCCTCGTCCGGGACGGGATCACCCGGCCGCTGGGCATGACGGCGACGGGCTTCGGGCCGTGCCCGGGAGCGGCGGCGACGGAGGACCAGCGGCGGCCCTGGGCGAAGGCCGACCGGGGGATGCTGCGGGGCGTCGTCCACGACGAGAACGCGTGGGCGCTGGGCGGGGTTGCCGGGCACGCGGGGCTGTTCTCGACCGGGCGTGACCTCGCGGTCTTCTGCCGGGCGCTGCTCGGGGGCGGGGCGTACGGGCCGGCCCGCATCCTCGGTCCCGACTTCGTGGAGCTGCTGCTCACGGAGCCGGGGCTGGGGTTCGCCCTCGACCAGGCGTGGTTCATGGGGGAACTGGCGGGACGCGGGGCGGCGGGGCACACCGGGTTCACCGGCACGATGCTGGTCCTCGACCGCGTGACGGACACCTTCGCGATCCTCCTCGCGAACACGGTCCACCCACGCCGGAGACCCGCTGCCAACGGACCCCGGGCGGGGGTGTGTACGCGGGTCGCCCGAGCGGTGCGGGACGCCTGACGGCGGTGTAGGGGGGCGGTGGACCTGCGGGACCTCCGTAGCCGCGGGCAGATGTGCCGCCTGGGGCGGCACGGGTGGGCGCGGCGGCACCCGGTAAGCGCCGGTCCGCGTCACCCACCCCCGGCCCGCACCCACGCCGGGTGCCACGTGACCGCCGACCCTCGTCACCCCGCCCCGCGCCCGGCCGCCCAGCCCCTCGTAGAATCGTCGCGTGAACGACCCCTCCGACCTCCTGCGTGCCGCCCTAGCCGACCTCGTCGACGGGCTCCCGCCGCGGCAGGCGTCGCAGGCCGTGGAGCGGCTGATCGGGAAGTACCGGGGGGACACCCCGACCGACGCCCCCATCCTCCGCGACCGCGCCGACGTCGTCGCCTACGCCGCCTACCGCATGCCGGCCACCTTCGCCGCCGTACGCTCCGCGCTGGCCGCGTTCGCCGACGCCGTGCCGGGGTGGGTGCCGGGCAGTCACGTGGACGTGGGCGGCGGGACCGGTGCCGCGACCTGGGCCGTCAGCGACACCTGGGAGGGCCGCCGCCCGGTGACCGTGCTGGACTGGGCGGAGCCGGCCCTCGCCCTCGGCCGCGAGATCGCCGCCTCCCACCCCGCCCTGAGCGACGTCCGCTGGCAGCGCTCCCGGATCGGAGCGGCCCTCAGCGTCGAGAGCGCCGACCTCGTCACCGTCTCCTACGTGCTCAATGAGCTGACCCCGGCGGACCGTGCCGCTCTGGTCGACGCCGCCGCCGGTGCCGCCCGGGCCGTCGTGATCGTGGAGGCCGGCACCCCCGCCGGGTACGCCCGCGTCATCGAGGCCCGCGACCGGCTCGTCGCCGCCGGGTTCCACGTCGCCGCGCCCTGCCCGCACAGCGCCGCCTGCCCCATCGTGCCGGGCACGGACTGGTGCCACTTCGCGGCGCGGGTCAGCCGTTCCTCCCTGCACCGGCAGGTCAAGAGCGGGTCCCTCGCCTACGAGGACGAGAAGTTCAGCTACGTCGCCGCCACCCGCCTCCCGGTCTCACCGGCCCCCTCCCGCGTGGTCCGGCGGCCGCAGATCCGCAAGGGCCAGGTGCTGCTCGACCTCTGCGAGCGGGACGAGCGGCTGGAGCGGCGGACCGTGACCAAACGGCACGGCGACCTGTACAAGGCGGCGCGGGACGCGGCCTGGGGGGACGCCTGGCCGGGGGCGGCGGGCGTCGACCCGGCGAACCAGTAGGAGGCAGCGGCCCTCCACTGCCTGGAGACCACGCCGCCACACCGACCGGGCCCGGTCTCACGACGCCTCGCCGGTGCCCTCACCTTCCCGACGGGACTGCCGTCGCTCCTGGAGTCTGCGCAGCAGCTCCCGTTTCTGCTCCTGCGGGCTCGGCGCGCCGCCGGCCCTGCCGGAGCGGTCGCCGCCGCGCAGGGCGTCGCGGCCGAGCTTCCGGCGGGTGCCGCCGACGCCCAGCATGTTTCCTGCTCCACCTCGGGACATGGGGTCCTCCTCGCCATCGCGATGACACGAGACGGTTCGTCTCGCATGGTGCCTAAACTGTCCGGCGAGACGGGGCGTCTTGTCAACCTGATAGATTCGAGACATGGCCGCTCAGAAACCCGCCCACGCCCCCGACAAGCCGATCCCCGACGCCACCCGGCGCAGCCAGCGCTCCCGCCAGGCCATCTACGACGCCGCCCTCGCCCTCGTGGGGGAGGTCGGCTACCCCAAGACCACCATCGAGGGCATCGCCTCCCGCGCCGGCGTCGGCAAGCAGACGATCTACCGCTGGTGGTCCTCCAAGGCGGACGTCCTGCTGGAGGCCTTCCTCGACCTGGGCGACCGCGCCGCGCGGGCCGCGGGTGCCGAGGGACAGGCGACGTACGCCATCCCGGACACCGGCGACCTCGCCGCCGACCTCAAGGCCGTACTGCGCGGCACCGTCGACGAACTGCGGGACCCGCGGTTCGAGGTCCCCTCCCGTGCCCTGGCGGCCGAGGGCCTCGTCGACGAGCAGCTCGGCCGGCGGTTCGTCGCCAAGCTCCTGGAGCCCTCGCTCCAGCTCTACGTCGACCGGCTGCGGTCCGCCCAGGCGGCCGGCCAGGTGCGGACGGACATCGACCCGCGCATCGGACTGGAACTCTTCGTCTCCCCGCTCGCCCAGCGCTGGCTCCAGCACACCGCGCCGATCTCGTACGAGTACACCGACACACTCGTCGACTACGCGCTCCACGGGCTCGCCCCTCGGTGACCAGGGAAGTTTGTCCCTTCGCGACCCCGAAGCGCGGAATGGTGCGACCATAGGGCATGCTGGTGCGCACGACGGCGAGGCAAGGGGTTTGATGAGCGCGGAGTTCGGCGGTCGGAGCGGTCTGCAGGGCAAACTCTCCTCGTGGCTGCGCGGACGCCGCCCCAAGGAGGCCGCCGGTGACGGTGGCCGGGAGGACCTGCTGCTCGCCGCCGCCGGTGCGGGACTGCCGCTGGCGCCCGCCGCACACCCCGCCGGTTACCGTTGCTCCTGCGACCGCGTGGGCTGTCCCACCCCGGCGCGGCACCCGGTCTCCTTCGCCTGGCAGACCCAGTCCACGACCGACCGGTCGCAGATCGAGCGCTGGGCCCGGCATCAGCCCGAGGCCAACTTCATCACCGCGACCGGCATGGTCCACGACGTCCTCGACGTGCCCCTGGAGGCCGGTCGCGAGGCGGTCCGGCGGCTGCTGGACGCCGGCATCGACGTCGGCCCGGTCGCCGAGAGCGACGACGGCCGCATGCTGCTGTTCACCCTCACCCGCGGCACCCCCGAGGACGAGGACGAGTGGTGGCCCTGCGAGCTGGACTGCCACCCCGAGACCATGGACGAGCACCCCGGGCTGCGCTGGCACTGCCGCGGGTCCTACGTACTCGTACCGCCCGCCCGGCTGCCCGGCGAGGATCGCACGGTGCACTGGGTGCGCGGACCCGAGCACCCGCTGCCGGACCCGCTGACCCTGCTCGAGACCCTCACCGACGCCTGTGCCCGGCACGCCGGCGAGGAGAGCGACCACGCGGGCACGGCCTGGCCGCTGCGCCGCTGAGACCCGGCGGCGGGGCTACTCGCCCTTCGCCGACGTCAGACCCTGCACCCGGCCCAGGACCGACACCTTCCCGTCCGCCGGGTCGAGCGCCACCTCGTTGGACACGAACTCCATCGTCAGCGACTGCTTGATCTCGCCGTCCGTCAGCGCCAGCACGTCCTTGTTCGGCGTCGGCACCGCCGCGCCCCGCGCCGAGGTCTGCTTCTCGTAGTGCCGCGTGGTGAAGAAGACCAGCGCACCGCCGTCCTTCGTGCGCAGCGCCAGCGGCGCGTAGTCGCCGTTCGTCAGCGGTTCGTCGATGAACTGGGTGACCAGGCCGGGGCGGCTCGACCGCTTCTCCCGCACCTTCCGCCAGGAACTGGTGTGCACGCCGTCCGCGAAGGACGCCCCGCCGTCCTGCAGATACGTCGTGTAGTCCTTGCTCAGCTCGCCCGGCGGGGCGGCCAGATCCGTCGAGTTGGCGGGGACCGCCTCGGCCCAGCCGTCCGCGTCGGTCTTGAACTCGGGCATCCGGTCCGGGGCGACCAGCGTCAGGTACGTCGCCTGCCAGGTCTCGTCCAGGCCGTCGCGGGTGAACACCAGCAGCCAGCGCGACGTTCCGCCCTTGTTGGCCTTGGTGTCCGCGACGAACCAGCGGGGCCAGCCCGCCTTCTTCGGAATCGTGTACTTCGCGTCGGTCAGCTCCAGCGGCGCGTGCGCCGGGTTGCCGTCCGGGTGGTTGGTCCGGCCCGCCTTCAGCCGCGCCGAGTCGATGGCGGCGAGGGCGCCGGCGGTGTGGTCGGCGTCCAGGGACGCGTCGTACGCCTTGTCGGCGGCGTTGTACGCGGAGGTGAACTGCTCGAGCGCCTCGGCGGCTTCGGCCCGGGTGGCCGACGGGAGCACCTCGCGCTCGCCGTGCACCACCACGCATCCGCTCGCCGTCAACGACAAAGCGGTCACCGAGGCCGCCGTGAGTATCTTCCGGTCAAGCCGGTGGGGCCTTCGAGGGCCGCGATCCCTGCTCATCAGGTTCCTTCACCTTCCCCTTCCCGGAGGCGAACCCTACCGGGGCGGGGCGGTGCCCGAACGCCGGGACCGGGGACAGCCGCCACACCGTGACCTCCGCTCAGTTCTCGCGGCGCGGGACGACCAGCGGCGCGCCCGTACGCGGGTGCGGCAGCACCTCCACCGGCTGGTCGTAGACCTCGGAGAGGAGGTCCTCGTCGAACACCTCCGCCGGGGGGCCCTCGGCCGCGATCCGGCCCGCCCGCAGGATCGCCACCCGGTCCGCGTACGCCGCCGCCAGCGCGAGGTCGTGCAGCACGACGACCACCGCGTCCCCGGCCCGCGCCCGCTCCCGGCACAGGCGGAGGACGAGTTCCTGGTGCCGCAGGTCCAGGGCCGCGGTCGGTTCGTCGAGGAGGAGCAGGGGCGCGCGCTGCGCGAGGACCCGGGCGAGCGCCACCCGGGCCCGCTCGCCGCCGCTCAGCGCGGAGAAGGGGCGCGCGGCGAAGCCGGTCACCTCCGTACGCGCCATCGCCTCGGCCACCGCCGCGTCGTCCTCGTCCTCCCGGTCGCTCCCCGCCCACGGTGCCCGGCCCATGCGGACGACCTCCGCCACCGGGAACGGGAAGGACAGCGACGCCGACTGGGGCAGCACCGCCCGGCGCAGCGCCAGTTCGGGCGCCGACCACCGGTCCACCGGACGGCCGTGCACGCGTACCAGCCCCTCGGCGGCCGGGACATCGGCGGCGAGGGCGCCCAACAGGGTCGACTTGCCCGCTCCGTTGGGACCGACCAGGGCCAGCACCTCGCCCGCCCGGACGGTGACGCCGACCCCGTCAAGGACCGGCCGCCCGCCGAGGCGCACGCGCAGACCGTCGGCCTCGGCGAGCACGTCGCCGGGCGCGGCCGGGTCCGGCGGCAGCGGACGGGACGGTACGAGCCGCAGCAGGGCCCGCGTCTTCGGCACCTTCGTGGCACTCATGCCCAACCCCCTTGCCTGCGCCGGGTGCGGCGCAGCAGCCAGAAGAAGAACGGGCTGCCCAGCAGCGCCGTCAGTACCCCGAGCGGCAGCTCCGCGGGCTCCGCCACCGTGCGCGCGGCCAGGTCGGCGGCGAGCAGCACGAGCGCGCCGAGCAGCGCGCTGCCCGGGATCAGGAAACGGTGGCCAGGACCGGCGACCATCCGCAGCAGGTGCGGCACGACGAGGCCGACGAAGCCGATCACCCCGGCGACGCTCACGGCCGCCGCCGTCAGCAGCGCGATGACCAGCACCAGCACGATCCGCAGGCGCTCCACCTCCACACCCAGGTGCCGGGCCGGACGTTCGCCCAGTGCCAGGAGGTCGAGGCGGCGGGCGTACAGCGGGGCGAGCCCGAGCCCGAGGGCCGAGCAGGGCAGCACCGCCAGCACCTTCGGCCAGGTCGCCTGGGCGAGCGAGCCCAACTGCCAGAAGGTGATCTGGTTGACGGCCGCCGTGTCCGCGAAGAACAGGAACAACCCGATCAGCGCGCCCGCGAAGGCGTTCACGGCGATACCGGTGAGGATCAGCGTGACCACCTCCGTGCGACCGCCCGCGCGGGACATGGCGTACACGACGAGGACCGTGATCAGGCCGGAGACGAACGCGAAGACGGACACCGTCCAGTTGCCGAGGAAGTTCAGCCCGAACGCGATGGCGCCGACCGCGCCGACCGCCGCGCCCGAGGAGACGCCGATGACGCCCGGTTCGGCCAGCGGGTTGCCGAACACACCCTGCATCAGCGCGCCCGCACAGCCCAGCGAGGCGCCGACGAGCAGGGCGAGGACGATCCTCGGGAACCGCACGTTCCACAGCACCGACTCGGCCACCCGGTCCAGTTCGGTGCCACCGAGCCCGGTGCGGTGCAGCAGAGAGCCGAGCACGTCGCCGAGCGGGACCGGGTAGGCACCGGTGCCGGCCGCGACCGGCACCAGGACCAGCAGGCCGGCGGCGAGGGCGACGGTCAGCAGCCAGGCGGTGGTGCGCCGGGTGCGGGGAGGCGCCGGGTCGGCGGACGCCTGGGGGCGGACCGGCTTGTCCAGTACGGTCACCGCGCGCCGTCCTCGCCGTACAGCTGCGCCACGACCGACTCGAGTACCTGGTCGGTGCGCGGGCCGTAGTTGAGGAGGACGCCGTCCTCGACGGAGACGATCCGGCGGTCCATCCCGGCCGGGGTCTGGGCGACGCCGGGGATCTTCACCAGGCCGTCGACGCCGCCGACGGACTCCAGGCCCTTGCTCATCACGAGGATCGCGTCCGGCGCGGCCTTCACCAGGGCCTCGCTGGTGATGGGGGTGAAGTCCTTGTCCAGGCCCGAGGCGGCTCCCGCGTCCACCGCCCCGGCCGCCTCGATCAGTGAGCCGGCGCCCGAGTCCGCGCCGCCGATGAGGTAGACGGAGGCCGAGCCGCGCAGGTACAGGAAGGCGACGCGCGGCTTCTCCCCGTGCGGAACGTCCTTGCGGGCGGCCTCGATCCGCTCCTCCGAACGGCGCGTCAGCTCCTTCCCGGCCGCCGGTACGCCGAGGGCGTCGGCGACCGCCCGGATGCGCGAGCCCACGTCGTCCAGGCCCCCCGCCGCCTCGACGAACAGCACCGGGACCCCGGCGGCGCGGATCTGCTCCACCGCCTCCGCCGGTCCCGTGGTGGTCTCGGCGATCACCAGGTCCGGCCTGAGCGACAGCACGCTCTCCGCGGAGACGTCGTGGCCCCGGGTGACCACCGGGAGCTTCGACGCCTGCTCGAAGGTGGCGGTGACATCGCGGGCCACGACGCGGTCGCCGAGTCCGAGGGCGAACACGATCTCGCTGAGGCTGCCGGACAGGGGGACGACGCGCTCCGCCCCCTCCACCGTGACCTTCTCGCCGCCGGCGGAGCGGACGGTCGCCGGGAGCCGGGGCGTGGGTCTCCCGGTCAGGGGCTCGGCCCGGTTGGCCACGGACTGCCCGGCGGCCGGGGTTCCCGAGCCGGCCGGGGTGCCGGGCGAAGCCTCCGGGGAGCCTCCGCATCCGGTCGCCGTCAGGGTGAGGGCGAGCACGGACAGTGCTGCTCCCGCCAGTCGGTTCCGCAAGCGTCGCACGATCCGTCCCGTCCTTCCGTCGACTGCCGGTATCAGTCCGCTAGAGCTTAGGTTAGCCTTACCTTCGTTCGCTACCGGCCCCCCGATCCGGAGGACTTCGCCATGCCCGCCCGCCTTCGTGCCCTGGTCACCGTGTTGTGCGCGGCCGTCCTCGGAGCCCTGCTCCCCATGACCGCCGCCCACGCCGAGAGCCGGACCGTGCAGGGCGGACGGCTCGACTGGGGCATCAAGTCGTCGTTCCAGAGCTACGTCACCGGGCCCATCGCCAAGGGGAGTTACTCGCTGAACGGGGGAGCGGCCACCGTCGGCGGCAGCGCCTTCCGCTTCCACTCCGCGACCGGCGCCTACGACGGCGCCCGGGGCACCTTCCGGGCCGGCTTCTCCGGCGGCGTGCGCTTCCTCGGCCACCGCACGAGCGGCGGCGACCATCAGCTCGACCTCACCGTCAGCCGCCCCACCGTGAGCATCTCCGGCACCACCGGCACGCTCCTCGTGGACGTCACGAGCAAGGCGAAGGGCACCGGGGCGGTCACGACGTCCCGTCAGGTGCCCTTCGCCACCCTCTCCCTCGGCTCCATCGACATGCGGGGCGGCGGCGACACCGTGGCCCTGACCAACGTGCCCGCCACCCTCACCGCCCAGGGCGCCCGCTCCTTCGCCGGCTACTACACCGCCGGCACCGCCCTCGACCCGGTGAGCCTGTCCGCCGACGTCGCGGCGGCGGCACGGCAGCCGGAGAAGGAGCCGGCCGACACCCCCGCCCCGGCCGACAAGTCCCCGAAGCCCAAGGCGACTCCGGGCGGCGCGATCAAGGACGGGGCCGTCGACTGGGGCGTGCGCCGCACCTTCCGCGAGTACGTCACCGGCGACATCGCCGACGGCCGGTGGACGCTCTCCGCGGGCGCCCAGGACGGCGGCGCGCTCTTCCGCTTCCCCGGCGGTGAGGGCACGTTCGAGGACGGCGACCTCACCGCCGCCTTCGAGGGCGCCGTGCGCTTCACCGGCGCCCACGGCCTGGACCTGCGGCTGAGCGCCGTGCGGGCCACCGTCGAGGACGGCAGGGGCACCCTGTACGCCGACGTGACCGGCCCCGACGTCGAGGACCGCAAGGTGCCCCTGGTCACCTTCACCGCGAAGGACCTCAAGGCCACCGGCGGACTGGTGAAGGTGACCGAGGCCCCCGCGAAGCTCACCGCGCGCGGCGCCGAGGCGTTCGGCGGCATGTACCAGGCGGGCACCGCCATGGACCCGCTGTCCCTGGTCGTTGCCCTCACCGCCGACGCCGAACTGCCCGCCCTGCCCGACCTCGGCAGCGAGCCCACGACCACCCCGACCCCGCGGCCCGCGAAGACCGGGGCCGACACCTCCGCCGCCCCCGTCGCGAGCGCCACGGACGACGGAGACTTCCCCGCCCTGCCCGTCTCCCTCACGGCCGGCGCCCTGCTGCTGGTGGCCGCGGCCCTCGTGGCCGTCGCCCTGCGCAGGCGCCGGGCCCGGCCCGCCGCGTCCCCCGCGGACGAGGGCTGACCCCCGGAGACACACGACACCGGACCGCCCCCCCGGCGACCCCTCACCCAAGGAGAACCGAGCCATGCCCGTCAGACGACGCCGCTCCACCGCCCTCGCCGCCGCCGTGGCCACCGCCGCCGCGCTCGGCGCCACCGTCCTCGTCACGGCCGGCGCCACCACCGCCACGGCGGCCGAGGTCCCGCTCAAGGACTACGAGCTGACCTGGGGCATCAAGCAGACGTACCGCAACTACGTCGGCATGTTCGGCACCTTCACCACCTCGGGCGGCGCCACCCAGGCCGCCGGCAACGGCGCCTTCACCTTCGTCGACGGCGCCGGCACCTACGACACCACGGGACACACCGTCGACCTGGCCTTCAAGGGCGGGCTGGTGAGCAAGTCCGCGGCGCACGGCTTCGAGATCACGCTCACCGACGTGCGCTTCGACAGCAAGGCCGGCGAGATCACGGCCGACATCAAGAAGGTCGACACCTCCGCGGGCGCCCCCAAGACCACCGAGGGCGACGACGTCCCGCTCGCCACGGTCGCGGTGACCCGTGAGATGAAGGACATGGCCACCACCCTCACCGCCGAGGCGGGGGAGTACCTCGGCAGCGCGAGCTACGCGGGCGCGGCCGGCGATCCGCTGACGGTCGTCCAGAAGACGCCGCCGAGCACGCCGCCCGCCTCGCCGTCGCCCTCCCCGTCGCAGACGCAGACGCAGGAACCGTCCCCGTCCGCCTCGCAGACCGCCCCCACCGAGCAGCCCGAGACCGAGTCACCCGCCCCGACGTCGACGAAGACCACGGAGGCGAGCCCGTCCGCCTCCGCCACCGAGGCCGCCACCAAGGGCGAGGTCGCCGACGGCACCCTCGGCTGGGGCGTGAAGCAGTCCTTCCGCGCCTATGTCGTCGGCCCCATAGCCAAGGGCAGGGTCACCGTCTCCGGCGGCGCCACCCAGGCGGCCGGCAACGGCGCCTTCACCTTCAAGGACGCCACCGGCACCTACGACACCGACGCCGACAAGCTCACCGCCGCCTTCAAGGGCGCCGTCAACTTCAAGGGCCACCAGTCGGGCGGCACCTACGGCCTCGACCTGACCCTGAGCAACCTCAAGGCCACCCTCGACGGCGGCAGCGGCAAGCTGAGCGCCGACGTGAACAGCCTCGGCACGCTCACCAAGGGCGTGGTGCTGGCCGACCTCAAGGCCAAGTCCGCCGACCTCACGGCCGAGAAGGACGTCATCACGGCCGACGACGTCGCCGCCACACTCACCGCGGCCGGCGCGAAGGCCTTCGGCGACTTCTACCCGGCCGGCACGGCCCTGGACACCGTCGACCTGTCGGTGGCGCTGAGCGACGGTGCCCAGCTCCCGGACGGCGGCTCGGCGGGCACGACCGGCGGCACCGGCGGCACCGGCGGCTCGGCGGGCGGGAGCACCGGAGGCACCGGAGGGACCGCCTCGACCATCGGCGGCACCGGCACGACCACGGGCGGCTCGACCGGCGGCGGCAGCCTCGCCACCACCGGCTCCGACATCCCGGGCCCGGCCCTGGCCGGGGCCGCGGGCGTCGCGGTCGCGATCGGCGCGGGCGCGGTCTACGCGGCCCGCAGGCGTCGGACCCAGCAGTAGTCCGACACGGGCCGGGGCGGACTCCCGGACCGCCCCGGCCCTCCGGACGATGCTTGAATGCCCCGGTGACTGACTACGACGTACTGCGCGTCTTCTGCGCGCCGAACGGCGGATACGGCAACGAGCTGGGCGTCGTCCGGGAGGGCTCCGTGGTGCCCGAGCCGGGGCGGCGGCAGGAGCTGGCCGCGAAACTCGGCTTCAGCGAGACGGTATTCGTCGACGACCCGGAGCGGGGCGTCGTCGACATCTACACGCCCACCCTGCGCCTGCCCTTCGCCGGGCACCCCTGCGTGGGCACGGCCTGGCTGCTCGACGTGCCCGAACTCGTCACCCCGGCCGGGGTGGTGGGCGCCCGGCTGGACGGGGAGTTCAGCTGGATCGAGGCCCGCCCCGAGTGGGCCCCGCCGCGCACCCTGCGCCAGTACGCCACCGCCGCCGAGGTGGAGGAGCTGCCGGTGCCGCCGCCGGGGGACTGGGTCTATGCCTGGGCGTGGGAGGACGAGGCGGCGGGGCGGGTGCGGGCCCGTGCCTTCCCGGGCCGGGGCGACGGCATCGACGAGGACGAGGCGACCGGTGCGGCGGCGCTGCTGCTGACCGAGCGGCTGGGCCGCGCGCTCAACATCACGCAGGGCGCCGGCTCGCAGATCCTCACCGCCCCGCAGCCGGAGGGCTGGATCGAGATCGGCGGGCGGGTGCGCCTGGAGCGGTGAAGCCGCAGGGCACCGCACCCGGGTCCGGGGGCCGGATCAGGCGGACAGCGGGAACTCCTCGCCCAGCGCCCGGAAGACCCCCGTGTTCAGGGCGAAGGCGCGCTTGCACTCGGCCACCACCCGCTGCTTCTCCAGGTCGTCCGCGCGGATGCCGTCGAGCAGTTCGCGGTACTCCCGCTTGAAGGCGGCCGGGTTGCCGATCTCCTCGAAGACGTAGAAGCGGACCCCGTCGCCCTTGCGGGCGAAGCCCCACGTCCGCTCCGCCTTGTCGCGGATGATCTGACCGCCCGACAGGTCGCCCAGGTAGCGCGTGTAGTGGTGGGCGACGTACCCCGCGGGCCACTGATCGGCGCACTCGCGCACCCGGGCGGCGTACTCCTCCGTCGCGGGCAGGGCGCTCAGCCCCGCACGCCAGCCGGGGCCGCGCAGATGGGCCAGGTCCCGCTCCAGCGAGGCCAGCCGCAGCAGCTGCGGACGGATGAACGGACCCGCCACCGGGTCCGCCGCGAGGCGGTCGGCGGCGCTCTCCAGGGCTTCGTAGACGAACCACAGCTGCTCGGTGTAGCGCGCGTACGCGTCGACGCCGAGCCGGCCGCCGAGCAGGTCGCTCATGAAGGTGGAGGTCTCGGCCTCCACGTGCTGCTCGTGCGACGCCGTGCGGATGAGGGTCGAGAAGGAGTCCATGGGCCGATTTTCTATGGTTAGGCTTACCTAAGTCAAGAGTCTTTCCGACGGTCTGTCGGCAAAAGCCTACCCAGACATGCGAAGGCCCGCACCTCCGAGAGTGCGGGCCTTCAGCGGGCGCGGCGGGGACTACGGGAGGGTGAGGATCTCCGCCCCCGAGTCGGTCACCACCAGCGTGTGCTCGAACTGGGCCGTCCGCCGGCGGTCCTTCGTCACGACCGTCCAGCCGTCGTCCCACATGTCGTACTCGTGCGTCCCGAGCGTCAGCATCGGCTCGATGGTGAAGGTCATCCCGGGCTGGATGACCGTCGTGGCGTGCGGGCTGTCGTAGTGCGGGACGATGAGCCCCGAGTGGAACGACGTGTTGATGCCGTGCCCGGTGAAGTCCCGCACCACCCCGTACCCGAACCGCTTGGCGTACGACTCGATGACCCGGCCGATGATGTTGATCTGCCGTCCCGGCCGGACCGCCTTGATCGCGCGGGCCAGCGCCTCCCGGGTCCGCTCGACCAGCAGCCGGCTCTCCTCGTCCACCTCGCCGACCAGGTACGTCGCGTTGTTGTCGCCGTGCACACCGCCGATGTACGCCGTCACGTCGAGGTTCACGATGTCGCCGTCGCGCAGCACCGTGGAGTCCGGGATGCCGTGGCAGATGACCTCGTTGACCGAGCTGCACAGGGACTTGGGGAAACCCCGGTAACCGAGCGTCGACGGGTAGGCGCCGTGGTCGCACATGTACGCGTGCGCCACCCGGTCCAGCTCGTCCGTCGTCACGCCGGGCGCGATGAGCTTCGCGGCCTCCTCCATCGCCCGCGCCGCGATCCGCCCGGCCACGCGCATCGCCTCGACGGTCTCGGGCGTCTGCACCTCCGGACCGGTGTACGGCGTGGGTGCGGGCTTCCCGACGTACTCGGGTCGCCGGATGTTTCCGGGCACGGGACGGGTGGGAGACAGCTCCCCTGGTACGAGCAGCGACTGGCCAGACATGCGAAGGAGTCTAACCAGCGGGCATGGGGGAACATGTCGGTGGCGAGAGGAGCTGGTCATGGCCCTGTTCAAGAAGCGCACGGTCGGCAAGCCGGGCGAGTGGTACTACTGCCTGGAGCACAAGAAGGTCGAGGAGGGCCCGGAGTGCCCGGCGAAGAACCGCTTCGGCCCGTACGCCTCCCGCGCCGAGGCCGAGCACGCGATGCAGACCGCCCGCGAGCGCAACCTCGAATGGGAGAACGACCCCAAGTGGCACGACGCCCCCGCGGGCCGTTCCGACGACGAGTGACCGCACACCTGACCGGGCCTCGGCACGGGGCCTGATCAGGCGTCCGGCGTGCGGGCGGCCGCGCGTTTCTCGCGCAGCCGCACCGCGTGCTCGTTGGTCCGCACGTCGTACGTCATCATCGTCGGCAGACACAGCGCCAGCAGCCCCACCGCTCCCGCGCACAGCAGCCCGCCCGACCACACCGACGCCCGCACCCCCGCGAGCGCTGCCGTGCCGCCCGCCCGGACCTGCCCCAGCTGCGGGCCCACCGAGTACGACAGCAGCTCGATGCCCGCGAGGCGCCCGCGCAGCTCGTCCGGGATGGTCTGATTCCACATCGCGCTGCGGAAGACGCCGCTGACCATGTCGCAGGCGCCGGCCAGGACGAAGCACAGCAGCACGAGCCACACGTTCCCGGCGACCCCCGCGGCGGCGATCGCCACACCCCACCCGGCCGCCGCCAGCACCACCATCCGCCCGTGCCGGTGCACCCGCGACGTCCACCCGCTGCTCACGCTCACCAGCAGCGACCCCGCCGGGATCGCCGCGTACATCAGTCCCAGGGACCACTCGGCGTCCAGCTCGTCCGCCAGGAACGGCAGCACCGCGAGCGGCATCGCCAGGAACATCGCCGCCAGGTCGACCGCGTACGTGCCCAGCAGCTCCTTGCGGCTCCACGCGTACCGGGCGCCCTCGGCGATCGCCGCCCACGACGGCTTCGCCGCCTCGTGCGAGGCGGGCGCGGAGGCGAGGCCCACCACCAGGGCCACGGAGGCGAGGAAGGTGACCAGGTCCACCGCGTACGCCCAGCCGAGACCGGCGTACGCCACCACCACACCGGCCAGCGCCGGCCCGGCGATCCCGCCGACCTGCCAGCGCAGCGCGTTCAGCGAGGCGGCGGCCGGCAGGTGCTCATGGGCGACGATCCGCGGGATCAGCGCGTCCAGGGCGGGGCGCTGGACCGCGCCGAGCGCCGAGGTGAGCGCGGCGATCACGTAGAGCGGCCACACGGCGGGGCTCGGCATCAGTGAGTTGACCAGCAGCGCGGCGCACAGCACGCCCTGGCCGGCCTCCGTCCACACGATCAGCTTCCGCTTGTCCCAGGCGTCGGCCAGCGCGCCGCCGTAGAGCCCGAACACCACCAGCGGCACCAGCTCCACGGCGCCGATCGCACCCACAGCCGCCGCGGACCCGGTCAGCTCCTTGATCTGCACCGGCAGCGCGACGAAGGTCAGGAAGCTCCCGAAGGTCGTGATCAGCCCGGCGACCCAGAGCCGCCGGAAGTCCCGGGAGGCCCGCCAGGGAGAGAGGTCGGGCAGCAGGGCACGCAGACCGACGGGCACGTCGGCGGAGACGGGGGAGGCTTCGGTCACGAGGAGTCATCGTCGGGCCGGGCGGAGAACGACGGCAACCGGTTTTCCCGAGACCCCGGACCGGCCGTCACCAACCGGACGGAGGCGGGGCCGTCAGGTGGTCGGCCAGGCGGGACATGCGGTCGCGGAAGCGGTGGCGGCCCCGGGGCGGCGGCACCGCGTTCTCGCCGGCCGCCGCGCTGACCAGGTGCTGCACCGTGTCCAGGTCCAGCTCGGCGCCGTCCGGCACGGTCAGTGCCTCGTGCGCCATCGCCGTCAGCTCCCGCTCCCCCGGGCCGCGGTCGGTGCCCAGCGACAGCACCGTCGCACCGGCCCGGCGGGCGTCGTGCACCCGTTCCAGCAGCGGGGCACCCGGATCGGCGGGCGTCACCACGAGCAGCGTCTCCCCGCGCCGGGCCGCCGCCAGCCGCCCGAGGCCCACCGCCAGATGCGCCGGGTCCGTGGGACGCGCGTCGTGCCGCACCAGCGTGGGCGCCAGTTCGGGCGTCCCCGACCAGGCGGCCTCGTCCACCAAGTGCGCCGCGAGATGCCAGGGCTCGTGCTCGGCGGTGCCCACGAGCAGCAGCCCGCCCCCGTGCGGGACCACCGACCCCCGCAGCGCCCCCGCGAATCTCCGGGTGGCCCCCAGCCACTCGGTCCCGGCGAGCACTTCCCGCAGCAGCGCGACCCGTACGGCGTCCATGCGGCCGCATCCTGCCGCAACCCCGCCCGCCCGGTCCGGCGTTCGCCCCGGATTCGCCCGACCCGGGGACACGGGGGAGGGCCCGCCAACGGCGCCGAGACCCGTACGACCGTCGTGACCGGGGCGGACGTAGGGTCGGCCCATGACCTCTACCGACAGTGCCGCACAGAAGGCCCCCGCCAAGGACCCCTGGGACCTGCCCGACGTCTCCGGGCTGGTCGTGGGCGTGCTCGGCGGCACCGGCCCGCAGGGCAAGGGCCTCGCGTACCGCCTCGCCAGGGCCGGCCAGAAGGTGATCATCGGCTCGCGCGCCGCCGAACGCGCGGAGGCCGCCGCCGCGGAACTCGGGCACGGCGTCGAGGGCGCCGACAACGCCGAGACCGCCCGCCGCAGCGACGTCGTGATCGTCGCCGTGCCCTGGGAGGGTCACGGCAAGACCCTCGAGTCCCTGCGCGCGGAACTGGCCGGCAAGCTCGTCGTCGACTGCGTCAACCCGCTCGGCTTCGACAAGAAGGGCGCCTACGCGCTCAAGCCCGAGGAGGGCAGCGCCGCCGAGCAGGCCGCCGCCCTGCTGCCGGACAGCCGGGTCACCGCCGCCTTCCACCACCTCTCGGCGGTCCTCCTCCAGGACCCGGAGATCGACGAGATCGACACCGACGTGATGGTCCTCGGCGAGGAGCGCGCCGACGTGGAGCGGGTGCAGGCACTCGCCGGCCGCATCCCCGGCATGCGCGGCATCTTCGCCGGACGGCTGCGCAACGCCCACCAGGTCGAGTCGCTGGTCGCCAACCTGATCTCCGTCAACCGCCGCTACAAGGCACACGCCGGGCTCCGCGTCACGGACGTCTGAGCCGATGGGGGACACTGGTGGGTGCCGCGGTACCCGCGTCACCCGCACGTGTCCCCCGACAGGAGCCAGCCCCATGCCCCGCCTCGCCCTCTACGCCCTGGTCGTCTGCGTCCTCGCGGTGACCGCCGCCGTCGTCTCCTTCGTGCAGGGCAGCGTGCTGATCGGCGTCGTGTGGGTGCTGCTGTCGGGGCTGTCGTCCAACATGTGCTGGTACTACGTCAAGCGGGGCCGGGACACCCGCCGCGAGTCCGTCACGGGCTGAGCGCCGTCACCCGGCGACCGTGCACAGTTCGTCGGTCTGCCAGAACCGGTACAGCTCGAAGCCGCAGTACGTGTCGATCTCACCGATCCCCAGCCCGCGCAGGATCGCGTCGATCGCGTCGAAGAACACCCCGTTGACGGCCGGGATCCACAGCAGTGCGAACACGATCAGCAGCCCGAACGGCGCGAGCGGCTCCACCTGCCGCCGCACGTTGTACGACAGCCAGGGCTCGATCACCCCGTACCCGTCCAGACCCGGCACCGGCAGGAAGTTCAGGATCGCCGCCGTCACCTGGAGTAGCGCGAGGAAGGCCAGCGCCAGCCGGAAGTCGCGCGGCACCCCGTCCAGCGCGTCCAGCCAGAACGGCGCCGTGCACACCACCGCGAACAGCACGTTCGTCAGCGGGCCCGCGGCCGAGATCAGGCTGTGCCGCCACCGCCCCCGGATCCGCCCGCGCTCGATGAAGACGGCCCCGCCGGGCAGCCCGATCCCGCCCATGATCACGAACAGCACGGGGAGCACGATGCTCAGCAGGGCATGGGTGTATTTGACCGGATTCAGCGTGAGATAGCCCTTCGCGCCGACCGAGATGTCCCCGCTGTGCAGCGCGGTGCGGGCGTGCGCGTACTCGTGCAGGCACAGCGAGACGACCCACGCCGCCGTCACGAACAGGAAGAGGGCAAGCCCCGGCTGTTCGGCGAACCCGCTCCAGGTGGCCCACCCGGTGACCGCAGCGACGGCGACGATCCCGAGGAAGACGGGACTGACCCGCCGGTCACTGGGGCGGGCGGTGGCGGTGGTCATGGAACTCCCTGGTACTCGAACACGCATAAGACCTGCGGGACTGCCCGACCGTACCGGGCCCACCGGCAAAACGTCCCGCGGGTGCCGGGCGGTTCCGGCAGGGCGCCCCGCCCCGCCGCGCCGCCAAAACCCCGTGACCGGCTCCGACCGCACCAGGGACAATGGCGCCCGTGCGCTATCGCATCCTCGGCACCACACAGGTACTCCGTCCCGACGGCACGGCCGTCCCGCTCGGCGGGGCACGGTTGCGTGCGCTGCTGACCGTGCTCGCGCTCAGGTCCGGCCGCGCCGTGCCCGTGGGGCTGCTGGTCGAGGAGGTGTGGGACGGGGATCCGCCCGCCGACGCGCCGGGAGCCCTCCAGGCACTGGTCGGGCGGCTGCGCCGGGCGCTCGGCGCGGACGCGGTCGCCTCGGCCGACGGCGGGTACCGGCTCACCGCAGCCCCGGACGACATCGACCTGCACCGCTTCGACCGGCTGGTCGGGGAGGGCGGCCGCGCCCTCGCCGACGGCGACCCCGCGAAGGCGGCCGTCGTGCTCGACGACGCCCTCGCCCTGTGGCGCGGCCCCGCCCTCGCCGACCTGCCCGACCGCACCGCCGAGGCGGCCCGCTGGGAGACCAGGCACCTGGACGCCCTGCGCGCCCGGCACACCGCAGCTCTCGGCCTCGGGGCGGCCGAGCGCTCCCTGCCCGAGCTGACCGCGCTGTGCGACGGACATCCCCTGGACGAGTCCCTCCAGGCGCTGCGGCTGCGCGCCCTGCGCGACACCGGCCGCACCGCCGAGGCACTGGCCGCCTACGAGGCCGTACGGCACCTGCTCGCGGACCGGCTCGGCACCGACCCGGGGCCCGAACTGCGGGCCCTGCACGCGGAGCTGCTCGCGCCCGGGGAACGGGTGACGCCCACGGCACCCGGCGGCCGGACGCCCGCCCCCGCCGTGGCACCGCGAGCCGGCGCGGATCCCGCCGCGGCCACCCGGGCCGGCGCCGATGCCGCCGACGCACCTCGCGCCGCGGCCCCCCGACCCCGGGGCAACCTCCGCGCCCGGCTCACCTCCTTCGTCGGCCGGGACGCCGACCTGGAGTGCCTGCGCGCCGACCTGGCGACCACGCGTCTCGTCACCCTTCTCGGGCCCGGCGGCGCCGGCAAGACCCGCCTGTCGCAGGAGGCCGCGGAGGGCGCCGGGGACACCGCACCGGACGGCGTGTGGCTCGCCGAGCTGGCCCCCGTCGACGACCCCGACGCCGTACCCGAGGCCGTGCTGACCGCCCTCGGCGCCCGCGAGACCGTGCTGTACGGCGCCGGTGCCGAGGAGATGCGGGCCGTGGGCGCCGACCGGCGGGCCACCGCCGTCGAGCGCCTCGTCGAGCACTGCGGCCGGCGCCGCATGCTGATCGTCCTCGACAACTGCGAGCACGTCGTCGAGGCCGCCGCCCGCCTGACCGAGGAACTGCTCGCCCGCTGCCCCCACCTGACCGTCCTCGCCACCAGCCGCGAACCCCTCGGCGTACCGGGGGAGTCCCTGCGCCCGGTGGAGCCGCTGCCCGAACCGGCCGCGCTGCGGCTGCTCGCCGACCGGGGCGCCGCCGCCCGCCCCGGCTTCCGCCCCGACGCCGACGACGAGACCGCCGCCGCCTGCGCCGAGATCTGCCGCCGCCTCGACGGCCTGCCGCTGGCCATCGAACTGGCCGCCGCCCGGCTGCGCATGCTCACCCCACGCCAGATCGCCGACCGCCTGGACGACCGCTTCCGTCTGCTCACCTCCGGCAGCCGCACCGTCCTGCCCCGCCAGCAGACGCTGCGCGCGGTGGTCGACTGGTCCTGGGACCTGCTGGACGCCGACGAGCGGGAGGTGCTCGGCCGGCTCTCCGTCTTCGCCGGCGGCTGCGACCTCGCCGCGGCCGAGGCCGTGTGCGGGCCCGCCGCCCTGGACGCCCTCGGCTCCCTCGTCGACAAGTCCCTCGTCGTCGCCGCGCCCGTGACCGACCGGCAGACCGGCGACGGCATGCGCTACCGGCTCCTGGAGACCGTCGCCGAGTACGCCGGCGAACGCCTCGACGAGACGGGCGGCCGCGCCGCCGCCGAACGCGCCCACTTGACGCACTACCGCGAATTCGTCCGCACCACGGATCCGTTGCTGCGCGGCCCGCAGCAACTCGCCGCCATCGAGCGGCTGGAGCGCGAGTACGAGAACGTGCGCACCGCCCTGCGCCACGCCATCGCCGAGCGCGACGAGCAGGAGGCGCTCTCCCTCTCCCTGTCCCTGGTCTGGTACTGGCAGATGCGCGACCTGCGGGTGGAGGCCCGGAACTGGTTCGTCGAGATCATGGCCCTCGGCCCCGACCCCTTCGCCGAACCGGTCCGCCCCGCCCAGCCGGTGTGGGAGCGCTGCACCGCCGCCCCGCCCCCGATGACCGGCGAGATCCTCGCCGAGGCCCGGCGCGGGGTGCACCTCGCTCACCTGGCCTGCATGGACACGGAACTGGACGCCTGGCAGCGCCCCGCGGCCCAGGGCAAGCTGCGGGTCATCGCGGCGACGTACGAGCCGGGCATGCCGCAGACCTGCCGCAGCCCCGGGGTGCTCTGGTTCTTCGCGGTGCTGCTCGCCGGCGACGTCGAGCGGCTGCGCGAGATCCAGGACGCCACCGTGCGGACCTGCCGCGAGACCCCGGGCTACGAGTGGGAGCTGGCCGGCGCCCTCCAGATGCGTGCCAACATGCTGGCCAACCGCACCGACTGGGCGGGCGACGCCACCCGTGACGCCGACGAGTCGCTGGAGATCTACGGCCGCCTCGGCGACGCCTGGGGCATGGCCGAAGCCCTCTCCGGACGCGCCGAGGCCCGCGAACGCACCGGCGAGTACACGCTCGCCGCCGCCGACTACCGGGCCGCCGCGGAACACGCCGAGCGGCTCGGCGCGCACGCCCAGGTGGACGTCCTCGACGCCCGCCTCGGCAGCGTGCTGCTGGAGGCGGGCGACGAGGAGGAGGGCGAGCGCATCCTGCGCGACGTGATCGAGCGGAACCGCGGCACCGGTCACAACGGCGCGATGCCCGCCGCCCGGCTCTTCCTCGCCGGCCACCTCGGCATGACCGGCCGTACCGCCGAGGCGAGCGAGCAACTTCGATTGCTGCGCGAGGAGTTCACCATCGCGCACTTCGTGGTCTTCGACGCCTTCATCCTCGCCGCGGAGGCATGGCTCGCCACGTTGGAGGACCGGCACGAGGAGTGCCTGACCAAGGTCCGCCAGTCGCTGGAGCGGGCCGACGACCCGCTGTCCGCGGCCATCGCCCCGCACATGCGGTCCGCCTACCTGACCATCGCCGCGATGGCCCTGGCCCGCGTGGACGGCGGGCGCCGGGCCGCGGACGGCGCACGGTGCATCGGAGCCGCCGACGCCATGCTGCCGCCCGGCCATGTGTCGTCCGGCCTGGAACGGGACGCGCGCGGGCGGGCCGTGGAACGCGTCCGCACGGCACTCGGCGCCGAGGCGTACGACGCCGCGTACGCCGAGGGCGGCCGCCTCTCCCCCGGGGAGGCCGTCGCCCTCGTCTGACGCGTACACGACCGCGTACGCGACTCAGCTCTTCGTGCGGAACTTGTGGATGGCGACCGGCGCCATCACCGCCGTGATCGCCACCGACCAGCCCAGCGTGATCCACAGGTCGTGCGCGACCGGGCCGCCCACCATCAGGCCGCGCGCCGCGTCGGCGAGCGTGGAGAGCGGGTTGTAGTCGGTGAAGGCCTGGAGCCAGCCCGGCATCGACTGCGGCGGCGCGAAGATCGACGAGCCGAACTGCAGCGGGAACAGCACCAGGAAGCCCATCGCCTGCACGGACTGCGCGTTCTTCAGGATCACCCCGAGGGTGAGGAACACCCACATGATCGACGAGGCGAACACCGCGGACAGCCCCACGGCCGCGAACAGCCCGACCCAGTGGTTGATGTCGAAGCCCACCAGCACGGCGACGATCATCAGCACGGCGGTGGCGAAGAGCATCCGCACCATCTCCACCGCGATCTTCGCGAAGAGCACCGAGCCGCGCCCGATCGGCAGCGACCGGAAGCGGTCCATGACACCGGAGTTGAAGTCCTGGCTGAACCCGGTGCCGACGCCCTGGGACAGCGTCATGCTCATCATCGCGATCATGCCGGGGATCACGTACTGCACGTAGCCGTCCTGCCCGCCGCCCAGGGCCTGGCCGATGGACCCGCCGAAGACGTAGACGAACAGCAGGGTGAAGACGACCGGCATCAGCAGCGCGTCGAACATCGACTCCGGGTCCTGCCGGATCCAGAGCAGGTTGCGGCGGACCAGGGCGCTGGTGTGACGTGCGTGGCCGCGCAGCGAGATGCGGGCGTCGTCCGTGGGAGTGGTGGTGGCGGCGCTCATACGGCGACCTCCTCGCGGGCGTCGGTGGGCGCGGGGTCCTGCGGGGCACTGGCGCGGTGGCCGGTGAGGGACAGGAAGACCTCGTCCAGGCTGGGCAGTTCGGTGGTGATGGAGCCGATGGTGAGGCCGCGCGCGGTGACCGCGCCGACCACGGCGGTCAGCTGCTCGTCGCTCAGGATCGGCACCAGGACGTCGCCGCGCTGCGTGTCGACCGTGCTGCTGGCCAGCCCGGTGATGCCCAGCTCGTCCAGGAAGGCGGCGAGCGGGCGCAGTTGCAGCGGGTCGGTCGGGCGGACGCGCAGGGTGCGGCCGCCGACCTTGGCCTTCAGCTCCTCGATGCCGCCGTTCGCGATGACCTCGCCGCGGTCGACGACGGTCAGCTCGGAGGCGAGCTGCTCGGCCTCCTCCATGTACTGGGTGGTGAGCAGCACGGTGACGCCGTCGCCGACCATGCGCTTGACCTCGTCCCACACCTCGTTGCGGGTGCGGGGGTCCAGGCCGGTGGTGGGCTCGTCGAGGAAGAGGACCTTCGGGCGCCCGATCATGGACGCCGCCAGGTCGAGGCGGCGCCGCATGCCGCCGGAGTAGGTGGCCGCGGGCCGCTTGCCGGCGTCGGTGAGCGAGAACCGCTCCAGCAGTTCGTCGGCCCGGGCACGCGACTCCTTGCGGGGCAGGTCCAGGAGCCGGCCGATCATGTAGAGGTTCTCCCAGCCGGGGAGCTTCTCGTCCACGGACGCGTACTGCCCGGTGAGGCCTATGACCCGCCGCAGCTGCCGGGGCTGCCGTACGACGTCGTAGCCGGCGACGTGCGCCTGGCCGGAGTCGGCTGCGAGGAGGGTGGACAGGATGCGGACGAGGGTGGTCTTGCCGGCGCCGTTCGGTCCGAGCACACCCATCACGGTGCCCTCGCGCACGTCCAGGTCGACACCGTCCAGCGCCTTGGTCTCGCCGTAGTGCTTGACCAGCCCCCGTACTGTGACCGCGGCGTCCGCGGCCGAGGGGTTGTCGTCGATTCGCTTCATGCCGACGACGTTGTCAGCCCCCACCGACAAACCACCGACAGACCGCCGACACGATCACCGACAGGCCGCCGACGGCGCCGCGAGAAGCACCGGCCCCGCCGACGGGGGAAGATCGGCGGGGCCGGTGTCGTACCGCGGTGGCTTGTCAGTGGACGGAGTGCTCGTCCTGCGGGAAGGTGCCGCCGACGACGTCCTCGGCGTACGCCTTCGCGGCGTCGCCGATGACCTGGCGCAGGTCGGCGTACTGCTTGACGAACTTCGGCACCCGGCCGCCGGTCAGCCCGAGCATGTCGGTCCACACCAGCACCTGGGCGTCGGTCTCGACGCCCGCGCCGATGCCGACGGTCGGGATGTGCAGCGTCCGGGTCACCTCGGCGGCCAGCTCGGCCGGCACCAGCTCCAGGACGACCGCGAAGGCGCCCGCGTCCTGCACGGCCTTGGCGTCGCGCAGCAGCTGCTGGGCCGCCTCCTCGCCGCGGCCCTGCACCCGGTAGCCCATGGCGTTCACGGACTGCGGGGTGAGGCCGATGTGCGCCATCACGGGGATGCCGGACTCGACGAGCAGCCGGATCTGTTCGTGCGACCGCTCACCGCCCTCCAGCTTCACGGCCCCCACGCCCGCCTCCTTGACCAGGCGGGTCGCCGAGCGCAGCGCCTGCACCGGGCCCTCCTGGTAGGAGCCGAAGGGCAGGTCGCCGACGATCAGGGCGCGGCTGGTGCCCCGTACGACGGCGGCCGAGAGCATCGTCATCTCGTCCAGGGTGACGGGCACGGTCGACTCGTACCCGAGGTGGCAGTTGCCCGCGGAGTCGCCGACGAGCATCACGGGGATGCCGGACTCGTCGAAGACGGACGCGGTCATCGCGTCGTACGCGGTGAGCATGGGCCACTTCTCGCCGCGCTCCTTGGCGGCGGTGATGTCCCGGACGGTGATGCGACGGTTGATCTTGCCCCCGTACAGCGCCCTGCTCCCGTCCCCGGGGGTGCGCTGCGGCGTCGGGGCAGCCGAAAGCTGCGTCATGGCAACGGCTCCTTCATGTCATCTCGAGGCGCCCTGACGGCGTCCCCGGATCCCTCCCATGGTGGCACTTCCGCCGTCTCCCCGGCTAGGGGACCCTCGTCACGTGCCACTGATCGGCTCACGGGGTGAAATGTGCCCGTTCTGTCACAGAGCGACCCGACCCGGCGGGATGCGGAACTCCGCGCGGCGACTCGCTCGTCCCAGTGCCCGTACGGCCGTCGAAGGACGGCAGGATCGGAACCGATCATCCCCTATGGTGCTGAGTCACGGGGGCGACGGTGAGCACGGCGGGCAGTGAGGCGACGGTATGGCGCAGCAGGCGTACATGACGGAGACGGACAACGGCGGCTCGGATCCCGAGCACCGGGGGAACCGGCTTCGGCGCCTGGTCGGCCGGGTGGTCACCGGATGGCGCGGCGACCGGCGGATCTGGACGCGGGGCCTGGTCACGGCCGCGGTCGCGCTCCTTCTCTCCGCGGTCATGGCGGCCCACTCGCACATCCCGAACGCCATCGGCAACCTGGGCAGCCTCACCGAAACCTTCCTGCCGTGGTTCGGCCTCCTGATCCCGGTCCTGCTGGTGATCGCCGTGGTCCGCAAGTCGGCGACGGCGCTGATCGCGCTGGTGCTGCCGGTGAGCGTGTGGCTGAACCTCTTCGGCGGCCTGCTCTTCGACAAGACCGGCACCGGCGGCGATCTCACGGTGGCCACGCACAACGTCAACGCCGACAACGCCGACCCGGCCGGCACCGCCCGCGCCGTGTCCGCGTCGGGCGCGGACGTGCTGGCGCTGGAGGAGCTGAAGGCGTCCGCCGTGCCGACGTACGAGAAGGCGCTGGAGTCGAAGTACCCGCACCACGCCGTCGTCGGCACCGTCGGGCTGTGGAGCAAGTACCCGGTCGCCGACGTGCGGGCGGTGGACATCCAGCTGGGCTGGAAGCGTGCGATGCGCGCCACTGTCACCACCCCGTCCGGGCCGCTCGCGGTGTACGTCGCCCACCTGCCCTCCGTCCGGGTGAAGCTGGAGGCGGGGTTCACCGCCCGGCAGCGGGACAAGAGCGCCGACGCCCTCGGCGAGGCCATCGCCGACGAGAAGCTGCCCCGCAAGATCCTGCTCGGCGACCTCAACGGCACCATGAACGACCGCTCGCTCACCGCGATCACCTCGCAGATGCGCTCCCCGCAGGGAGCCGTCGGCAACGGCTTCGGCTTCAGCTGGCCGGCGTCCTTCCCGATGGCCCGCATCGACCAGATCCTGGTCGACGGGGTCGAGCCGATGACGAGCTGGACCCTCCCGTCGACGGGCAGCGACCACCTGCCGATCGCCGCGCGTGTGAAGGTCGACACAACGGCCTCCTGAAGTTCGCCCGTGGAATACCTGCCCTGAGAGCCTTTGTTCCGTAGGGGAACATACAGTCGTCCCTCCCTTGCGCACTCCGCTCTCGAAAGGCACGCCCCCTTATGCCCCTGGCCCTGCTCGCCCTTGCCGTGGGCGCCTTCGGCATCGGTACCACCGAGTTCGTGATGATGGGCCTGCTGCCCGACGTCGCGGACGACCTGAACATCTCCATCCCCACCGCGGGCCACCTCGTATCGGCCTACGCGCTGGGCGTCGTCATCGGCGCCCCGCTGCTGGCGGCGGCCACCACGCGGATGTCCCGCCGCTCCGTCCTCATCGCCCTGATGGCGCTCTTCGTGCTGGGCAACGCCCTGTCGGCCGTGGCGCCCGGCGAGATCTCCCTGCTCGCCGCCCGCTTCGTCAGCGGCCTGCCGCACGGTGCCTTCTTCGGCGTCGGCGCGGTCGTCGCCACCGGCATGGTGGCCCCCGAACGCAAGGCCCGCTCCGTCTCTCTCATGTTCCTGGGCCTCACCGTCGCCAACATCGTCGGCGTGCCGGCGGCCACCGCCATGGGCCAGGCGCTCGGCTGGCGGGCCACCTTCCTCGGCGTGAGCGCGATCGGCGTCGCGGCGATAGCGGCCCTGGCCGTCCTCATCCCGCGCGAGCACGCCCCCGCCCCCACCACGGGCCTGCGCGGCGAACTGGCCGCCCTGCGCTCCCTGCCGGTCTGGCTGGCGCTCGGCACCACGGTCGCGGGCTTCGGCGCGCTCTTCGCGGCGTACAGCTACATCACGCCGATGCTCACGGACGCCGCCGGTTTCGCGGACGCGAGCGTGACGCTGCTGCTGGCCCTGTTCGGCGTCGGCGCCACCGCGGGCAACCTGCTCGGCGGCCGCCTGGCCGACCACTCCCTGCGCGGCACCCTCTTCGGCGGCCTCGCCGCACTGGTCGTGGTCCTCGCCCTCTTCCCCGTCCTGATGCGCACCCCGGTCACGGCCGCCGTGTCGGTGGCCCTGCTCGGCATGGCCGCCTTCGTCACCGGCTCCCCCCTCCAGTTGATGGTGATGGAGAAGGCCACCGCGGCCCCGTCCCTCGCCTCCTCGGCCAACCAGGCCGCCTTCAACCTCGCGAACGCCGGCGGCGCCTGGATCGGCGGCCTCGCCCTGGCGGCCGGCTTCGGCGTCACGTCCCCGGCCCTGGCGGGGGCGGGGCTGGCGGTGCTCGGTCTGGGCGTCGCGGGGGCGGCCTGGGCGGTGGACCGGCGCCGCGGCGCCGCGGCCGTCGTACGTGAGCGCGTGGTCGCGGGGCACGTGCCGGAGGGGGTGGAGAGGGTGCGGAGGTGAGGCGCGGCCGGCAGGCGAAGGGCTTGAGTCTCCCGTAGGGGGAGACGCGAAGGTGGGGGCATGGACGGCGACACGCTCTACTCGATCGGCGAACTCGCTCGGCGGACCGGTCTCACGGTCAAGACCGTTCGGTTCTACTCCGATCGCGGAATCGTGGCGCCGACGGACCGCAGCCCGGCCGGCTACCGCCTCTACAGCGTCGACGCCGTCGCACGCCTGGACCTCGTGCGGACCCTGCGCGAGCTGGGACTGGACCTTCCCACGGTCCGCAAGGTCGTGGACCGCGAGCTCTCGCTTCCCGAGGTCGCCTCGGCGCACGCCGAAGCACTGGCAGTGCAGATCCGCGTCCTGCGCCTGCGGCGCGCGGTGCTGACGGCGGTGGCCGAGCGCGGGTCCACACCGGAGGAGACGGAACTCATGCACCGGCTGGCCCAGCTCTCCAAGGACGAACGCCGACGTCTGATCGAGGATTTCCTCGAGGTCGCCTTCGGCGATCTCGGCGCCGCCCCCGCATTCGCGGGGGTCAAGCGCTCGATGACACCCGAGTTGCCCGACGACCCGGAGGCAGAGCAGGTCCAGGCGTGGGTGGAGTTGGCCGAAATGTCCCTGGACCCGGATTTCCGCGCCGCCGTGCGGGGGCTGGCCGAGGAGCAGGCTGCCGAGCAGGCCCGAAGCGACACGATGGGCCCGCGGCGCGACATTGCCGCAGTCGTCGGGCACCAGGCCGGCCCGGCCATGGCCGCAGGCATCGCCCCTGCCTCGCCCCAGGCCGATCCGATCGTCGCGGCGTTCACGGCGCACTACGCGCTACTCCTCGGCCGCCCCGACGACGTCGAGCTTCGCCGCCGGCTGGCAACTCGGCTGGAGAGTGTGAACGACCCCCGCCGGGAGCGGTACCTCCAGCTCCTCGCAGTGGTCAACGGCTGGCCGGCCCCGGAGAGTCTGGCTCCAGTGCTCGACTGGTCCGTTGAGGCTCTGCGCGTCCGGACTTCGCGATGACGGGGAGGAGCTCATGCAGCGTCCGTCGTGTCACCCGATGGCGTGGGCGTAGTCCGTTCCCGGCACCACGGCGTGATCACGATCCCTACGGTGTCGCCTGTCGCGATACGACGCGTACGAGGAGGGGTGCGGATGTCGGTGAACGGCGAGACGGACGAGCCGGGTTGGGAGGTCGACCCGGACGACGAGTGGGGCGTGGCGGTCCTGGCCACGGTCGGACGCCAGCTGAAGCTTCGGCGCGAGGCGCTGGGGCTGCGGGCCGGTGACTTCGGCATCGCCGTCGGCTACGGGGAGGACCTCGTCTACAAGGTCGAGGGCGGGAAGCGGATTCCTCGCCGGGAGTACCTGGAGAAGGCGGACCAGGTGCTCGACGCGGGCGGGCTGCTCGCGGCCACCTGGGAGGACGTGAAGAAGGTCCGGTACCCCAGGCAGGTTCGGGACTTGGCGAAACTGGAGTCGCGGGCCGTCGAGTCGCTCTCGTACGGCAGCTACAGCCTCCACGGGCTGTTGCAGACCGAGGAGTACGCACGCGCACTCCTCGACAGGCGGCGACCGGCCCTCACGGAGGACGAGTTGGAGAACGCCGTCGCCGCGCGCATGGGCCGCAAGGCGATGTTTGAACGTTCCCCCGCCCCTGAACTCAGCTTCGTCCAGGAAGAGGCGACCCTCAGGCGTCCCGTGGGAGGCATGATGGTTCTACGGCGACAGCTCGAACACCTGCTGGAGGTCGAGCAATTGCGGCACGTGGAGATCCAGGTGATGCCGACGTCTCGCGGTGATCATCCGGGAGGCGGACGGCTGCAGGTGCTGAAGTTCGAGGACGGCACGGCGGTCGGACGGGCGGACGACGTGTTCGGCGGCCGGCCGGTCACGGATCCCCGGCAGCTACGAACCCTCGAACGGCGCTATGGCAGTATCCGGGCCGAGGCACTGCCCGTCCGGGAGTCAGTGGCCTTCATCGAACAACTTCTGGGGGAGACATGAGCCATAAGGACGCATCCCGCCACCTGGCCTGGTTCAAGAGCAGCTACAGCGATACCAGCGAGCCCAGCGACTGCGTAGAGGTCGCGATAACCCCCGCCACCATCCACATCCGCGACTCCAAGCGCCCCGACGGCCCCCGCCTCGCCGTTACCCCGGCAGTCTGGACGGCATTCGTCGGGCCCCGGACACGATGATCCGGGGCCCGCGAACGTAAACGGGGTGGCTCAGGCCACCGTCGTGTGCGCGTCGCCGTGGATCGCGGAGGCGCCGACGCCCGTGGTGAGGCCGATGCAGCCGGCCTCCGCGTGGAGGCCGGCGCCGAACTGGCCGTCGCCCGCTATGAGGGCCGCGCCGATGGCGACGGTGCCACCGGACACCTGGTCCAGGTCCGCGTCGGAGATCTCAGCCGTTTCGACCTGGGGGACGAGGTTCATGGCAGGTCTTACCTTTCGTGGGGACGAAAATGGGGGAGCGGTACAACTGGGCACCGATCAAAGCACGGGGTGACCGCCCCACCGTCCGCGCGCCGTCGTCGCGTTCATCAGTGTGCGAATGTGGTCGGGGAAAGGGCCCGTCTCTTCACGCTTCCCACCGGTCGTGCGACGCTCCGGGGTCAGGTGTGCGCACGGTCGGCCCGGTGCACCGCCGCCACGCCCCTCCCCTGCGACCTTGCTATGAACGGTGTGCAGGTACGACGGATTTTTGGGGCTCGGAGAAATAATGCGTTGGCACCCCTGAAAGGCGTCCTGTTAGCCTCAGCGGGTCGTTCTGATTCGTTCTGGGCCCGTGTGCCCTGGAAATGGGTGTTTTATGTTCCGGCTCGCGCCGAGTGCGCCTCGCCGCACCGCGTAACCGTCCGCAGCCTTCCGCCATCCGTTTCCCAGGGTGGCTGCCGGACGTGTCCTCCGGTGTTCCGACCTGCCTGTCCGCCGTCCCGACGGCGTGATCGGGCTGCCTTCCGACGAGGCCGCTCGGCCTGCTCTTGCTGTCTTGGTCAATCTCCCAGCAAGGAGCACCCGGGTGTCCAGCCACACCACCACCAACAACAACACCCTCGGCCTCAACACCTTCGCCTGCGCGTGGTGCGGGCTGACCGTGTCCGCGTACGCCGCCGACGGCGCGCCGCGCAACCACTGCCCGTCCTGCCTGCACTCCCGGCACGTCCTCGACCATGTCGAGGGCGGTCCGAGCGACTGCGAGGGCCGGATGGCCCCGATCGCCATCGCCGTGCTCCGCACCGGTGACTGGATGGTGATCCACCGCTGCGTGCGCTGCGACGAACTCACGTCCACCCCGGTCTGCGTGGACGACAACCAGCTCATCCTGATGCGCATGGCGGTCCGTCCGCTGGCCCAACCGCCTTTCCCGCTCGAAGCGTTCGGAACTCTCTGACCGCCCGACAGGAAAGGAGGACCACCGTGTCACGCAACAACCGCAACAACCGCAACAACCGCAACGATCGCGGCCACCGTGGACGGCGCCGCCCGCAGCGGCACAAGGACGTCCTGCACGCCCGGGGTGGTCATCGGGCCGACGGCTTCCGCTGCGCGTCCTGCCGCCTGGACGTCACCCTGAGCGCCCCCGGCACCGCGCACCGCAACCACTGCCCGAACTGCCTGGCCAGCCTGCACGTCGACCGGAGGATCCCGGGCGACCGCGCCGCGGACTGCCGTGGGCGGATGGAGGCGCTGGGCATGTCGGTCCGGGCCGACGGCGAGTGGGTGATCATCCACCAGTGCGCCTCGTGCGGCGAGCTGAGCGCCAACCGCATAGCCGGTGACGACAACCCGCTCGCCCTGGTACGCCTCGCCCTCAGACCCCTGGCCGACCCCGAGGCCGCCGGCCGCGCCCTGCTCGCCCTGTGACCGGAATCGCCGAAGCAGCGCCGCCCCAGGCCACTGGCCTGGGGCGGCGCCGCCTTCTACAGCACCGGCAGCGACTTCCGCAGCTCGAACGCCGTCACCTGCGACCGGTACTCCTCCCACTCCTGCCGCTTGTTGCGCAGGAAGAAGTCGAAGACGTGTTCGCCGAGCGTCTCGGCGACCAGGTCGCTGCGTTCCATCAGGGCGAGGGCCTCGCCGAGGTTCTGGGGGAGGGGCTCGATGCCCAGCGCACGGCGTTCCGCGTCGGAGAGGGCCCAGACGTCGTCCTCCGCGCCCGGCGGGAGTTCGTAGCCCTCCTCGATGCCCTTGAGACCGGCGGCCAGCAGGACGGCGTAGGTGAGGTACGGGTTGGCGCCGGAGTCGATGGAGCGGACCTCGACGCGGGCCGAGCCGGTCTTGCCGGGCTTGTACATGGGGACGCGGACCAGCGCGGAGCGGTTGTTGTGGCCCCAGCAGATGTAGGAGGGGGCCTCGCCGCCCGCGCCGGCCGTGCGCTCGGAGCCGCCCCAGATGCGCTTGTACGAGTTCACCCACTGGTTGGTGACCGCCGAGATCTCCGCCGCGTGCCGCAGCAGGCCCGCGATGAAGGAGCGGCCGACCTTGGAGAGCTGGTACTCCGCGCCGGACTCGTAGAACGCGTTGCGGTCGCCCTCGAAGAGCGAGAGGTGCGAGTGCATGCCCGAGCCCGGGTATTCGGAGAAGGGCTTCGGCATGAAGGTGGCCTGGAGGCCCTGCTCCAGCGCGACCTGCTTCATGACCAGGCGGAACGTCATGATGTTGTCCGCCGTCGACAGCGCGTCTGCGTAGCGCAGGTCGATCTCCTGCTGGCCCGGCGCGCCCTCGTGGTGCGAGAACTCCACCGAGATGCCCATCGACTCCAGCATCGTGATCGCCTGGCGGCGGAAGTCCATGCCGATGTTCTGCGGGGTGTGGTCGAAGTAGCCGGAGTTGTCGGCGGGGGTGGGGATCGAGCCGTCGACCGGCTTGTCCTTCAGCAGGAAGAACTCGATCTCCGGGTGGGTGTAGAAGGTGAACCCCAGGTCGGAGGTGCGGGCCAGGGCGCGCTTGAGGACGTAGCGCGGGTCCGCGAAGGACGGGGAGCCGTCCGGCATGAGGATGTCGCAGAACATGCGGGCCGTGCCGGGTGCCTCCGCGCGCCAGGGCAGGACCTGGAAGGTCGACGGGTCGGGCTTGGCGATCATGTCGGACTCGTAGACCCGGGCGAAGCCCTCGATGGCCGAGCCGTCGAAGCCGATGCCCTCGTCGAAGGCCTGCTCCAGCTCGGCCGGGGCCACCGCGACGGACTTGAGGAAGCCCAGCACGTCCGTGAACCAAAGGCGTACGAACCGGATGTCGCGCTCCTCCAGCGTCCGGATCACGAACTCCTGCTGCTTGTCCATCTTCCGTATCCCCATCCTCGCTGGTCAGACCCGCCTGTCTCCGGTACGGCGGGAGGCGGCCCCGCACCCGAGCATCACACCACAGCGCCGTTTCGAACGCGTTGCGGACCCCGGCCGGCCGGCCCACCCCATGACCGCAGCGTAGAGGCCACCTGTTCGATCGGGCCATTCCGGGGATCCGGCCGGGGCGGATCCTGTGATCTCCCTACGAAGGAGCGGCCCTCCACCCTTACGATCAGCGGACCCGGCCACCCCGCTCGACGGCAGAAGACTTCCCAGAAGGGCTGCACCCCATGGGTTCCGCGAAGAAGAACAGCAACACGGCGCGACAGGCCCGCATAGCCGAGATGCGGCGTGCCGAGGAGGCGCGTGAGCGCCGGAACCGGATCCTCACGATCGCGGTCAGCACCGTGGTGGTCGCCGGTCTCGTCGTCGGCGGCGTCTTCCTGGTCCGGGGACAGTCCGACGACTCCTCCGACGACACCGCGTCCGACGGCAAGACCTCCGGCAAGTTCGTCACCGGCGAGGACGGGGTGAAGACCTGGAAGGGCGACCTGGCCCGCAACCACGTCACCAAGAAGGTCACCTACCCCGTGGACCCGCCGGTCGGCGGCGACCACAACCAGGTCTGGATGAACTGCAACGGCGACGTCTACACCAAGCCGCTGAACAACGAGAACGCCGTGCACTCGCTGGAGCACGGAGCGGTGTGGGTGACGTACACCGACGCGGCGCCGAAGGCCGACGTCGAGAAGCTGGCCGCCAAGGTCAAGAAGACGCCGTACTCGCTGATGAGCCCGGACGAGAAGCAGCAGGACCCGATCGTGCTCACCGCCTGGGGCCACCAGCGCACGGTGACGGGCGCCGACGACCCGAACGTGGACAAGTTCTTCGAGAAGTTCGTCCAGGGCGAGCAGACCCCCGAGCCGGGGGCCGCGTGCACCAACGGGCTCTCCCAGTGACACCTAAACGGGCCGGCTGGACCGCGGGGGCCGCCGCCGCGGTCCTCGTCGCGGCCGGCGGGATCACCTACGCCGTCGCGGGCGACGACGGGGCGAGCCGGGTGCCGTCCGCCGACTCCGCGGACGCCGGGTTCGCGCGGGACATGTCGGTCCACCACCAGCAGGCCGTGGAGATGTCGTACATCGTGCGCGACCGCACCGACGACGAGGAGGTGCGGCGGCTCGCGTACGACATCGCCCAGACCCAGGCCAACCAGCGGGGCATGATGATCGGCTGGCTCGACCTGTGGGGACTGCCGAAGGTGTCGTCCGAGCCGCCGATGAGCTGGATGGGGATGGGCGGGGCGCCGTCGGCCGGTGAGGGCTCCCTGATGCCGGGGATGGCCACCGACGCCGAGATGGAGAAGCTCGGCACGCTGAACGGGAAACGGGCCGAGGTCTACTACCTCCAGCTCATGACCGAGCACCACAAGGGCGGCGTCCACATGGCCCGGGGCTGCGTCGAGAAGTGCACGGTCGGCGTGGAGAAGCGCCTGGCCGGCGGAATGGTGGAGTCGCAGGAGTCGGAGATCCGGCTGATGGCGGACCTGCTGGCGGAGCGCGGCGCGAAGCCCCGGACATGAGGCGGACACCGGCACGTCACCCCATTGTGTCGTTCTGACGATTACACTGGCCGGGTGCCTCGACTACGACTCGCCCTGAACCAGATCGACTCCACCGTCGGCGACCTCGACGCGAACGCGGCGGCGGTCCTGCGCTGGACCCGGCACTCCGCCGACCGGGGAGCCCACCTGGTGGCGTTCCCCGAGATGATGCTCACCGGGTATCCCGTCGAGGACCTGGCCCTCAGGTCGTCGTTCGTGGAGGCGTCCCGCACCGCCCTGCGCGCCCTCGCGGCGCGCCTCGCCGAGGAGGGCCTCGGCGGCCTTCCGGTGGTCGTCGGCTACCTGGACCGCTCGGCCACCGCCCAGCCGAAGTACGGCCAGCCGGCCGGCGCCCCGCAGAACGCGGCGGCGGTGCTGTTCGGCGGCGAGGTGGCGCTCACCTTCGCCAAGCACCACCTGCCGAACTACGGCGTCTTCGACGAGTTCCGCTACTTCGTCCCCGGCGACACCATGCCCGTGGTCCGGGTGCGCGGCGTCGACGTGGCGCTGGCGATCTGCGAGGACCTGTGGCAGGACGGCGGCCGGGTGCCCGCCGCCCGCTCGGCACGGGCCGGACTGCTGCTCTCCGTCAACGCCTCCCCGTACGAGCGCGACAAGGACGACACCCGGCTGGAGCTGGTGCGCAAGCGCGCCCAGGAAGCCGGGTGCACCACCGCCTACCTCGCCATGACCGGAGGGCAGGACGAGCTGGTCTTCGACGGCGACTCGATCGTCGTCGACCGGGACGGGGTGGTCGTGGCCCGCGCCCCGCAGTTCACCGAGGAGTGCGTGGTCCTCGACCTCGACCTGCCGGCCGCGGAGCCGAAGGCGCCCACCGGCGTGGTGGACGACGGCCTGCGCATCGAGCGGGTCGTGCTCTCCGAGGAACCGGTACCGGCCGAAGGGACCGCGCTGTCCGGCGGCCGCGCCGAGCCGCTGGACGACGACGAGGAGGTCTACTCGGCGCTGGTCGCCGGGCTGCGCGCGTACGTCACCAAGAACGGCTTCCGCTCGGTGCTGATCGGCCTCTCCGGCGGCATCGACTCCGCGCTGGTCGCGGCGATCGCCTGCGACGCGCTGGGCGCGGAGCACGTGTACGGCGTGTCGATGCCGTCCGGATACTCCTCCGAGCACTCCAAGACCGACGCGGCCGAGCTGGCGCGGCGCACCGGCCTGCACTACCGGACCGTCGCGATCGCGCCCATGTTCGACGCCTACATGGGCGCGCTGGGACTGACCGGCCTGGCCGAGGAGAACCTCCAGTCCCGGCTGCGCGGCACGCTGCTCATGGCGCTCTCCAACCAGGAGGGCCACCTGGTCCTGGCGCCCGGCAACAAGTCGGAGCTGGCGGTGGGCTACTCGACGCTGTACGGCGACTCGGTGGGCGCGTACGGGCCCATCAAGGACGTGTACAAGACGTCGGTCTTCCGCCTCGCCGAATGGCGCAACCGCGCGGCCGGTGCCCGCGGGCAGACCCCGCCGATCCCGGAGAACTCGATCACCAAGCCGCCCAGCGCGGAGCTGCGCCCCGGCCAGGTCGACACGGACTCGCTGCCGGACTACCCCGTGCTGGACGCCATCCTCGACCTGTACGTCGACCGGGACAGAGGCGCGGACGAGATCGTCGCCGCCGGGTTCGACCGCGACCTGGTGACACGGACGCTGCGCATGGTGGACACCGCCGAGTACAAGCGCCGCCAGTACCCGCCGGGGACCAAGATCTCGGCCAAGGGCTTCGGCAAGGACCGCCGCCTGCCGGTCACCAACCGCTGGCGGGAGACCGGCTGAGACGGCGGCACGGCACCGGTCAGCCCTGGGGCCGCTGGTCCGCCAGCACCTTGTGCAGCGGCTCCGCCACCCGGCGCCGGTACTCCTGGACCGCCCAGCCGTTCCCGTCCGGGTCCTTGAAGTACATGAAGGTCGCGCCGTCGTCCGGCGCGTACTGCACGGGCTCGGAGACGTCCAGGCCGCGCCCGGACAGCTCCGCGTGGGCCGCCTTGATGTCGGCGACGCACAGCTGGAGGCCCTGGTACGAGCCCGGCTCCGGCCGGGTCTGCCCCTGCGCCATGTCCCAGATGGCGTCACCGAGGGCGATCGAGCAGCCGGAGCCCGGGGGCGTCAGCTGGACGATGCGCATCCCCGGCATGACCTCCTGGTCGATGTCGACGTGGAAGCCGACCTTGTCCCGGTAGAAGTCCCGGGCCCGGTCGATGTCACTCACGGGCAGCGGAATGACCTCGAGGGTGAAGTCCATGGCGTGACTCCTTCGGCTTCCATCGGCATCCGTGCCGGCTCCGGCGCCGGCCGCGGTGTCCAACAAGCTAGCGGCTTCCCGCCCGGGACGCCGCCCGTTCGGTGCCCCGCGGGCGATCCCCGGTTACGCTCGGCCTACGACCTTGATCCCACAGGTCCCACAGGTCCATCCCACAAGTCCATCCCACAGGGTCCGACAGGAGGCCGAGATGACGGCGCCGGGGCGCAGGAGCAGTACCTTCACACGGCTGCTCCGGCACGGCTTCACCGATCCCTCGGCCGCCGAGGAACTGCTGGACGGCGCGGAGCTGACCGAGCTCCGCGCCGACCCCGTGCTCCTCGAGGCACTGGGCGCCACCGCCGACCCCGACCTCGCCCTGCACGGCCTGGTCCGGCTGCTGGAGGCGCAGCCCGACCCCACCGCCCGCCGGGAGCTGCTGGACACCCTGGTGGCGGCCAAGCCGCTGCGCGACCGGCTGCTCGGCGTGCTCGGCGCCTCCGAGGCCCTCGCCGACCACCTGGCCCGGCACGCAGGCGACTGGCAGGCCCTGGTCACCTACGAGCCCCGCGACCTGCACCCCGGCGTCGAGGAGTTCGAACGCGGCCTGGCCGAGGCCACCGACCCCGTCGCGCTGCGCGTCGCCTACCGGCGCTGCCTGCTCTCCATCGCCGCCCGCGACGTGTGCGGCACCATCGACCTCGCCGAGACCGCCGCCGAGCTGGCCGACCTCGCCACCGCCACCCTGCGGGCCGCCCTGGCCATCGCGGAGGAGGCCGCGCCCGACGACGCCGCGCTGTGCCGGCTGGCCGTGATCGCGATGGGCAAGTGCGGCGGCCACGAGCTGAACTACGTCTCCGACGTGGACGTCATCTTCGTGGGCGAGGCGGCCGGCGACGCCGACGAGACCAAGGCGCTGCGGGCCGCGACCTCGCTGGCCTCGCACATGATGCGGATCTGCTCCGAGACGACCGTCGAGGGCTCCATCTGGCCCGTCGACGCCAACCTGCGCCCCGAGGGCCGCAACGGGCCGCTGGTGCGCACCCTCAGCAGCCACGTCGCCTACTACCAGCGGTGGGCCAAGACCTGGGAGTTCCAGGCGCTGCTCAAGGCCCGCCCGGTGGCTGGCGACCCCGGTCTCGGCGCCGAGTACGTGGCCGCCCTCCAGCCCCTGGTGTGGCAGGCCGCCGACCGCGAGAACTTCGTCGCCGACGTGCAGAAGATGCGCCGCCGGGTGGTGGAGAACATCCCCGCCGCCGAGGTCGACCGCCAGCTCAAGCTCGGCCCCGGCGGCCTGCGGGACGTCGAGTTCGCCGTGCAGCTGCTCCAGCTGGTGCACGGCCGGTCCGACACCTCCCTGCACAGCGGTACGACGCTGGACGCCCTGGAGGCGCTCGCCGCGGGCGGGTACGTGGGCCGGGCGGATGCCGCCCAGCTCGACGAGGCGTACCGCTTCCTGCGCTCCATGGAGCACCGCATCCAGCTGCACCGCCTGCGGCGCACCCACCTGGTGCCCGAGGACCCCGCCGACCTGCGTCGCCTCGGCCGCTCCCTGGGCCTGCGCACCGACCCGGTGGCCGGGTTGCAGCGCGCCTGGAAGCGGCACGCCTCCGTGGTGCGGCGGCTGCACGAGAAGCTGTTCTACCGGCCGCTGCTCGACGCCGTCGCCCAGCTCGCGCCCGGCGAGGCCCGGCTCAGCCCCGAGGCGGCCCGCGAACGGATGGTCGCCCTCGGGTACGCCGACCCGGCCGCCGCGCTGCGGCACCTGGAGGCGCTGGCGTCCGGCGTCACCCGCAAGGCGGCCATCCAGCGCACGCTGCTGCCCGTGCTCCTCGGCTGGTTCGCGGACTCCGCCGACCCGGACGCGGGCCTGCTCAACTTCCGCAAGGTCTCCGACGCGCTCGGCAAGACCCCCTGGTACCTCAGGCTGCTGCGGGACGAGGGCGCGGCCGCCGAGAACCTCGCCCGCGTGCTCTCCGCCGGCCGGCTCGCCCCCGACCTGCTGATGCGGGCCCCCGAGGCGGTCGCGCTGCTCGGGGACGGCGCGACCGGCGGTCTGGCGCCGCGCGGGCGCCCCCAGCTCGAGCAGGAGATACTGGCCGCGGTCCGGCGCGCCGACGGCGGCGAACAGGCGGTCACCGCGGCTCGCGGGGTGCGGCGCAGGGAGCTGTTCCGTACGGCCGCCGCGGACATCGTCGGCTCCTACGGCACCGAGGCGCAGCCCGTCGAGGCCGACCAGGGCGCCCTGGTGGACCTGGTGGGCGACGCGGTCTCCGACCTGACGGCGGCGACGCTGGCGGGGACGCTGCGGGCGGTCGTGCGGGAAGGGTGGGGCGACACGCTGCCGACCCGGTTCGCGATCATCGGCATGGGCCGGTTCGGCGGCCACGAGCTGGGCTACGGCTCGGACGCGGACGTGCTCTTCGTGCACGAGCCCCGCGACGGCGTCGACGAGCGGGAGGCCGGGGACGCGGCCAACAAGGTCGTCGCCGAGCTGCGCCGCCTGCTCCAGGTGCCGAGCGCCGACCCGCCGCTGCTGATCGACGCCGACCTGCGGCCCGAGGGCAAGTCCGGGCCGCTGGTGCGGACGCTGAAGTCGTACGAGGCGTACTACCGGCGCTGGTCGCTGGTGTGGGAGCGGCACGCGCTGCTGCGGGCCGAGTTCGTCGCCGGCGACGCGGATCTGGGGCAGCGGTTCACCGAGCTGGTCGACCCCTTGCGGTACCCGGCGGACGGACTCGGCGATGACGACGTACGGGAGATCCGGCGGCTCAAGGCCCGGATGGAGTCCGAGCGGCTGCCGCGCGGCGCCGACCCCAAGCTGCACGCCAAACTGGGTCCTGGCGGGCTGACCGACGTGGAGTGGACCGTGCAGCTGGTCCAGTTGCGGCACGGCCACACCGAGGCCGGGCTGCGCACCACCCGGACGCGCGCCGCGCTGGCCGCCGCGTCCGCCGCCGGGCTGATCTCCGCGGAGCACGCCGGCATCCTGGACGAGGCGTGGGTGCTGGCATCGCGGGTGCGCAACGCGGTGATGCTGGTCCGCGGCCGGGCCGGCGACACGTTCCCCACCGATCCGCGCGAGCTGGCCGCGGTCGGCCGCTACCTGGGCCACGGCCCGGGCCACGCGGGCGACATGCTGGACGAGTACCGCCGCACGGCGCGCAGGGCACGCGCGGTGGTCGAGGAGCTGTTCTACGCGTGATGCCGGGCGCGTGATGCCCGGCGGCTACGCCCGCGTGGGCGACCACGCCCCCTTCTTCCGCACCGCCGCCATCCGCGGCAGCGCGTACGGCAGGCTGCCGTACCAGGCCGCCGCCACCAGGTAGCCGAACGCCAGGCACAGCACGCCCCCCACCGCGTCCAGCCAGAAGTGGTTGGCGGTCGCCACGATCACCACCAGCGTCAGCGCCGGGTACAGCAGTCCCAGCACCTTCACCCACGGCACGGACGCCAGTGCGAAGATCGTCAGCCCGCACCAGACGGACCACCCGATGTGCATCGAGGGCATCGCTGCGTACTGGTTGGACATGTTCTTCAGGTCACCGGAGGCCATCGACCCCCACGTCTGGTGGACCATGACGGTGTCGATGAACCGGCCGCCGTTCATCAGCCGGGGCGGGGCGAGGGGATACAGGTAGTAACCGACCAGCGCGACGCCCGTGGTCGCGAAGAGGACGAGACGGGTCGCCGCATAGCGGCCGGGATGGCTGCGGTACAGCCACACCAGCACACCGAGGGTGACCACGAAGTGCAACGTGGCGTAGTAGTAGTTCATCCCGATGATGAGCCAAGTCACCGAGTTCACGGCGTGGTTCACCGATTCCTCGACGGCGACGCCCAGTTGCTGCTCGACCCGCCAGATCCAGTCGGCGTTGCGCAACGCCTGCGCCCGCTGTTCCGGCACCGCGTTGCGGATCAGCGAGTACGTCCAGTAACTCACCACGATCAGCAGGATCTCGAACCACAGACGGGGTCGGCGCGGCGCACGGAGCCGACGCAGGAGCCCCCGCCCCGTCCCCTCAGTGACGGGGTGCGGAACGGCCTCTGCACGGCGTTCCGGAGTCCTCACGGTCGCGTCACCCATAGGCATGGAGTCTGCCAGAAAAGACATCTTCCACCGATCATCCCCCCGTCCGCTGTGGTCCGCATCCGCCGCGCGGAGGGCGGACGTCAGGAGCGGTTGCGCTCGCCCGGCGCGGAAGCCGTCGAGCCGCGGACGACCAGCTCCGGCATGAACACGAACTCGCTGTGCGGCGCGGGCGTCCCGGCGATCTCCTCCAGCAGCGTGCGCACGGCCGCCTGCCCCATCGCGGGGACCGGCTTGCGGACGGTCGTCAGCGGCGGGTCGGTGAAGGCGATCAGCGGCGAGTCGTCGAAGCCGACGACCGAGACGTCCTTGGGCACGTCGAGCCCCTGCTGCCGGGCCGCCCGTATCGCGCCGAGCGCCATCATGTCGCTCGCGCAGACCACCGCCGTGCAGTCGCGGGCGATGAGCGCGGTGGCCGCCGCCTGGCCGCCCTCCAGGGTGTACAGCGAGTGCTGGACGAGTTCCTTCTCCACGATGTCCGCGCTGAGGTCCAGCTGATCCTGGACGGTGCGGACGAAGCCCTCGATCTTGCGCTGCACGGGCACGAACCGCTTCGGCCCCAGGGCCAGCCCGATCCGGGTGTGGCCGAGGGACACGAGGTGCGTGACCGCGAGGCTCATCGCGGCCCGGTCGTCCGGGGAGATGAACGGCGCCTGCACCTTCGACGAGAAGCCGTCGACGAGGACGAAGGGCACGCCCTGGGCGCGCAGCCGTTCGTAGCGCTGCATGTCGGCGGTGGTGTCGGCGTGCAGTCCGGAGACGTAGATGATGCCGGCCACCCCGCGGTCGACCAGCATCTCCGTCAGCTCGTCCTCCGTGGAGCCGCCCGGGGTCTGGGTGGCGAGGACCGGCGTGTACCCCTGGCGGGTCAGTGCCTGGCCGATGACCTGGGCCAGCGCCGGGAATATCGGGTTCTCCAGCTCCGGGGTGATCAGGCCCACCAGGCCCTCGCTGCGCTGCCGCAGCCGCACGGGGCGTTCGTAGCCCAGCACGTCCAGGGCGGCGAGTACGGACTGGCGGGTGGTGGCGGCGACGCCCGGCTTCCCGTTGAGGACCCGGCTGACCGTCGCTTCGCTCACCCCCGCCTGGGCGGCGATGTCGGCAAGCCGTGTGGTCACAGGGGTGGACTGTACCTGTCGGCCGCCGCCTTGCACACCGATCGGGCGCCGTGGACGGCCTGTTGGACGGCCCGGCGCGGGCTGCTGCGTCATCGCGCTCCCTCGAGAAAGTGGCGGCAAGAGCTTGCAGAGTCTTGCACAACCGGCCGGATACCGCTCGACCCCTGTAAACAAGCGTCTCACGGTGGTCGCCAGGAGGTCACGCCCGGATAACATCGGAGATGTCTTGCACTTTTTTGCTGCAAGACCTTTCGCCGCGCTTACAACGCTGTTACGTTCACGTCGCCCGACGGCAGCAACGACGCGGTCGGCAGCGGCAGGAGCGGCGGACGGGCCCGCACCCTGCACCACACGGGCTTTCACCCTCAAGGAGAACTCATGCGGCGTGGCATAGCGGCCACCGCGCTGGTGGCGTCCCTCGCCCTGGCGGCGACGGCGTGCGGCGGGGACGGCGACAGCGACAGCGAGTCCGGCGGACCGGTGACCATCACCTACTGGGACACCTCGAACGCGACCAACGAGGCGCCGACCTACAAGGCCCTGGTCAAGGAGTTCGAGGCCGCCAACAAGGACGTCAAGGTCAACTTCGTCAACGTCCCGTTCGACCAGGCGCAGAACAAGTTCGACACGGCCGCCGGTTCCAAGGGTGCCCCCGACGTGCTGCGCTCCGAGGTGGGCTGGACCCCCGCCTTCGCCAAGAAGGGCTTCTTCCTGCCGCTGGACGGCACCGAGGCCCTCGCCGAGCAGGACAAGTTCCAGCCCAACCTGATCGAGCAGGCCAAGTACGAGGGCAAGACCTACGGCGTCCCGCTGGTCACCGACACCCTCGCCTTCGTCTACAACAAGGAACTGTTCGAGAAGGCCGGCGTCGAGGCCCCCAAGACCTGGGACGACCTGAAGAAGGCCGCCGCCACCATCAAGGACAAGACCGGCGCCGACGGCTTCTGGGGTTCCACGGCCGGCTACTACGGCCAGCCGTTCCTCTTCGGCGAGGGCACCGACACGGTCGACGCCGAGGGCAAGAAGATCACCGTCAACTCGCCCGAGGCGAAGAAGGCGTACGCCACCTGGCTGAGCCTCTTCGACGGCAAGGGCCTGCACAAGGCCGACACCACCGCCGACGCCTACGCCCACATCCAGGAGGCGTTCGTCAGCGGCAAGGTCGCCTCGATCGTCCAGGGCCCGTGGGAGATCACCAACTTCTACAAGGGCACCGCCTTCAAGGACAAGAACAACCTCGGCATCGCCACCGTCCCGGCCGGCTCCGCCGGCAAGGCGGGGGCCCCGACCGGCGGCCACAACCTGTCGGTCTACGCCGGTTCGGGCAAGGCGCAGCAGGAGGCGTCGCTGAAGCTCGTGAAGTTCATGACCTCGGCGAAGTCCCAGGAGACCATCGCCCTGAAGAACTCCACGCTGCCGACCCGCGACGACGCCTACACCGACAAGGTCAAGGCCGACCCGGGCATCGCCGGCTACCAGACGGTCCTGCCCGCCGCCCAGCCGCGCCCGGCGCTGCCGGAGTACGGCTCCCTGTGGGCCCCGCTCGACGAGCAGCTCCCGCAGATCGCCGGCGGCAAGAAGTCCCTGGACGAGGGCCTGAGCGACGCCGAGGCCGCGATCGCCAAGCTGGTGCCGGACTTCTCCAAGTGAGTCCGCGCGGCCGCCGGGTCCCCGCCCGAGGGGGGGGAGGGACCCGGCGGCCGCCGCGCCGCAGCCCCCGATCGTCCCGCACAGCCCGATGCTCCCGAAGGTGCCGAACCATGACAGTCACCATCGACCGCGCGACCGGCAAGCGCCGCGGTGACCGCACACCGCGGCCCGGCCTCGGCCGGCGTCTGAAAGACGGATACCAGAAGTACTGGTACGCCTACGCCATGGTCGCCCCGGTGGCCGTCGTGATCGGCGTCCTCGTGCTGTACCCCCTGGGGTACGGCCTCTACCTCACCCTCACCGACGCCAACAGCCTCAACACCGGGCGCACCATCGGCGTCAACGAGATCGAGGCCACCTACAAGTTCATCGGCCTGGACAACTACGCCGACATCCTGTGGGGCCCTACGGCGTACGACCGCTTCTGGTCGCACTTCATCTGGACCATCGTCTGGACGGCGGTCTGCGTCGGCCTGCACTTCTTCATCGGGCTGGGTCTCGCCCTGCTGCTCAACCAGAACCTGCGCGGCCGCACCCTCTACCGGCTGCTCCTGGTCCTGCCCTGGGCCGTGCCCACCTTCGTCACCGTCTTCGGCTGGCGCTTCATGCTCGCCGACGCCGGCATCATCAACTCGGCCCTCGACTGGCTGCACCTGCCGACGCCCGCGTGGCTGGAGGACACCTTCTGGCAGCGGTTCTCCGCGATCATGGTGAACACCTGGTGCGGTGTGCCGTTCATGATGGTCTCCCTCCTCGGCGGCCTCCAGTCCATCGACAACAGCCTCTACGAGGCGGCCGAGATGGACGGCGCGACCGCCTGGCAGCGCTTCCGGTACGTCACCCTGCCGGGCCTCAGGTCGGTCAGCTCCACCGTCGTCCTGCTGGGCATCATCTGGACCTTCAACCAGTTCGCCGTGATCTTCCTGCTCTTCGGCAACTCCGCCCCCGACGCGCAGATCCTGGTCACCTGGGCCTACCACCTCGGCTTCGGGCAGCAGCCGCGCGACTTCGCGCAGTCCGCGGCGTACGGCATCCTGCTGCTGGCCATCCTGATCGTCTTCACCTCCTTCTACCGCCGCTGGCTGAACCGCAATGAGCAGCAGCTCGCGATCTGAGGCAGGAGCCACCATGAGCACGACCGCAGTGCCGACCACCGCGCCCGCCGAGCAGGTCACCGAGTCCGCGGCGAAGCCGCCCCGGACCCGGCGGCGCGGCGAACGAGGCCGTGCCGCGAGCGCCGCCTCGCACGGCATCCTGACCGTCGCGAGCCTCGTCGCGCTCTTCCCGGTCGCCTGGCTGGTCTACCTGTCCCTCGGCCCGGACAAGGACGACTACCTGCACCCCGGGCGCATCTGGTCGAAGATGACCTTCGACAACTACGCCTTCGTGCTCCAGCACACGAACTTCTTCGAGTGGCTGAAGAGCTCGCTGATCGTCTCGCTGGGCACCACCGTCATCGGCGTGATGGTCGCCGCCACCACCGGCTACGCCGTCTCGCGGATGCGCTTCCCCGGCTACCGCAAGCTGATGTGGGTGCTGCTGGTCACCCAGATGTTCCCCATCGCCGTCCTGATCGTGCCGATGTACCAGATCCTGTCCGACCTCCAGCTCGTCGACAGCTACCTCGGCCTGATCCTCGTGTACTGCTCCACCGCGGTGCCGTACTGCGCGTGGCTGCTCAAGGGCTACTTCGACACCATCCCGTTCGAGATCGACGAGGCCGGGCGCGTGGACGGGCTGACCCCGTTCGGCACCTTCTTCCGGCTGATCCTGCCGCTCGCCCGGCCGGGCCTGGCCGTCGCCGGCTTCTACAGCTTCATCACCGCCTTCGGTGAGGTCGCCTTCGCCTCGACGTTCATGCTCAGCGACACGAAGTACACCTTCGCGGTCGGCCTGCAGAGCTTCATCAGCGAACACGACGCGCAGCGCCATCTGATGGCCGCCACCGCGGTGCTCGTCGCGATACCCGTCTCCGCGTTCTTCTACCTCGTGCAGAAGAACCTGGTGACCGGCCTCACTGCGGGCGGCACCAAGGGCTGAGGCCCGACCCGGGAAACGTCCGGCCGCGGTGCCCATCCGACCCCGCAGCACCGCGGCCGGCCGCCTCTTCCCCCCCACCCATGCCTCCATGACCAGAACCCTGTTGCACACCAAGGACGCCATGAGCCAGCAGCACTCCGCCGCACCGGCCCCCACCTCCGTCACCTCCTCCGCCACGGCCACCGTCGCGGGGCGCCGCGACTGGTGGCGGGACGCGGTCATCTACCAGGTGTATCCGCGCAGCTTCGCCGACAGCAACGGTGACGGCATGGGCGACCTGGAGGGTGTCCGCACCCGTCTGCCGTACCTGCGCGACCTGGGCGTGGACGCCGTGTGGCTCAGCCCCTTCTACGCCTCGCCGCAGGCCGACGCCGGGTACGACGTCGCCGACTACCGGGCCGTCGACCCCATGTTCGGCTCCCTCCTGGACGCCGACGCGCTGATCCGCGACGCCCACGGTCTCGGCCTGCGCATCATCGTGGACCTGGTCCCCAACCACTCCTCGGACCAGTACGAGTGGTTCAGGCGCGCCCTCGCCGAGGGCCCCGGCTCCCCCTCCCGGGACCGGTACCACTTCCGCCCCGGCAAGGGGAAGAACGGCGAACTTCCGCCCAACGACTGGGAGTCCATCTTCGGCGGGCCGGCCTGGACCCGGGTCACCGAGCCCGACGGCACGCCGGGGGAGTGGTACCTGCACCTCTTCGCGCCCGAGCAGCCCGACTTCAACTGGGAGCACCCGGCGGTCGGCGACGAGTTCCGCTCCATCCTGCGCTTCTGGCTGGACATGGGCGTGGACGGCTTCCGCATCGACGTGGCGCACGGCATGGTGAAGGCGCAGGGCCTGCCGGACCTTGGATCCCATGAGCAGTTGAAGCTGCTGGGCAACGATGTCATGCCGTTCTTCGACCAGGACGGCGTCCACGACATCTACCGCCAGTGGCGGCGGATCCTGGACGAGTACTCGGGCGAGCGCATCTTCGTCGCCGAGGCGTGGACCCCGACCGTCGAGCGCACCGCGAACTACGTCCGCCCCGACGAACTGCACCAGGCCTTCAACTTCCAGTACCTCGGCACCCACTGGGACGCCGAGGAACTGCGCACGGTCATCGACCGCACCCTGGACGCGATGCGTCCCGTCGGCGCCCCCGCCACCTGGGTCCTCTCCAACCACGACGTCACCCGCCACGCCACCCGCTTCGCCAACCCGGCGGGCCTCGGCACCCAGATCCGCCTGGCCGGCGACCGCGCGCTCGGCCTGCGCCGCGCCCGCGCCGCCACCCTCCTCATGCTGGCCCTGCCCGGCTCGGCCTACGTCTACCAGGGCGAGGAGCTGGGCCTGCCGGACGTCGTCGACCTCCCCGACGAGGTACGCCAGGACCCGGCCTACTTCCGGGGCGCCGGCCAGGACGGCTTCCGCGACGGCTGCCGGGTGCCGATCCCCTGGACGCGCACGGGTTCGTCGTACGGCTTCGGCGCGGGCGGCAGCTGGCTCCCGCAGCCGGCGGGCTGGGCGGAGCTGAGCGTCGAGGCCCAGACCGGCGAGCCCGGCTCGACCCTGGAGCTGTACCGCGCCGCACTGGCGACCCGCCGCGACCAGCCCGACCTGGGCGCGGGTGACGCGGTGGAATGGCTCCGCGCTCCCGAGGGAGTCCTCGCCTTCCGCCGCGGCGACTTCGTGTGCGTCGCCAACACCACCGGCGAGTCGGTGACGATGCCCGCGTACGGCCGTCTTCTGCTGTCCAGCGACGAGATCACCGAGACACCGGACGAGACGAAGGTCCCGGCGGACACGACGGTGTGGTGGACGACGGGCTGACGGCCCGCCGCTCGACGAACGGCTTTTTTCTTTGAAGTTGGTACGGCCTGCTGCCCTTTCGGGCGGCGGGCCTCTACCATCTGCGTCACCCGCAATTCTTGCTGAAGCTTTCAGCAAGAGCCTTCAAAGAAGAAGGAACCCCCACATGGCACGCAGATTCCTCACGGCCGCCGTCGCTCTCGCGGCCGCCCTTGTCATGACCCCGACTGGAGCGCAGGCCTCCCCGCCCGGCGCCAAGGACGTCACCGCAGTCCTCTTCGAGTGGAACTTCGCCTCCGTCGCCAAGGAGTGCACCAGCACCCTCGGCCCCGCCGGCTACGGCTACGTGCAGGTCTCCCCGCCCGCCGAGCACATACAGGGCGGGCAGTGGTGGACCTCGTACCAGCCCGTCAGCTACCGGATCGCCGGACGGCTCGGGGACCGCGCCGCCTTCAAGAACATGGTCAACACCTGCCACGCGGCCGGTGTGAAGGTCGTCGCCGACGCCGTGGTCAACCACATGTCGGCGGGCGGCGGCACCGGCACCGGCGGCTCCACGTACGCGAAGTACGACTACCCGGGGCTCTACTCGTCGCCCGACTTCGACGACTGCCGCTCCCAGATCTCCAACTACCAGGACCGCTACAACGTCCAGCACTGCGAACTGGTGGGCCTCGCCGACCTCGACACCGGCGAGGAGTACGTCCGCAAGACCGTCGCCGGGTACCTGAACGACCTGCTCTCGCTCGGCGTCGACGGCTTCCGGATCGACGCGGCCAAGCACATCCCGGCCGCCGACCTCGCCAACATCAAGTCGCGGCTGAGCAACCCGGGCGTGTACTGGAAGCAGGAGGCCATCTTCGGTGCCGGGGAGGCCGTGCAGCCGAGCGAGTACACCGGCACCGGGGACGTGCAGGAGTTCCGGTACGCCTACGACCTCAAGCGCGTCTTCAACAACGAGAACCTCGCCTACCTGAAGAACTACGGCGAGGGCTGGGGGTACATGAACAGCGGCGTCTCCGGCGTCTTCGTCGACAACCACGACACCGAGCGCAACGGCTCCACCCTCAGCTACAAGGACAACGCCACCTACACCCTGGCCAACGTCTTCATGCTCGCCTGGCCCTACGGCGCACCCGACGTCAACTCCGGCTACGAGTGGTCGAACGCCGACGCCGGACCCCCCAACGGCGGGCGTGTGGACGCCTGCTGGCAGAGCGGCTGGAAGTGCCAGCACGCCTGGCCCGAGATCAAGTCGATGGTCGCCTTCCGCAACGCCACCCGGGGGCAGGCGGTCACGAACTGGTGGGACAACGGCAACGACGCCATCGCCTTCGGGCGCGGCGACAAGGGCTTCGTCGCCGTCAACCACGAGTCGGGCGCGCTGAACCGCACCTACCAGACCTCGCTGCCCGCCGGGACGTACTGCGACGTCCAGAGCGGCAACACGGTGAGCGTCAACGGCTCCGGGCAGTTCACGGCGACGCTGGGCGCACACACCGCGCTCGCGCTGCACGCCGGCAGGTCCGCCTGCTGAACGGGCCCCGAGGGCAAGGGTCGTGAAAATTCTTACCGGTACTTTCACGACCCTTGCCGCAAGACTTGCGGCAGCGCTACGGTCACGCCGGGGTCGGACCCGATCGAGCCGTCAGCACAAGGAGTTCACGCCCGTGATACCCAGATGGCCGGTGCCTGTCGCGCGCCGCACCGCACGAGTGAGACGGGTCGCGGCCGTCACCGTGACCGCGCTCGCCGCAGCCCTCCTCCCGCCCCTGGCCGCGCGGGCCGACACCCCGCCCGCGCCCCCGTCCGACGCGAAGCTCGCGAAGGCGGACGCCCGGCACGACCTCACCCGGGAGCAGTTCTACTTCGTCCTGCCGGACCGTTTCGCCAACGGCGACACCCGCAACGACAAGGGCGGCCTGACCGGCACCCGGCTCGCCACCGGCTACGACCCCACCGACAAGGGCTTCTACCAGGGCGGCGATCTCAAGGGACTGACCGACCGGCTCGACTACATCAAGGGCATGGGCACCACCGCCATCTGGATGGCGCCCCTCTTCAAGAACCAGCCCGTGCAGGGCACGGGGGAGAACGCCTCGGCCGGCTACCACGGCTACTGGATCACCGACTTCACCCAGGTCGACCCGCACTTCGGCACCAACCAGGACCTCAAGAACCTCGTCGCCAAGGCGCACGCCAAGGGCATGAAGGTCTTCTTCGACGTCATCACCAACCACACCGCCGACGTCGTGGACTACGAGGAGAAGTCGTACGACTACCTCTCCAAGGGCGCCTTCCCGTACCTGACCGAGGACGGCGAGCCCTTCGACGACGCCGACTACGCCGACGGCGAGCGCCGCTTCCCCCGAGTGGACTCCGGCTCCTTCCCGCGCACGCCCACCGTCCCGGCCGCCAAGCGGAACCTCAAGGTGCCGTCCTGGCTCAACGACCCGGCGATGTACCACAACCGGGGCGACTCCACCTGGGCCGGCGAGTCCACCACGTACGGCGACTTCTCCGGCCTCGACGACCTGTGGACCGAGCGTCCCGAGGTCGTCGGCGGCATGGAGAAGATCTACCAGCGGTGGGTCGAGGACTTCGCCATCGACGGCTTCCGCATCGACACGGTCAAGCACGTCAACATGGAGTTCTGGACCCAGTGGGCGACCGCGCTGGACGCGTACGCCGCGAAGAAGGGCCGCGACGACTTCTTCATGTTCGGCGAGGTCTACTCCGCCGACACCGCCGTCACCTCCCCGTACGTCACCGAGGGCCGCCTGGACTCCACGCTGGACTTCCCCTTCCAGGACGCGGTCCGCGCGTACGCCTCCCAGGGCGGCAGCGCGCAGAAGCTCGCCTCGGTCTTCGGCGACGACTACAAGTACACGACCGACAAGGCCAACGCGTACGAGCAGGTCACCTTCCTCGGCAACCACGACATGGGCCGCATCGGCACCTTCCTCAGGCAGGACGACCCGGAGGCCACCGACGCCGAACTGCTGAAGAAGGACAGGCTCGCCAACGAGCTGATGTTCCTCAGCCGCGGCAACCCGGTGGTCTACTACGGCGACGAGCAGGGCTTCACCGGCGCGGGCGGCGACAAGGACGCCCGCCAGCCGATGTTCGCCTCCCGCACCGCCGACTACCTGGACGACGACCAGCTCGGCACCGACCGCACCCACGCCGAGCCGGCCTACGACCCGAACGCGCCGCTGTACCGGCAGATCAGCACCCTCGCCAAGCTGCGCAAGGCCCATCCCGCCCTCGCCGACGGCGTCCAGACCGAGCGCCACGCGGCCGACGGCGCCGGCGTCTACGCCTTCTCGCGCACCGACGCCGCCCGCGGCACCGAGTACGTCGTGGCCTTCAACAACGCCGACGAGGCGCGGACGGCCACCTTCGCCACCGGCTCGGCGGACATGACCTTCCGCGCCCTCTACGGCACCGACGACGACGCCAGGTCCGGCGCCGACAAGAAGGTCACGGTCACCGTGCCCGCCGGGTCGGCCGTCGTCCTCAAGGCCGCGGGCAGGCTCGCCGAGCCCGCCACCAGGCCCACGGTCACCCTCACCGCCCCCGGCCCCGGCGCCACCGGCACCGTCGAACTGACCGCCGATGTCGAGGGCGGACAGCTCAACCGCGTCGTCTTCGCCGCCCAGACCGGCGACGGCCGGTGGCGCACCCTCGGCTCCGCCGACCACGCCCCCTACAAGGTCACCCACACCATCGGCGAGGACACCCCGGCCGGCACCGCCCTGCGCTACAAGGCGGTCGCCGTCGACTCGGCGGGCCGCACCGCGAGCGCCATGGCCGCTTCGACGACCGGCACCCCGCCGGTCGAGGAGCCGCCCGCCGCCGCCTCCCGCGACCACGCGATCGTCCACTACAAGCGGGCGGACGGGAACTACGAGGACTGGGGCCTCTACGCCTGGGGCGACCTCGCCGACGGCGAGGCCACCGAATGGCCCGACAGCCACCCCTTCATCGGCCGGGACGCCTACGGCGCCTTCGCCTACGTCAAGCTCAAGCCCGGCGCGAGCGACGTCGACTTCCTCGTCGTCGACAAGGACGGCAACAAGGACGTCGCCGCCGACCGCAGCATCGACGTCACCCGGACCGGCGAGGTCTGGATCGAGCAGGGCAAGGAGCAGGTCGTCACCGAACGGCCCGAGTACCCGGCCCAGGACAAGACCAAGGCCGTCCTCAACTACCACCGCGCCGACGGGAACTACGACGGCTGGGGCCTGCACGTCTGGAGCGGCGCCGCCAACCCCACCGACTGGGCGAAACCGCTCCAGCCGGTGCGGACCGACTCCTACGGCGCGGTCTTCGAGGTACCGCTCACCGAGGGCGCCACCGGCCTCAGCTACATCATCCACAAGGGCGACGAGAAGGACCTGCCCACCGACCAGGCCCTGGACCTCACCGCCGACGGCCACGAGGTGTGGCTGCTGAGCGGGCAGGAGAGTCACCTGCTGCCCCAGCCCGCGGGTTCGGCGGCGGCCGTCGACCTCGCCACCTCCAAGGCGGTCTGGATCGACCGGAACACCATCGCGTGGAACGGCGCCGAGGGCGCCGCCTCCACCCAGCTGCTCGCCTCCCGCACCGGCTCGGTCAAGGCCGCGAACGGCAGACTGACCGGCGACGACGGGGCCACCTGGCTCCGCCTCACGAAGACCGACCTCACCGACGCCCAGAAGGCGAAGTACCCGCACCTGAAGGAGTACGCCGCCTGGTCGGTCGACCCGCGCGACCGCGACCGGGTCCGCGAGGCCCTGCGCGGCCAGGTCGTCGCCGCCCAGCGCGCCGCCACCGGCGCCGTCCTCGCGGCGACCGGCGTGCAGATCGCCGGTGCCCTGGACGACCTGTACGCGGCCGACGCGACCGGGGCGGACCTCGGCGCCGTCTTCCGGCACGGCCGCCCCACGCTCTCCCTGTGGGCGCCGACCGCGCAGGACGTGCGGCTGGAGATCGGCGACCGCACGGTCCGGATGCGGCGCGACGACGACTCCGGCGTCGGGTCCGTCACCGGCCCCCGCTCCTGGAAGGGCGAGGCCTACCGGTACGCCGTGACGGTGTGGGCGCCCGAGGTGGGCAAGGTCGTCACCAACAAGGTCACCGACCCCTACTCGCTCGCCCTGACCACCGACTCCGAGCGCAGCCTCGCCGTCGACCTGGCCGACCGCGACCTCGCCCCGCGCGGCTGGAACAGCTACGACAAGCCCAGGGCCGTGCCGCTCAGGGACGCCCAGATCCAGGAACTGCACGTCCGTGACTTCTCCGTCGCGGACCGGACGGCGGACGCCGGCCACCGGGGCACCTACCTCGCCTTCACCGACAAGCGGAGCGACGGCTCGAAGCACCTGCGCGAACTGGCCGAGGCGGGCACCTCGTACGTCCACCTGCTCCCGGCCTTCGACATCGCCACGATCCCCGAGAAGAAGTCCGACCAGGCCACCGTCGACTGCGACCTGGCCGCACTGCCGGCCGACTCCGACAAGCAGCAGGAATGCGTGGCCCGGGCCGCCGCCGAGGACGCCTACAACTGGGGCTACGACCCCTACCACTACACGGTCCCCGAGGGCTCCTACGCCACCGACCCGGACGGCACCGCCCGCACGGTCGAGTTCCGCGAGATGGTCAAGGCCCTCAACGACGACGGGCTGCGGGTCGTCATGGACGTCGTCTACAACCACACCGCCGCGAGCGGTCAGGCGAGGACCAGCGTCCTCGACCGGATCGTGCCCGGCTACTACCAGCGGCTCCTCGCCGACGGCTCGGTCGCGAACAGCACCTGCTGCGCGGGCACCGCCACCGAGAACGCCATGATGGGCAAGCTCGTCGTCGACTCGATCGTCACCTGGGCCAAGGAGTACAAGGTCGACGGCTTCCGCTTCGACCTCATGGGCCACCACCCGAAGGCCAACATCCTCGCCGTCCGCGAGGCCCTCGACGCGCTGACCCTCAAGAAGGACGGCGTCGACGGCAAGAAGATCATCCTGTACGGCGAGGGCTGGAACTTCGGCGAGGTCGCCGACGACGCCCGCTTCACGCAGGCCACCCAGAAGAACATGGCCGGCACCGGCGTCGCCACCTTCTCCGACCGCGCCCGCGACGCCGTGCGCGGCGGCGGCCCCTTCGACGAGGACCCCGGCGTCCAGGGCTTCGCCTCGGGCCTGTTCACCGACCCCAACACCACGAAGGCCAACGGCACCGAGGCCGAGCAGAAGGCCCGCCTGCTGCACTACCAGGATCTGATCAAGGTCGGCCTCTCCGGGAACCTCGCCGGATACCGCTTCACCGACACCGGCGGCAAGGAGGTCAAGGGCTCCGAGGTCGACTACAACGGCGCCCCCGCCGGCTACGCGGCGGCACCCGGCGACGCCCTCGCCTACGCCGACGCGCACGACAACGAGTCCCTGTTCGACGCGCTCGCCTTCAAGCTGCCGAAGGACACGTCCGCCGCCGACCGGGCCCGCATGCAGGTCCTCGCCATGGCGACCGCCGCGCTCTCGCAGGGCCCGGCGCTCTCCCAGGCGGGCACCGACCTGCTGCGCTCCAAGTCGCTGGACCGCAACTCCTACGACAGCGGGGACTGGTTCAACGCCGTCCACTGGAGCTGCGCCGACGGCAACGGTTTCGGACGCGGGCTGCCGCCGGCCGCCGACAACCAGGACAAGTGGCCGTACGCCAAGCCCCTGCTGGGCGCGGTGCGGGTCGGCTGCCCCCAGATCACCGGGGCCTCGGCGGCGTACCAGGACCTGCTGAGGATCCGTACCGGCGAGCGGGACTTCTCCCTTGCCACGGCGGGCCAGGTGCAGTCCCGGCTCTCCTTCCCGCTCTCCGGGAAGGACGAGACACCCGGCGTGATCACCATGCGCCTCGGTGACCTGGTGGTCGTCTTCAACGCGACCCCGCAGGAGCAGCGGCAGCGGCTGAGCGCGTCGGCCGGGACCGGCTACCGGCTGCACCCGGCCCAGGCGTCCGGAGCGGACCCGGTCGTCCGCGACGCCGCCTACGCGAAGGCGTCGGGTACCTTCACGGTCCCGGCGCGCACGGTGGCGGTCTTCACCCGCGCGGGCTAGCGGAACGCTGCGGTTAGGGTGCTCCTGTCCGCCGTAGAACAGGAGCACCCATGCCGCAGATCACCATCGAGCGTTCCCCGTCTCTCGACGACGTCGACTGGGAGGAGTTCGCACTCGCCCTGCACCCGGTGATCGTGGAGACGGTGGCCGCGCGGCTGGAGGCGTGCAAGACGCGGGTCCTGCGCAGCGAGGACGAGGCCGTCGGCGCCGAGAAGGAGCGGCACGCCATCGTGGACGTCTCGATCGCGCTGCTCGCCGGACGCTCCGACGAGGCCAAGGCGCGGCTCACCGAGGCCGTGGTGGAACTGCTCCGCAAGCACGTCGCGCCCCGGGACGGCGTCACCCTGCACCTGTCGGCCGAGGTGCGCGACCTCGACCCGTCCTACCGCAAGGCCGAGGTCTGAGACAGGGGGCTGCGACAGGGCCCTCAGGACGCCAGCGCGATCAGCCGGCCGACCAGGTCCCCGAACGGGCCGTCGGCCGGTTCGGCCTCGATGACGCGGCGCAGCAGGGCGCCCATCTCCTCGTCGTAGGCGGCGCTCACCGCCGTCAGCGCGGCGAAGTCGTGCACGAGCTGCGTCTCCAGCTCCGCGCGCGGGATACGGCGCCCGTCCAGCCAGATCAGGGCCGTCGACTCGGCCAGCGAGATCCAGGAGCGGACCACCAGTTCCAGCCGTGCGGGCGGATCCGTGACGTCCAGGTGCGAAAGGATCTGGACATACGCGGCCTGCCGTACGGAGTCCACGAGGGCGTTGGTCGTCGAGGAGCCCACCGCCGGACCGCCGCGCATCAGGGCCGAGAAACCGGGCCCGTGCTCCTCGACGAAGTCGAAGTAGCGCCCCATCACCCGCAGCAGCCGCGCCCCCAGCGGACCCTGGGCCGGCTCCTCGAACCGGGCCGCCAGATCGTCCGAGGCACGTTGCAACGCGGCCTCGTACAGGCTGAGTTTGCCGGGGAAGTAGTGGTACACCAGCGGGCGCGAGATGCCCGCGGCCGACGCTATCTCGTCGATGGACACCTCGTCCGGCGAGCGGCGGCTGAACAGTTCGAGCGCGACGCCGATCAACTGCTGCCGCCGCTCCTCGACGCCCATTCTGCGGCGTACCCCGGTACTCATACGAACACCTTACCGATCGAATCCGGCCCCTGAACGGGCCGGACCGGGCATCGGCGTTCACATGTCGAGGACCAGCCGGGTGCCGCGGGCGCGGGAGACGCAGATCAGCATCGAGTCGCCCCGCTCGGAGTCGGTCAGCAGCTCGTCCCGGTGATCGATCTCGCCCTCCAGCACCCTCTGTTGGCAGGTCCCGCACCAGCCCTGCTCGCAGGAGTACGGGGTGCCCGGCAGCTCGGCCCGCACCGCGGCCAGCACCGACGAGTCGCCGGGCACGGTCAGCGTGCGCCCGCTGCGGTGCAGTTCGACCTCGAACTCCGCGTCGCCGCCCGCCGAGGTGCGCGGCGCGAACCGCTCCAGGTGCAGGGCGGTGCCCGCCGGGAGGCGTTCCTCGACGGCCGCGATCAGCCCCTCCGGGCCGCAGCAGTACACGGCCGTGCCCTCGGACAGCTCCGCCAGGAAGGCGTCGAGCCCGGGCCGCCCCTCCTCGTCCTCGGCGACGACGGTCACCTTCCCGCCGTCCCGGTCCAGTTTCTCGATCTCCTCCAGGAACGGCATCGAGGCCCGCGTCCGGCCGCCGTACAGCAACCGCCACTCGGCGCCCTCCGGCAGCGCCCGCAGCATCGGCAGCACCGGCGTGATGCCGATGCCGCCGGCGACGAAGACGTACGCGGGCGCCTCGACCAGCGGGAAGCGGTTGCGCGGCCCGCGCACCTCCAGCTCCGTGCCCTCCTGCACCTGCTCGTGCACCTCGCGCGAACCGCCCCGCCCGTCCTCGGCCAGCCGTGTGGCGACGGTGTACGACGAGGTGTCCTCGGGGTCGCCGCACAGCGAGTACTGCCGCACCAGACCCGACGGCAGCACCAGGTCCAGGTGCGCCCCCGGCTCCCAGCGCGGCAGGTCGTGACCCTCCAGGCGGATCCGGACCACCCCGTCGGCCACCAGCTCCCGCGAGGTGACCAGCAGCGTCAGCGCGCGCGAGCGCGGCCGCCCCGAGACCGGCGGGTCCAGGGCGGGCATCGGCCACAGCGGAGAGCCCTGGACGCGGCGCCGCAGCGCGCGCCGGGCTATGAGCGCGGCACCGGCCGCGAGCAGCAGTGCCGTCGGTTTGGGCCTCATGAGGATGCCTCCTGGGACTTCTCGGCGGCCACGGCGGCGGGGGAGGCCGCGAGATAGGCCACCGCCTGCTCGGTGGAGCCGAACCGGGACGGGTGGTAGTCCCGGCTCAGATAGCCGGGTATGGAGCGCAGTACGGCGCCGGTGGCGGGGAGCAGGCCGCTGCGCCCGCGCCGGTGGAAGTCGCCGAAGGTGGCGCGGCCGTCGGTCAGCGTCGGGTCGTTCGCCATGAAGAACCGGGCACCGCGCTGCCACAGGAACACCAGGGCCGCGAACGCGGTCGCCCAGGTGCGGGCCCGCCGCGCGTACCCCCCGTCCAGGTGCTCGAAGAGGTCGAAGGCCACCGACCGGTGCTCGACCTCCTCGGCGCCGTGCCAGCGCAGCAGGTCCAGCATGGTCGGGTCGGCGCCGTGCCGGTCGAGCGCCTCGGCGTTGAGCACCCAGTCGCCGAGGAACGCCGTGTAGTGCTCGATGGCCGCGATCAGCGCCACCCGCTCCATCAGCCACCAGCGGCGCGGCCGGCCCGGCGGCAGGGTGCGGTCGCCGAGCAGCTTCTCGAAGAGCCAGTCGACCTGCGCGGTGTACGGCGTCGGGTCGAGCCCCTGGTCCCGCAGGTGCGGCAGCACCTCGTCGTGGGCCTGGGAGTGCATCGCCTCCTGCCCGATGAACCCGATGACGTCCTCGCGCAGCCGCTCGTCCCGGATGAGCGGCAGCACCTGCTTGTAGACGTGCACGAACCAGCGTTCCCCGGCGGGCAGCAGCAGGTGCAGCACGTTGATGGTGTGCGTCGTGAACGGGTCCCCCGGCACCCAGTGCAGCGGGGTGGCCTCCCAGGCGAAGGACACCTTGCGGGCCTTGAGCGGGACATGCGTGTTAGACATGGCGTCAATGTACTGACGGGTAAGGGCCTGGGGAACCCTCGTGCGGCCACTTGTTGACGCGGATGTCAGCAGGCGTGGTGGGGGCGGTGGCCCGGGGGCCGCTAGCGCAGCCCGCCGATGGCCCGGCCGCCCTCCAGCATGCCCTTCAGCTCGGCGCGGGCACCCTGCTCGGCCTTCGCCGTCAGCAGGTTGCCGTCCGCCGAGTCGCTGATGCCGCCCGTCGCCTCGATCGACTCGGTGTCGCGGCTGCCGGCGGCGAGCAGGTACCAGTGCCCGCCGGCCGACTTCCACAGCACCCCGGCCAGCACGTGCGGGTCGCGTTCGCCGCAGGCGGGCACGGACTGCGCCTTGGCCGCCACCGCCCCCTGCGTGCCGCCCGGCGTGCGGAACTGGGCCAGCACCCGGGCCCCGTCGCCGCGCCAGGTCTCGGCGCGGGTGCACACCCAGGCGCCCGACCCGGTCGAGTCGGGCAGCGGCTGCTTCGCGAACTCCCAGGCGTTCACCGACCGCACCCCCTGCCCGCGCACCGCGCCCAGCGAGCAGGCGTACGGCGCCCAGGAGCGCAGCGCCTCAGGGCCCGAGGCGTCCCGCACCGAGCCGGGTCGGCCGGTGGTCAGACGGGCCGGGACCAGCTCGCCGAGGTCGGTCACCACGCGGGTGTCCGCGCCGTCGGTCAGCTCCAGCACGTTCCAGGACGCGCACGCGCCCGACTGCTGCTGCACCGGGCTGGCCAGCGGCGCGGTGACACCGTCGGTGAGCGCCAGCTCCCGCGCCCCGGCGTCCGGCCCGCCGAGGTCCCGCCCGGCCGCCTTCGTGACCCAGGGCGCCGTCAGATAGCGGACGTTGCCGTCGGCCCGGCCCAGGACCACCGCGGTCGCCCCGGCCCGGTCGGCCCCGTCGGTCCGCGCCAGGTCGAGGGCGGCACCGGCCGTGCCGTCCTTCGGCTCGGCGTACCGGACGAGGCGCAGACCGTCGTGCAGGATCACCACGCGCGCGTTGTCGACGTCCCCGGCGTAGAGCAGCTGCGGCGGCCCGGGCGGCCCGCCGGTCTCGGTGCCCGGCGTCGCGGACACCCCCACGCTCTCGCCGGGCCGCGCCCAGACGGCCAGGGCGCGGCGGAGCAGCTCCTCGTCGCCGGTGCGGTCACCGCGGGCGGGCCACACCGAGAAGTCCGTGCGCGCGGACGTCTCCCACGCGGTGGGGGCCACCTTCGTGAGCCTGCCGGGATCGAGGGCCGCCTGGGCCGCCGGGTTCTGCGCGTACGCCGGGGCGGCGGCACCGTCCGGACCCCAGCCGTCGCCGGGCAGCCCCAGCAGCGCCCCGCACACCACCAGGGCCGCACCGGCGACCAGCGCGGCCTTCGTGTGCTGGCGCCGGCGCATCAGATCGGTCGGCCGGGCCTGCAGGGAGCAGGGGTCGAACTCGGGGGAGCCGAGCAGCGCGTATTCGCCCGGCATCGCGCCGGCCTCCCGCAGGGCGCCCTCCACGTCCTCGGCCCCGGCGGCCCCGAGCACCTGGCGGACACCGTCCTCGGAGAGCCCCTCGAGGCCCCGCAGCGCGTACGCCGCCCGGGCCGGCCCGGAGAGCGCGGACAGCCGCTGGTCCAGGGCGAGTTCGTCGGCGCCGCCGGAACGCGGGAACAGCTTGAGGCCGCGGACGTGGGGGAGCAGGGGCGGCAGCTGGGCCCGCGTGGGCCAGGCGCGCCGCCGCAGCGGACGCCCCGCCTCCAGTGCCGTACGGACGACCCGCAGGCGGACCAGGGCGTAGCCGGGATCGACCTCCTGACCGGTCGACTGGGCCGGGATCACCGGGGTCGTCGTCCGGCCGCGGGGCAGCGCGCGCTGGGTGAGGGCGTGCGCGGTCAGGACGCGGCGGCCGCGGCCGAGACCCGGCGGCAGCACCAGATAGGCCAGCCGGGCCAGGCGCGGATAGTGCTCGACGAGCGCCGCCTCGGCCTGCTCGACGTCGACGACCGGGTCGGCCGAGGGGGTTGAGGGCGGTGCGGGGCGCGGGGCGACATCCTGTGGCTGCACGTTCAGCAGAACGAGCGAACGGGGCGATGGTCACCGTGGGCCGCCACCGGGGCGGGGGAGGGCTACTCCTCCGGTTCCACCAGCAGCCGGGCGTAGTTGGCCATCGATCGCTGGTAGCGCGGGAGATGGGGTGCCAGGGCGCCGAGCACCAGAGACAGGCCCTCCCGGTCGCGGCCCATGCTCGACAGGCACAGCGCCAGTGTGGCCCGTACGGCGTCGTCCAACTCGTCCGAGGGCGCGACCAGTTCCGGCGAGAGCAGCTTCACGCCCTCCTCCGGCTGCCCGGTGTTGCGCAGGGAACTGGAGAGCTGGATCTTCGCACGGCGCCCCTTGTACGCGCTCGCGTCGCCCAGTCCGCGCTCCAGGGCCTCCCGGTACAGGGGCACGGCGCGGTCGGAGTGACCCGTGGAGTCCCAGGCGCAGGCCCGCTCGAACAGGGCGAGCGGACTGTCCGCCGGCAGTTCGTCGGCGAGGGCGTCGATCACCGCCCGGAACTCGGCGGCGTCGTCTTCGGCGTAGGCGTCGAACGCCGTCCAGGCGGCATTCACGCGGTCTTCCCAGTCCTGGTCCACGGCGCCACTTTCGCACGGGTGCCACCAGAAGGTCACCCGCATCCGTGAATACTTCGGGCGCCGCGCCCGTACCGATGACCAGAGCCCCTTGCCGGGGCTCCGTGCGGCATGTCGCCGGAACGGACCGGAGGAACACATGAGGCTGACCCGACCGATGCTCGCGCCGGCCGCCCTGGCGGCGGTACTGGCGCTGACGGGCTGCGGCTCCGGCGGTGACGGCGAGGCCGCCGTGCCCGAGACGGCGACCGGCAGCCTGGAACACCTGGCCGCCGAGGCGAAGTGCGCCCCGAACATGCAGACCGACGCCGACACCATCCGTCAGGCCATCTGCGAGCAGGGCGACGAGAAGTACGTCCTCGCGACCTTCTCCACCGACCGCGGCCAGCGGGAGTGGATCAACACCGCCAAGGACTACGGCGGTTTCTACCTCGTCGGCCGCAAGTGGGTCGCCGTCGGCCACGAGGACGTGGTGGCCGGCCTGCGCGGCAGGCTCGGCGGGACCCTGGAGCAGGGAACGGTGCACGGCGGCGGCCACTCGGGCGGAGGCGGCGAACACACCGGGCACGGCGGCTGACCTCCCCGGGGGCACGACGAAGGGGGCCGGTGGCGGATTCCGCCACCGGCCCCCTTCGTCTGCTCACCCCGTTCCGGTGCGGACTACTGGCAGTCCTCACCGCTGTTGATGCAGTCGACCACCTCGTTCATCAGGTTCTCGTCCATCACGTTGATGAAGTCGTTGTGATCGGTGATCGGCTTGTGCAGCTGCTCCGGGAAACCGTCGACGGCGTACGGGTTCTGCACCTGACCGTTCTCGACGGTCGGGGCGGGCACGTCGTACACCAGGCGGACCTGGAGCTGGGGGATCGCCTGGAAGCCGTTCGGGCAGCTGCCGTCCTGCTGGACGAAGGCGACGTGGTCGCGGTGGTTGGCGCTGTCGATGTTCTGGCCGTCCCAGCAGCTCTGGAAGTTGGACGTCCGCACGACCTGGCTGCCCTCCGGGCAGAGCACGTACTTGTCCGTCACCTGCCTGTCCTCGAAGCCGGTGCAGCTGAAGGAGCTGTTGGCGTTGGCGACCCCGTTGGTGAAGGCCTTGGCGTCACCGGTGATGATGCGCAGGAACTTCGGCATCGCGACGACGTCGCTCTGCTGGTTGCCCACGAACTTGATCTCCGCCTCGGAGGCCTTGAGGATCTTGCCGACGTTGCCCTCGGCGCCACCGCCCAGGTCGCCCGCGTCGAACTCCTGCGTACCGTCCTGGAGCCGCAGTACCGGCCAGTAGTACGTGGACTTGTCGCCCTGGTTCTGGCACGAGGTCTCGGCGTTCGCGAGGTCCTCGTCGCTGGAGAAGGCGTCGTTGTCCTGGTTGCCGACGTAGTCGTGCGTGTGGTGCGCGCCGTTGTCGACACCGGGGGCGACGATCAGGTTGTCGCTGTTGAACAGGTTGTTCTCGTTCACGCCGCAGACCGCGGTGAAGGAGCCCTGGGACCCTCCGTCCCCGTTGGCGGCGAAGCCGTTCTCCAGGTCCCTGGAGCCGGGCTGGACGTCGTTGATGTCCACGAAGTCCTCGGCGAACGGACCCGCGGCACCGTTGCCGTTGTCGCCCTGGTTCTGGCCGCCGTCCTGACCGCCGTCCTGGCCTTGGCCGTCGTCCTGGCCCTGGCCGCCGTTGTTCTGGTCGTCCTGGCCGTTCCCTTCGTCGCCGTTCCCGTTGCCGTCGTTCGGCTGGTCGACGCCCATGCCCCGGCACTCGGCGAAGCGGTCGAGGCCCTGCGGGGCGTTGCCGCCCACCCGCCGGATGTTGGTCCCGATCCGGTCCAGGGCGGCGGTCCGCTTGGACTTGAGGGGGCCGAGGATGGCGTTCTGGACGTAGCTCGCGTCACCGGACTGCGCCTGGCGCGTCGACGCGAGCCGTGCGTATGCCTCGGTGATCTGCTTGTCGAGCTGCGCCAGTTCCTTGTCGACGCCCGCCCGAGCTCCCCTCGGCACCTTCCGCAGCTTCTGGCCGACGTCCGGGCACTGGATCGTGGCGACCTGCGCTCCGGCGGACCTGGTGCGGTTGTGCGACGACTCCGACTCGTGCGCCGAGGCGTAGAAGTTGGCCCAGACCAGCCCACCCCCGCCGACCGCCAGGGCCGCCGCCCCGGCTACGACCTTGGTGGCCAGCGGCGAACGACGTTTTCTTGTGTTGCGTCCCATGGAACTCCTCTGACTTCCTTGCGGGGCATCGAGGGCGCCCGACAGGAGTGAAGCGGCTCCCATGGATACGGAAGCCGCCGCAGGGGTGTTCACCCGTCACGGAGATTGCTGGGGTCGGTGGGACGCGTGAGAGGGGCGAAAGGGTCAGCGTCCGCGGTCCAGATAGGCGAGAACCGCCAGCACACGGCGGTTGTCGTCGTCCGAAACCTCGAGGCTCAACTTGGCGAAGATATTCGCCGTGTGCTTCGCGATCGCCCGCTCCGTCACGACGAGCCGACCGGCGATCGCCGCGTTGGTCCGGCCCTGCGCCATCAGCTCCAGCACCTCCAGTTCCCGGGGCGTCAGCCGCTCCAGCGGCCGGTCCTCCGCCGCACGCCGGCTGAGCAGCTGCTGGATGACCTGCGGGTCCATGGCCGTACCGCCGGCCGCCACCCGCCGCACGGCGTCCACGAACTGCTCGGCGTCGAACACCCGGTCCTTGAGCAGGTATCCCACCCCGCCGTTGCCGTCGGCCAGCAGCTCGCGCGCGTAGAGCTGCTCCACGTGCTGGGAGAGCACCAGGACCGGCAGCCCGGGCCGGTCGCGGCGGGCCTTCAGGGCGCACTGGAGCCCCTCGTCGGTGAGCGTGGGCGGCAGCCGTACGTCGACCACCGCCACGTCCGGTTCCAGTTCGGCCAGGGCCCGGGACAGCTCGGGGCCGGTCTCGACGGCCGCGGCGATCTCGAAGTCGTGGGCTTCGAGGAGCCGGACCAGGCCGTCGCGCAGCAGGAACAGGTCTTCGGCCAGGACTACGCGCAAGGGATCTCCATGGTGACCATGGTGGGGCCGCCCGCGGGCGAGCTGACGGCCAGGACGCCGTCGAATGTACCGAGCCGGCGCTCCACCCCGGCCAGCCCCGACCCCGCTCCGATCACCGCGCCGCCCTTGCCGTTGTCGGTGACGGTGACGCGCAGCCGCCCCTCGGCCTGGTGCAGGTCGATCCAGAGCCGGTCGGCGCCGGAGTGCTTCACGGCGTTGGTGAGGACCTCGCTGACCGCGAAGTAGGCGGCGGCCTCCACCGGCGCCTCGGCGCGGCCGGGCAGGTCCACGTTCACCTCGGACGCGACGGGCAGCCGCAGCGCCAGGGCCCGCACGGCGTCGCCGAGACCCCGTTCGGCGAGCACCGGCGGGTGGATGCCCCGCACGAGTTCGCGCAGCTCGGTCAGGGCCTCGGCGGAGGACGCACGGGTCCGCGCGAGCAGTTCCCGGGCCTTGGCCGGGTCCTTCTCCAGCAGCGCCTCGACGGTGCCGAGGTCCATGCCCATGGCGACCAGCCGGGCCTGTGCCCCGTCGTGCAGGTCCCGCTCGATGCGGCGCAGTTCGGCGGCGGAGGTGTCGACGGCGTCGCGACGGGTCTCGGTCAGCACCCGCACCCGTTCCGCCAGTTCGCCCTGGCCGGAGCCGAGGACCGCGCCGGTGAGCCGGAAGTGGGCGCGCAGCAGGAGAGGCGTGAGCCGGTGGGCGACGGCGAGCAGCACCGCCCCGAGACCGGCGGCGTAGAGGGCGGACGTCTGGTCGGTGACCCGGACGAACCCGTACCAGTACCCCTCGGGCAGCACCCGCCACAGCCCGGCGGCGATCGCGAAGCCCTCCAGCGGGTAGAGCGCCAGCGCGAAGGCCAGCAGCGCGGTGACGAAGCCCGCCGTCATGTCGACGGCCAGCCACAGCAGGTCCCGCCAGGTCGCCGGGTCGCGGAGCATCCCGAAGGTGCGCGCCCACGGGTTGGCGTCCGCGGGCAGCGGCCGGTACGCCCGCGGGATCCGCACCCCGCCCCACCGGGCGGCCAGCAGCCGCCGCCAGTCCGCGAACGCCCGTACCCCGGTCAGTACCCACGGCGTGGTCACGATGCCGACGCCGATCGGGACGAGGGCGATCGACACCAGCGCCAGGCAGAAGCACAGCACCGCCCCGGGCAGGGCGACCAGGGCCACCGCGAGTCCCCGCACGGCCGACAGCGCCACACCCCGGGTGCGTTCCGAACGGTTCCCGCTCTTCGTCTCGATGCTCATGCCGTCAGTCTTCCGGAGGCGGCCGCGCCGGTCACGGGGCCGGGCACCCGGTCATGGGGTGGTGCCAGGTACACCTGCGCCGGGCCCGTCCGCCGCGGCGAGGATCTTCGCCTCCGTCTCCGGGTCCAGGCCGACCGGCGGACGGTCGGGGCGGTGGGGTGCCGTGCCGCCGATGCCGCGCAGCCAGGTCCAGGTGTCGGCGACGGTGTCCTCGGCGGGCCGGCAGCGCAGGCCCGACGCCAGCGCCCGGGAGACGTCCGCGCTCTGCACGGCGTCGTGCAGTTCGCTGCCCGGCGGCGTCCACACCGGCAGCTGGCTCCAGGGCTCGACACTGGCGGCGAGCAGGGTGCCGGGGTCGGTCCAGCGCAGCTCCGCGGCGCCGCCCGTCGTCCGCACGCAGGCTTCGAGCATTGCGCCCATGGTGGTGTGCCCGGGTGGGGAGACCAGGTTGTAGGGGCCGCTCAGCTCCCGCTCGACCGCGCCGAGCACCCAGTCGGCGAGGTCACGGACGTCGATGTACTGGAGGGGCAGGTCGTGCGGGCCGGGCGCGAGGACCGGGCCGCCGCGCGCGGCACGGTTCAGCCACCAGGGGAGGCGGCCGATGTTCTCGTAGGGGCCGAGGATCAGCCCGGCCCTGACGAGTACCGAGCGGTCCGCGCCGAAGGCGGCCGACACGGCGAGTTCGGCGCCGCGCTTGTCCCGGGCGTAGTCGAGCTGCCCGGCGTCCGCCGAGGCGCCCTCGACCAGCGGCGCCTCCTCGGTGTACCCGGCGGGCGGGGCCCACGCGTACACCGAGCAGCTCGACACGTACACGTACCGGCCGGCGCGCTCGCGCAGCAGCCGCGCCGTGTCCCGCACCGCGTGGGGCGCCGCCGACCAGGTGTCGACGACGGCGTCCCAGGAGCCGTCGGCCAGGGCGGAGAGCCCGCCGGGCGCGGTGCGGTCACCGTGCAGCGCCCGCACTCCGGGCGGCGGCGCGTGGAGCCCGCGGTGGAAGACGGTCACCTCCCAGCCGCGCCCGAGCGCCTCCTCCACCACGGCCCGCCCCACGAACTCCGTACCGCCCAGCACCAGTAGCCTCATGCGATCACTGTGCCCGGCCCGCCGCCCGGAGGGAACGGTGCTCTGCCGACAGCAGACGCTCAGCGCCCCGTGGGCGGCGTGTACTTGTAGCCGACCCGCCGCACGGTCTGGATGGTCTGCCGGTGCGCCGCGCCGAGCTTGCGCCGCAGCCGGGCCACGTGCACGTCGACGGTCCGGCCGTCGCCCACGTGTCCGTAGCCCCACACCGTGGTGACCAGCTGGTCGCGGGTGTGCACCCGGTGCGGATGCGTCACGAGGTGGGCGAGCAGCTCGAACTCCAGGTACGTCAGGTCGAGTTCCTGCCCGTCCACCGCCGCGGTGCGCCGCGCGGCGTCGATCCGGACGAGCGCGTCGCCGTCCTCCGCGTCCGGCCGGGACGGCACGGCCGTCGGCCCGGCCTCGCGCGGGAACGGCGGCTGCTGGTCGGCCGGGACGAGCACCAGGTAGCCGACCATCGGCGGGCGCCCCGGCAGCGAGGGCAGGGCGTGCGGGGGTGCGGGCAGCCAGGTGGCGCCCGGCGGCAGCAGGTCCGCGACGTCCACCACCTCGTCGCGGTCGACGGCGCGCAGCCGGTGCCGGGGACCGCCGGGGCCGGGCAGGCCGGCGGCGGGGGTGGGGGAGTCGACGGGGAGGGTGGACAGGGAACGGGTGGTCGCCATGAGACGTCAGCTCTTTCGCGCGAGAAGTTCGTCGGGAGGGGCGACGGGCGCGAGTTCATGGTCGGGCGCGTCGCGGGACGTACGTCGTGCGCGCCGGCCGAAGGCCTGGGGTGTACGGCTTTCTAGCGGGCCGGCGCGATCGTCGCGCGGCAACACACCCGGTCGAAGTCGTCGTGCTGACGGGAGGGCCAGAAGGGCTCCAGGTCATGGCGACCCGTCGCTGCGTACTTCCGGAAGCTGGCCATGGGCCCATTGAAGCAGACGGCGGCGCCGGGCAGGAGACTCCTCTCACTGCGTGGACGCGGACTGGCGGGAAGTACTCCCTGGCCGGATCATCCCTCCAGCCGTCTGCGCCAGTTCAGCGGGGTGACGGTGATCGCGCGGCCCGGATCGCCGTCCCATTCCGTGGACAGTCCGGACGCGGCGAGCGCGGCCACGACCTCGCGCCCGACGGCCGCGGTCGTCTCCTCGGAGCCGTCGAAACCGCCGTAGTGCAGCGTGAGTCCGTGCCCCTCGGCGGCGGCCTCGGTGCTTTGCTGGTGGAAGAAGACGAAGCCGCGTGCCCCCGGCCGCTCCGTGCCTATCTCCGTGGTGCCGCAGCCGCGGCAGCAGGTGAAGTTCTCCCGGGCCGTGAGTCCGGCCGCGTCCAGGGCCCCGAAGACCCGGGTGAGGCGGTCGGGGTCGGTGGTCGCGTCGCCCCAGGACTCCTGCTCCGCCAGCCGCTCCAGCCACAGCCGGTCGACCAACCGCCGCGCCTGGGCCCTCGACACCGGCCGTTCGCCGTGCTCGCCGCCCACGAGGTGGTCCTCGGCGATCTCGGCCAGCACCGTCCGGTCGTCGTAGCCGCAGCGCAGTCGTTCGCGCACCCGCCGTTCGACCTGTTCGCGGACCTCGTCCGGCAGGTCCGGCACGTCCTCCCCGGGTCCGAGGTCGATCGGCTCCCAGCCGACGCCCGCGTCCCAGCCGGTCTCCCGGCGTGCCCAGCCGGTCAGCAGGTCCGCCACGCGGCCGGGGTCCGCGATGTCCGTCCCGAAGAACGCGTCCTCGGCGGCCCGGTGCTCCAGCCGGTAGTCCCCGCCCTCCTCGTGCCACACCTGGGCGAACACGTCGGGGATGTCGGGTATCCGCTGGACCACCAGGAACCGGTCGCCGGTGGCGCCGATCCGCGTCACCAGCTCGCGCAGCTCCGCCGCCCGGATCCGGGTGTGCGTCCGCCCGTTCTCCCTCTCGACCTTGATGGTGAGGCCCCCGTCGATCTCCATGTCCCCACCATGGCACGCGCCACTGACAACGCGCGGGGGCGTCCACCGTGGCGGTGGACGCCCCTCGGGAGCGGGTGGGGCCCGGTCAGACCTGGCCGGCCTTCTCCAGCGCCGAGCAGCAGGTGTCGACGAGCAGGCGGGTCACCACGTACGGGTCGACGTTGGCGTTGGGACGGCGGTCCTCGATGTAGCCCTTGCCGTCCTTCTCGACCTGCCACGGGATGCGCACCGAGGCACCGCGGTCGGAGACGCCGTAGGAGTACTCGTTCCACGGGGCGGTCTCGTGCAGGCCGGTCAGGCGGTCGTCGATGCCGGCGCCGTAGTTCTTGACGTGGTCGAGCGGCTTGGAGCCCTCGCCCAGCGACTCGGCGGCGGTGATGATCGCGTCGTAGCCCTCGCGCATCGCCTTGGTGGAGAAGTTGGTGTGCGCGCCCGCGCCGTTCCAGTCGCCCTTGACCGGCTTGGGGTCGAGGGTGGCGGAGACCTCGAAGTCCTCGGCGGTGCGGTAGAGCAGCCAGCGGGCCACCCACAGCTGGTCGGAGACCTCCAGCGGCGCCAGCGGGCCGACCTGGAACTCCCACTGGCCGGGCATGACCTCGGCGTTGATGCCGGAGATGCCGAGACCGGCCTTCAGGCAGTTCTCCAGGTGCGCTTCGACGACGTCACGGCCGAAGATCTCGTCCGAGCCGACACCGCAGTAGTAGCCGCCCTGCGCGGCCGGGAAGCCGCCCTCGGGGAAGCCGAGCGGACGGGCGCCCTTGAAGAAGGTGTACTCCTGCTCGATGCCGAAGATCGGCTCCTGGGCCGCGAACCGCTCGGACAGCTCGGCCAGCGCGGCGCGCGTGTTGGACGGGTGCGGCGTCATGTCCGTGTCCAGGACCTCGCACAGCACGAGCACGTCGTCGCCGCCGCGGATCGGGTCGGGGCAGGAGAAGACCGGCCGGAGCACGCAGTCGGAGGAGCTGCCCTCGGCCTGGTTGGTGGAGGAGCCGTCGAAGCCCCAGATCGGCAGGGCGTCGAGACCGGCGGGAGCACCCGTGATGATCTTCGTCTTGGAACGGAGCTTGGCCGTCGGCTCGGTGCCGTCGATCCAGATGTACTCAGCCTTGAAGGTCACGGGGCCACATCCTTCGGGGTGGGTCTGGGCGCACTTGCGGGTGCTGCGGCGCTGCGGCACTGGGGCGCCGCGTCTACTGCGCAGCAGCGTGTCAACAGGCGATTTCCCGACCGTTGCCCATGTGTGAACCCCGTGTTACCTGGGGTGGGTGTGGCCCGTCTCTCACGGTGCGCGCCCGTCCTCGGCCGCCGCCTCGCGCACGCCGGCCAGGAAGGAGCGGATCGCCGCCGTCTCGCGTTCGTCGTACCCGCGCAGCAGTTCCACCGCGCGCCCGATCAGCGGGCCGAAGTGGGCCCGGCCGAGGGCGACGGCCCGTTCGTCGACCTCGACGGTGACCCGGCGCCGGTCGCGTCCGTCACGCACCCGCCGCACGTGGCCGGCCTGCTCCAGCCGGTCCACCAGCGCCGTCGTCCCCGCCGAGTTCAGTCCGAGCGCGGCGCCGAGGCGTCCCGCGGTCATCTCCTCGCCCGCCCGCGAGGCGTCCATCAGCGCGATCAGGGCGCGGACGTCGGTGGGGTGCATGTCGTTGCGCTGCGCGAACCGCGTGCTGTGCGCTCCCAGTTCGACCGCGACCGCACGCAGCAGATGGACGATCTCCATCTCCGGTCCCTCGTCGGGCATCGGTCTTCCTCTCCCGCTCCCCGGCTCTCCGGACTGTTGCCTCGCCCGGCATGTATCTCGCTCAGCGAGATACTATCGGAAACCTCGGAGAGTCTCGGAACACGCAGAGGTTCTGGAAGAGGCGGAGAGCCTCGAAGGAGTCAGGGGGCACCGCTCATGAGCGCACGCGGTTCGTACGACGCCGGCCGTTTCCACGACGCCTACGACAGGGTCATGGCCAAGTGGCCGCCCGGGCGCGAGTCGGTGACCGTACCCACGCCCTTCGGTGAGACGTACGTCCATGTGACCGGCCCGGCCGACGGCCCGCCGCTCGTCCTCCTGCCGGGCGGCGGCGAGGCGACCTCCGCCTCCTGGTACGCCCAGGCCGCCGAGCTGTCCCGCACCCACCGGGTCCACGCCGTCGACCTGATCGGCGCCCCCGGCCGCAGCACGCCGGCCGGCGACCGCCACCCCCGCACGGTCGCCGACCTGACCGGCTGGCTGGACGCGCTCCTCGACGGCCTCGGCATCCGGGCGGCCGCCCTGGGCGGCCACTCCTACGGCGCGTGGATCGCCCTGTCGTACGCCCTGCACGCACCCGACCGGGTACGCCGCCTGTTCCTCCTGGACCCGACCCAGTGCTTCGCCGGGTTCAAGGCGGCCTACCTGCTGCGCGCGGCGCCGGTGCTGCTGCGGCCGGCTCCGCGCCGGACACGCGCGTTCCTGGAATGGGAGACCGGTGCGACCCCGCTCGACCCGGACTGGCTCGCCCTCCAGGAGGCGGCCGTCGGCTTTCCCGCCCGCCGTCCGGTGACCGGACCGCGTCCGGCCCCCGACGCACTGCGCGGACTGGAGGTGCCGGTCCTGCTGCTCCTGGCCGGGAACAGCAGAACCCATGACCCCGCCGGGGTGGCGGCCCGGGCGCGGGAGCTGCTGCCGCGCGTGGAGGTGGCCGTCCTGCCGGACGTGTCCCATCACGCGCTGCCGCAGGCCGCGCCGCCCGGGCTGGGCCGCCGCCTCGGCGAGTTCCTCACCGGGCCGGGTGACTGAGCCTCACCCGACCTTCTCGATCAGCGCCCGACGGATCAGGAACTTGCCCTCCTCCCTGACCTGTTCGAACGCGGCGTTGTTCAGCAGCGCGCAGCTGCCCGAGACCGAGTTCACCTCCACCGTGGTGGACTTGCCGTTGTCGAGGTTGGTCACCTTGAGCTGGGTGCCCACGGGGAACTGGTTGCTGGACGCGGCCGGTGCGCCGCCCTCGCCGGAGAGGGTGACGGTGGAGCCGTTGCACACCTGCTCACCCGCCTGCGCGCCACCGCCCGCCTGCTCCCCGGCCTGTTCCTCACCGGCCTGCTGGCCGGCGTCCTGCCCGGCTCCCCCGCCCGCCTCCTGGCCCGCGTCCTGCCCGGCCGGCGGCTGTGTCGCCTGGGAGTCCTGAGCCGACTCCCCGGCGGTGCATCCCGATGCCTCCTGCTGGCGCCCGATCTCCGCGATGACGGCCTCGCGGTTGGCGATCCGGGCCTCGGACTGCGCGTCGGGATTGGCCCGCTGGCCGTCGATGAACCGCTGGTTGTTGCCGACCGCCGTGGCCAGACCCTGGCAGACGGTCGAGTCCTGCGCGGACTTGGTCTGCGCGTTCTGGTCGGTCTGCGCGGCGTTCGACGCGTTCGCCATCACGAAGGCCCCGCCGCCCGCCACCGCCGCGGCACTGACCAGCAGCGCGATCTTCTTCTTCGTGCCGAGAGTTCTCCTGCGCGACATGCGCGCCTCCTGAAGGGATAGGGGAGCGTACGCCGCTATGTACGAGATACCGAACGCTGTTACTCAGCAGTCACGTCGATTCGCGCACGTAACCTGCGTCACAGGCCGCCCTGTTCGTGCGCCAGCGCCTCACGCACCGCCTCGTCGGTGCGGCCCACCACGGCCGTTCCGTCGGTCGCGGTGATGATCGGGCGCTGGATCAGCTTGGGGTGCCCGGCGAGCGCGGTGATCCAGCGGTCGCGCGACGCCTCGTCACGGGGCCAGTCCTTCAGCCCCAGCTCCTTGGCCGCGGCCTCCTGGGTGCGGGTGATGTCCCAGGGTTCGAGGCCGAGACGGACGAGCACCCGACGGATCTCGTCCTCGGTCGGTACGTCCTCCAGGTAGCGGCGGACGGTGTAGTCGGCGCCCTCGGCGTCGAGCAGGCTGAGCGCGCTGCGGCACTTCGAGCAGGCCGGATTGATCCAGATCTCCATGCCGGACACGGTAGCCCGAGGGCTTCCGAAACCCGTTCTCCCCGTACGTCACAGCAACCCCGAAAGCCCTTGTGGCCAGGGGCTTTTGTCAGTGGGGGGCGGTAAAATAGAAGCAGTGTTCGAGGGTGTCGCCGGGTGGTCCGGACGGCGCCCTGACCGCGACAGGAGGATGCCCGTGCCCGCTGCCGCACTGAAGTCGAAGCCGTTGCCCACCCAGTCCACCGCCAAGCGGCCCGTCCAGCTCGACCTGCCGTACGCACCCGTGGAGAAGCGTCCGCTGCCGGCCGGCCGCCCCCGCGAGTGGTACGTCACGCACAACCGCCGGCTCAAGGCGATGCGGCTCGCCATCGCCCTGCTCGACTCCGGCGTCTACCTGCCGAACCAGGCGCGCAACGAGAGGATACGGAGCGCCGCGCTGACGATCGGGGTTCATCCGCCGTCGGACACCACGTGCCACATGGTGCGGGCGTTGATGCGGTACTCGCGGTGAATCCGGCGCCGGGTGCCGTCGGTCTGTGCGGCGCCCGGCGCTGTCGTCTCCGGGGGCTGCCGCCCCCGGACCCCCGCTTCGGCCTGAACGGCCTCGTCCTCAAACGCCGGACGGGCTGGGGGGTGCCCGGAACTACGCCGACAGCTCCCGCTCCAGCGGTGTCCTGAAGCGCGGTGTGATCCGGGTCGAGCCCACCCACGCCGCCAGCCGCTCCGCCTCAGCTCCGATCGCGACCTCCGCCTCCCGGCCGACGCCCGTGCCGTCGAGCACCCGCCAGACGATCCCGCCGTCGGCGCGCTGGGCCCAGCCGCCGATCACGCGGCCGTTCCACCACACCGTCGGCCCCACGTTCCCGCTTCTGTCGAACAGCGCCGGCCGCAGTCCGGGGGCGAGGTACCAGTCCCGCTCGCGCCAGCCCATCGCCGTCGGGTCGAGGCCGGGCAGCAGCGCCGCCCACGGCTCGGCCGGGCCGGTCACCGGACCGGCGTCACCGGCGGCGACGTACCCCGTGCCCTCGTCCAGCGACACCGCCTCCGCGCCGATCGCGGCCAGCGCCCGGCGCACCTCCGTCACCCGCCACCCCGTCCACCACTTGAGGTCGTCCTCGGTCGCGGGCCCGCACGCCGCCAGCCACCGGCGCAACAGCTCCGCCTGCGCCTCGCCCGGATCCAGCTCGGGATGCTCGGGCGCCGGCGCCCAGCGGAACTGGCTGGACGTCCACGACCCCAGCGGCCGGCCCCGGACGACCTTGCCCTCCACGCCCAGCACCCTCAGCAAGCGGGTGGAGACGGTGTGCACGCCCTCGTAGCTCTTCCCGGCCGCGTACACGAACTGCTCCTTCAGGCGCGGCTCGTCCCGGGCCAGCTCGGCCGCCGTGGCCTCGCCGCGCCGGGCCAGCGCGGACAGGGCCGACTCCTCGACCTCCGTCAGCCAGGCCGCGTCCGGCGCCCCGGCCCCGGCCATGTCCTTGAGCAGCGCGGCCCGTTCCCGGGCGGCGACGGTGCGGCCGGTCGAGGCGTGCACGACCGCGGTCAGCTCCGCCGGGAACACGAACACGGTGTGCCGCATGCCGTGCATCCGGACCAGCGTCCCGTCCTCGTACAGCGCCCGTTCCGTCGCGCCCACGGTCTTCGCCGCGTCCGTCAGCCGTGCGCCCACGGCCAGGTGCACGGTGGCGGGGTCCGTGCCGTGCAGCGCGACCAGAGCGGCGGCGACGTCCTCCGGGCTCCCCGCGCGCGCCGACGCGGTCAGCCGCTGCCGCAGGGCCAGCCGGCCCCGTCGCTCCGCCGCCCCGATGTGCCGCCGCCCGCCGTCGCCCATCCCTGGCCCTCCGCCCGTCCGTGAAGCGTCCGCGTACGTCCATCCTGCCGGGACCCACTGACAACGGCCCGAGCGCCGGGCTCGCAGGCCGGCCTAGGGCACCCGGAAGTTGATGTACCCCAGCAGGACGATCACCGCGGCCACGCAGCCGAGCACGATGACGGTGGACACCCAGGACGACCGGCGCGGCGAACCCACGTGGTCGGGGTCGCCGCGGAACGGGACCGGTCCGGGAGGGTTCTCCTTCCAGCGCGCGGCGAGCATCCGGGCGCGCGCGGAGGGCTCCTTGTGCTCGGCGCCGTCCGCCCACCGGATGTCGAACTCGCGCTCCTCGTCGTCCCGCTCAGCCATCTCCGGCACGCTCCCCGTCCCCCTGCTCCGAACCCGACTCGAACAGTCGTGTCACTGGACATGATTCCGGTCCCGGTCCGCGCTGTGAAGGCTTTTCGGCCACGGACGAAGGCGCCCCCGCCCCCCGCGGAACGGGGGACGGGGGCGCCGGACGGCTGGACGCCGAGTCGATCACACGTCGAAGTACAGCTCGAACTCGTGCGGGTGCGGACGCAGCTGCAGCGGGGCGATCTCGTTCGCGCGCTTGTAGTCGATCCACGTCTCGATCAGGTCCGGTGTGAAGACGTCGCCCTGGAGGAGGAACTCGTGGTCGGCCTCCAGGCGGTCGAGGACCGCGCCCAGGGAGGTCGGGACCTGGGCCACGTTGGCGTGCTCCTCCGGAGCCAGCTCGTAGAGGTCCTTGTCGATCGGCTCGGCCGGCTCGATCTTGTTCTTGATGCCGTCCAGGCCCGCCAGCAGCAGGGCCGAGAAGGCCAGGTACGGGTTGCCGGAGGAGTCCGGCGCGCGGAACTCGACGCGCTTGGCCTTCGGGTTCGACCCGGTGATCGGGATACGCATCGCGGCGGACCGGTTGCGCTGCGAGTACACCAGGTTGATCGGCGCCTCGAAGCCCGGGACCAGGCGGTGGTAGGAGTTCACCGTCGGGTTGGTGAAGGCCAGCAGCGACGGGGCGTGCCGCAGGATGCCGCCGATGTAGTAGCGGGCGGTGTCGGACAGGCCGGCGTAGCCCTGCTCGTCGTAGAAGAGCGGCTCGCCGCCCGACCACAGCGACTGGTGGACGTGCATGCCCGAGCCGTTGTCACCGAAGATCGGCTTCGGCATGAAGGTCGCCGTCTTGCCGTTCTTCCAGGCCACGTTCTTCACGATGTACTTGAAGAGCTGGAGGTCGTCCGCGGCGGCCAGCAGCGTGTTGAACTTGTAGTTGATCTCCGCCTGGCCGGCGGTGCCCACCTCGTGGTGCTGGCGCTCGACCTTCAGGCCGGACCGCTCCAGCTCCAGGGAGATCTCGGCGCGCAGGTCGGCGAAGTGGTCGACCGGCGGGACCGGGAAGTAGCCGCCCTTGTAGCGGACCTTGTACCCGCGGTTGTCCTCCAGGGCGCCGGTGTTCCAGGCGCCGGCCTCGGAGTCGATGTGGTAGAAGGACTCGTTCGCGCTGGTGGCGAAGCGGACGGAGTCGAAGACGTAGAACTCCGCCTCCGGGCCGAAGAACGCCGTGTCGGCGATGCCGGTCGACGCCAGGTACGCCTCGGCCTTCTTCGCCACGTTCCGCGGGTCGCGGGAGTACTGCTCGCCCGTGATCGGGTCGTGGATGAAGAAGTTGATGTTGAGCGTCTTGTCCCGGCGGAACGGGTCGATGCGCGCGGTGGACAGGTCCGGGCGCAGGGACATGTCCGACTCGTGGATGGCCTGGAAACCGCGGATCGAGGATCCGTCGAAGGCCTGCTCGTCGTCGGGGTCGAACGCCTCGGCGGGCAACGTGAAGTGCTGCATGACGCCCGGCAGGTCGCAGAACCGGACGTCGACGAACTTGACGTCCTCGTCCGCGATGTACTTCTTGGCGTCGTCGGCGTTCTGGAACATCCAGCTCCTCCTACTCCCGACCGTCCCGCCGGGGTGGTAGATCGTTCGTGCGGCCAGTGCGGGTGGCACACGCTTCCTCGACCCTAGGGACGGGTGATTTCTCCAAGGTGACCCGTTTGTTTCGCAGAAGTTAACCGGCTCCGCGTCCAGCCTAGGCCGGATCGGGGCCCGCCACACCCCGCCGTCCACGGTACGTATACGGGCGCAGTACCGTGTTCGGGTGGACAACAGGCAAGCAATCGGATCGTGGCTCTCCGGGCCGCGCGCGGCCATCGAAGAGTCCGGCGCCGACCTCGGATACCGGGGGGAGCAGCTCGGTCTGCCCGAGGAGGGACCGGGCTCGATCGCCCGCCCGGGCAGGCGCATCGGCGCCCTGGCGATCGACTGGGCCCTGTGCCTCCTGATCGCATACGGCCTGATCACGGACGGCTACGAGCAGGCGACCGGCAACTGGGCCCTGCTGATCTTCTTCGTGCTCAGCGTGCTGACCGTCGGCACGGTCGGCTTCACCCCGGGCAAGCGCCTCCTCGGCCTGCGCGTGGTCGACCTGGCCACCGGCCGCCCCAGCCCGCTGCGCGCCCTGCTGCGCTCGGTCCTGCTGTGCCTCGCCCTCCCGGCGCTGATCTGGGACCGCGACGGCCGCGGCCTGCACGACAGGCTGGCGCGCACGGTGGAGGTCCGGATCTGACTCGGCGTGCGGCACGACGCCGGCGTGGAGACGACGCCGCCGGTACGGCGATGGGGGCGACCGAAGTGATTCGGTCGCCCCCATCGCCGTACCGGCGTCTCGGAGTCCTACGGGGTCAGCGCTGGCGCGGGTTGCCGCCGCGCGGCATGCGCATGCCCTTGGGCATCGGGCCCTTCGGCAGCGGCATGTTGCTCATCAGGTCGCCCAGCGCGCGCAGCCGGTCGTTGGTCACGGTGACCTGCGGGCCGGACAGGACGCGGGGGAGCTTGAGCATGGTCGTGCGCAGCTTCTTCAGCTCGACCTGGCCCTCGCCGGTGCCCACCACCAGGTCGTGCACGGGCACGTCGGCGACGATGCGGTTCATCTTCTTCTTCTCGGCCGCGAGCAGGGACTTCACCCGGTTCGGGTTGCCCTCGGCGACCAGCACGATGCCGGCCTTGCCGACCGCGCGGTGCACGACGTCCTGGTTGCGGTTCATCGCCACCGCGGGGGTAGTGCTCCAGCCCCGGCCGATGTTGTCCAGCACGGCCGCCGCGGCGCCGGGCTGTCCCTCCATCTGGCCGAAGGCCGCCCGCTCGGCCCGGCGCCCGAAGACGATCGCCGTCGCGAGGAAGGCGAGCAGCACGCCCAGGATGCCGAGATAGATGGGGTGACCGACCAGGAAACCGATCGCCAGGAAGACACCGAAGACGACGATGCCGACACCCGCGAGCACAAGACCGATCTTCTTGTCGGCCTTGCGGGTCATCTTGTAGGTCAGAGCGATCTGCTTCAGTCGCCCTGGATTCGCAGCGTCCGCTGCAGGTTCCTTCCTCGCCATGGCACGAAGTCTACGTGCCCCAGAAAGCGCCGACGACGGCAGTGTCCGGCGGGGGCCGGGGCGGGGCCGGCGGCGGGGTCAGGGCCGGCCGGCGAGGGACTGCCCGAGGACCCGCTCCGTCTCGATGCGCTCCTTGGCGCGGCGGCGGTCCTCCAGCACGGAGGTCCATGCGTTGCGCCGGGCGGTGCGCTGGCCGCTGCTCATCAGCAGCGACTCGACGGCCCGCAGCGCGGTGGTGAACGACGGGATGGCGGTGGCGCGGACGGTGGTGGGGCGAACGGGTGCGGCCTGCATCGTGGAGGTCCCCCCTCGGTACGGCTCCGGGTACGGAGACGGGTGTACGTGGTGTGATTCCAGGGTCACTGACTGGTGTTACCAGGGCGTGACCCGCCGGTCAAACGGACGTGAAGCCGTGATGCCGGGCCCCGGAACGGGTCCGCGGCCCCGACCGGTGTCCTCATCTGCGAGGACGGTCGGGGCCGCGGAATCTCGGCCATTACTGGCGAGTAGCGCCTTGTGCGTGAATTCACACGGTGGCGGAGTGACGCTGCTCCATGGCCATGCCGTAGAGCCGCCCCGCGCGGTACGAGGACCGGACCAGCGGGCCGGACATCACACCGGAGAAGCCGATCTGCTCGGCCTCCTCCTTCAGCTCCACGAACTCGTGCGGCTTGACCCAGCGCTCCACGGGGTGGTGGCGCACCGAGGGGCGCAGGTACTGCGTGATGGTGATCAGCTCGCAGCCGGCCCCGTGCAGCTGCTTCAGGGCCTCGCTGATCTCCTCACGGGTCTCGCCCATGCCGAGGATCAGGTTGGACTTGGTGATCAGGCCGTAGTCGCGGGCGTCGGTGAGCACCTTCAGCGAGCGCTCGTAGCGGAAGCCCGGGCGGATGCGCTTGAAGATCCGCGGGACGGTCTCGACGTTGTGCGCGAAGACCTCGGGGCGGGAGTCGAAGACCTCGCGCAGCAGTTCCGGCACCGCGTTGAAGTCGGGGGCGAGCAGCTCGACCTTGGTGCGGCCGGCCTCGCGCTCCGCCGTCTGCTGGTGGATCTGGCGCACCGTCTCGGCGTACAGCCAGGCGCCGCCGTCGGGCAGGTCGTCACGGGCGACGCCGGTGATGGTGGCGTAGTTCAGGTCCATGGTGACCACGGACTCGCCGACGCGGCGGGGCTCGTCGCGGTCGAGCGCCTCGGGCTTGCCGGTGTCGATCTGGCAGAAGTCGCAGCGCCGGGTGCACTGGTCGCCGCCGATGAGGAAGGTCGCCTCGCGGTCCTCCCAGCACTCGTAGATGTTGGGACAGCCGGCTTCCTGGCAGACCGTGTGCAGGCCCTCGCCCTTCACGAGGTTCTGCATCTTCGTGTACTCGGGGCCCATTTTCGCCCGGGTCTTGATCCACTCGGGCTTGCGCTCGATGGGGGTCTGGCTGTTGCGGACCTCCAGGCGCAGCATCTTGCGTCCGTCGGGTGCGACTGCGGACACGACCGGCTCCCTAGCGTTTGATTCTTCGGCGTTCTTCAGGGTACGCCCGTTGATTTGGTGGTCGGCGTTGGTGCTGGCCTTGCTGGGGGCTGCCGCCCCCAGGCCCCCGCTCTCGGCCTGAACGGCCTCGTCGTCAAACGCCGGACGGGCTGGATTTATGCCCCGGCCCCGACATCACGCCGCCGGTGCCTTCTCGATCTCCCGGGGCTTGAGGTCCGCGTTCTCCAGGACGTCCCGCAGGTGGCGCTCCGCCACCGGCAGGACCTCCTCGATGGTCACGTCGCGGCCGAGTTCGCCCGCCAGGGAGGCGACGCCCGCGTCGCGGATGCCGCAGGGGATGATCCGGTCGAACCACTTGTTGTCGGGGTTCACGTTCAGCGCGAAGCCGTGCATGGTCACGCCCTTGGCGACCCGGATGCCGATCGCGGCGATCTTGCGGTCCTCGCGGCGCTGGCCGGCGTTGGACGGGGCGTACTCGGGCCCGTTCATGCGGGGGTCGAACTCGTCGTCCGTCAGACGGGGGTCGAAGTCCAGGGAGAGGCCGCCGAGCGCCGGGCGGTGCTCGACCGGGTCGCCCAGGACCCAGACCCCGCTGCGGCCCTCGACCCGGGTGGTCTCCAGGCCGAACTCCGCGCAGGTGCGGATCAGCGCCTCCTCGAGGCGCCGTACGTGCGCCACCACGTCCACCGGGCGCGGGAGCTTCTGGATCGGGTAGCCGACCAGCTGGCCCGGCCCGTGCCAGGTGATCTTGCCGCCGCGGTCCACGTCGATCACGGGCGTCCCGTCCAGCGGGCGCTCACTCTCCTCGGTACGCCGGCCGGCGGTGTAGACCGGCGGGTGTTCGAGGAGCAGCACGGTGTCGGGGACCTCGTCGGCGAACCGCGCGGCGTGCACCCGGCGCTGCTCGTCCCACGCCTCCTGGTACTCGACGCGTTCGGCATCGAACCCCATTCGGACGAACCGCAGCTCACTCACGGCAAGTGCCTCCCTGGAAGGTCGTCAGGCACGAAACGTGCCCAAGCCACTGTACGACCGCCCGCTCGCCGTCAGCCGGGCGGGCAATCCTCACACGATCGGATGAATGCCGCTGGAAGCCTGCGATCGGACGCTTACTCTCCGCTACATTCACGCCGTTCACGAGGCCATAAGGGCTGCTCACAGGCGCTCCGGGCATATGGCCCGGAAGGCAGGAGACCGCACCGCACCATGACGGAACGACCCGCGCAGCGCACCCCCAACCGCCAGCTAGCCGCGCTCATCGCCGAAGCGGGGTTCTCGAACGCGGGTCTCGCGCGTCGCGTCGACCAGCTCGGACTCGAACACGGCCTGGACCTGAGATACGACAAGACGTCCGTCACCCGGTGGCTGCGCGGCCAGCAGCCCCGCGGCACCACCCCGGCGCTGATCGCCGAGGTCTTCACCCGGCGCCTGGGCCGCCGCCTCACCGCCCAGGACCTAGGCCTGGACGCCTGCGCGCCGGTCTACGCCGGGCTGGAGTTCGCCGGGAGCCCCGACGAGGCCGTCGACATCGTCGGCGGCCTGTGGCGCAAGGACTCCGGCAGCCACGCCGAACTGCGGAAGATCGCCTTCACCCCGGCCGGGCTCGTCGTGCCCAGCCGGGACTGGCTGATCGGCCGCGCCGACGAGAGGGTGGCCCGCGCCGAGGTGCCCCTCCGCATCCCGGCGCAGGGCCGTCCGGCGACTCCCCGGCTCCCGGCCGTCCCCCTCGAACCGTCCCGGCGCAGGGCCCCGGCCGAGCGCGGCCCAGGCCAGAGGGTCACCGGCGGAGACCTCGCCGCGCTGCGCTCGGTCGGCGAGCTGTTCCGCAGCCTGGACGACCGGTACGGCGGCGGGCACGCCAGGCAGGCGCTGGTCCGGTACCTGGAGCACGAACTGGAGCCGATGCTGCGCGGCACCTACGGCGAGCAGACCGGCCGCCGACTGTTCGGCGCCGCCGCGGACCTCACCCGGCTCGCGGGCTGGACGTCGTACGACATCGCCGCGCACGGTCTCGCCCAGCGCTACTTCGTGCAGGCGCTGCGGCTGTCGCAGGCGGCGGGCGACCGGGCGTACGGCTCGTACGTGCTGGTCACCATGAGCCGGCAGGCCGTCTACCTGGGGCACGGGAGGGAGGCCGTGCAGCTCGCGCGGGTCGCGCAGCAGGGCGTCGGGACCTCCGCGCCGCCGGTGGTGCAGACGCTGCTGCACGCCGCCGAGGCGCGGGCGCACGGTCTGCTCGGCGAGGTGCGGGCCTGCACCGCCGCCCTGGTGCGCGCCGAGCGGGCGCTGGAGACCGCGCGACCGGGCGACGAGGTGCCGCACTGGGCGCGCTTCTTCGACGAGGCGCAGCTCGCCGACGAGTTCGGCCACTGCCACCGCGACCTCCAGCAGTTCCGCGCCGCCGCCCAGCACGCGGAACGCTCGCTGCAACTGCGCGCCCCCGTCTACGCCCGCAGCCGGCTGTTCTGCCGGGTGGTCCTGGCCACCGCCCGCCTCGGCCTCGGCGAACTCGACCAGGCCTGCCAGCTGGCCGCCGAGGCGGCCGGGCAGGCGGCCGAGATGCGCTCGGTCCGGGCCGCGGAGTACGTCCGTGACTTCGAACGCCGCCTGGAGCCGTACCGGGACGCACCCCCGGCACGCGGGTACCGGGACAAGGTCGCCGCGCTGGGCTGACCACCCCGGCCGCAGGTCTCGTCCGACCAGCCAGGCCCTACGCCGCCCGAGCCGACCCCACCGACTCCGCCGAGTGCATCGGCCGGCCCGCTCCCAGGTCCGTCAGGATGGCCGCCGAGGCGCGGTGGCCCGAGTGGAGGGCGCCCTGGACGGTGCTGGTGTCGCGGTGGTCGCCGCAGACGTAGAGACCGGCCAGGAGCCTCACGGGGCGGCGTGGGTCGTGCGGGGGGCGCATCGCGGGGACCGCCTCGGGCGTGTGGTGCACGGCGAGGGTCTCCCACCGGGTGGTGGAGGTGCCGTAGAGGCGGGACAGGTGGATGCGGACGGCGGTGTCCACGTCGGACGGGGGCGGGCCGAGGACCGTCGAGGAGACGAGGGCGCGACCGGCCGGGGCGCGGGTCGGGTCCACGTGGCTGACCACCGCCGTGTGGGCGACCGGACCGCCCCGGTCGGCGTCCAGCAGCAGGGACGTACCGGTCGTCGGGGGTTGGTCGGTGGTGTGGTGCACCACCGTCACGGGATGGAAGGCCGGCACCCGCAGTCCCGGCAGCAGCGCGGCCGCCGCGCGGGCGTCCGTCGCCACCAGGACGGCGCGGCAGCGGATGACCCCGTGCTCCGCGGTGGTCACGGCGTTGGTGGCGACCGAGGTGACCCGGACGCCGGTGTGCACGGTGCCCGGAGGGAGGGAGCGGGCCAGGTGCTCGGGCAGGGCTTCGGCGCCGCCCTCGGGCAGGCCCAGCCGTCCGGCCGCGAAGGCGCGCAGCGCGAGGTCCGCGCACCGGCTGGAGGTCGTGAGGTCCGGGTCGCACAGCAGGGCGGCGAGCAGCGGACGCAGGAAACCGTCCACCGTCCGGGCGGGCAGTCCGCGGGCGGCCAGCGCCCGGGCGGCGGGCAGCTCCGGGCGGGCCATCAGCCGCTCCACCGGGGTGCTCGCGAGCCGCGACAGCGCTGCGCCGAGCCGGGCCTGGTCGACGGCGGTACCGAGCGGCGCGCCGGCCCGGACGCGGGGCGTGGGCGCGGGCCTGCCGTACGCCCTGGGAGGGCCGACCGTGCGCCGGGGCGCGGGGATCGACCGAGGGGCGCTCGCGAGGGCGCGCACCGCGTGAAGTGCGCCCCTTGCGCCCCCTGCACCTGCCGGGGCGCCCGCGCGGTGGTGCCGGCCCTCGCTGTGCAGCAGGACCCCGGGGGCGAAGGGCAGCAGCGCGAGGCCGTCGAGCCCGGGGGTGCGGCGCAGTTCGGGATACGCGGTGGACAGCAGGTGTCCGATTCTGTCGAGCCGGAATCCGTCGACCTTCTCGGTCGCCTGCCGGCCGCCCACCGCATGGGCGGCCTCCAGGACCGTGGTCGTCACTCCTGCGCTGGTCAGCCGATGCGCCGCGGCGAGTCCGGCGATCCCGGCCCCCACGACGACGACGTCCGCCTGGTACGCGGGCTCAAGCACGTGCCCCTCCTCGAGGTTGCGCGGCCGCTGGAGACGTCATGCCCCCAACCGCCTTGAGGGATACCCGAGTTCGAGCCGAGGTTAGGTCCAGAAATCGTCAAGAGGAGTCGCGCAGGGACAGGGCACGGTCGCACGGCGGTCGCACAGCGGCGCCAAGTGGCCACATCCGCACCTCACAGCGCCGCCCGGATAGCCCCGTCGATCTCCGGGAACGCGAACCGGAACCCCGATTCCTGGAGGCGGCCCGGCAGGACCCGGGCGCTGCCCAGGACGTCCCCGGCCATCTCGCCGAGCGCGGCGCGCAGCACCGGCGCGGGCACCGGGAAGGGCGTGGGGCGGTGCAGCACCCGGCCCATGGCCACGGTGATCTCACGGTTCGTCAGCGGCTGTGGGGCCGTCAGGTTGAACGGCCCCGACAGGTCCTCGTGGTCCAGCAGGTGCCGGATCGCCGCCACCTCGTCGTGCAGCGCCACGAAGGACCAGTACTGGGACCCGTCGCCCAGCCGTCCGCCTAGCCCGGCCCTGAACAGCGGGAAGAGCCGCCCCCAGGCTCCGCCGCCGCTCGAGACGACCAGCCCCGTCCGGGTGAAGACGGTCCGTACGCCCGCCTCCTGGGCGGGCGCCGCCGCGGCCTCCCACTCCACGCACAGGGCCGGCAGGAAGCCCTCACCGGCGGGCGCGCTCTCGTCCACCGCCCGGTCGCCGGTCTCCCCGTAGTAGCCGATCGCGCTGCCGTTCACGAAGACCCGCGGCGGCCGTTCCATCGCCGCGACGGCCTCGGCGAGCGCCGTCGTGCCGTGCACGCGGCTGCTGCGGATGCGTGTCTTGTACGCGTCGGTCCAGCGGCGGTCGCCCACCCCGGCGCCGGCCAGGTTGACCACGGCGTCGCAGCCCGCGAGCCCGGCCGCGTCCACCCGCCCGTTCTCCGGGTCCCAGCGGATTTCGTCCGCGCCGCGGGGCGTACGGCGTACCAGCCGCACCACCTTGTGTCCGTCCGCGGTCAGGGACCGCACCAGTGCGCTGCCGATGAGACCGGACGCGCCGGCCACCACGATGCGGGAACGTTCCAAGTCCATGCGCCCATCCTGCCGGGTGGGCCGGGAAAAGCGGCGGACCGGTGCCCGCGTCCGCGTCGTACAGTGACCGTCATGCCAGCTCCGCACATACGTCCCGCCAGACCCGACGACGAGGAGCCGCTGCACCGGCTCGACCGCGACACCTGGTCGCTCCTGCACGCCGTCTCACCCCCGCCGGGACCCGACGACCCCTTCTTCCGGCCGCACTCGGGCCCGGACGACCACCTCGTGGCCGAGCTGGACGGTGCCGTCGCGGGCTATGTCCGTCTCGGCTTCCCGACGCCACTGGCCGCCAACTCCCACGTACGCCAGATCCGCGGCCTCGCCGTCGCCGGCACGGCCCGCGGGGCCGGCGTCGGCCGCGCGCTGGTCCGCGCCGCCGTCGAGGAGGCCCGCCGCCTCGGCGCCCGCCGCATCACCCTGCGCGTCCTCGGCCACAACACGGCCGCCCGCAAGCTCTACGAGTCCGAGGGCTTCGTCGTCGAGGGGGTCCAGCCCGAGGAGTTCTACCTCGGCGGCGCCTACGTCGACGACGTGACGATGGGCCGGTTCCTGACCGAGCGGGAGCCGTCGCCGGTCACGACGTGACCGGTTCGCCCGTGTCCACCGCCTCCGTCGCGTCCGCGGCACGCTCCGCGTCGGCGGCCACCTCGGCCGCCGTCAGCACGTAGCCGGTCCCCGCGTCGGAGGTGGAGCGGGCGAACACCACGCCGTACACCCGGCCGTCGGTGGTCAGCAGCGGTCCGCCCGAGTTGCCGGGGCGGACCGTGGAGCGGATCGAGTAGATCTCCCGGGTGACGTTCGCGTCGCTGTAGATGTTCTGGCCGGTCGCCCGCGTCCGGTTCGCCACCGTCGCCGCCCGCAGGTCCAGGTCGCCGTCCTGCGGATAGCCCGCCACCACCGCGGGGTCCCCGCGCTCCGCGTCGTCGTCGAACCGCAGGACGGGCGCGGACAGGTCCGGTACGTACAGCACGGCCACGTCCTTGCCCGGGTCGAACAGCACCACGCGCGCCTCGTACGACGGGCCCACCCCGCCGATCCGCACGGTCGGGTCGTCGATCCCGGCCACCACGTGGGCGTTGGTCATCACCCGCTCCGGCGCGAACACGAAGCCGCTGCCCTCCCGGCCCTGGGTGCCGGTGACGCCCTCCACCTTCACCGTGCTGCGCTGGGCCGCCCGGGTCGCCGCCGCCGTCACGCTGTCCCCGGAGGGCTCGGCGACCTGCGCCGTGGCCTCGTTCTCGAACGGGTTGAAGACCTGCGGGAACCCCGCCTCGGTCAGCGCGGACGTCGCTCCCGAGAACCACGCGGGCGTGGTGTCCGGCATCGCCCGCTGTACGGCGCCCAGCAGCGTCGAGTCCCGGATCGCCGAGGTGAGCAGCGAGGACGAGGACGCCGCGAGGACGCTGGCCGCCACCCACGCCACGATCAGCGCCGCCACCGCGTTCGCCGCCGCTCCGCCGACCCCGTCGGCCACCCTGAGCGGGCCGGCGTCCAGCTCCCGGCGCAGCCGCAGCGCCAGCCGCCCCGCCAGCTCGTGCACCACGATCGCCGGCAGCAGCACCGTGACCACCGCGAGCACCGTCGCCGACGTCGAGCCCGGCGTCACGAGGTCCGTGACCCAGGGCAGGATCCACACGCCGATCGCCGCACCGCCCACGAAACCGGCCAGCGAGACACAGCCGGCCACCAGGCCGCGCCGGTATCCGGACGCGGCGTAGGCCAGCACCACCAGCACCAGCAGAACGTCGAGCAGGTCCACGCGAGCCGCCTTTCCACCACCGGACCCCGGGAACCCTCAGTACGTGCCGTACGGCCCCGGTGATCAGACTCTGCCGCGCGACCGACCGGAAACGGTCACCCGAGCGAGCATGTGCGATCAACCGGAAAACGTCGTGGACCGGGACGATGGTTCCACCAGGTGGCACAGCACACATCGCGGGCGGACCCGATCCGCCGGACAGTGGGACCATGCGTCCCCTGAGACCGCGCGGGGCCCGGGAGCGGCGTGCCGTTCCCGCACCGGGTGCCACCCGCGCCGCCACCTCCGGTGCGGCCGGGATGCCGCGCGCGCTGCGGGCGGTGCTCGGCGCGCTGCCCGGCCTGGCCGCCGTCGCCGCGCTGTTCCTCTGCGCCAACGGGGTCGAACAGGCGGCGACCACGCGGGCCAGTCCGGTCGCCGCCGACCGGCACACCGCGCCCCGGCCCGCCATCGTGCCCCGGTCGCAATGGCTGGGCGGGGCCGCCCGCGAGCAGCCAGCCCCGCGCTACGACGACAAGGTCCTCGCCGCCTTCGTCCACCACACGGACACGCCGAACGGCTACGACTGCGCCGACGTGCCGGCCATCCTGCGCGGCGTGTACACGGGCCAGACCGGCGCCCGGGACTGGGACGACATCGGCTACAACTTCATCGTCGACCGCTGCGGCACCGTCTACGAGGGCCGCGCCGGCGGCGCCGACCGCCCCGTCACCGGCGCCCACACCCAGGGCTTCAACCACCGCACCACCGGCATCGCCGCCCTCGGCACCTTCACCGCGGGTGTGCCCGTGCCGGACGCGCTGACCGACGCGATCGCCGCCGTGGCCGCCTGGAAACTCGGCGAGACCGACACCGACCCGCGCGCGAAGGTCGCCCTGGTCTCCAGCAACGGGCTCAGCCGCTACGCCGCGGGCGCCACGGCGACCCTGCCCGCCGTCGCGGGCCACGACGACGGCTACCAGACCAGCTGTCCGGGCGCCGCCCTCTCGGACCGCCTCCCGGAAATCCGCCGGACCGCGGCCCGTCTCCAGGGCCGCACGGGCTGACCCGCGGCCGGCGAGAACGTCCCGTGCGGCACGGGCACGGCGGACGCCGCCGGGTCACTCGGGCCCGAACCGCTCCCACAGGCGGGGCAGGCGTGCGGCGAGGGCCTGGTCGCTCTCCAGGTCGAGCGCGGTGCCCAGTGGCTCCGCGGGGGCGGGGGCGATGCCGAGGTCGGGGGCGACCGTGCCGGTGAGCTGCTCGTAGGCCTCGTCGGCGGCGTAGCCCAGCTCCTCCCCGTCGCCGTCCAGCTCCTCGTCGAAGTCGTCCAGCAGCTCGGCGAGCGAGTCGGGTTCGTGCACCGCGCCCTCGTACACCTCCCGGCCCTGGCCGATCAGCCAGCAGCGGAAGAAGTCGAACGCGTCGTCGCTGGCCCCGCCCAGCAGCACCCACGCCGCGGCCCACAGGTCCCAGGTGCAGGCGCGGTTGTAGCGGGCCTCGAAGTGGCGGGCGAAGTCGAGCACGAGGTCCGGGTCCATGGTGAGCAGCCGGTCCACCAGCAGGTCGGCCTGGTCCTCGGGATCGCCGTCGGCGCCCCGCCGGGCGGCGTCGATCAGCTCCCAGAACTCCGTCTCGTCCATCACGGGTCCAGCATCGGCCCTGCGGGGGTGCCACGCACGTGGAGTGCGGCGGATCGTTATGCGGGAATCACCGCGTGGGAACCGTCAGCCGCCGTCCCGCCCCGCACCGGCGTACAGCCCCGCGAGCCGCCGGGCGTCCCGGGCGAACCGGTCCCGCAGCCCCTCCGGCGCCAGCACCTCCACCTCCGCACCCAGTCCCGTCAGCTGGGTGTGCGCGACCTCCTCCGACTCCACCGGCAGCGTCACCGTCACCCAGCCGTCCGCGTCCGGCCCCTCGGCCGCCTCCAGCGCCTCCCGGGCCGACAGCGTGTCCACCACGTGCGGGAGCCCGCGCACGCCCCGCTCCGACAGCCGCACCACGACCCGCGCCCGCAGGATGGACCGCGCGAACTGCTCGGCCCGCTCCGCCCAGAACGCGGGCAGGTCGAAGTCGTCGTCCCGCGCGAAACGCTCCTCGCCCGGCTCCACCGCCGTGAACCGGTCGATCCGGTACACCCGGTACGGCCCGCCGTCCGCCCCCCGCGCGACCCGGGCGCACAGGTACCAGACGCCCGCCTTCAGGACGAGGCCGTACGGCTCCAGCTCCCGCACCACCTCGTCCTGTGCACGCCGGTAGCGCGCCGCGATCCGCCGGTCGTCCCAGACCGCGTCCGCGACCGCCGGCAGCAGCTCGGGCGTGCGGGGCTCCCGGAACCAGTTCGGCGCGTCCAGATGGAAGCGCTGCGCCGCGGTACGGGACGCGTCCCGCAGCGAGGGGAGCAGCGCCGCCGACACCTTCAGCCGGGCCGCCGAGGCCGCGTCCTCCAGGCCCATCTCGCGCAGCGCGCCCGGCACCCCGGACAGGAACAGCGCCTCGGCCTCGCCCCGGGCCAGCCCGGTCAGCCGCGTCCGGTAACCGCCGATCAGCCGGTACCCCCCGGCCCGCCCGCGCTCCGCGTACACCGGGACCCCGGCCTCCGACAGCGCCTGCGCGTCCCGCGTCACGGTCCGCTCGGAGACCTCCAGCTCCCGGGCCAGTTCGGCGGCGGTCATGGACGGGCGGGACTGGAGGAGCAGCACCATCTTGATGAGGCGGGCAGCACGCATCCCCACATCATGCAGGAGGCCCCCGCCGCGGCGGGGGCCTCCTCGGGTCGTGCGCGGCCCTACAGGCCGTAGCGCTCGCGCGCCTCCTTCACGGACGTCGCCTTGACCTCGCCGCGCCGGGCGAGCTGGGCCAGGGCCGCGACCACGATGGACTCGGCGTCGACACCGAAGTGGCGGCGGGCGGCGTCACGGGTGTCCGAGAGGCCGAAGCCGTCGGCACCGAGCGACGAGTAGTCCTGCTCGACCCACTGCGCGATCTGGTCCGGGACCTGGCGCATGTAGTCGGAGACCGCGAGGACCGGGCCCTCGGCGCCCTGGAGCGCCCGGCGGACGTACGGCACCCGCTCCTCGCCGCGCAGCAGCGCCGCGTCGGCGTCCATCGCGTCCCGGCGCAGCTCCGTCCAGGAGGTCGCGGACCACACGTCGGCGGCCACGCCCCACTCCTCGGCGAGCAGCCGCTGCGCCTTGAGCGCCCAGTGGATCGCGGTACCGGAGGACAGGAGCTGGAGCCGCGGGGCGTTCGCCGCCGGGGTCAGACCCGCCGACTCCGCCGTGTTGAAGCGGTACAGGCCCTTGACGATGCCCTCGTCCACACCGGCGCCGGACGGCTTGGCCGGCTGCGGCATCGGCTCGTTGTAGACGGTCAGGTAGTAGAAGACGTTCGGGTCCTCGCCCGGGGCCGCCTCGCCGTACATCCGGCGCAGACCGTCCTTGACGATCGCCGCGACCTCGTAGGCGAAGGCCGGGTCGTACGTCATCGCGGCCGGGTTGGTCGCCGCGATCGCCGGGGAGTGGCCGTCCGCGTGCTGGAGGCCCTCACCGGTCAGCGTCGTCCGGCCGGCCGTGGCGCCGACCAGGAAGCCGCGGCCGAGCTGGTCGCCGAGCTGCCACATCTGGTCGGCGGTGCGCTGCCAGCCGAACATCGAGTAGAAGATGTAGAACGGGATCATCGTCTCGCCGTGCGTCGCGTACGACGTCGACGCGGCGATGAAGTCGGCCATCGAGCCGGCCTCGGTGATCCCCTCGTTGAGGATCTGGCCGTTCTTGGCCTCCTTGTAGTACATCAGCTGGTCGCGGTCGACCGGCTCGTACGTCTGGCCCTTGGGGGAGTAGATCCCGAGGGACGGGAAGAGGCTCTCCATGCCGAAGGTGCGCGCCTCGTCGGGGACGATCGGCACCCAGCGCTTGCCGGTCTCCTTGTCGCGGACCAGGTCCTTGACCAGGCGGACGAAGGCCATGGTGGTGGCCACGCTCTGCGAGCCGGAGCCCTTGTCGAAGGAGGCGAACGCCTTCTCGGCGGGCGCGGGCAGCGGCGCGACCGGGTGCACGCGGCGGGCCGGGGCCGGACCGCCGAGGGCGGCGCGGCGCTCCTGGAGGTAGCGGACCTCGGGGGAGTCGGCGCCGGGGTGGCCGTAGGGGACCACGCCGTCGACGAAGTCGCTGTCCTTGATCGGCAGGCCGAGCAGGTCCCGCATGTCCTTGAACTCGTCCACCGAGAGCTTCTTCATCTGGTGGTTGGCGTTCTTGGAGGCGAAGCCGGTGCCGAGGGTGTGGCCCTTGACCGTCTGGGCCAGGATCACGGTCGGCGCGCCCTTGTGGGCGAGCGCGGCCCGGTAGGCGGCGTAGACCTTGCGGGACTCGTGGCCGCCGCGCGAGTAGTGGAAGCACTCGAGGATCTTGTCGTCGGACAGCAGCTTCGCCATCGCGGCGAGCTCCGGGTCCTTGCCGAAGAAGTCCTCGCGGATGTAGGCGGCGTCGCGCGTCTGGTACGTCTGCACCTGCGCGTCGGGTACCTCGCGCAGGCGGCGTACGAGGGCGCCGTTGGTGTCGAGCTGGAACAGCTCGTCCCACGCCGTGCCCCACAGGCTCTTGACGACGTTCCAGCCGGCACCGCGGAACTGGGCCTCCAGCTCCTGCACGATCTTGAAGTTGGCGCGGACCGGACCGTCGAGGCGCTGCAGGTTGCAGTTGATGACGAAGGTCAGGTTGTCCAGGCCCTCGCGGGACGCGAGCGTCAGCGCGGTGGTGGACTCGGGCTCGTCCATCTCGCCGTCGCCGAGGAACGCCCACACGTGGGAGTTGGTCAGGTCCTTGATGCCGCGGCTGGTCAGGTAGCGGTTGAACCGCGCCTGGTAGATCGCGGAGATCGGCCCGAGGCCCATGGAGACGGTGGGGAACTCCCACAGCCAGGGCAGGCGGCGCGGGTGCGGGTAGGACGGCAGTCCGTTGCCGCCGGACTCGCGCCGGAAGTTGTCGAGGTGGTCCTCGGTCAGCCGGCCGTCGAGGAAGGCACGGGCGTAGATGCCGGGGGAGGCGTGGCCCTGGACGTAGAGCTGGTCGCCGGAGCCGTCACCCTCCTTGCCCTTGAAGAAGTGGTTGAAGCCGGTCTCGTACAGCCAGGCCGCGGAGGCGAAGGTGGCGATGTGGCCGCCGACGCCGTGCTTGCTGCCGCGGGTCACCATGGCGGCCGCGTTCCAGCGGTTCCAGGCGGTGATCCGCTGCTCCAGGTCCTCGTCGCCGTCCACAGCGGGTTCGTCGGCGGTCGGGATGGAGTTGACGTAGTCCGTCTCCAGCAGCTTCGGCAGCGCCAGGCCGGCGCCCTCGGCGCGCTCCAGGGTGCGGCGCATCAGGTACGCGGCACGGTGCGGCCCGGCCGCCTTGGTGACGGCGTCCAGAGAGGCCTGCCACTCGGCGGTCTCCTCGGGGTCGCGGTCCGGGAGCTGGTCGAGCTCGCTCGGCTGGATGGCTTTGGGGTCGGTCATGTCGCCGCCTTCCTCAGTCGAAGGGGGTTCCCTCATCGGCAAGGGTTCGGGGGTGCCCTAGGTCTTTGGCAGGACAGGGCGTGGGGCTCGGGTGGAAGCCCGTCCGTGACTGTAACTCCCTGATCGATGATCGATCAAAGGGTTGAGGGGCAAAACCTCTTGATTGCGAGAAAGTCGGCACGGGGTGCCTTCGGCGATGGCACGGAGTGACGGTTCCCGTCGGGGGTTTGTGCAGGTGAGGTGGGGTGGGCGCGGATGAGCTCGGGGGGTGCGGCCGAGTGGCGGGTGCGGGTGCCGTCGTGGCTGATCGCGCAGTTCCCCGCGCCCCTCAAGGGGCGCGGGGAACTGCGCGAATCGGGGGGTCTGGGGGCGCAGCCCCCAGGGACGGGAAGGGTAGGGGCGGCGGGGGCGAGAAACTACGCCCGGGGCGCGCAGCCCAACACGTGAGCCTTGACGATCTCCGGGATGCGCGGATCCCGGCGGCGGAAGGCCGCGACCAGCTCGTCGTGCTCCTCCGCATACGACTGCTGCACCGTGCCCAGCCACCGTATCGACAGCGCGGTGAAGACCTCGATGCCCAGCCCCTCCCACGTGTGCAGCAGCACCGAGTTGCCCGCCGCGCGAACCAGCTCGCGGTGGAAGCCCACCGTGTGCCGCACCTGGCCCGTCCCGTCGGAGACCCGGTCGGCCTCGTACAGCGCCGCGACGTGCGGCTCCAGGGCCGAGCAGTCCAGGGCGAGCCGGTCCGCCGCCAGCTCGGCCGCGATGGCCTCCAGGCCGGCCCGGACGGGGTAGCTCTCCTCCAGGTCGGCGGCGGTCAGGTTCCGCACCCGCACGCCCTTGTTCGGCGCCGACTCGATCAGCCGCAGCGACTCCAGCTCCCGCAGCGCCTCCCGCACCGGCGTCTGGCTGACCTCCAGCTCGGTGGCGATCCGGCGCTCCACGATCCGCTCGCCCGGCTGCCAGCGCCCGCTGATGATCCCTTCCAGGATGTGCTCGCGGATCTGTTCGCGCAGCGAGTGGACGACGGGCGCGGTCATGGGAGCTCCTTCGGGAGGGGTCTGTTCGGCCCCCTGGGGCGTTTGACGTTGAGTAACAATACGGCCGTCGCGGCGGGCGGGAAGGGCGCACGGGGGCGCTTCGGCGCAGGTGAGACGAGACTTACACAGCGTTCCCCGCCCGGAACACGGCGATGCCCCCGCCCGGAGGATTCCGGGCGGGGGCACCGTACAGGCCCACTGGCGAGGGACTACAGGCCGAGCTCGACCTCGAACTCGCCGGCCTCCAGGATCGCCTTGACCGCCGTCAGGTAGCGGGCGGCGTCGGCGCCGTCCACCAGGCGGTGGTCGTAGGACAGGGTCAGGAAGGTCATGTCGCGGATGCCGATGACGGGACCCTCCTCCGTCTCGACGACGGCCGGACGCTTGACCGTGGCGCCGATGCCGAGGATGGCGACCTGGCCCGGCGGCACGATGATCGTGTCGAAGAGCGCGCCGCGCGAACCGGTGTTGCTGATGGTGAAGGTCGCACCGGCCAGCTCGTCCGGGCTGATCTTGCTGGCCCGCACCTTGCCCGCCAGGTCGGCGGTCGCCTTGGCGATGCCGGCCAGGTTGAGGTCGCCGGCGTTCTTGATGACCGGGGTCATCAGGCCCTTCTCGGAGTCCACCGCGATACCGATGTTCTCGGTGTCGAAGTAGGTGATGGTCCCCTCGGCCTCGTTGATCTTGGCGTTGATCGGCGCGTGCGCCTTCAGCGCCTGGGCGGCGGCCCGGACGAAGAACGGCATCGGCGAGAGCTTGACGCCCTCACGGGCCGCGAACGCGTCCTTGGCCCGGCCGCGCAGCTTCATCAGGCGGGTGACGTCGACCTCGACGACCGACGACAGCTGCGCCTGCTCGTGCAGCGCCTTGACCATGTTGTCGCCGATGACCTTGCGGATGCGGGGCATCTTGACGGTCTGGCCGCGCAGCGGGGAGGCCTCCAGGGTGGGGGCCTTCTTCGCGGCGGTGGCCGGGGCCGCGGCGGCGGGCGCCGGAGCGGCGGCCTTCGCGGCCTCGGCGGCGGCGATGACGTCCTGCTTGCGGATGCGGCCGCCGACGCCGGTGCCCTTGACGGTGGACAGGTCGACGCCGTTCTCGGCGGCGAGCTTGCGCACCAGCGGGGTGACGTAGGCGCCGTCGTCCGCCGGCTGGGCGGCGGCCGGAGCGGCCGGGGCGGCCGGGGCGGCAGCCGGAGCCGGGGCGGCCGGCTGCGGGGCGGGAGCCGGGGGCGCCTGCGGGGCCGGAGCGGCCGGAGCCGGGGCGGCCTGCGCGGGAGCCGGAGCCGGGGTGGGCTCGGGCTTGGCCGGAGCCTCCTGAGCCGGAGCCTCCTGAGCCGGAGCCTCCTGAGCCGGAGCCTCCTGGGCCGGGGCGGCGGCCGGAGCGGCACCCGCCTCGCCGATGACGGCGAGCTTGGCGCCGACCTCGGCGGTCTCGTCCTCGCCGACCACGATCTCCAGCAGGGTGCCGGACGCGGGGGCGGGGATCTCGGTGTCGACCTTGTCGGTGGACACCTCGAGCAGCGGCTCGTCGGCCTCGACGCTGTCACCGACCGACTTCAGCCAGCGGGTGACGGTGCCCTCGGTGACGGACTCGCCGAGCGCGGGCAGGACGACGTCCGTGCCCTCGGCGGAACCGCCGCCGGACTGCTCGGCGCTCGGCGCGGGCGCCGGGGCGGCCTGCTCGGTGGACGGGGCGGCAGCGGCGGGCTCGGGAGCGGGCTCGGCGGCCTGCTCGGCCTGCGGGGCCTGCTCGGCGGCCGGGGCTCCGGTGCCGTCGTCGATCAGCGCCAGCTCGGCGCCGACCTCGACGGTCTCGTCCTCGGCGACCTTGATGGAGGACAGCACGCCCGACGCGGGCGCCGGGATCTCGGTGTCGACCTTGTCGGTCGAGACCTCGAGCAACGGCTCGTCGGCCTCGACGCGCTCACCCTCGGCCTTCAGCCAACGGGTGACGGTGCCCTCGGTGACGCTCTCGCCGAGCGCCGGAAGGGTTACGGAAACCGCCATGGTTTCGGTTGCTCCTTACGAATTGCGGAAGTCTGTGTCGTCGCGCCCAATGACCGAGGGAGGTCAGTCGTGGGAGTGCAGCGGCTTGCCGGCCAGCGCCAGGTGCGCCTCGCCCATCGCCTCGTTCTGCGTCGGGTGGGCGTGGATGAGCTGGGCCACCTCGGCGGGCAGCGCCTCCCAGTTGTAGATCAGCTGGGCTTCGCCGACCTGCTCGCCCATGCGGTCGCCGACCATGTGGACGCCGACCACGGCACCGTCCTTGACCTGCACGAGCTTGATCTCGCCCGCGGTCTTGAGGATCTTGCTCTTGCCGTTGCCGGCCAGGTTGTACTTCAGGGCGACGACCTTGTCCGCGCCGTAGATCTCCTTGGCCTTGGCCTCGGTGATGCCCACGGAGGCGACCTCGGGGTGGCAGTACGTCACCCGCGGCACGCCGTCGTAGTCGACCGGGACGGTCTTCAGGCCGGCGAGCCGCTCCGCCACCAGGATGCCCTCGGCGAAGCCGACGTGCGCGAGCTGGAGGGTGGGGGCGAGGTCACCGACGGCGGAGATGGTCGGGACGTTGGTCCGCATGTACTCGTCGACGAGGACGAAGCCGCGGTCCATGGCGACCCCGGCCTCCTCGTAGCCCAGGCCCTGGGAGACCGGGCCGCGGCCGATGGCGACGAGCAGGACCTCGGCCTCGAACTCCTTGCCGTCGGCGAGGGTGACCTTGACGCCGTCCTGGGTGTACTCGGCCTTCTCGAAGAAGGTGCCCAGGTTGAACTTGATGCCGCGCTTGCGGAAGGCGCGCTCCAGCAGCTTGGAGCTGTTCTCGTCCTCGACCGGGACGAGGTGTTTCAGGCCCTCGATGATCGTGACGTCGGCGCCGAAGGACTTCCACGCGGAGGCGAACTCGACGCCGATGACGCCGCCGCCCAGCACGATCGCGGACTTCGGCACGCGGTCGAGCTTGAGCGCGTGGTCGGACGAGATGATCCGCTCGCCGTCGATGTCCAGGCCGGGCAGCGACTTCGGCACGGAGCCGGTCGCCAGCAGCACGTGCCGGCCCTGGACCCGCTGACCGTTCACATCCACGGAGGTCGGCGAGGACAGCCGGCCCTCGCCCTCGATGTAGGTCACCTTGCGCGAGGCGATCAGACCCTGCAGGCCCTTGTAGAGGCCCGAGATCACGTCGTCCTTGTACTTGTGGACGGCCGCCATGTCGATGCCCTCGAAGGTGGCCTTCACACCGAACTGCTCGCTCTCGCGGGCCTGGTCGGCGATCTCGCCCGCGTGCAGCAGGGCCTTCGTAGGAATGCAGCCGTTGTGCAGGCAGGTACCGCCGACCTTGCCCTTCTCGATCAGGGCGACGTCCAGGCCCAGCTGAGCCCCGCGCAGGGCCGCGGCGTAACCACCGCTGCCACCGCCGAGGATCACTAGGTCGAAAACGGTGCTGGCGTCGTTCGCCACGTCACGTCCTCCATGCATGTGCGCCACGCCGGTCTCCAGTGACCGGTCGGCGGCTGGTGTCCGGCCGCTCATTGTTCTCGGCCCTTGGGTGGGCCCTGTCCTGCCGGGCTCCATCTTCGCACTTGTGAGAGGCGAACGAGACGTGGGGCCGGGGTGTGAGACGCCCCACGTTCACCGGACACCGACGGCATCGCAGCGCCTCCAGGGGTGCGGGGCTGTGTCTGATCTGCGGCTCCGCCGCGTGGGCGCGACCGTTCTGCCCGTCGGCACCGCAACGCCGCCAGGGGCGCGGGGAACTGCGCGACCAGCCACGACGGACCCGCAGCCGCAAGATCACCCCGCACCCCCGGGCGCTCACGCGAACGTCACCCGAGATCGCCGGACGCCGTCAGCTCGGCCAAGCGGACCAGCGTCCGCACCGCCGTACCCGTGCCACCCTTCGGCGTGTACCCGAAGGGACCGCTCTCGTTGAACGCCGGGCCCGCGATGTCCAGGTGCGCCCAGGCGATGCCCTCGCCCACGAACTCGCGCAGGAAGAGGCCGGCCACCAGACCGCCGCCCATCCGCTCACCCATGTTCGCGATGTCCGCGGTCGCCGAGTCCATGCCCTTGCGCAGGTGCTCCGGCAGCGGCATCGGCCAGGCCGGCTCGCCGACCTCCTCCGCCGCCTCGTGCACCGCGGCGCGGAACGCGTCGTCGTTCGCCATGACCCCGTACGTCCGGCTGCCCAGCGCCAGCATCATCGCGCCGGTCAGCGTCGCCACGTCGATGATCGCGTCCGGCTTCTCCTGCGAGGCCGCCCACAGCGCGTCCGCGAGCACGAGCCGGCCCTCGGCGTCGGTGTTGAGCACCTCCACCGTCTTGCCGCTGTACATGCGCAGCACGTCACCCGGGCGCGTCGCGGAGCCCGAGGGCATGTTCTCGGCCAGCGCCAGCCAGCCGGTGACGTTGACCTCCAGGCCCAGCCGCGCGGCGGCGACGACGGCGGCGAACACGGCGGCGGCGCCGGCCATGTCGCACTTCATCGTCTCGTTGTGCCCGGCCGGCTTCAGCGAGATGCCGCCCGAGTCGTAGGTGATGCCCTTGCCGACGAAGGCGAGGGACTTCGTCGCCTTGGACGACGTGTACGACAGCTTCACCAGCCGCGGACCCGCCGCCGACCCGGCGCCGACGCCCAGGATGCCGCCGTAGCCGCCCTTGGTCAGCGCCTTCTCGTCGAGCACCTGCACCTTGATGCCGTGCTCCTTGGCCGCGGCCTGCGCGACCGCCGCGAAGGCCTCCGGGTTCAGGTCGTTCGGCGGGGTGTTGACCAGGTCGCGGGCGCGGTTCAGCTCCTCGGCCACGGCCGCGGCACGCTCGACCGCCGCCTTGTACGCCTTGTCGCGGGGCTTGCCGCCGAGCAGCACGGCCTCCGCCAGCGGGGCCTTGCCGTTCTTGGCCTTGGCGCCGCCCTTCTCCTTGTAGGCGTCGAAGGAGTACGCGCCGAGCAGCACGCCCTCACCGACGGCGCCGGCGTCGGCGGCCTCGGTGAGCGGGAGGGCGAAGGCGGCCTTCTTGGCGCCGGCCAGGGTGCGGGCGGCGACACCGGCCGTCCTGCGCAGCGCCTCGGCGTCGAAGGAGGCGTCCTTCTCGGGCTGGGCGCCGAGACCCACGGCCACCACGATGGGTGCCTTGAAGCCGGACGGAGCGGGCAGCTTCGTCACCTCGCCCTCGGCGCCGGAGGCACCGAGGGTCTCCAGGACGCCGGCGAGCCGGCCGTCGTACGCCTTGTCCACGGCCTCGGCGCCGGGTGCGACGACCAGGCCCTGGGACTTGGACGCCGTGTCCTTGGCGACACCGATCACGATCGCGTCGGCCCGGAGGCCGGGCGCCGCTGCGGTGCTGAGAGTGAGAGCAGTCACGGTGGTGAATTCTCGCTTCCGTATGAAGTCTGGTGTGGCCGAATGCGGGTGGGTCGACCGGGCCCGACATCCGACCCTGGATCCCTCCTGCGAGGCGCGGTCCGCGCCCGGGCGGGCGAGGACCCGGGACGAGCCTACGCTCGCGCCCGCGCGCGTCCGATCCCGCGGGGCCGCGGTTTCCCGCCGGACACCCGGGATGAGAGATCATTCCTGGGGTACGCCACCGCGCCACCCCACCCCCTGGAGCACCCCCGTGAGACGCCCGGCCCTGTCGATAGCCCTCCTCCTGCTGCTGGCGGGCTGCACCTCCTCTCCCGTCGACGGCGGGGGCGGCGGGGACGCCGCGGACCACTGGCGGCCGCGGCCCGGCACCGCCTGGCAGTGGCAGCTCAGCGGGAAGCTCGACACCTCCGTGGACGTGCCGGTCTACGACATCGACGGCTTCGACCACACGAAGGCCACGGTCGCCGGTCTGCACGACGACGGCCGCAAGGTCATCTGCTACCTCTCCACCGGCGCCTGGGAGGACTTCCGGCCCGACGCGGCGAAGTTCCCCAAGTCCGTGCTGGGCAAGGGCAACGGGTGGGAGGGCGAGCGGTGGCTGGACATCCGCGCGACGGACGTCCTGGAGCCGCTGATGGCCGAACGCCTCGACATGTGCCGGGAGAAGGGCTTCGACGCCGTCGAGCCGGACAACATGGACGGCTACCGGAACGAGACCGGCTTCCCCCTCAGCGCGGACGACCAGCTCCGCTACAACCGGCTGATCGCCGAACTCGCCCATGAACGCGGAATGGCCGTCGGGCTCAAGAACGACCTCGACCAGATCCCCGAACTGGTCGACGACTTCGACTTCGCGGTCAACGAGCAGTGCGCGCAGTACGGAGAGTGCGCTGACAACCAGCCGTTCGTCGAGGCGGACAAGGCGGTCTTCCACGTCGAGTACGAGCTGCCCACCGAGCGGTTCTGTGCCGAGTCCCGGAAGATGCGGCTCAGTTCGATGCTGAAGAAGTACGAGCTGGGACCGGAGCGCGAGGCCTGCTGAGACCGGTGCCCTCGCGGCTCCTGCTCCGGATCAGCCGAGGACCGAGACCACCAGTGCCGTGGTGGCCGCCGTCTCCGCGACGCCGCCGAAGACGTCACCCGTGACCCCGCCGAAGCGGCGGACGCAGTGCCGCAGGAGCAGTTCGGCCGCGGCCGCGGCGCACAGTACGGCGAGGGCCGTGCGTACGACGTCGTCCGCCCCCAGGAGCGCGCCCGCGCCCGCGGCCGCCAGGGTGACGGCGGCGGCCGCACCCAGCGCCGCGGCGACCGGGACCACCCCCGCGACCGCCGCGCCCAGCCCTTCCGGGCGGGCGGCGGGCACGCCCGCCCGGGCGGCCAGCGTGAGCGCCAGCCGGGCGGCGGTCGCCGAGACCACGGCGGCGAGCGCGCCCCGGGCCCAGGAGCCGTCGTAGGCCTGCGCCAGCGCGGCGACCTGGGCGAGGAGCGTGAACAGCAGGGCGAGTACGCCGAACGGCCCGATGTCCGACTGCTTCATGATCCGCAGGGCGTCCTCGGGGGGCTTGCCGCTGCCCAGTCCGTCTGCGGTGTCGGCCAGGCCGTCCAGGTGCAGTCCCCGGGTGAGGACGGCGGGTACGGCGGCGGTGGCGACGGCGGCGAGGAGGCTGCCGGCGCCCAGGAACAGCAGCAGGAGTCCGGTGCCCGCGGCCGCGGCGCCGACGGCCAGTCCGGCCAGTGGCGCGCACAGCATGCCGGCGCGTGCCGCCTCCCTGTCCCAGCGGGTCACCGCGACCGGGAACACGGTGAGGGTGCCGAAGGCGAAGCGGAGGCCGTCGGGGGAGAGGGTCCTGGACACCGGCGCAGAGTACCCGGAGGTGGTGGGCAGGGTGTTGACGAGGGGTCGGGATAAAGTGCGCATATGGGAGATTGGTGGCAGCGGAACATCGCGGAACCCGGCAAGCTGCCGCTGCTGCTCGCCCTGGGGTCCTTCGTGCTGACGTTCGTGATCACCCGGGTCATCACTCGTCTGATCCGGGCGGGGAAGGGGCCGTTCGGGAACGTCAAGGCGGGCGGGGTGCACATCCACCACGTGGTGCCCGGGGTCCTGCTGACCGTCATCGGGGGGTTCGCGGCGGTGGCGGGGGGACGGCACGGGTTCGGGTCCGCCGTCGCGGCCGTGGTCTTCGGCATCGGAACGGGGCTGGTCCTGGACGAGTTCGCGCTGATCCTGCACCTCGACGACGTGTACTGGAGCGAGGAGGGGCGCCAGAGCGTGGAGGTCGTGGTGGTCACGGCGGCCCTGGTGGGGCTGGTCCTCGCCGGGTTCACGCCGTTCGGGGTCGACGGGGTGGACCAGGACGAGTTGGAGGGCCGCGCGGGCGTCGTCACGACCGTCGCGGGTAACTTCCTGTTCTCGTTGCTCGCCCTGGCCAAGGGCAAGACGCGGCTCGCGCTCTTCGGGGTGATCGTGCCCGTGATCGCGCTGATCGGCGCGGTCCGGCTGGCCCGGCCCGGCTCGCCCTGGGCCCGCCGTTTCTACGCCGGCCGCCCGCGCGCCCGCGCTCGCGCCCGCTTGCGGGCCTACCACCACGACCGCCGCTGGTCCGGCCCGCGCCGCGCCGTCCAGGACTGGATCGGCGGCCGCCCGGACCCACGCGGCTGATGCCTGCGCGGGTTGGGTGGGGTGCGCGCAGCGCCTCCGTAACCGCGGGCAGATGTGCCTCCCTCAGTGCCTGAACGTCCTGGGAGGTACCCCCAGGGGCGGCACGGGTGGGCGTGGCGGCACCCGGTCAGCGCCGGGTCGCGTCACCCACCCACGCGCCCGCACCCACGCCGGGGGCCACCGGGACGCCGGGTCAGGGAGCCGACCCCCGAGGTTCACCCCGCCGCGGGCACCGTCTTGTCGTCGGGCGTTGACTCCGGCAGCTCCGCCGCCAGTGCCGCCGCGGCCTGGACCAGGGGCAGGGCCAGCAGAGCCCCCGTGCCCTCACCCACCGTCACACCCTGGGACAGCAGCGGTTCCAGGGCCATCCGGTCCAGCGCCTTCGCCTGGCCGGGCTCGCCGCTGTCGTGCGACGCCAGCCACCAGTCCGGCGCCCGGAAGGCGACCCGCTGTCCGACCAGCGCGCACGCGGCCGACACGACGCCGTCGAGGATCACCGGCATCTTCCGCACCGCGGCCTGGAGCAGGAAGCCCGTCATGGCGGTGAGGTCCGCGCCGCCCACCGTCGCGAGCAGCTGCAACTGGTCGCCGAGTACCGGCCGGGCGCGGCGCAACGCGTCCCGGATCGCCGCGCACTTCCGCATCCAGGCCAGGTCGTCGATGGGCAGCCCGCCCCGCCCGGTGACGACGGAGGCGTCGGTCCCGCACAGCGCCGCGACCAGCACGCCCGCCGCCGTCGTCCCGCCCACGCTCACATCGCCGAGCACCACCAGGTCGGTGCCCGAGTCGGCCTCCTCGTCGGCCACCGCCATCCCGGCCCGGAAGGCGGCCTCCGCCTCCTCGGGGGTCAGCGCGTCCTCGATGTCGATGCGCCCGCCGCCACGACGCACCCGGTGGCCGGAGACCTCGGCCGGCAGCGACTCGGGGTCGCAGTCCAGCGACATGTCGACGACGCGGACCGGTACGCCGAGGCGCCGGGCGAGCACCGACACCGGCCGGCCGCCCTCCAGCACCTCGCGCACCAACTCGCCCGCACTGCCCGCGGGCCGCGCGGAGACACCCAGTTCGGCGATCCCGTGGTCGCCGGCGAAGAGCACGGCCCGGGGCCGTTCGACGGGCCGTACCGGCACGGCGGACTGCGCCGCGGCCAGCCACTCGCCCAGTTCGTCCAGGCGGCCCAGCGCTCCGGGCGGCACGACCTGACGCTCCCGGCGCGCCTCCGCGTCGCGACGTACGCCGCCGTCCGGGCGCTCGATCAGGTCGGTGAAGTCGTCGAGATTCAGCGAGCTCATTCGCCGAACAGTACCGGCCCCGGTCGAACACCAAGGAGGGCCCGTGGGCAGCGCGCCCGGGCGGCGTCGTTGCACCCCGGAACGCGATCACCTACGTAACGTTTTGCCTGGATTGTCGTTCGTACTCGTCCCGGGAGCCGCCCATGTCCGCACCCCCCGCCCCCTCGGTGCCTCCCGTCCCCCGCTACGGGCCCTCCCGCGCGGACTGCCCCTGGTGCGGCTCGCGTCGGCTGCGGGCACGGCCGCGGCGCGAGGAGCCGCGGCAGGGCGAACCCGGCCGGTCCGTTCTCGAGAGGTGTGCGGACTGCCGGCTCGGGTTCAGGAACCCACCGGTCCCGGCGGCGACCGGGCACCCCGCGCTCCGGGCCGGAGTCCGGCTGAGACACGCGCTCGCCGCCCGCGCGATGCTCCGCCACTGCCCCGAGCCCGAGAGCTGGCTGGACGTCGGCACCGGCGACGCCGACTTCCCGCACACCGCCCGCGCGCACTTCCCGTACACCTCGTTCGACGGGCTGGACGCCACCCACCGCGTGCTGCGGGCCCGTGCGGTGGAGCGGGTCGAGGAGGCGTTCGTGGGGCGGCTGACGGACCCGCACATCGCGTCCCGGCTGCGCGCCCGCTACGACGTCGTGAGTCTCTTCCAGTACCTGGAGAGCGTGCCCGACCCGCGGGCCGAACTGCGGGCGGCGGTGCGGGTGCTGCGGCCCGGTGGTCATCTGCTCGTCGGTGTGGCGGATCCGCGCCGGATCCTTCCCGCGCATCCCGTGGGTCTGGCCGCCGAGTTGGTGGCCCAGGGCTGCACCGTGCTCGGCGGCGCCCGGGGGCAACGGGTCGTCGCGCGCCGGGACGGGTCAGCCGCGTAGCACCAGGGCCTGGCCCGCCACCACCAGCAGCACCTGCTCGCATTCGTTCGCGAACGCCGCGTTCAGCCGCCCGAGTTCGTCCCGGTAGCGGCGGCCGGACGCGGTGGCCGGGACGATGCCCGAGCCCACCTCGTTCGACACCGCGACCACCGTGCGCCGGGTGGCGCGGACCGCCTCCGTCAGCTCCCGCACCCGGTCCCTCAGAGCACGTTCGCCCCCGCCGGACCACTCCGCGTCGTCCCACGCGCCGACCGCGTCCATCGCGTCCGTCAGCCACAGCGACAGGCAGTCGACCAGGAGGGGCGGGCCGTCGTCCTTCAGCAGGGGCACCAGGTCGCAGGTCTCGGCGGTGCGCCACGAACCCGGGCGCCGTTCCCGGTGGACGCCGACCCGGGCCGCCCACTCGGTGTCGCCGCCCCGGGAGCCGCCGGTGGCCACGTAGAGCACGTCCGGGAAGGGTTCCAGGCGGCGTTCGGCCTCCACCGACTTGCCCGACCGGGCGCCGCCCAGGACGAGGGTGCGCCGGGGTACGTCGGGTACGTCCTCGTAGGCGCCCACCGTCAGGGTCGTGCCGTCGGGCACGGCCCTCGCCCCGGCCGCCGCGAGCCGCCGCGCCAGTTCCGGGCCGGGCGGCACGTCGTGGTCCAGGTGGACGGCGACGACGTCCGTCGTCGGGCCCGCCGCGCCGACCGACCGCAGCTTCGCCAGCGCGTCCGGCCGCCCCACCACGTCCGCGACGATCAGGTCGTACGGCTCCGCGGGCTCCTCCAGACCGGCCGGGGCGCCGCCCGGCGGCACGTAGAGGAGCCGCCTGCCGTCCGGCCCCGTCACGGCGTAACCCGTGCCCGGCGCGTCCAGCGCCACCGCCCGCACCCGGTGCCCGGTCAGCACCGCCAGTTCCCGCCCGTCCGGCACCCGCCCCGGCTGCGGCAGCCCGGCCGGCACCTCCACCGCGGGCCCGTCGTGCGGATGGGAGAGCAGCACCTGCCGTACGCCGGCCAGGGACCGCCCGGCGCGGGCCGCGGCGAACGCGGCGCCCGGCGTGAGGTCGAGCAGCAGCGCACCGTCGACCAGCAGCGCGGTCGCCGCGCGCGCCTGCTCGCCCTGCGCCGCGGCACAGGCCGCGCAGGGACAGTCGGGGCGGGGGAGTCCCGCGGGGGCACCGGTGCCGAGCAGAGTCACGTCCACGCACCCGATTTTCGCCGGTCGCCCGGCGACGTGCGCGCCCGAGGCCCCCCTAGGAGCACGCACCGCCTTGTACGGCGCACCCCGCTCAGCGCATAGGCTGCGGTCGGAGGCCGGACCAAGATCCGGCTTCCGCTCTGCAGGTGCTCACATCTTGGAGGCGTACATGGCGGCATGGACGTGGCGGTTCGAGACGGCCGGCGGGACGGAGGTCCAGCCCGCGGTGCAGCCCGAGGAGTTCACCACGCAAGGGGACGCCGAGTCCTGGATCGGGGAGTACTGGCAGCAGCTCAAGGAGGGCGGCGCGGACCAGGTGCGGCTCTTCGAGGACGCCACCGAGATCTACGGCCCGATGAGCCTGCACGCCGAGGGTGCCGAGACCACCGAGAGCGCCGAGGCCTCGGAGGCCTCGGAGGCGTAGGCGCGGGGAGCGGGCGGGGGCGGCCGCGCCCCCGTCACTGCTCGCCCAGCGTCACCTCGGCGGTGCGTTCGTCGCCGTCCCGGGTGTAGGTCACCTTCGTCCGGTCGCCCGGCGCCATCGACGCCAGAGCCTCGGCCAGGGAGGTGATGGTGGTGATGCCGGTGTCCCCGACCCTGACGATGACGTCGCCGGGACGCATCCCCGCGTCGTCCGCGGCCCCGCCGTCGCTCACCTCGACGACGGCCACGCCCGCGGGCCGGTAGTCGTCGTCGACGACCGTACGGGCGGTGATGCCCAGCGCCGCCCGGCCCGAGTCGGTGACCCGGCCGTCCGCGACGATCTGGTCGGCGACCGTCCGCACCATCGACGCCGGGATCGCGAAGCCGATGCCCGGTGCCGCGCTGTCGCCCATGCCCGGGTCGGTCGCCGCCAGTGTCGGGATGCCGATCACCTGGCCGTCCAGGTTCACCAGGGCGCCCCCGCTGTTGCCGGGGTTGATGGCCGCGGACGTCTGCACCATGTTGGCGATGGTCGCGCCCGTGCCGCCCCCGCTGCTGCCCTCCGTGACGGTCCGCCCGGTCGCCGACACGATGCCCTGCGTCACGCTGGAGGACAGGCCGAGCGGCGAGCCCATCGCCAGCACGATCTGCCCGACGGCGACCTTCGCGGAGTCACCGAAACGGGCCGTCTTCAGTCCGTCCGGCAGCCGCTCCAGCTTGATCACCGCCAGGTCCTGCTCGGGGTAGGAGGAGACGAGCCGCGCGGCCAGGGCGCCCTCGCTGCGGGCCGTCGTCACCCGGAAGGACTCGCGGTCCCCGACGACGTGCGCGTTGGTGACGACGTGCCCCTTGTCGTCGTACACGACCCCCGACCCCAGCGAGTCGCCCGCCTGGATCTGCACGACCGACGGCAGGACGTCCTTGATCACCCGCTCGTAGTCGGCCTGGAGGTCGTTGGCCGCGTGCGGCGCGGCGGCCTGCGCCGTGTCGCCCTCCCGTGCGCCGTCGGAGCCCCGGCCGGATCCGGAACAGCCGGTCACCAGCAGCAGGGCGCAGGCCCAGGCGGCGAAGGCACCGAGCCGACGTGGCACACGGGTACGGGAAGCGTCCATGCCCCGAGTCTCACCGCGCACCCCGGCGGCGGCTTCCGGTGAACACCCGAACGGGCGCCCGGCAGGCGCGCAGGCCCTAGCCGCGCACTCCGCACAGATGCAGCAGCGCCGCCGTCCCGCGGTACGGGTCCGTCCGGCCGGCCCGCTCCTCGGCGGCCAGCAGGGGTTCGAGATCGGCCGGGGGAGCGGTCTCGTCGCTCGCCGTGTCCGTGAAGACCCGGACGCCGTACCAGACGTGCAGCGGGGCGCCGATGCTCGCGAGCTTCGCCGTCAGCGTCGCCAGCCGGTCCGCGCGCACCTCGAGGCCGAGGCGGTTCCGGTAGTTCGTGGTGTCGAAGGCGGCCAGCGCACCGGCCCAGTCGCCGTGCAGTCCCGGGCGCATGGCGAGCGCGTCGCCGTTGCGCACCAGGAGCGACAGCAGGCCGCCCGGAGCGAGCATCCGGGCCAGCCCCGCCAGCAGCGGATCGGGTTCCTCGACGTACATCAGCACGCCGTGGCAGAGCACCACGTCGAAGCTGCCGGGCAGGAAGTGCACGCCGGTGTCCCGGCCGTCGCCCTCGACGATCCGCATCCGCTCCCGGATGCCCTCCGGCTGCCCGGCCAGCGCGTCCCGCGCCGCGGCGATCATCGTGGCGTCCCGCTCCACGCCGGTCACCTGGTGCCCGGCCCGTGCCAGCCGCAGCGCCTGGGTGCCCTGGCCCATGCCGACGTCGAGCACCCGCAGGCGCCTGCCCACGGCGAAACGGCCGGCTATCTGCTCGTCCAGCTGTCGCGCCACCATCTCCTGCCGTACGACGTTGCGCAGACCCGGCAGTCCCGCTGTCCAGGTCCGGGCCGCGTCACCGGCGAACGGCGTCGTGCTCAGGGCCGCTCTCCGCGCTTGACCTGGGGCTTGGGCAGCCGCAGGCGACGCATCTGGAGCGACCGCATCAGGGCGTAGGCGACGGCGCCGCGCCGGCGCTCGTCGGGGAAGCGCTCGGCGAGGCGCTTCTTCAGCCGGACGCCGGTGACGATCGAGTCGAGCACGATCAGCACGATCACGACCAGCCACAGCAGCAGCGCGACGTTCTGCAGCGAGGCGACGCGGACCATGCTCAGCACGAGAATGATCACGGCCATCGGCAGGAAGTACTCCGCGATGTTGAACCGCGAGTCGACGAAGTCGCGCGCGAACCTGCGGACCGGACCCTTGTCGCGGGCCGGCAGGTACCGCTCGTCGCCCTTCGCCAGCGCCTCGCGCTGGCGCGCCATCGCGGTCCGCCGCTCCTCGCGCTGCCGCTTGGCGGCGTCCTTGCGGGTCAACGGCGTACTGGCGACGCTGCGGCGCTGGGACTGGGCCACGCTGCGCTTGGGCGTGGGCCTGCCCTTGGGGGCCTGCGGGTCACGGGGCTGAGTGGAGTCGGTCACCGGCGCGCTGGCGCTCTGGGCCTTCTCATCCTTGGCACGGCTACGGAACACAAAACCCAAGGGTACGGGGTGCGGGGGTGTGGACCCCAGTCCGGTGGGGAACGATCCGGCAACGCCGGTCGTCAGTAAGGGGACAGAGCGGACGTTGCGTACGCCCTCGGACACCGGTCATTCCGGACAACCCCGGGGAGCACCTACTCCTTGCGCCGGATCGGGAGCGTACGCAGTCGTCCTTGGGGATGAGCGCATCCGTCCCCGAACAGTGCGGTAATGGATGCAGGGCCCGTACTGTGGGTTCTGTTGCAGTCGCTGGATCCGGAGTCGGCCAGAAGGGGGCGCGCGAAGCCCATGAGCGGTGTCATGAAGCGTATGGGGATGATCTTCCGCGCGAAGGCCAACAAGGCCCTGGACCGGGCCGAGGACCCGCGCGAGACTCTCGACTACTCGTACCAGAAGCAGCTGGAGCTGCTGCAGAAGGTGCGCCGCGGGGTCGCCGACGTGGCGACCAGCCGCAAGCGCCTGGAGCTGCAGCTCAACCAGCTCCAGTCCCAGTCGGGCAAGCTGGAGGACCAGGGCCGCAAGGCACTGGCGCTGGGCCGTGAGGACCTCGCCCGCGAGGCGCTCTCCCGCCGGGCCGCCCTCCAGCAGCAGGTCACCGACCTGGAGACGCAGCACGCCACCCTCCAGGGCGAGGAGGAGAAGCTCACCCTGGCGGCCCAGCGGCTCCAGGCCAAGGTGGACGCCTTCCGCACGAAGAAGGAGACCATCAAGGCCACCTACACGGCGGCCCAGGCGCAGACCCGCATCGGCGAGGCGTTCTCCGGCATCTCCGAGGAGATGGGCGACGTCGGCCTGGCCATCCAGCGGGCGGAGGACAAGACCGCCCAGCTCCAGGCCCGGGCCGGCGCCATCGACGAGCTGCTCGCCTCCGGTGCCCTCGACGACCAGTCCGGCATGCACAAGGACGACATCCAGGCCGAGCTGGACCGGCTCTCCGGTGGTACGGATGTAGAGCTGGAGCTCCAGCGCATGAAGGCCGAGCTCGCCGGTGGCGGCACCGCCGACCGGCAGGCCATCGAGGGCGGCGAGGGCCAGGGCACAAAGCAGTCCCAGCAGCAGCCGCAGGACACTCCGCGCTTCGACAAGCAGTAGCCCACGCGCCTAGGAGGGCCGACATGATCGTACGGATCATGGGGGAGGGACAGCTGACGCTGGCCGACGACCGGCTCGCGGAGCTGGACAAGCTGGACGACGAGCTCCTGGCCGAAATGGAGAACGGCGACGGCCCCGGCTTCCGCGCCACCCTCCAGGCCCTCCTCGCCAAGGTCCGCGACCTCGGCGAGCCCCTCCCCGAGGACTCCCTGGAGCCGTCGGACCTCATCCTCCCCTCCCCGGACGCCACCCTGGAGGAGGTCCAGGAACTGCTGAGCGACGACGGCCTCATTCCGGGCGGGGCGTGAATTCTCGGATTCCGGCCCGCCCGGATGCTTTCAGCCCGTCCGGCGTTTGAGGACGAGGCCGTTCAGGCCGAAGCGGGGTCCGGGGGCGCAGCCCCCGGGAGACGCCCACTGAACGCGGGCCCGCTCAAGAGCCACGCCCACTCCAGCTACCGTAAACAGCCGTGAGCACCCTCGCCCGCGCCCGCTGCACCCTCGGCGCCCACCCCTCCGCACTGGACACCGCCCTCGCCGCGGCGGTCCTGGTGTGCATGGTCGCGGGCTCCTTCGCCGACCCGCACGGCCCGGAGGGCGTCACCTGGAGCCTGCGCACGCCCGCCGTGCTCAGCCTGGTCCTGATCGCCGTCGGCGCCGCCGCCCTCGCCTTCCGCCGCCGCGCCCCGCTGGTGGTCCTCGGCGTCACCGGCTCCGTCTCCGTCGTCGAGAGCATCACCGGCGACCCCCGCGCACCGGTGGTGATGTCCGCCGTCATCGCCCTGTACACCGTCGCCGCCTCCACCGACCGCCCCACCACCTGGCGGGTCGGCCTGCTCACCATGACGGTGCTGACCGGCGCCGCCATGCTGTTCGGGCCGCTGCCCTGGTACGCGCAGGAGAACCTCGCCGTCTTCGCCTGGACCGGCATCGGCGCCAGCGCCGGTGACGCCGTCCGCAGCCGCCGCGCCTTCGTGCAGGCCATCCGGGACCGGGCCGAGAAGGCCGAGCGCACCCGTGAGGAGGAGGCCCGCCGCCGGGTCGCGGAGGAGCGGCTGCGCATCGCCCGCGACCTGCACGACGTGGTCGCCCACCACATCGCCCTGGTCAACGTCCAGGCCGGGGTCGCCTCGCACGTCATGGACAAGCGCCCCGACCAGGCCAAGGAGGCCCTCGCCCACGTACGGGACGCCAGCCGCAGCGCGCTGGACGAACTGCGGGCCACCGTCGGGCTGCTCCGTCAGACCGGCGACCCGGAGGCACCGACCGAACCGGCTCCCGGCCTCGACCGCCTGGACGAACTCGTCGGCACCTTCCACCACGCCGGGCTCTCCGTCGAGGTGGCCCGCGCCGACCAGGGCACCGAACTGCCCGCCGCCGTCGACCTGGCCGCCTACCGGATCATCCAGGAGGCCCTGACCAACGTCCGCAAGCACGCGGGACAGCGGGCCAAGGCCGAGGTCAGCGTCGTACGGGTGGGGCCGAACATCGAGGTGACCGTTCTCGACGACGGAACCGGCGACGGAACCGGGGACGGCACGGCACCGGACAGCGGCGGCCACGGCCTGCTCGGGATGCGCGAGCGCGTCACCGCCGTGCGCGGCACCCTCACCACCGGTCCCCGCTACGGAGGGGGCTTCCGGGTCCATGCGATCCTTCCGGTCAGAAGCCGCACCGAAGCCGCGGAGGACCCCGTATGACGATCCGTGTCCTGCTCGCCGACGACCAGGCGTTGCTGCGCAGCGCCTTCCGGGTGCTGGTCGACTCCGAGCCCGACATGGAGGTGGTGGGGGAGGCGTCCGACGGCGCGGAGGCGGCGCGGCTGGCCGCCGAACGGCGGGCCGACGTGGTGCTGATGGACATCCGGATGCCCGGCACCGACGGCCTCGCGGCCACCCGCCTGATCAGCGCAGACCCCGCGCTCGCCCACGTCCGTGTCGTCATACTGACCACCTTCGAGGTCGACGACTACGTGGTGCAGTCGCTGCGCGCGGGCGCCTCGGGCTTCCTCGGCAAGGGCTCCGAACCGGACGAGCTGCTCAGCGCGATCCGCGTCGCGGCCGGCGGGGAGGCCCTGCTGTCGCCGACCGCCACCAAGGGTCTGATCGCCCGCTTCCTCGCCCAGGACGGCACGGCCGGGGAGGACGGCGACCCCGCCCGCGCCGAACGGCTGGAGACGCTGACCGGACGGGAACGCGAGGTACTGGTCCAGGTCGCCGGCGGGCATTCCAACGACGAGATCGCCGAGCGGCTCGAGGTCAGCCCGCTCACCGTGAAGACCCACGTGAACCGGGCCATGGCCAAGCTGGGCGCCCGCGACCGCGCCCAGCTGGTCGTGATCGCGTACGAGTCCGGGCTGGTACGTCCAAGGGTGGAGTGACCTCTACCCGCGTGTACTGCGGCGGCAGTAGGCGCCGGATAAGGAAATGGACCTGCGGGCTAGGGAACCGGGGCCGCCCATGGCCCAGGGTGTTGGAGTGGGCGTACAGACGTGCCCCGTCCCCTCCGCTCGGCCACAGAAGAGAGACCCTGACCCATGTCCTGGCTGTCGAGATTCAGCCTCGCGCAACGGGCCCTGATCGGGCTGATGTCGATCGTCGCGCTCGTCTTCGGGGCGATCGCGATCCCCCAGCTCAAGCAGCAGCTGCTGCCCACCATCGAACTGCCCATGGTGTCCGTGCTCGCGCCGTACCAGGGCGCCTCGCCGGACGTGGTCGAGAAGCAGGTCGTCGAGCCCATCGAGGACAACCTCGAAGCCGTCGACGGGATATCCGGCGTCACCGCCACCGCCAGTGAGGGCAACGCAGTCATCATGGCGTCCTTCGACTACGGCCCGAACACCCAGCAGCTCGTCGCCGACGTCCAGCAGGCCGTCAACCGGGCCCGCGCGCAGCTCCCCGACGACGTCGACCCGCAGGTCATCTCCGGATCGACGGACGACATCCCGACGGTCGTCCTCGCCGTCACCTCGGACGAGGACCAGCAGGCGCTGGCCGACCGGCTCGACAAGACGGTCGTCTCCGAGCTGAAGGACATCGACGGCGTCGCCCAGGTCACCGTCGACGGCGTGCGCGACGTCGAGGTCACCGTCACGCCGGACCCGGCGAAGCTGGCCGCGGCCGGGGTGAGCCCGCAGGTGCTCGCCCAGTCCCTCCAGGCCGGCGGCGCCACGGTGCCCGCGGGCTCCTTCGACGAGGGCGGCGCCAACCGCACCGTGCAGGTCGGCGGCGGCTTCACCTCGCTCAAGCAGATCCAGGACCTCATGGTCACCGGCGAGGGCGTCGACAAGCCCGTCCGCCTCGGTGACGTCGCCACCGTCAAGGAGGAGGAGGCCAAGGCCGATTCCCTCACCCGCACCGACGGCAAGCCGTCCCTCGCGGTCGCCGTCACGATGGACCACGACGGCAGCGCGGTCGCCATCTCGAACGCCGTCGAGGACAAGCTGCCCGACCTGCGCGAGCAGCTCGGTTCCGGCGCGGAACTGACCGTCGTCAGCGACCAGGGCCCGGCGGTCTCCAAGGCCATCTCCGGTCTGACCACGGAGGGCGGACTCGGTCTGCTCTTCGCCGTCCTGATCATCCTGGTCTTCCTGGCCTCCATCCGCTCCACCCTGGTCACCGCGGTCTCCATCCCGCTGTCGGTGGTGCTGGCGCTGATCGTCCTGTGGACGCGCGACCTGTCGCTGAACATGCTGACGCTGGGCGCGCTGACCATCGCCATCGGCCGGGTCGTCGACGACTCGATCGTGGTCCTGGAGAACATCAAGCGGCACCTCGGCTACGGCGAGGAGCGCCGGGAGGCCATCCTCCAGGCCGTCCGCGAGGTCGCCGGAGCGGTCACCTCCTCGACCCTCACCACGGTCGCCGTGTTCCTGCCGATCGGTCTGGTCGGCGGCATGGTCGGCGAGCTGTTCGGCTCCTTCAGCCTCACCGTCACCGCGGCGCTGCTGGCGTCCCTGCTGGTGTCGCTGACGGTCGTCCCGGTGCTGTCGTACTGGTTCCTGCGGCCCCCGAAGGGCACCCCCGAGGACGCCGCCGAAGCCCGCAGGCTGGCCGAGGAGAAGGAGGCCAAGAGCCGCCTCCAGCGCTTCTACGTCCCCGTCCTGCGCTTCGCCACCCGCCGCCGGCTGACCAGCGTGGCCATCGCGGTCGTCGTGCTGATCGGCACGTTCGGCATGGCGCCGCTGCTGAAGACCAACTTCTTCGACCAGGGCGAGCAGGAAGTCCTCAGCATCAAGCAGGAGCTGAAGCCGGGCACCAGCCTCGGCGCGACCGACGCCCAGGCGAAGAAGGTCGAGAAGCTCCTCGGCGACACCGAGGGCATCAAGGACTACCAGGTCACCATCGGCTCGTCCGGCTTCATGGCCGCCTTCGGCGGCGGCACGGACACCAACCAGGCGTCGTACCAGATCATGCTGGAGGACTCCGCGTCCTCCGAGGACGTCCAGGACCACATCGAGGACGGGCTCGCGAAGCTCGACGGCATCGGCACCACCACGGTCGCCGCCGGTGACGGCTTCGGCAGCCAGGACCTGAGCGTCGTCGTCAAGGCGGCCGACGCGAAGGTGCTCCGGGACGCCTCCGAGCAGGTCCGCAAGACGGTCGCCGGCCTCGACGACGTCACCGACGTCACCAGCGACCTGGCGCAGAGCGTGCCGCGCATCTCCGTCAAGGCCAACGCCCGTGCCGCCGAGGCCGGTTTCACCGACCAGACGCTCGGCGCCGCCGTCGGCCAGGCCGTGCGCGGCACGCCCGCGGCCAAGGCGACCCTGGAGGACACCGAGCGCGACGTGGTGATCCGGTCGGCGCGGCCCGCCGAGACAATCGCCGAGCTGAAGGCCCTGAACCTCGGTCCGGCCAAGCTCGGTGACATCGCCAGCGTGCAGGTGGTGGACGGTCCGGTCTCGATGACCCGGATCGACGGCCAGCGCGCGGCGACCATCACCGCCAAGCCGACCGGCGACAACACCGGCGCGGTCAGCACCGACCTCCAGTCGAAGATCGACGCGCTGGACCTGCCGGCCGGCGCCACCGCCGAGATCGGCGGCGTCACGGCGGACCAGGACGAGGCCTTCGTCAACCTGGGCCTCGCCATGCTCGCGGCGATCGCGATCGTGTTCATGCTGCTGGTCGGCACCTTCCGGTCGCTGGCCCAGCCGCTGATCCTGCTGGTGTCCATCCCGTTCGCGGCGACCGGCGCGATCGGCCTGCTGATCGCCACGGGCACCCCGATGGGCGTCCCGGCGATGATCGGCATGCTGATGCTGATCGGCATCGTGGTCACCAACGCGATCGTGCTGATCGACCTGATCAACCAGTACCGCAAGCAGGGCTACGGCGTGGTCGAGGCGGTCGTCGAGGGCGGCCGGCACCGGCTGCGGCCCATCCTGATGACGGCCCTGGCGACGATCTTCGCCCTGCTCCCGATGGCGCTGGGCGTCACCGGTGAGGGCGGCTTCATCGCCCAGCCGCTCGCGGTGGTCGTGATCGGCGGCCTGGTCACCTCGACCCTGCTGACCCTCCTGCTGGTCCCGACGCTCTACGCGATGCTGGAACTCCGCAAGGAGCGGCGCGCGAAGAAGCGGGCGGCGAAGAAGGGCGGCGGCGACGTGCCGCCGCAGGCGGCGGCTTCGGACGAGCCGGAGCCGGCGAAGGTCTGAGACAGCTGGAAACGGCTGAGGCCCTGCCCGACACCGGAGGTGTTCGGGCAGGGCCTCAGCCGTGAGTGACAGTTCGGGCGGGCGGGGTGGGACGGAACCCGCTACGGCAGCGCCAGCATCCGCTCGAGCGCCAGCTTCGCGAACGCCTCCGTCTCCGTGTCCACCTCGATGCGGTTGACCAGCGTGCCCTCGGCCAGTGACTCCAGCGTCCAGACCAGATGCGGCAGGTCGATGCGGTTCATCGTCGAGCAGAAGCAGACCGTCTTGTCGAGGAAGACGATCTCCTTGTCCTCCGCAGCGAAACGGTTCGCCAGCCGCCGGACCAGGTTCAGCTCGGTCCCGATGGCCCACTTGGAACCGGCCGGGGCCGCCTCCAGGGCCTTGATGATGTACTCGGTCGAGCCCACGTAGTCCGCCGCCGCGACGACCTCGTGCTTGCACTCGGGGTGCACGAGGACGTTCACCCCGGGTATGCGCTCGCGCACGTCGTTCACCGAGTCGAGGCTGAAGCGGCCGTGCACCGAGCAGTGCCCCCGCCAGAGGATCATCTTCGCGCCGCGCAGCTCCTCGGCGGTCAGCCCGCCGTTCGGCTTGTGCGGGTTGTAGACGACGCAGTCCTCGAGCGTCATGCCCATGTCCCGCACCGCGGTGTTGCGGCCCAGGTGCTGGTCGGGCAGGAACAGCACCTTCTCGCCCTGCTCGAAGGCCCAGTCCAGGGCACGCTTGGCGTTGGACGAGGTGCAGATGGTGCCGCCGTGCTTGCCGGTGAACGCCTTGATGTCCGCCGACGAGTTCATGTACGAGACGGGCACGACCTGCTCGGCGATCCCGGCCTCGGTCAGCGCGTCCCAGCACTCGGCGACCTGCTCGGCGGTGGCCATGTCCGCCATGGAGCACCCGGCGGCCAGGTCGGGCAGGACCACCTTCTGGTCGTCGGAGGTCAGGATGTCGGCCGACTCCGCCATGAAGTGCACACCGCAGAAGACGATGTACTCGGCCTCCGGGCGCGCGGCCGCGTCCCGGGCCAGCTTGAAGGAGTCACCCGTGACGTCGGCGAACTGGATGACCTCGTCGCGCTGGTAGTGGTGGCCGAGGACGAAGACCTTGTCCCCGAGCTTCTCCTTGGCCGCGCGGGCGCGCGCGACCAGGTCCGGGTCGGAGGGCGAGGGCAGGTCGCCCGGGCACTCCACGCCGCGCTCGCTCCTCGGGTCGGCCTCACGGCCGAGCAGCAGCAGGGCGAGGGGCGTCGGCTGTACGTCGAGCTCCTGGGTTTGGGCGGTGGTCACGACACGCACCCTTTCTACTTTTCGTCTAACTGACGCTATATATCATAACCGCTTCACGTCAGTTTGACGATGCCGATTGTGTCGGTGTGACGTGAATCCCGGTGCCGCTTAACGTGTGCGGGGGCGTGTGCGAGCATGAAGGGAACGCCGAGGACAAAGACTCGGGCCCGCCCGGAATGAATCCGCGGCTCCGCCGGTTGTAACCGTCGGCAAGCAGTCTCCGTACAACCCGGGAGAGATGTAGATGTCCGTATCGGACGAGTCCACCACCGTCACCGACGGCATCATCGTGACCGACGCCGCCGCGGCCAAGGTCAAGGCCCTGCTCGACCAGGAAGGCCGTGACGACCTCGCCCTGCGCGTCGCCGTCCAGCCCGGCGGCTGCTCCGGCCTGCGCTACCAGCTCTTCTTCGACGAGCGCTCGCTCGACGGCGACGTGGTGAAGGACTTCGACGGCGTCAAGGTCACCACCGACCGCATGAGCGCCCCGTACCTGGGCGGCGCCACCATCGACTTCGTGGACACGATCGAGAAGCAGGGCTTCACGATCGACAACCCGAACGCGACGGGTTCCTGCGCCTGCGGCGACTCCTTCAGCTGAGCCGCGCGGCACACGCGCACGCGACACGAAGAGGGCGGCGGCCCGGGGAGAGAACCCCGGGCCGCCGCCCTCTTCCGTTCACGCGCCGGGTGTCACCGGCCCCCGGACGGCGCCGGCAGCCGCGCGCCGGGCTTGTGCAGCGGGACCTTCTCGCCGTCCGCGTCCACGACCTTCCGGTCGCCGAGCGGTTCGTCGAGCCGCACCGTGCGCTCGTACTCCTTGGCGATCAGGATGCACACCTTCTCCGGATGCGGGGTCTCGGTCACCGTCACGGTCACCTTCCCGCCCTCCTCCTCGGCCTTCGCCTCGTAGTCCGCGCACACCCCGCCCGTGAAGTGCGCGGTCAGCTCCCGGCCCTCGGTCGTGTAACCGTTCACCCGCACGTCCCTCGGTTCGCCCGGCTTCGAGGTCGGCTTGTCGGACGGGGACGGCGAGGCCGGGGCCGCGGTGGTCAGGTACTTCGGCTCGACCGCCGGATACGTGACCGTGGAGCTGTCCTCGGCGCCCGGCGCGCGCACCTCGAACAGCCAGGAGGGCACCAGCGTCTGCCGACCCCGCACCGGATGCGCGGCCAGACCGAACACCGCGTCCTCGACCGTGACCGTCTGCTTCCCGGGCTGCTCCGGTGAGCCGGTCGGCGGCGCGCACGGCGTGTCCGCACCGTCCTCGTGCGGCACCGGGCTCGCGCAGCCCCCGATGCCCCCGACGCCGGGCCCGGAACCGCCGCCCGGCGAGTTCAGCAGCGCCAGCGCCTCCTTCGCGTCCAGGACGGGGTACGTGTCCCCCTTGACCGGCGCCTTGACCTGCCCGCTGCCGCCGACCACGTCGCCCTGGGCGCCGACGACCACGCCGGTCGTCCAGCCGTGCGTGGGCAGCCCGCCGACCTCGGGCTCGGCGTTCACGGCCCGCCGGGCGCCCATGACCTGGCCCGCGTCCAGCTTGGCGTCGTCCTGGCCCAGCGCCTTCATTACCGGCGCCGCCGCCTTCTTCGCGGCCGCCTCGCTCACCGGGCCCGCGTCGGCGGACGGGGCCCGGCACACGGCGCCCTTCTTGCAGTCGTCGGTGCCGGGTGCGTAGCGGTGGAACGTCCAGGTGCCGGGCGCCTGCGTGGTCACCGTCAGCAGGGGCCCCGAGCCGTCCTTGGCGTTGCCGACCTTCCAGGCCCCGCCCTGGACGCGCGGTGCGCCCGCCACCCCGAGCGCCTCGGCCAGCCGGGCCACCTCCGCCTCGGTGACCTCGCCCTTCGTCCGGTACACGGGCGCCGAGCCGGGCCCCTCGGGGAGGGAGCCGTCGGCGCGGTAGGTGACGCCGTACGGGTCGGGCTCACCGGGCGCGATGCCGTTCGTTCCGTCCGTACCGCTGCCGGGGGACGCCCCGTGGTCGTCCAGGGCCAGCGGCGGGGGAGTGTCGTCTCCCGACGCCCCGGACGCGGTACCGCCGTCCGGGTCGCCGTCGGAGGCGGACGTGGCCAGGTAGGCGCCACCCGTGCCGACCAGCAGCACGGCGGCGGCGACCGACGCGACGACGACCGCGGAGGGACGCCGTCGCGCGGGACGCCCGGTGCCGGCCTCGTCGGCGGCGGTGCCGTCGTTGTCGGGTCGCTCGCTGTTCACCGCATCGCTCCTTCAGCTGTTACCGGGGACAGCGATGGGACGCGGTGGGCGGGCATCCGGTTCCCGGCGACGGCGCGCGTCGCCCGGACGGCTCAGTCGCCGTAGTCCGACATCGCCTCCAGCAACCGGGCCGACGTCTGCGGCACCCGGACGCCGTGCAGCAGCGAGACGGGCACCGGACGGGTGGCGACGTGAGCCGGGGCCGACCAGCGCGGGGTCATCCGGGCGCAGTCACCGCGCAGCGACGCCAGGTCGCCGTCCAGGTCGGCCGGGGCGGGGTCGGCGGTCCTCAGGTTCGTCATAACAGAACCGTAGGCACGTCACGGACCGCGAAGAAAGTTGTACTACCGGGTAGTTTTGCCTGCTTCGATCGGGAGACGGTCCCGGGTAGCGTGAACTGTCAACCCGCCTCCCCTCAGGAGAGAGTCCACGCCGTGCGCATCGCAGTCACCGGCTCCATCGCCACCGACCACCTCATGACCTTCCCCGGCCGATTCTCCGACCAGCTCGTCGCGGACCAGCTGCACACGGTCTCGCTCTCCTTCCTCGTCGACCAGCTGGACGTACGCCGGGGCGGCGTCGCCGCGAACATCGCCTTCGGCATGGGCCAGCTCGGCATCCGCCCGATCCTGGTCGGCGCGGCCGGCTCCGACTTCGCCGAGTACCGCGCCTGGCTGGACCGGCACGGCGTCGACACCGGCTCGGTGCGCATCTCGGAGACCCTGCACACCGCCCGCTTCGTCTGCACCACCGACGCCGACCACAACCAGATCGGCTCCTTCTACACGGGCGCGATGAGCGAGGCCCGCCTCATCGAGCTGAAGACCGTCGCCGACCGCGTGGGCGGCCTCGACCTGGTCTCCATCGGCGCCGACGACCCGGAGGCGATGCTCCGGCACACCGAGGAGTGCCGCGCGCGGTCCATCCCCTTCGCCGCGGACTTCTCCCAGCAGATCGCCCGGATGAACGGCGACGAGATCCGGATACTGCTGGACGGGGCGACCTACCTCTTCTCCAACGAGTACGAGAAGGGGCTCATCGAGACCAAGACCGGCTGGACGGACGAGGAGATCCTCGGCCGCGTGGGGCACCGCGTCACCACCCTCGGCGCGCGGGGCGTGCGGATCGAGCGGGCCGGCGAGGAGACCATCGAGGTCGGCGTGCCCGACGAGGAGCGCAAGGCCGACCCGACGGGGGTCGGCGACGCCTTCCGGGCCGGGTTCATGTCCGGACTGGCGTGGGGCGTTTCGCTGGAGCGGGCGGCGCAGGTGGGCTGCATGCTGGCGACCCTCGTCATCGAGACGGTCGGTACACAGGAGTACCAGCTGCGGCGCGGGCACTTCATGGAGCGGTTCACCAAGGCGTACGGGGACGAGGCTGCGGAGGAGGTCCGGGGGCGGCTGGGCTGATCGGCCGGGTGCGGGTCGTGGAGGGCTGGGCGCGCAGTTCCCCGCGCCCCTGAAGCGACCTCACCTGATCCGGCGGACCAAGTAAGCCGTTCCTCTTTCCGCCCGCTCCTCGCCCACGTACTCCTGGCCCCGCATCTCGCACCACGCCGGGATGTCCAGGCGGGCCGCCTCGTCGTCGGAGAGGACGCGGACCGTGCCGCCGACGGGGACGTCACCGATGACCTTGGCCAGTTCGATGACCGGGATCGGACAGCGGCGGCCGATGGCGTCCACGACGAGGTCCGCCCCGGTCTGAGGGGCGGACTCCGCGGCCGTCGGCGCGCCCAGCCTCTCCCGCACCGCGGCCACCGTGCCCGACAGCACCTCCAGGAACCGCTCGACGTCCTCGGCGGGCGTGCCCGGCGGCAGCGACACCCGGACGTTGCCCTCGGTGAGCACGCCCATCGCCTTGAGGACGTGGCTCGGCGTCAGCGTGCTGCTGGTGCAGGACGACCCGGACGAGACGGAGAAGCCGGCCCGGTCCAGCTCGTGCAGCAGAGTCTCCCCGTCGACATAGAGACACGAGAAGGTGACGATCCCGGGCAGCCGCCGCACCGCGTCGCCGACCACCTCGACGTCCGGCACCAGGCCGGGCACCCGCGCCCGGATCCGCTCCGTCAGCTCCCGCAGGCGGGCCGCCTCCTGCGCGGCCTCGGCCCGCACCGCCCGCAGCGACGCCGCGGCGGCCACGATCGCCGGGAGGTTCTCGAACCCGGGCGCCCGCCCCGACTCCCGCTCGTCCGCAGCCCCTTGCGGCGCGAACCGCACCCCCTTGCGCACGACCAGCAGCCCGACCCCCGAGGGTCCGCCCCACTTGTGCGCGCTGGCCGTGAGCAGCGACCAGTCACCCGGCACCTTCCCCCAGCCCAGCGACTGGGCCGCGTCCACCAGCAGCGGCACACCCGCCGCCCGGCAGACCTCCGCCACCTCCGCCACCGGCTGCTCGGTGCCGACCTCGTGGTTGGCCGACTGGAGGCAGGCCAGCGCGGTGTCGTCGGTCAGGGCCGCCGCGTACGCCGCCGGATCCACCGCGCCCGTCCGGTCCACGGGCACCTGAGTGACGGTCCCGCCGCTCCGCTCCGCTTCCTCCGCCGCATGGAGTACGGAGGAGTGTTCGACGGCAGACACGATCAGGTGGCGTCCGACGCGCCGCCGCCCCGCGAGCGCACCCGCCACCCCTGAATGCACCGCCCGCGTCCCCGAAGGGGTGAACACCAACTCGTCCGCCCGGCACCCCACCGCCTCCGCGGCGGCCTCGCGGGCGGCGTCGAGCAGCAGCCGCGCCCGCCGCCCCTCCCGGTAGAGCCGCGCAGGATCGGCCCACCCCTCGTCAAGAGAGGCCAGCAGCGCCTGCCGGGCAACGGGATGAAGGGGAGCAGCGGAAGCAGCGTCAAAGTAGGCCACACGCACACGCTATGACGTGCGGCAGGGCGTCGCCGCCAAGGGGCGCGGGGAACTGCGCGACAAGCCACGACGCACCGCAAGCCGCCGAACGACCCCCGCCCCCCCACCCGCGTAGGCACCCCATCCCACCCTTAAAGAGTGACCCCCGGCGCGTATGCCACCCTCCCCGCGACCCCCCGGAGGGCGTCGGCTAGGGTTTGGTCCGCATAAACATCAAACCCCTGCCCGACGCAGGGCGGCGACCGACCAGCGAGAAGGCCGCAGCCGAACAGCGCGGGCGAGACTCTCGGGAAGGCGCTACGTGAGTCCCAACGGCTCCGACCGCTCGCCGCGGCGCCCGATGCGGCGGAAGCTGCTGCAGGCACTGACCGCGGGCCTGGTCCTGGCGACCGCCACAGGTTGCACATACGAGGACTTCCCCCGCCTCGGCTTGCCCACCCCAACCACGGAAGAGGCTCCGCGGATCCTCTCCCTGTGGCAGGGATCCTGGGCTGCCGCGCTGGCCACCGGCGTGCTGGTGTGGGGCCTGATCCTGTGGAGTGTGTTCTTCCACCGGCGCAGCCGCACCAAGGTCGAGGTCCCTCCACAGACCAGGTACAACCTGCCCATCGAGGCGCTGTACACCATGGTTCCGCTCGTCATCGTCTCGGTGCTGTTCTACTTCACCGCGCGTGACGAGTCCGAGCTCCTGAGCCTCAAGAAGAAGCCCGACGTCACGGTCAACGTGGTCGGCTTCCAGTGGAGCTGGTGCTTCAACTACGTCGAGAGCGTCAACGGTTCCTCCGGTGACGCCAAGACCTCCGAGGAACTGTCCGCCATCCCGGACCGGTTCAAGGAGGACTTCCCGGCGAACGCCGGCGGCACCTACGACTGCGGTACCCCGAGCACGCGGAACCCGCAGACGAACAACCCCGGTCCGACCCTCGTGCTCCCCAAGGGCAAGACGGTTCGCTTCGTCCTGACCTCGCGTGACGTCATCCACTCCTTCTGGGTGGTGCCGTTCCTCATGAAGCAGGACGTCATTCCGGGCCACACCAACGCCTTCGAGGTGACCCCCAACAAGGAGGGCACCTTCCTCGGCAAGTGCGCCGAGCTGTGCGGCGTGGACCACTCCCGGATGCTGTTCAACGTGAAGGTCGTCTCCCCGGAGCGCTACGAGCAGCACCTCCAGGACCTCGTGAAGAAGGGGCAGACCGGTTACGTTCCCGCAGGCATCGCGCAGACGAGCCACGAGAAGAACCGGGAGACGAACAACCTGTGAGCATCCTCAACGAACCCCAGGGTGCCTCGGCAGCGGAGGACTCGTACGAGAACGAGCTGCCGGTACGGCGCAAGCAGCCCGGCAACGTCGTGATCAAGTGGCTGACGACCACTGACCACAAGACGATCGGCACGCTGTATCTGGTGACGTCGTTCGCGTTCTTCTGCATCGGCGGCGTGATGGCGCT
>NZ_JBIDAU010000002.1:0-93855 GCF_043202655.1 Streptomyces sp. NPDC048171
GGGCTTTATATTCTTCGGGGGGTTGTTTTTCCAAAACTGGGGTTGTTTTTGGGGGGGGGGGGGGGGGGGGGGCCGCGGGCCCCCCACCCCTCCCGTCCGTAGCAACTCACCGGTAGTTGACGAACTGCAGCGCGAAGTCGAAGTCCTGGCCCTTCAGCAGGGTGATGACGGTCTGCAGGTCGTCACGGCTCTTCGACGAGACCCGCAGCTCCTCACCCTGCACCTGGGCCTTCACACCCTTGGGGCCCTCGTCGCGGATGAGCTTGGCCACCTTCTTCGCGTTCTCCTGGGAGATGCCCTCCTCGATCGACGCGAAGATCTTGTACTCCTTGCCGGAGAGCTGCGGCTCGCCCGCGTCGAGAGCCTTCAGCGAGATGCCGCGCTTGATCAGCTTGGACTGGAAGACGTCGAGGACGGCGCTCACCCGGTCCTCGGAGTTGGCCTCCATGAGGATCTTCTCGCCGGACCACGAGATCGAGGCGCCCACGCCCTTGAAGTCGTAGCGCTGCGAGATCTCCTTGGCGGCCTGGTTGAGGGCGTTGTCGACCTCCTGCCGCTCGACCTTCGAGACGATGTCGAAACTGGAGTCGGCCATGTCCTGTGGCTCCTTGTATCTGGGTGCGTGTCGGCCCCGTATCGGGCCCGTACCGGCATGTGTCGGCGGCCGCCGAGCCCGCCAGGGTCCCTCGGCCGCATCCTGACCAGCCTAGTCACCCGCCGCCCCCCGAGCGGCGATCAATCGGGTGGCGAAGCACCCCGCCACATCAGGTATTGTTTACGTCGTTGCCACGGAGCGCCGCCGAAAAGCGGCTCGACAGGCAGCAAACCCCGGCGGTGTGCCCGAGCGGCCAAAGGGAGCAGACTGTAAATCTGCCGGCTCAGCCTTCCCAGGTTCGAATCCTGGCGCCGCCACACGACCGAAAGGGTCTGTGACCAGCAGCAATGCTGATCGCAGACCCTTTCGTCGTTTCCGAACCTGAGCTGATCGTTATGGGTACTTTTTCCCACTGTGTCTCACCCTGATTCGGGTGCTGACCAGTCCGTGTGGGGCAGGCGTGGGGCAGCCCCCCCCTCCTAGCTGCCGTTCCTCAGTGCCCTTTCGATCCGGGCGTTCGCCGTGGCGGCGCCGCCGTCCAGGCACTTCGCATAGACCCGGAACAGCACGGCCACGCTGTGGCCGGCGCGCGCTGCTACCTCCTGCGGCTCCACACCGGAGCTGAGCCACGTGGACACGGCGGCGTGGCGAAGATCATATGGACGTTTGGCCAGCAGTGAGGCGCACTGAGCGGGTGTGAGCGCGCGGGTACGGGCCTCCGCCCACACCTCGCCGTATCCGGTGTCCTGGACGAGTCCGCCACGCTGCGTCCGGAACAGCCGCCCGTCGGGGGCGACGCCGTACGCGGTGACGTGCCACCGAAGCATGTTCACGAGATCGGGCGGGATCGGCACGGTGCGGACTGCCTTCCGGGGTCGGTGCTTGAGCCCTCGCCGGTCGTGCGCTTCCCCGCTGTCCGTCCAGGCCGACCCCGAGCGCGGGCGGGTTTCCCGGAGTCGCAAAGTGCCCCACCCCCGGCGGGGCAATTCGCAGTCCTGGAGACGGAGGCCGATGACTTCCGCCGGCCTTGCCGCCGCGTAGTACATGCAGCCGAAGAACGCGACCAGGCGACGCCCGCGAGGGCTCTGCGTGCGCACGGCATCGAGCAGGGCGAGAGCTTGCCGAGGGTCCGGTACGGAGGCGGGGTCCAGTTCCTCCCCCACCTGCTCCGGGGACTTCCACTGCACCTGTGGCAGGGGGTTGTCCGTCAGGCGGCCAGCTTCAACGGCGTAGCCGAGAGCGTTGTGAAAGATGGCCCGCTTCCGGCGGATGGTGGACGCTGCCGCTGTGGTGCCGTCCAGCTTCTTGGTCAAGGCGTTCAGGGCGGCGCGTACTGCCATCCGGTCGGCCAGCGCGGACGTGGGAAGGGACTTCCGCTCGAACCATGCCAGCACGGCGACCACGTCGTCCGGCGGTTCCTGGTCACGGCGGCTCACGTTGAATGCCCAGCTATAGAGGGCCGTCCGTACCGTCTGGGCATCAGCCATGCCTTTGGTGTCCCTGACGAGAGCGGGCGTAACGGTGGCCATGGCTTCCGCGAGCGTCCGGCGTGTGGAGCCGGGGGAGTGCTGCCACTTCATCTCGATGTACTCGCGGGCGTGCTGGTACCAACTGACGTCGTTGCGCTGTCGCAACTCGGAGAGCGGCACCCCGGTGGTCGCGTCGAAGGGCTCGCCGGCGTGAGCCGCCCGCAGCAGCTCAGCGCGGCGGCCCTCTGCCAGTGTCTTGGTGCGGAAAGTCTGAGAGTGCGGAGTGTCGCCCGTCTTCCAGCGCAATTCCGCAGAGGTCTGTCCACGGTCCTTCCGTTGCCGGATGGACCAGATTCGAACGTCGTACGTCTTGCCCATCGGGGGCCTTCCTGCGAAAGGGGCCCCACCATGGCGGGGCCCCGTCGTTGCGGTCAGGGGATCAGGCTGCGATTTCGTGCGTGGCCCACCACGCGTCGAGGTCGCTGCGGCGGCACCGGATATGCCCGTTGGGGAGCTTGATGAGTTTGGGGGCCTTGCCCCGGGCGCGCATGCGATAGAAGGCGGCGCGGCTCATCTCGATCTCTTCGAGGACTTCGGGGAGCTTGAGCATCTTGGGGCGAGCCATCGTTGCTACTCCTCGGTCTGGTGATCTCGGGGTGGTGGTGTGTCCGAGGTGCGGATTTCTGCGTCACTGCGTCAAACGCGTCATGCGGGCCTGTGACCTGCGGCTTTGCGTGACTCTGCGGTGTCGGGTGTCTGTCACGGCTGGGTGCGTGTGTCACTCGGCTGTGACGCGGGTGACGTGGTGTGACGCGGGTTCCGGGCGTCTGTGTCACGCGCATTCGCGCAGGTCAGCGGCCGTCATGGTGGTGACGGTTGACGCGGTGACGCAGGGGCTCTCTCTTAGGACAAAAGAGAGGGGGTGGTTTCTGTTTGTGGTGCGGCTGCGGTGTTGAAGAAGGAGCCGCTTCGCGGCGCGTTCTTGGGGCGGCTGTCGCCGAACAGCAAGAGGAGCACCAGGGGGCGGGTGCTCCTCTTGCTTGTCGTGCGGCCGGAGCGCCCGTCAGTGCAGGGAGCCCTGTTGGTGCAGGGGCTCGGGCACGGGGCGGGTCATGGCGATGTAGCGGGCGGCGCGGGTGCGTCCCCAGTCGATGACGACGCCACGGGCGGCGAACGTGGGCTGGAGACGCTTGAGCCGGTCGGAGAGGACTTTGCCGGTGGTGGGCCACCCCTTGGGCAGGGGACGGCAGTCCTCCCCGCTGTGGAGGCGGCTGAGGCAGTCCAGCCATTCCGAGGAGGTCATGCGCTGCTCTGCGCCCGGTTCGAGCCCGGCGGCGTGATGCAGCACGGTCTGTGCCAACAGGTCGCCCTCGATCACGTCGTCGTTGAGATCGTCGAGGCTGGCCCGGTAGGCGGGCAGAGAGGCGAGGCCGGTGGCCGTGTCGAACTGCGCGCACAGGTGGGCGAAGTCGGCCATGCGCAGGTCGGTGGGTGTAGGCGCGGTGGCGGCGCGGACCTTGACGGTGAGGTCGAGGAGCGAACCGAGGATGACGGGCAGCGCGGCGGTGAAGTCGGCCCACAGTTCCGCTTCGGTGCGCCGCACCGTCGGGCGTTCCAGGCGCAGGGGCAGGAGGCGTTCGGCGAGGTCGGGCCGGATGACACCGACGTCGATACCGGTCAGCAGGAGGGGGCGGCGGTAACGGGAGCGGTACACGTCGCCGTCGCTGAACAGGGCGCGCTTGATGGACTCGGCTCCGGTGACGATGCAGCACATGAGGTCGGACAGGTCCGGGGCCAGGTGGGAGAGGTTGTCCAGGGCGGTGATCCAGCCTGCCGCCACGGCGGTGATCAGGCTCTCCTCGTCCTTGGGCGCGCGGCGCAGGTCGCCGCTCATGCCCTCGATGATGCGCACCAGCATGCGCCCGGCGGTGGACTTGCCGGCGCCCTGCGGACCGGTGAGGAACGGCGCGGGGACGGGAACGCCCGGCTCCAGGCAGCCGACGAGCCAGGCAAGGGCCAGGCATTCGGTGTCCGGGGTGGCGAAGTTGGTCAGCCTCAGCAGAGCGTCGATGCCCTGCCCGGCCGTGTCCGTGGCGGGCAGGGGCAGTTCGCCGGTGAGCTGGGTGCGCCGCCAGCAGACCTCTGCGGGGTCGGGGACGGCGATGGTCCAGCCGGTGGGGTGGATGCGCACGGACTGGCCGTCGTCGCGGCCGAGGTCCAGCCACGTGGCCCCGTCCGAGCCGGGTGCCACGCGGATGTGGGTAGCCTGCACGTCCTGGGAGAGGGCGAGTGCTTCGATCAAGTCCAGTGCCTCCTTCAAGGCGGTGCCGTTGAATACGCCGACCCCGTCGCGGAAGAGTCCGACCATGAGTTCCTGGCGGTGGCTTCCGGTGGTGCCCTGGGAGCGGATGGGGCGGGCCACGGGGTGGCCGTTGCGCTGGGCGTAGACGGTTCCGTCGACGGTGCGGAAGTAGCGGAAATGGGCCTGCGCGTAGTCGGTGATGACCTCGCGGCCCGGCGTCTTCTCGTCCTCGGACACGGCTCACATCCCCAAAGCCGTGCGGGCATTGGCCCACGCGTCCGCGCAGTGCCGGGCCGTCTCGCCCTTGGCCTGCGCGGCGGTGAACAGCCGGGCGACGTGGGCGTCGGTGAGGCAGCCGCACCGCCCGTGCCGGGACAGCACCGCGAGGAACGTCCGGTACACGGTCGCGTGCACCGCGCTGGATGCCTCCGTGATGCGCTGCTCCGCCATGGCGACGCCCCGTTCCAGGAAGACGGGCGTGCGGTGCGGGCACTCCCCCTGCCCGCCCCTCAGGAGCCCTGAGGGCGTCTGTGGCGCCCTGGGGGCGGGGGACGGCTCCTTTACCGCCAGGGCGCGCACCGCGTCCGGCAGAACAGCCGTGGTCCCGGTGCCGGGTCCGAGCCAACGGGCGTAGGCCATCGTCGACTTGATGTCGACGCCGGGCCGGACCGCGTTCACAGAGCGCATGGCCCCCTGGTAGATCCAGTGTTCGCCGCGCGTGGTGGGCACGGTGCGGGTGGCGGGCAGGGTGGTGAGGGCCCAGGTGATGGCGTCGGCGTCGTCGAGGTCGAGGACGGTCAGTCCGGCGCCGCCGGGGTGGTAGGCGACGCACACGGCCTGCCGCCATGCTGCCGCCCACTCGGGGGAGACGATGACGGCGGGGTCGGTGGTGGCGGCGGCCCACCCGTGGCAGGGGGCCGCGCACCGGCAGGGACCGGGCACCTTCATGTTCGGCCGGCCGCCGCACGCGTTGTCCGCGCACGCCGTGCAGTTGCCGAACGGGACCTTGCCCCGGCGCAGGGGCAGCACGGGGGCCCCGGACGCGGCGAGACTCAGCGCCGTGTGCTGCGGGTAGGGCGTGGGTTGCGTCATGCTGGGGTATCTCCAGTTCCTTGATGGGTTCTGGCGAGCAAGGGCGGCCCCGGTTCTTTGGCGAGACGTGAGGGGCCGCCCTTGGCGTAGCTAGCTGTGGAAGTGGTTGCGCTTGATCACGGCCTTGCGGATGTTCACGGTGGTGCCGCCCTGGTGGCCGCGCGTGCTGAAGAGCTGCACGGCGATCCATCCGCCGAAGATGACGGCGGCCAGGATGATGAGCTGGGTGATGAACGCGGTGAGTGCGGCGATGAACGAGGTGAGCAGGACCAGCCCGCCGCACACGGCGAGGAACCCGGCGCCGCCGAGGGCGACGTTCACGGCCGTCCGCGACACGGCCGGTTTGGCGGTGACCGGCTCGGGGCGGGTCGGTTCGATGGCGTAGCCGGTGACGACGCGTCCGTCCGGCAGGACGATGCTCGCCACCGCCGGGACCGTGCCCGGCTGCACCGGTACGACCGGCGCCGCGACGGGCACGGCGGGCGGCAGCGGGGTGGGCTGGTGGACTTCCACGGCCCGCTGTGCGGGCACGTGCGGGGCCTGTTCGGGATACATGCGGAATCCCTTCCGGCCGTTGGCCAGGGAGGCAGGGGCACCCCCTTTCGGGGGCGCTGTGGAGGGGTGTTTCGGGGGTGTGACCTGCGTGCCTCCCTGACTCCCTGAACGATCATTCGTGCAGGTCAGAGTCAGGGAGGCGGAGCAGGGAGGCGGTCAGGGAGTTCTCCCTGACTCCCTGCCCCGCCGGTCGTTCGCTCCCTGCCGTCAGTCGGCGGAAGCGGAACCGTCTCCGTCGCGGTTGGCGAGGGCGCGGGCCACACGGTCGCGGGCCACGCACATGACGCCGTCGGACTTGTACGGGCTGGCGCCGGCGTCGTCGAGGACGCGCTTGAGGTCGAGGAACGACCAGTCGCCGTAGGCGTCCGCGTTCCGTGCGGCGAGCCGCGCGAGGACGTCCTTGGTGCGCACCCGCGGGGCGTCGCCGATGACGGCGGCGATGTCGGCGAGCGGGTCGTGCTCCGCGCTGTGGTCGATGGCGTGCAGGGTGGTGACGCCGTCGCGCAGGGCCTTGGCCCGGTCGGTGATCGCGGTGGCGGCGTCGTCGTCGATGTAGTGCGTGCGCACCGTGATGGACGACTGTCCCGCCGGGATGCTGATGCCGTCGGAGGCGACGACCAGGGTTCCCCGGTCCAGCCCCGGACGCAGCAGGTTCGGGGCGGCGCCTCCGTCGACGGCCTTGTCACCGAGGGCCATGCGGGCCTGGGATTCGGTGCCGAGGGCGAGGGAGGCGCGGGTGTGGGCGCCCTCGCGCACGAGCTTGGGCAGGTTCTCGTTGGTCGGGTCCTGGGTGCCCTGCCACATCAGGACGTTGACCGCGCGGCCCTGGTTGTGAATCTTGCGGACGGCCATGAAGTACCGGGAGTCGGCCTTGGCGCCGCCGTAGGGCCGCTTGTCCTTGCCGGTGCCCTTGGCCGGGCACATGAACGCGACCTGTGCTTCGTCGACCAGCACGATGAGCGGCGGGAACACCGTTCCGGGCGGCGCCTGGAGACGCCGGTTCATCTCGTTCACGGCGCCCTCGACCATCTCGGTCACCTGGATGACGTGCTCGTCCGTCGGTCCCTGGATCAGTGTCGTGGCGAGGCCGTCGAACATGTTCCAGTCGCCCGCGCCCTTGAGGTCGCCCATGAGGAACTGCACGGACTTGTCCAGGGACAGCCACAGCGCGAGGGAGCGCAGGGCCACGGTCTTGCCCTGGTTCGACAGGCCCGTGATCAACAGGTGGCGCTGGTAGAGGGAGAGGGCGGCGGCGTCGCCGCGCAGGTCCTGGCCCCACGGGGCCTTGCCCTTGGTGTAGTCGGCGGTCATCGTGTCGTCGGTGACCAGCGGGGACGGGCCGATCGGCTCGTCCAGGGCGCCGGAGTCGGCGACCCACAGCCGCACCGTGCGGGCGGCCTGGGGGATGGTGATGAACACCTCGTGTTCGTGCCGGGTCAGGTTCTCGGCGAGCTTGCGCCGCTTGGCCTGTACCTCGTTCGTGGCCACTCCGGAGGGAAGGGTCACGTCGACCTCGACACCGCATCCGGCGATCCGGATCGGTCCGAGCATCGAGGCGCCGGCGTCGCCCATCTCCTTGATGGCGCGGGCCAGGGCGGGCACGCCGAGGTCGCGCAGGGCCTTGACCACGATGGACGGGGTGATCGGCTCCCCCTCGGTGTTGCGGACGTTGGCGGGCAGGGCCCAGGCGGGGGCGGCGTGCTGCTTGCGGCCGACCGACCACAGGGCGAGCAGGGCGAGGAACGGGCCGATCGACAGGGCCGGACCCCACACCACCTGGACGATGCGGATCAGCAGGGCGATGAAGTCGACGGTTGCCGACAGCGGGGTGATGACGTCGCCGACGTGGCCGGTGCTGATGGCCATGACGACGCCGAGGGCGACCAGGACACCGATGCTCATCCCGGCGCCGACGGCCACGCCCTTGGCGGCCTCGACCGGGGAGTGCAGGAGGTCCATGCGGCGGTGGTGGCGGGCGGCGCGGAAGCGCTGCAGCCGCTCCTCCCACTCCTCGGCCGCTTCGAGGTTCCCGGCGGCTTCGGCCGCGCGGATCATCCGCTCGTACCGGGAGCCGGTACGGCCGTCCCACGCCCGGCGGGCGACGATCCGGCCGCCGTTGAAGGTGTAGAGGCCGTGCCGGGCCGCCGCCCGGACCGTGGCCCGGGTCGTCTCGTGCGTGGCGGCCGACTTCACGGCGCGGCCGGAGCGGACCCACAGCGGCACGGGCCGCGCCGGGGGCACGTCGGGCACGACCGTGAGCACCGTCGGTGCGGTGTCGGCGGTCGGGGGGTCGGTGGCCTTGTGGAGGTGGACGACGTTCTCGGACATGCTGGAACTGCTCCTGACTGCCCCTTCGGGGCGGGAGTGAGGGAGTGAGCCGGGGTGGCCGGGTCCGTGGAAAGAGCGGCCACCCCGGTACCGAAAGAGGCTGGTCAGAACCAGCCCGACGACCTGCGCTTGGCCTTGTCGCGGGCGGACTCGGTGAGGAGGCGCTGGCGCTCGCCGTGCAGGGCCGTCAGCTCCGCGCTCAGCCGCATCTCGGCGCTGTTGCCGGTGGCGTCCATGCGCTGTTCCTCGCGGCCCGCGCTGCGGCCCCGGGCGACCTTGTAGCCGCCGGCGGCCAGCGAGCGGGCCATGGCCCGGCGCTCACTGCCGTTCAGCGGCCACCACTCGCCCCGGCGGACCGCTTCGAGCTTCTTCTGTGTCGCCAGGATCGCGCGGTCCAGACGGCGGATGTCGGCGTTACGCATCGGTTGGCTACTCCTCGAAGGTTCGGGACGGTCATGCGGCCGTGCGGGAGGGGAGGGCGGCGGGGGCGAGGAAGCGCAGCGCGGCCGTGGCCTGTTGCGGGACCACGCCGTTGCCCAACGCTTTGAGCTGTGCGGAGCGGGACAGGCCGGGGACGTCGGTGACGTGTCCGGCGGGCAGGCCCATGAGCCATTCGACGAAGGCGGGACTCAGCCGTCCCACAGCGTCAACTGGCCCGGGGGCGGGGCGCTGGAGAACCGCCTCCCACCGCGCGACCGCTTCGGCGTACTCGCCCCACCCGACGGGACCGTCGGGAACGCGCTCACCGCCACCTCCGCCAGATTCGCCGTTCCGGACTGCACGCGCCGGTCCGTCGCTTCCGTGCGCGAGACGGCGCCCTTCGCCCCGTCCAACGCCCGCGGGGTCGGCAGCAGCGAGCCCATCTCGGCGGCCAGGCTCTTGCCGTGCCTCCCGGCTTCCTGCGAGGGGCTGCGTTTGGTCTGCCGGTTCTCGTTCTCCGACGCGCGCGGGGTGGGCAGCAGTGAGACGACGTGGCGCAGGTTCATCCCGCCCTGGGCCGCATGTCCGGCTCCGGTGTTCTCCGAGGTCGACGGGGTCGGCAGGAGCGAGTCGACGGCGGTCGGAAGCTGCCCGCGCTGCCCGCCGCCCCTCCAGTCCCGTGCTGCCGGAGTCGGCAGGCCAGGCGAGGACGAACAGGCGCTTGCGCTGGTGAGCCGCTCCCACGTCAGATGCGCGAAGAGTGCACCACCGCGCATCGAACCCGAGGGCGGCAAGGTCACAGAGGACGGAGTCGAATCCGAGAGAAAGGTGCCCTGCGACGTTCTCAAACACCGCGAGACGGGGTCGTAGAACCCCAAGGGCACGGGCGATGTCGGGCCAGATGTGCCGCTCATCAGCGGTTCCCTTCCTCTTGCCGGCGGAACTGAACGGCTGGCACGGGTAGCCGCCCGTCACGACGTCGACCGGCTCCACCTCGTCCCAGGGGGCGGAGGTGATGTCGCCCAGGTTCGGCACCTGCGGGTGGTGGCGGGCGAGGATGCGGCAAGCTCCGGCGTCGTTGTCCGCGACCCACGCCAGCGAGCCCCCGAACACGGCCTGGACCGCCATGTCCAGACCGCCGTAACCCGAGCAGAGCGAACCGATACGCAACCCGCTCACGCCGCCGCCCCGGCGCGCTCCGCCCGCAGGGTGTCCCGCAGCGCCCGCGCGTTGACCGGAGACGTGCGCACCGCCCGCCGGATCCCCTCCGCGGTCACCTTCGCGTCCGGCCAATCGGCCGTCGCCTCCCGCGCCTCGGCGAGCAACTGATCCGGCGTCCGCTTCGGCCGACTCGACTTCGCCACCGCCGGGACACGGCCCGTCGCGCGGCGCGGGCGGGTCGACTCCGCTGCCACCGCACGCCGCTCGATCGGGGCGACCGGAGCGGGGTCGACCTGCGGGAGCGGCTTGGCCGGGAGCGTCGATTTCACGAAGCCGACGGCCACGGGCCGGGGCAGCGCCGCCGCGTTCGCGGTGATCGGAGCGGGGGTCGATACGGGCAGGTCAGCCGTAGACCGTTTCCTCTCGGTCTCGGTGCATTCCTCCGCATTCGCGCTCGCGGCCGGGATCGGGGTGGGGCGGTGGTGCAGGACCTTGGCCACGAGGTCGGAACCGAAGTAGATCGACCCGACCGGCAGCGACGTGGCGAGCAGGACCAGGGCCCAGTTCGCCGGATTCCAGTCGGCCAGCCGCCCCCAGTCGACCGTGCGGCCGTGCAGCTCGGGCACGAGGCCGTGCACGTAGTTGAGGACCAGGGAGGCGACCGTGTACGCCCCCAGCACGCGCAGGGCGAACGTGCGGTCCCGGTCGGCCAGGACCAGGGTGGCGATCAGGGCGAGCGCCATGAGGCCGTCGACCACGAACGGGTACAGCATCGCCGCCGTCTCGTCCGCGCCGACCGCGCCGGCGATGTCCCGCAACGCGTTCCACGACACCCGGAACGCCATACCGACCACAGCCACCAGAGCGAGCACGAGGGCGGCGCGGCCCTTGCGGTGAAGGTTCATGCCGCACCCCCCGCCGCGAGCAGAGCCGCCAGGATGAGCAGGGCGCCGCCGGTCATGGTGAGGTCGACCGCGCGGCGCAGGCACGTGAACTTGGCGACCGCGAGCCGGGACAGTCCGGCGATGTCGGCGGCCAGGTCCCGGGCGACGGCGGCGCCGATCTCGTCGGCGGTGAGGGTGGCCCACAGGGGGAAGCCGTGCTGGCCGCTCAGGTTCGGGCGGACCGACCGCAGCAGCAGGCCGGCCGCGCCGACCAGCAGTGCCAGTCCCAGACTGCCAGCGACGGCGGCGGGCGCGGTCAGCGGCAGGTCGCGGGCGACCGTCCACGTACCGGCGAGCAGGGCGCCGACGAACGCCAGCAGCAGCGCCGTCTTGGTGTCCGTCCGCGTGATCTCCGCCTTTACCTCGGCGTGCGCGGCGGTCAGGTTCCCGTCGGTGGCGCTCATGCGGCACCGCCGGGCAGGCTCGCACCGGCCGTGCGGTTGACCAGCGCGACGCGGGCGGCGAGCGCGCGCCGACGGGCCCGGCGGATGCGGCGCTCGTCGACCTCGGTCGGCGTGCGGTCGAGGGTGACGATGTGCGCGTCCAGCAGGTCGACGTCCGCGAGGATGACGGGCATCTCCTGCTCGATCGCGTGCAGCTCCGCGTCCGTCGGCTCCATGAAGTCGGCGAACGCGGTAACAGCGTCCTGAACAGTGACGATGTGGTCCATGGGTCGTGGTTCCTTCCAGCGAGGAACGGCCCGAACGCGGCTCCCGGGTGGCACCCCGGGAGCCGCTTGCCGTTGGAGTCGGTTCCGGCTCCCCTCAGCGCTGCTCGTACGAGACGAGCAGCGGAGGCAACCGGCCGCCGCGACCAGCACGGCGGAAAGGCTGAGGTTCGAAGCGCGGCCGATGCCGCGAAAGGTTCTGCGGTTGTCAGATCCCGCAATGCCAGTCACCACCCCAGTGGGGTGGATCCGGGCGGGTCACCCGGCCCGACATGGGCGGTCGGGATGGTGACCCGCACCCATCGACCACATGTGTTCATGCGGCTGGGTCGGCACTCTGTTGAGTTCTCCACAGCGCGTACTCCGGGCCGTGCGTCCGGGCGCTGCCTCGCACACCGTGATTCCGGGACCGGCCTTATCTGGTGCGCACCAGTAGGATGCATCTGGTGCGCACCAGAGTCAAGGTGGTTCGCTGGTTCGGATGGCGGTCGAACCGTCGCGGTGCATCTCCAGAAGACCTCTTGAGGCAGGGCCGCCGGTAGCCAACAGGGCTTAACTTTCGGCCTATTAACCCCTGTTGACCTGCGGCGACGTTCGTCAGGCTGACAAGGTGGTGTGAGGCAAGCAAACGCCGGGAGGTGGACCCATGAGTGCGGGACTTCGGAGTGCGCGGACTGCGCGCGGATGGTCGCAGGAACGACTGGTTCGCGAGATCGAGCAGTTCGCCCGACGGAACCTCACGGACGTTGCTTCGACCGCGAGTTTGCGGGTGTACGTGTCCGAGTGGGAGAACGGCAAGCGCACCATCTCCGACCGGTACGCGCGTGTCCTGCGGCAGCTCCTCGGCGTTACGGACGGGGAACTGCGGGCCAGCGCCCCGACGCCGGCGGCACCGGCCGCAGATGGCTATGACGACCTTCTGAGCCGGATCGACTCGGCCAGCAGCGTCAGTGAGTCCATGGTGAAGACGTTCAACGATCAGACCGAGCTACTGCGCACCATGGACCGCCAGAGGGGCGCTGCGGCCCTGGTCGACCAGATGACCGGCCATCTTTCCGCCCTCGAAGACGCGCTCAACTTCGCCGTACTGCCTGCTACGCGTCGGCCCGTGGCGCTCGCGCTCGCCGGTGCATCGACCTTGGCGGCGTGGCAGGCGATCGACTCGGGGGCGATCGAGCGAGCGTGGCGGCACTACGAACTCGCGAAGCGCGCGGCGCGCGATGCTGAGGCACCGATGTACCTGGCTCACGCCATGGGCGAGCAGGCGTACGTGCTCTGCGAGGCGGGACGGCCGGCGCTCGCCGTCGACCTCGTGCGCGACGCGCGGCGCATCGTCGGACAGTCCGGTTCCGCTCGGCTTCGGGCGTGGCTGTATGCCGCGGAAGCAGAGATGTGCGCGCACGCCGGAATGCCGGACGACTGCCGACGGGCGCTGGACGCGGCCATGGCCGTCATTCCGCCGGGCCCCGAGGATCGGGACCCGGACATGCTGAGCATCTTTCTGAACGGTGCCCATCTCGCACGCTGGCAGGGCAACGTGCTCGCCTTACTCGGGGAGGAGTCGGCGGTCATCAGCCTCTACGGCGCGCTTGAGGTCATGGACCCGACCTTCGTGCGTGCTCGGGCCGGACTGCACGCCGACTTGGCCCAGGCGCATGTCACCCGAGCCGAGTACGACGACGCCGGCACGCACTTGCGGCAGGCTCGCCTGTTGGCGAGCCGGACCGGCTCGGTCCGGCAGCGCCGCCGCGTCGACATGCTCAGCGCGCGACTGTGACCCCTTGCGCGCGCCGATTGGCCAGGATGTGCAGCAGGGCAACGAGGGTGCCGGACCCCATCAGCTCACCGCGGGCCATGAGCCCCGGGATGTCCGCGAGGGGGACCCACTCGATGTGGCCGGCTTCCTCTAGGTCGGTCGGTTCGCCGACCCTCACCGCCCCGTGGCCGACGAAGATTTCATGGGGCGAGTCCACCATGCCGACCATGGGCTGATAGCTCACGACGTGTTCCAGCGTCTTCGGGCGCCACCCGGTCTCTTCGACCACTTCGCGTAGAGCCGTGTCCGCTGGTTCCTCGCCGGGGTCAACGATGCCGCCCGGGAGCTCCCAGCCGAACTGTCGGGGCACGAAGCGGTACCGCCACATCATCAGGACGCGGTCGTGCTTATCCAGCACGGCGGTGATGGCCACGTGGTGCAACTTCACTACGTGGTGTTCAAAGGGTTCCATCCCGGGCGGTTCCACATCCCAAAGCTGGAGCTTCACCCATCGGTTGTCGTACAGGTTGCGCTCACCGCGGATGCGCCACGGCTTCACTCCCTCAGGGTGCCCGACGCTGACCGCGCCCGGCACCCGGTATGAACTACGGCCTCGTACCTCCAACGCTCCCTCGGCCACGAGACGAGCCAGCACCTGCCGCAGTGCTGTCCGGCCGATGCTGAGCTCAGCGACCAGCGTGCGTTCTGAAGGGAGCTTGTCGCCAGGGGCGTACTCGCCAGCCGCGAGCCGGTCTCGAAGCGTCTCGTAAACCTTGGTCGTCTTTGGTCCCATGCGCGGAGTACTCTCCGTTCTCCTGTCGTGCCGCCAGCATAGTGGCCTTTACCTTTGCGACGCGGCCCCACCATAACGAGTGTGATGGTGGGGCGTGTATGCAGATGGTTTGTGGGCGCGGGGCGTCACTTCCTGAGAGAGCGCATCAGTAGAATCTTGCTGATGCAGGATTCTGCCTTAACCAGTAGGTGGTCGAAGAGAGTCCCATTTCCTGTGCGGGAACGTGCAGGAAATGGGTCCTTTGCTGCGTGTGCTGCACTTGCCTTCTTACTGGTCTCCTCAGGGGCCAGCAAGGCCACTACGGCGAGCGCTCGAATAATCAGAGCGGCAGTCTGATTATCGATATCCTGCAAGAAGCCGTGTGCCCCCAGGTTTCGCAGATTCCTCCCTGGCGTCAGCAAGAGGGCGCGAATGAAGGAAGACCAGTCAGGGTCAAAACCGTACCTCTCAAGCTGGGGCAGCATGAATCCCAGTCCGGGGAACTGCCCAGGTGACTTCTCTTCCTCCACCCTGTAGATCGGCTCGTTGAGCAAGAGCAGGATGGAACGGATTGCCGCCTCGATGCGTGGCATGGCCAACTGTGCACAGGCTATGTAGTTTCCTTGCCAGTAGAGCGACAGGCTCTGAGCAAGGGACATGCAAAGCCCCGGGTCTGAGCCGTAGGCTTCCATCAGCCATACGTGTAGCACTTCGGTTTCTGGGATGGTGTGCACGTCGGACATTCTGTCTAGCGCGGCAGAAAGAATGATGCCCTGAGTGCGCAGAGCGATATTCTCAATAGTGTTGAGTTGATGCTCCAGCTTCTCGTCATCTGTGTTGTATGACTTCTGAGGGAGGCCGTGGGCCCCATAGGTCGCCGTGCCCATGATCCTGCTAGTTAGCGAGTTGTCTATAATGTCCCTCGCTAGTTTTTCATTTTGTTCCCGTGACCCACTTGGTGCTGGCGTCTCGAAGAAGTAGACCAATGCCTCAATTAGTTCGGGTCGATCGAACGTGCGCAGGTAGGACTCGATGTCGCTGGGGCGCAAGGATGACGCGGCCCTGATGGTGATCCATTCAAAGGAGGATGGGTCGACGGCTTGCAGCATCCTTACGCACTCGGCGTGAATATCTTCCAGGTGGAATCGGCGTGCGAATTTTGCTGCTTGCTCAAGCCTGTGGGTCTTGATGTGGCCGTTAACCTCTTGTGCAGCCTGCTCCAGAAGATTTTCCGCTGCTTTGCGGAGGGCCCGGTCGATCAGGGTTGAGTCTTTCAGATGACCTCGCGCCATGTCTGCTAGTTGCAGAGTGAGGTAATCGGTTTTGTATCGCTCCAGTGCTGCAAACAGGTAGTCCACCGCTTCAGGAGGGAGTTCGACGTCTTTAGATCCGCGCTTACCTCCCATCCGTCCCTCAAGAAGACACCGAAGAAGTGGAAAGCAGGACCCCGGGGCGGACACATCGGCGGTCAGGGTCGCGCTGACCGAGGTAGTCATGGCCTGCTCGACGGAAGCTTCGAGGTCTCTGAGGTTGAGGGAGCGCATAATGGTCCACGCTCGCACTAGCATTTCGCTTCTGTGGAGCCCCGAGAACTGTCCTTCGTTAGCGGCGCGCACGTAGGATTCAACGGCTTGGCGGGCGTATATGTGTGGTTTCGGATGGCGAACGGAAAACAGCAGGTCTGAAAGCAGCCCTTGTAGTTCTGGTTCAGTGCTTTCTTCCAGAAGGGCATTCCATAGCTTCCTGACTTCGGCATCTGCAGCCCGAATCGGGCGCGGCCAAAAGCGTGAGCTATTGTCCTCGTTCAACGGTTCAAGAGATGCGCCGGGTTTAGCGTTATTGCCCCGTTCGAGGTGAATTCTGTAGTAGAAGATGGAGGCTACTTCGCGGATTTCGGCTTGGGTTTCCGGAGTAGTCGTCGATGCGCCTGCCGAAAAAAGTGCGCTGCCTATTTCGTAATAGCTAGTAGCGTCTTGAAATGCGCCACTGACTAGTGATCGGATAGCGGCTATTCGTCCCTCGTTGTGCGAATAGGGAACTGTCTTCGGTTCCTCATCGCCGCCGGGCATGCTCTCCACTAGGCCCCCTGTTCTGCAGACGTGCGCGCCTCCACTGTTGGCAGTGTGCCCTACCCATGGGGCGTGGGGCAGGGAGAGCTCTGCTGGCAGGCGTAGCCCGACCAGGCACTGTCCTGCGTGAACCGACCCCAGGACTTCCATCCCCCTGGCACGATCCTGCCTGAGGATGCGGGATCACATGTTGAGGTGGCACGTTGTCGAACGAAGTCGAGCCAACGCAGATCAAGCTGATGTACACGGACAGCCTGAAGGACGCCGTGAAGGCGTTGGAGTCCGCAGCCGAGCTCGGTCTGGGCATCGAGATCAACAGCGAGTATCACCCGACGCCGGGAGACGGAGACAGCCAGTCCCTGTGGTGGAGGGTCGCGTTGTTTGACGAGGTTCCGGAGACTGATCCGGACGCCGAGGACTGAAACGTCTAAGGCTCTGGGGCATCCGTGAGGTTCTGGGGACGCGGTCGGTGGGAGGCGCAGGTCGCCCGCTGCATGCCGCGCAGACTGTAAATCTGCCGGCTCAGCCTTCCCAGGTTCGAATCCTGGCGCCGCCACAAGACCGAAAGGGTCTGTGATCAGCAGCAATGCTGATCACAGACCCTTTCGTCGTTCCCGGACCGACGACGAGTGCAGGGCAGGTGTGTCGTCAGGGAACGCGGGGGCCGGCCGCTGCTATGGCCTCCGTCGCCGCCCGTTGCAGCGCTCGGTTTGTGATCCAGCTGTTCTTCCCGCCGGTCAGGTGTGCCACGGCGCGGCCCACCCATTCCGGGTCGCCGAGCAGGTGGAGCCTTCCCTCGTCGACGAGCTGCCGCAGCAGGCTCTCCAGCCGTAGGGCATCCACCGCCCGATACGGGCGCGTGTGCCGGTCGAAGCGCAGTGAGTGGTTCTCGTACGGGTGGCGCAGCGTCATGTGCATCCAGCCGCCGCCGCTGCTCCCGGCGACCCTTCCCTTCAGCGTGTACATGCCCCTGCTGTTTGAGCTCCAGGAGTGTTTGCCCCAGCTGAAGGAGATGCCGGTCATGATCCTGGACCACGGGATCAGCCGTCCCTCCGAGCCCGGCTCGTGCTGGTGGAGCCCGTCCGGGCGGAACTCCACCCAGTGGGCGTCGGATCGCGTGGCGTCCCCGACTCCCCAATGTCCGCTGACCAGTTCCAACGGTCCCAGGTATGTGCCGTCCGCCGCCATGCGGGTCATTGAATCAAACGGCTGAGCTGTCGCCGCGCGCGCTTTTCCGGCCGTGCCGTACACATCAGCGCTCGCAGGATGTCAGGGGGCCCTTCCTCAGGTGCTCGCCCAAGACGCTCGCGCCCGTGGCCGCCCGACGGGCATGCGTTGCGGGCAGACTGGGGACATGGCCTCGTCCTCCCGTCGCAGAATGTGCCCCGAGTGCCGTCGCGAGATCGCCGTCGTCGCGGGGCGGTACGCGCGTCATGACCCGCCCGGAGCGCGGGGCGGCGGTGAGCTGGTGTCGTGCCCCGGATCGCGGCGGACGGCGCAACTCGGGGCGGCGCAGCCGTCATTGGACGGGTATGTCGTCCCCGACTTCCCCGGACAGCTCCCCCTGTTCTGACCCCGTCCCGCGTACCGAGTCCCGCGTACCCCCCGGGCGCCTCCCGCCCGCCCCCGCGTCCCCGTTCGCCCCGCTCCGCCCGGCCCGGGAGCCCGCCTCAGTTCCCGGCCACCGACTTCACCGCCACCGACACCGGTGTCGAACCGCTGATCAGTTCCAGGGTCAGGCCGTGCGTCGCCGGGGTGTCGACCAGTTCGGCCAGGGCCGCGGCCACGTCGTCGCGCGGGACGGGGCCGCGGCCGGTGTGCGCCTCCAGCCGTACGAGGCCGGTGCCCGCGTCGTCCGTCAGCATGCCGGGGCGCAGGATCGTCCAGTCCAGCTCGTCCAGCGAGCGGACGTGCGCGTCGGCCTCGCCCTTGGCACGCAGGTAGACGTCGAAGATCTCGTCCCCCTGGTGCGCGGGGTCGGCGCCCATGGAGGACACGACCACGAAGCGCCGTACGCCCGCCCGGACCGCCGCGTCCGCGAAGAGGACCGCCGCCGACTTGTCCACCGTGTCCTTGCGGTCCACCCCGCTTCCGGGGCCAGCGCCCGCCGCGAAGACCGCCGCGCCGGCGCCCCGCAGGCACTCCGCGACCTCCTCCAGTGAGGCCGACTCCAGATCGAGCACGATCGGTTCGGCACCGGCCGCACGGAGATCGTCGGCCTGTTCGGCCTTGCGGATGATGCCCGCCACCTCGTCGCCGCGCGCGGCGAGCAACCGCTCCAGCCGCAGCGCGATCTGACCATGACCACCAGCGATGACAATGCGCATGTCTTCGACCGTACGCCCCGACAGCCGCACCCGCCGCACGACTTCGGTCCGGTCGCTCAGCTCGGCGGACCCCCGCGCTCCCCCCGCCCCTGCCGAGGCAGCCCCAGGTCCGCGGCGCCGCCGTCCTGGTCGCCGTACTCCCGTACCGCGCTGGTCCGCGACACCACGCGCCCCCGGTGCACCACGACGCGGCTGTACGCCAGGGACAGCGCCCCCGCCAGCCGGTCGCCGCGTACCGCGAGGAGCTCGGCCGGGAAACCGGCCTCCACCCGCACCTCGGGCAGGCCGAGCGCCGCCCGTGCTCCCGTGCTCACCGCCTCGTACGCGTCCTGGGGGCGCAGCCCGTGGCGTGAGGCGAGCAGGTACGCCGCCTCCAGGGGGTCGCCGCGCCCGACGGGGTTGGAGACGTCCCGGAGTGCGCCGCTCCCGGCGGCGACCCGCACCCCGGCCGCCCGCAGCAGCCGTACCGGAGCCGTGCCGTCGGGGTGGTCGGCCGCGCCGCACGCGCCCTGCGGCAGGCAGACCACGGTCACCCCGGCCGCCGCGAGCTGTTCCGCGGCCCGGGAGGCGACCTCGGCCGGCAGCAGGCCGAGGCCCTCGCAGGGACCGAGGGCCACCCCGGGGCGCAGCCCGCCCGCCATGGCCGCCAGCCGGGCCAGCCGCGCCGGATCGGCCGCGTCCGTGTGCAGGTCGACCGGGCAGCCCTGCTCGGCCGCGACCTCCAGGACCGCCTCCACGTACCCCGCCGGATCGGGGTCCAGGTCGGGGCACCCGCCCACCACGTCCGCGCCCATCTTGACCGCGTCCCGCAGCATCGCAAGACCGTCGGCCCCGGCGACGCCGGTCAGCACCCTCGGCATCGCCACCGTCGTGAGCTCGGCCAGACCGCGCAGCGAACGCCGCGCCCGCAGTACGGCGGTCAGCGCGCCCAGCCCCGCGACGTCGCCCACGCGCACATGCGCCCGCATCGCGGTCGCCCCGTGTCCGAGCTGGAGCAGGGCGGCCTCGGTGGCCCGGCGCTGGACGTCCTCGGGTTCGTAGGAGACGGGGCCCGGGACGTCGGCGGTCAGGGCCGTGTCGGGGTGGACGTGGGGTTCGGCGGGGGCGGGGAGCAGCAGGTAGCCGCCGAGGTCGACGCGGGTGCCGGGTCCCGGCGTGCGGGCCGGGGTCAGGCTGCCGGCGGTGCCGACGGCCTCGATGCGCCCGCCGTGGAGCCGCACGTCCACGGTCCGGCCGTCGGTGAGCCGAGCCCCGGAGAGCAGGAGCGAACCGTGGTCGGCGGGGCCCGAGGGGGAGGGCGAACGGGGCGGCTGCGGCTGGCTGTCGGGCATCGCGCTCCTCTGGGCTCGGGGCTGCGCAGTGGGGGACGCAAGATCACGCAGAGTGAGTCGAGCCTAGGACGGTGATCAGCCCGTGGCGCGGAGGAGCGCAATAGTCGTACCGGCGCGGTCCGGCCCTCCGGAGTGGTGGGTACGGGACGGGTCAGGGGCGACGAAACGGATTTGGGCGAACGGCGGGCGACCGTGTAATGTCTTCATCGCTCGCCCCAATAGCTCAGTCGGCAGAGCGTCTCCATGGTAAGGAGAAGGTCAACGGTTCGATTCCGTTTTGGGGCTCTGGTGTGAGAGGTTCCCGCCGCGAGGCGGGGCCCGATCGCATCACAGCGGTGTAGCTCAGTCGGTAGAGCAAGCGGCTCATAATCGCTGTGTCACCGGTTCAAGTCCGGTCACCGCTACTGACAGTAGCCGATTGCGGGGTCGGTCCTTCAATCGGCTACTCTTTCCTGCGTTAATATCATCAATCCGTCCGTCAAGGAGCACTCACGTGGCTGCCACCGACGTCCGCCCGAAGATCACGCTGGCCTGCGTGGAGTGCAAGGAGCGGAACTACATCACCAAGAAGAACCGGCGCAACAACCCGGACCGACTGGAGATGAAGAAGCACTGCCCGCGTTGCAACGCGCACACCGCGCACCGCGAAACGCGATAAAAAGGCTCGTACACGAGGCCGTCCCCGATACCTGGGGGCGGCCTCGCGTCGTTTGGGTCAGTGGTGCCCAGCGGGGCACCCACCGCACAGCAGAGCAGAGCAAAACAGCAGGAGGAGCGAGCCCATGGCGCTCGACCAGTCGTTCGTGGGGCGGACCTATCCGCCGACCGCGCCCTACGAGGTGGGCCGGGAGAAGATCCGCGAGTTCGCGGAGGCCGTGGGGGACGCCAACCCGGCGTACACGGACACGGAGGCCGCGAAGTCGCTCGGCCACCCGGACGTGATCGCCCCGCCGACCTTCGTGTTCTCGATCACGTTCAAGGCGGCCAGGCAGGTCGTCGAGGACCCGCAGCTGGGCCTCGACTACAGCCGGGTGGTGCACGGCGACCAGAAGTTCGCCTACGTCCGCCCGGTGCGGGCCGGTGACCGCCTCACCGTCACCTCGACCATCGAGGCGATCAAGTCGCTGGCCGGCAACGACGTCCTGGACATCCGCGGCGAGGTTCACGACGAGCTCGGCGAGCACGTCGTCACCGCCTGGACCAAGCTCGTGGCCCGCGCGGCCGAGGAGGCGTGAGCACCGTGACGGACCCCACCATGACGCCTCCGGCCTCTCCCGGCGCCGGGATCGCGTACGGCGACGTCGAGGTCGGCACCGAACTGCCGGCGCAGTCCTTCCCGGTGGACCGTGCCAAGCTCGTCCAGTACGCGGGTGCCTCCGGCGACTTCAACCCGATCCACTGGAACGAGAAGTTCGCCAAGGACGTCGGCCTGCCGGACGTCATCGCGCACGGCATGTTCACCATGGCCGAGGCCATCCGCGTGGTCACCGACTGGGTCGGCGACCCGGGCGCGGTCGTGGAGTACGGCGTCCGCTTCACCCGGCCCGTCGTCGTACCGAACGACGACCAGGGTGCCGTGATCGAGGTCAGCGGCAAGGTCGCGGCCAAGCTCGACGACAACACCGTCCGCGTCGACCTCACGGCCACCAGCGGCGGCCAGAAGGTCCTGGGCATGTCCCGGGCGGTCGTCCGCCTGGGCTGAGAGTGCGGTAAGGGGCGTTCTCCATTGAGAGCGTCCCTTACCCCTTGACGTAGTTAGTGATTGAGTACTAACTTTCTATCCATGGTCAGGATGAGCGCAGAGGAGCGACGCGAGAGCGTCATCCGCGCGGCGACGACCGAGTTCGCCCGGGGTGGCTACTACGGCACCTCCACGGAGGCCATCGCCAAGCGGGTGGGGGTCTCCCAGCCGTACCTCTTCCGGCTCTTTCCGGGCAAGAAAGCGATCTTCCTCGCCGTCGCGGAACGCTGTCTCCAGGACACGCGCGAGGTGTTCGAGACGGCGTCCGAGGGGCTGCACGGCGAAGAGGCCCTGCACTCCATGGCCGAGGCATACACGCAATTGATCGCCGATCACCCCGAGAAGCTGCAGATGCAGTTGCAGGTCTACGTCACGGTCGCCGCGGCCGAGGCGTCCGGGGACCACGAGTTCGGCGAGATGGTGCGCAGGGGCTGGCTGGAACTCTGGGACACCGTCCACGTGCCCCTGGGGGGCGACGTGGACGAAACGACGACCTTCATGGCGTACGGCATGCTCGTCAACACCCTTGCGGGAATGGGTTTTCCGCCGGGGCACCGGATCTGGGACGGCCTCTACATCTCGGCGCGGGCCAAAGAGAACCGGAACGGCGCGTAGGGGCGCGAGGTCGGCGGCGTGTGCCGTCGCACGCCACTCGTATGCCCGGAGAAGTTAGTAAGCAATTACTAACCAAAAAACAAACCGCAAGCGGTGCACACCCTCTGGGGGAGAGATGTCACAGCACAGCACAGGTCGGAGCACACGCGGCGGGGGAGCCGTCTGGGCCCTCGTCATCACCAGCGTCGCCGGATTCATGGCCGCCCTCGACAACCTCGTCGTCACCACCGCCCTGCCCTCCATCCGCGAGGACCTGGGCGGGGCGCTGCACGACCTGGAATGGACCGTGAGCGCGTACACGCTCACCTTCGCCGTCCTCCTGATGTTCGGCGCGGCACTGGGCGACCGCTTCGGCCGCCGCAAGCTCTTCATCGTCGGTCTGACCGTCTTCACCGTCGCCTCCGCCGCCGCGGCCATGGCACCCGGCATCGACTCGCTCATCGCCGCCCGCGCGGTCCAGGGCGTCGGCGCGGCGATCATGATGCCGCTCACCCTGACCCTGCTGACGGCCGCCGTACCCGCCGAACGCCGCGGGATGGCGTACGGCATCTGGGGCGCCGTCAACGGGCTGGCCGTGGCCTCGGGTCCGCTGGTCGGCGGCACCCTCACCGAACACATCTCCTGGCAGTGGATCTTCTGGCTGAACGTTCCGCTGGGTCTGGCCCTGCTGCCGCTCGCCCGCCTCCGCCTCGCCGAGTCCTACGGCACCGGCGCCCCGCTCGACATCCCCGGCACCCTGCTCGCCAGTGGCGGACTCTTCGGCATCGTCTACGGCCTGGTCCGCGGCCCCGTCGACGGGTGGACCGGTTCCGTGGTGCTCGTGGCCCTGTTCGCGGGGGTGGCGCTGCTCGCCGGCTTCGTCCTCTACAGCACCCGCGCCAGGAACCCCATGCTGCCCATGCGCCTCTTCCGCTCCCGCGCCTTCGCCGGGATCAACGCGGCGAGCCTGCTGATGTTCCTCGGGATGTTCGGCTCGATCTTCCTGCTCAGCCAGTACATGCAGGGGGTGCTCGGCTACTCGCCCACCGAGGCGGGACTGCGCATGCTGCCCTGGACCGGGATGCCGATGCTGGTCGCGCCCATCGCCGGCATCCTCTCGGACCGCGTCGGAGGGCGCCCGGTCGTCGCCGCGGGCCTCTTCCTCCAGGCGGCCGGCCTCGGCTACCTCGCCTGGGTGATCACAGCCGACGCCTCCTACGGGGTCCAGCTGCCCGGTCTGATCATCAGCGGAATCGGCATGGCCCTGTACTTCGCTCCCGCCTCCGCCCTGGTGATGTCCAGCGTCGTGAACAAGGAGCAGGGCATCGCCTCCGGCGCCAACAACGCCCTGCGCGAGGTCGGCGGCGCGCTCGGCATCGCGGTCATGTCCTCGATCTTCGCGGCGCAGGGCGGCTACGAGTCCCCCCAGATCTTCGTCGACGGACTGCGGCCCGCGGTCGCGGTCGGCGCGGCCGTGGTGGCCCTCGGAGGCGTGGCGGCCCTGCTGATCCCGGGCGGCCGCCCGGCCGGCCGGACCTCCACGGAGACGCCCGGAACGAACCCGAACCCCACCCCGGAGCCGGCGGAGACCGCATCCGCCGCCCCCGCGGCCACCAGCTGACCGCACCCGCGCAGGACGAGAGGAGAGCCCGACATGCCCACCCTTCCCTGGACCGTGCCGAACCAGCCGCCGCAGGCCACGGAGGTACACGTCTTCGCCTCCCGTTTCGAGACCCGCACGCTGTGGGGAGCGCTGAAGTTCCTGGCGCGCACGCCGGGCGTGTGGCGGCAGGTGAGGGGCGCGCGAGGTGCGTACGGCGCGTCCCTGAAGGCGGAGCCCTTCAAGCGGACGTTCTGGACGCTGTCCGCCTGGGAGTCGCCCGAGGCGCTCAAGGACTTCGCCCGCTCCGGCACCCACGCCCCGGCCTCCCGCGGGCTCTCCGCGCAGATGCGGGACGCGAAGTTCGCCTCCTGGCCGGCGTCGAGCGACGAGCTGCCGGTCAGCTGGGCCGAAGTACGGCAGCGCCTGCGGTGAAGGACGCCCCCGGTGAAGGAGGAAGCGCCCCGGCCGGACGGTCGGGGCGCTTCCCGCTGCCCGGGGCTGTCGGTGGCGTCTCGTAGTCTTGGGCGCGTGCAGGAAATCCAGGACGCCCCCCTCGCCCCGCTGACCACCTTCCGACTCGGAGGACCGGCGACCCGGCTGATCACGGCCACGACCGACGCCGAGGTGATCGCCGCCGTCCGCGACGCCGACGACACCGGCACGCCCCTGCTGCTCATCGGCGGCGGATCCAACCTGGTCATCGGAGACAAGGGCTTCGACGGCACCGCCCTGCACATCGCCACCCGCGGCCTCACCCTCGACGGCACGACGCTGGAGCTGGCGGCCGGCGAGATCTGGTCCGACGCCGTCGCCCGCACCGTCGAGGCCGGACTGGCCGGCGTCGAGTGCCTGGCCGGCATCCCCGGCTCGGCGGGCGCGACGCCCATCCAGAACGTCGGCGCGTACGGCCAGGAGGTCAGCTCCACGATCACCGAGGTGACGGCGTACGACCGCAGGAACCGGGAGACGGTCACCCTCTCCAACGCGGCCTGCGACTTCTCGTACCGCAACAGCCGCTTCAAGGCCGAACCCGAGCGGTTCGTCGTGCTGCGCGTCCGTTTCCGGCTGGAGGACGCCCGCGGGTTCTCCGCGCCCATCCGCTACGCCGAGACGGCCCGCGAGCTCGGCGTCGAGGCGGGTGACCGGGTCCGGCTGACCGCCGCCCGCGACACCGTGCTGAAGCTGCGCGCGGGGAAGGGCATGGTGCTGAACCCGGACGACCACGACACCTGGTCGGCCGGATCGTTCTTCACCAACCCGATCCTCACGGACGAGGAGTTCGCCGCGTTCCGTTCGCGGGTGTCCGAGCGGCTCGGGGACTCGGCGGAGCCGCCCGCCTTCCCGGCCGGGGACGGCCTCGTCAAGACCTCGGCGGCCTGGCTGATCGACAAGGCCGGCTTCACCAAGGGCTACGGAACCGGCCCCGCCCGGATCTCCACCAAGCACACGCTGGCGCTGACCAACCGCGGCGAGGCCACCACGGAGGACCTGCTGGCGCTGGCCCGCGAGGTCGTCGCCGGGGTCCACGACGCGTTCGGCGTCACGCTGGTCAACGAGCCCGTGACGGTGGGCGTGCGGCTCTAGGTCTCCAGGCCCCATCGGGCCCCGCCCGGCGAGCCGGCGCGGGCATCCGGCCCGGCTACCCGGCCAGCCAGTCGTCCACCCCGGCCAGCAGTTTCTCCTTCACGTCCTCCGGCGCCGCCGACCCCCGCACCGACTGGCGCGCCAGCTCCGCCAGTTCCGGGTCCGTGAACCCGTGGTGCTCCCGGGCGAACTCGTACTGAGCCGCCAGCCGCGCCCCGAACAGCAGCGGATCGTCCGCGCCCAGCGCCATCGGCACGCCCGCCTCGAACAGCTTCCGCAGCGGCACGTCCTCCGGCTTCTCGTACACGCCCAGGGCGACGTTCGACGCCGGACACACCTCGCACGTCACCTGCCGGTCGGCGAGCCGCTTCAGCAGCCGCGGATCCTCCGCCGCCCGTACCCCGTGCCCGATCCGGTCCGCCTCCAGGTCGTCCAGGCAGTCCCGTACCGACGCCGGCCCGGTCAGCTCACCCCCGTGCGGCGCCGACAGCAGCCCGCCCTCACGCGCGATCGCGAACGCCCGGTCGAAGTCGCGGGCCATGCCCCGCCGTTCGTCGTTGGACAGGCCGAACCCGACCACGCCCCGGTCCGCGTACCGCACCGCCAGCCGGGCCAGCGTGCGCGCGTCCAGGGGGTGCTTCATCCGGTTCGCGGCCACCAGCACCCGCATCCCGATCCCCGTGTCCCGCACGGTCGTCTCCACCGCGTCCAGGATGATCTCCAGCGCCGGGATCAACCCGCCCAGCCGCGGGGCGTACGACGTCGGGTCCACCTGGATCTCCAGCCACCCCGAGCCGTCCCGCACATCCTCCTCCGCGGCCTCCCGCACCAGCCGCTGGATGTCCTCCGGCTCCTGCAGACACGACCGCGCCGCGTCGTACAGCCGCTGGAAGCGGAACCAGCCCCGCTCGTCCGTCGCCCGCAGTTTTGGCGACTCACCGCGGCCCAGCGCCTCGGTCAGCGTCTCGGGCAGTCGTACACCGTGCTTGTCGGCCAGTTCCAGCAGGGTCGTGGGCCGCATCGACCCGGTGAAGTGCAGGTGGAGATGGGCCTTCGGCAGTTCAGAGACATCACGTACACGCTCCATTCCGCGATCCTGCCGCACGACACGCCCGACCCGACAGCACTTTCCCCGTACGTGGTCTTGCTCGCACAAACAAACAGAGCACTCCGGAACGTTCCGGAGTGCTCTGTCGCGGCAGCGGGCGGGGTCAGTCCCGGGCCTCCGCCAGCAGCTTCTGGATCCGGCTCACGCCCTCGACGAGGTCCTCGTCGCCGAGCGCGTACGACAGCCGCAGGTACCCGGGCGTACCGAACGCCTCACCCGGCACCACCGCGACCTCGGCCTCCTCCAGGATCAGCGCGGCCAGCTCGACCGTGTCCTGCGGACGCTTGCCGCGGATCTCCTTGCCGACCAGCGCCTTCACCGACGGGTAGGCGTAGAACGCGCCCTTGGGCTCCGGGCACACCACGCCGTCGATCTCGTTGAGCATCCGCACGATGGTCTGGCGGCGCCGGTCGAAGGCCTCCCGCATCTTCGCCACGGCGTCCAGGTCGCCGGAGACCGCGGCGATCGCCGCCGCCTGGGCCACGTTGGACACGTTGGACGTGGCGTGCGACTGGAGGTTCGTCGCGGCCTTGACGACGTCCTTCGGGCCGATGACCCACCCGACCCGCCAGCCGGTCATCGCGTACGTCTTCGCGACACCGTTGACCACGATGCACTTGTCGCGCAGTTCGGGCAGCAGCGCCGGCATGGACACGGAGAAGGCGTCGCCGTAGACGAGGTGCTCGTAGATCTCGTCGGTCAGCACCCACAGGCCGTGCTCGACGGCCCACTGGCCGATCGCCTCGGTCTCGGCCTCGCTGTACACGGCCCCCGTCGGGTTCGACGGCGAGACGAAGAGGACGACCTTGGTCCTGTCCGTGCGCGCGGCCTCCAGCTGCTCCACGCTCACCCGGTAGCCGGTCGTCTCGTCGGCGACGACCTCGACGGGCACGCCCCCGGCCAGCCGGATCGACTCCGGGTACGTCGTCCAGTACGGGGCCGGGACGATGACCTCGTCGCCCGGGTCGAGGATCGCGGCGAACGCCTCGTAGATGGCCTGCTTGCCGCCGTTGGTCACGAGGATCTGCGACGGGTCGACCTCGTAGCCGGAGTCGCGCAGCGTCTTCGCGGCGATGGCGGCCTTCAGCTCGGGCAGCCCGCCGGCCGGCGTGTAGCGGTGGTACTTCGGGTTCTTGCACGCCTCGACGGCGGCCTCGACGATGTAGTCCGGCGTCGGGAAGTCGGGCTCACCGGCGCCGAAGCCGATCACCGGACGCCCGGCGGCCTTCAGGGCCTTGGCCTTGGCGTCCACGGCGAGGGTCGCGGACTCGGAGATCGCGCCGACTCGGGCGGAGACCCGGCGCTCGGTGGGAGGGGTTGCAGCGCTCATGGCCCCATCGTTCCAGACCGCAAACCGCGGCGGCACACGGGTTTCACGGACTGAACAGGACGGAACTGGAACGGGGCAGGACCCAGAACATCAGTCCGGAACCCCGCGCCCGCCTGGGCGATCTTCGGCCAATGCCCCCTGGCGGGGCGCCTCGCCGCCCCATTCTGTTCGACGCCCGGCCCGTGAGCACGTACACTCTCACCTCGTTGGCCTTCAGCAGCCCGCGATCATTCGGTGCACACCAAGCATCCGGATGGATGCGGTACGTTGGGGGACACACAAAGGGTCGTAGCTCAATTGGTAGAGCACTGGTCTCCAAAACCAGCGGTTGGGGGTTCAAGTCCCTCCGGCCCTGCTACACACACCATCGCCAGGATGTGTGCGCATGTACGTACAGCAATGCACCGCCGTGCGGCTCCAACCGGGCGCGGCACGGCCACGACCCGGAATCAGGTGAGGACGAGTGACGGACGCCGTGGGCTCCATCGACATGCCTGATGCCCAGGACGAGGCGGCGGACAAGAAGTCCCGCAAGGGCGGCAAGCGCGGCAAGAAGGGCCCCCTTAAGCGGCTCGCCCTCTTCTACCGTCAGATCGTCGCGGAACTCCGCAAGGTTGTCTGGCCGACCCGGAATCAGCTGACGACGTACACCACCGTGGTGATCATCTTCGTGGTCATCATGATCGGCCTGGTGACTCTGATTGACTATGGCTTCTCTCACGCCGCCAAGTACGTCTTCGGCTGAGTCGAGAGCGAAGGGCGCCGAGGTACCCGGCGCCCCTTTCGCGTGTTCCACCCCTATGTATCCAGGAAGAAGCAGCCACCGTGTCTGACCCGAACGTGAACGACGCCTTCGAGCCGGTCGAGTCCGTCGAGGACGAGCCCGGCACCGACGAGGGCGCCGGCAACGAGGACACCCAGGCCTCCGCCGAGGCCGAGGCTGCCGACGACGCCGTCGTCGAAGCGGACGAGACCGCAGAGGCCGAGGACGACGAGACCGCGGAAGCCGCGGACGACGACTCCGCCGAGCAGGTGGAAGAGGCCGCGGAGACCGAGCCCGAGCTGGACCCGATCGAGGCGCTCCGCCGCGAACTGCGCGTCCTCCCCGGCGAGTGGTACGTGATCCACACCTACGCCGGTTACGAGAACCGCGTGAAGACCAACCTCGAACAGCGCGCCGTCTCGCTGAACGTCGAGGACTACATCTTCCAGGCCGAGGTGCCGCAGGAAGAGGTCGTCCAGATCAAGAACGGCGACCGCAAGACGATCCGCCAGAACAAGCTGCCGGGCTACGTCCTGGTCCGCATGGACCTGACCAACGAGTCCTGGGGTGTCGTCCGCAACACCCCCGGTGTCACCGGCTTCGTGGGCAACGCCTACGACCCGTACCCGCTGACGCTGGACGAGATCGTCAAGATGCTCGCCCCGGAGGCCGAGGAGAAGGCCGCCCGCGAGGCCGCCGAGGCCGAGGGCAAGCCGGCGCCGCAGCGCAAGGTCGAGGTCCAGGTCCTGGACTTCGAGGTCGGCGACTCGGTCACCGTCACCGACGGCCCCTTCGCCACGCTCCAGGCCACGATCAACGAGATCAACGCCGACTCGAAGAAGGTCAAGGGCCTCGTCGAGATCTTCGGCCGCGAGACCCCGGTCGAGCTGAGCTTCGACCAGATCCAGAAGAACTAGTACCCCTCACCGGTACTTCTCTGGACGTAACGCTTCCGAACAGGTCGGACGGGCGCAGGCTGCTCGTCTGACCTGCTCGGTTTTTGGCCGCGCATCTATACCCGCTATCGTTGTGCGGTATGCCTGTGTCCGGGTAGCTCCCGAACGCGGGCAGGACCCGAATCGAAAGGACCCGGAGAGCTATGCCTCCCAAGAAGAAGAAGGTCACGGGGCTCATCAAGCTCCAGATCCAGGCCGGTGCCGCCAACCCGGCTCCGCCGGTCGGCCCCGCGCTGGGTCAGCACGGCGTGAACATCATGGAGTTCTGCAAGGCCTACAACGCCGCGACCGAGTCGCAGCGTGGCTGGGTCATCCCGGTGGAGATCACGGTCTACGAGGACCGTTCCTTCACCTTCATCACCAAGACCCCGCCGGCCGCGAAGATGATCCTCAAGGCCGCGGGTGTGGAGAAGGGCTCCGGCGAGCCGCACAAGACCAAGGTCGCGAAGATCACGCGTGACCAGGTCCGTGAGATCGCCACCACCAAGATGCCCGACCTCAACGCCAACGACCTGGACCAGGCGGAGAAGATCATCGCCGGTACCGCCCGTTCCATGGGCGTCACGGTCGAGGGCTGACCTCCACCCCCGTAAGCAAGCAGTAGTGGCAGGGCCGGCTCGGCCCGCACCACGACTCCTCAGAAGCCAACAGGAGCAGTAGTGAGCAAGCGCAGCAAGTCTCTCCGCGCTGCGGACGCCAAGATCGACCGGGACAAGCTCTACGCCCCGCTCGAGGCCGTCCGTCTCGCCAAGGAGACCTCCACGAGCAAGTTCGACGGCACCGTCGAGGTCGCCTTCCGCCTGGGTGTCGACCCGCGCAAGGCCGACCAGATGGTCCGTGGCACCGTGAACCTCCCGCACGGCACCGGCAAGACCGCCCGGGTCCTGGTCTTCGCGACCGGCGACCGTGCCGAGGCCGCGCGTGCCGCGGGCGCCGACATCGTCGGCGCCGACGAACTGATCGACGAGGTGTCGAAGGGCCGTCTGGACTTCGACGCCGTCGTCGCCACCCCGGACCTCATGGGCAAGGTCGGCCGCCTCGGCCGCGTGCTCGGTCCCCGTGGTCTCATGCCGAACCCCAAGACCGGCACCGTGACCCCGGACGTCGCCAAGGCTGTCAACGACATCAAGGGCGGCAAGATCGAGTTCCGCGTCGACAAGCACTCGAACCTGCACTTCATCATCGGCAAGACGTCGTTCGACGACACCAAGCTGGTGGAGAACTACGGCGCGGCGCTGGAGGAGATCCTCCGCCTCAAGCCGTCCGCCGCGAAGGGCCGGTACATCAAGAAGGCCGCGATCAGCACCACGATCGGCCCCGGCATCCCGGTCGACTCCAACCGCACCCGCAACCTCCTCACCGAGGAGGACCCGGCGGCGGTCTGAGCCAACGGCTCGCCCAACCGGTTCACGGGCCCCGCACCTTCCGAGGTGCGGGGCCCGTCCCTTTTCCCGCGACCCTGGGCTAGCGTGCGGGCAGGGGACCCCCGCACGAGGCGCAGGGGGCGCGCGGGGCACAGGGGGTGGGCGGATGAGGGGCACGACGGTACGCCGTGCGGTCGTCTCGGTCGCGGTGTCGGTCATGCTGGCGGGCGTCACCGCCTGCACGTCCTCCGGGGACCCCGCAGCCCCGGCCTCCTCGGCTCCGCGGTCCTCGACACCGGCGTCCTCCGTCCCTCCGGCCCTCACCGGCCCTTCGGCCGACGCCCTGCGCGCCGTCGAGCGGGCGACCGGCCGGGCGGGTTCGGCGCGGGTGGAGTCCACGACCGTGATGGGCACCGAGCTGTCCCTGGAGGCCACCGGCGCCCTGGGCTGGCACGACGGCCTCACCGGCACCCTCATGATCACGTACACCGGTGGCACCACCGCCGAGACGATGCGCCGGCTGGGCACCACCGCGATGGAGGCCCGGTACCTCGCCGACGCCTACTACGCCCGGATGGGCGACGAGTTCGCCGCCCGGGTCGGCGGCCGGCACTGGATCAAGTACGTCTACGCCGACCTGGAGGACCTCGGCGGCGGCGCGGGCGCCGGGTTCGCGGACCAGATGCGCAACACCACGCCCCACCAGGCGGTGAAGCTGCTGCTGACCGCCAGGGACGTACGCAAGGTGGGCGAGGAGGAGACGCGCGGCCGACGCGCCACCCACTGGTCCGGCACGGTCGGCGGGCCCACCGCCCAGACCGTCGACATCTGGGTCGACGACCGGAACCTGCTGGTCAAGAAGGTCGAACGGGGCCGGACGAAGACCGGGGAGCTGACCCAGACCGCGTACTACAGCGACTACGGCGTCGAGGTGTCCACCGAGCGCCCGCCGGCCGCGGACACGGCCGACTTCAAGGAACTGCTGGCGGCGCAGGACCGCTAGCGACCGCCGACGGGAAATCACAAGATCGCTCGAACCATCTCGGATACGCTCGCGTCCTTGATGTGGAGATCCGATGTGCGTCGGCTGTGCACCTGCTGCGCGTCACCTGTGCTCCTTGAATCCCGTGGGGGGATACCGATGAAGACTTCCGTACGTGTGCCCGTGGGCGCCTCCGTGGCCGCGCTGCTCCTCGCCGCCGGAGCCGTTGGCTGTTCCGGCGGGACCGAGGAGTCCCCTGAGATGACGCCCGCGGCGGCGGTCGCGAAGGCGGCGAAGAACACCGAGGAGATCGACACCATCCGCTACCGGATGACCGGCCGGACGCCCGAGGAGGGCCGCGTCAAGGCCGAGGCCCAGATGCGGATCAAGCCCACGCTCGCGATGAGCATGAAGATGACGGCGCTGGACCAGGGCGCCGGCGCGAGCGCGGAGATCCGGCTCGTCGACAAGGCGATGTACATCGGCGGCGGCGCCGAGGCGGCCAAGGAGATGGACGGCAAGAGCTGGATGAAGTTCGACCTGTCCGCGCTGGGCGCCGGCGAGGAGCTGGACCAGCTGGGCAGCGCCTCCCAGGCGGACAAGAACCCGGCGACCGAGTCCACCTTCCTCACCGGAGCCGAGGACGTCGAGAAGGTCGGCAGCGAGACCGTCGACGGCGTCGAGACCACCCACTACAAGGGCACGGTCACCGTCGCCGAGCTGGAGAAGACCCTCGCCGGCGAGGACAAGGCCACCCGGGAGAAGCGCCAGAAGAGCCTCGAGCAGTACGAGAAGATGGGCGTCGACAAGCTCAACATGGATCTGTGGATCGACGGCGACGACCGGACCAAGCAGTTCCGTATGCGCGGTCAGGCCGACAAGGGTCCGCTGGACATGACCTTCACCTTCCTCGGGTTCAACGAACCGGTGAAGGTCGCCGCCCCGCCGGCCAAGGACACCATGGACCTGGCCGAGATGATGAAGGAGTCCCAGCAGGGCTGAGTCGCCGCCCCCTCGTCAGGGGTGGCGGCAGGGGCGGATTTGCTTGACACTGCCCCGTTCCCGTACGCTGCCACAGAAGCCAAAGACCGCTGGTCGTTGCCGTGTGCTCCCTGGAGGGCACGGTGGCCGAAGGATCCGCTGAACTGCGGACGACCCGCGCAGGTGACTGTGGATGAGCTCCCGGAGTACGCGCCTCGTGCGCGTGAGCGACGGTCGAGCCACGCCCCGTGCGCCTGCGCCGGGGCGTTTCGTTTTCCCCAGTCCTCCTTCGGGTCCGCGCGGTCCGAATCACCCGGAAGGAGGCCGAGGCTCTATGGCGACGCCCGACAAGGCTGCCGCGGTTGCCGAGCTGACGGACAAGTTCCGCAGCTCCAACGCCGCCGTGCTGACCGAGTACCGCGGTCTCACCGTGGCGCAGCTCAAGACGCTGCGCCGGTCGCTCGGTGAGAACGCCCAGTACGCCGTGGTGAAGAACACGCTGACCAAGATTGCGGCCAACGAGGCCGGGATCTCGACGCTGGACGACCACTTCAATGGTCCGACGGCTGTCGCCTTCATCACCGGTGACCCGGTGGAGTCGGCGAAGGGTCTGCGCGACTTCGCCAAGGACAACCCCAACCTCGTCATCAAGGGCGGTGTCCTTGACGGCAAGGCGCTGTCCGCCGACGAGATCAAGAAGCTTGCGGACCTCGAGTCCCGCGAGGTTCTGCTCTCCAAGCTGGCCGGTGCCTTCAAGGCGAAGCAGTCCCAGGCTGCCTCCGTCTTCCAGGCGCTGCCCTCGAAGCTCGTCCGCACCGTGGACGCGCTCCGTGCCAAGCAGGACGAGCAGGGCGGTGCCGAGTAACTCGGCTCGCTTTCTGATCCGGGCCGCCTGAGCGCGGCACGGATCGCAGCGGGCCGACGTACGCCCGCCTCACCCCGTACATCCGGCACCTGCCGAATTAGTGGAAGGACCGCCATCATGGCGAAGCTCAGCCAGGACGACCTGCTCGCCCAGTTCGAGGAGATGACCCTCATCGAGCTCTCCGAGTTCGTGAAGGCCTTCGAGGAGAAGTTCGACGTCACCGCCGCCGCTGCCGCGCCGGTCGTCGTCGCCGGTGGTGCCGCTGGTGGCGCCGCTGCCGAGGCCGAGGCCGAGCAGGACGAGTTCGACGTCATCCTCACGGGTGCCGGCGACAAGAAGATCCAGGTCATCAAGGTCGTGCGCGAGCTGACCTCCCTGGGTCTGAAGGAGGCCAAGGACCTCGTGGACGGCGCCCCGAAGCCCGTCCTCGAGAAGGTCGCCAAGGACGCCGCCGAGAAGGCCGCCGAGTCCCTCAAGGGCGCCGGCGCCTCCGTCGAGGTCAAGTAAGACCACGAAGGCACCACGGATCCGTCAGGATCTGTAACGCCGTAGCGCCGAAGAGCGATCATCCATCCGGGTGGTCGCTCTTCGGCGTACCGGGGGTCCGGCGGCGGCTGCCTTGCACGCGTGACGGCGGAGAGTATGGTGATCTTCGTTGTGCCGTCGCCGGGGCCCTGAGAGCCCCTGGCGGCAACCGGTTTGGGCAAGGGGGGCCTTGACGAACCGCACGCAGCGCGCAATTCTCAGGGCGTCGTCACAAGGATCCGAATCCGAGGCATGGATCGACGGCGAAGAGGGCAGTATCTGGGTGCGTTGAGGGCGAGGCCTTGCCGCACAGGTGGTGAGAACAACGAGGAGCGAACACGGTCCCCGAGAACCGCACTGGACATCAGTGTGCCAAGTGGCTACACTGACCCTTTGCGCTGCCTGTTAGCTGCCCCCTGCCCGTCACCAGGGGTCTGCCCTCGCCCGAGCACTGACGACCAGAGCATGCCTGACCTGGCTCTTTAGCCACATATGGCACCCCCTGTCTTAGTGCACGGAAGAGGGACCGGTACGCGCGTAGTGAGTCCGAGCCCTCGGAAGGACCCCCTCTTGGCCGCCTCGCGCAATGCCTCGACCGCGAATACGAACAACGCTGCCAGCACCGCCCCGCTGCGCATCTCCTTTGCAAAGATCAAGGAGCCCCTCGAGGTTCCGAACCTTCTGGCGCTGCAAACCGAGAGCTTTGACTGGCTGCTCGGCAACGACGCGTGGAAGGCTCGCGTCGAGTCGGCTCTGGAGTCCGGTCAGGACGTCCCCACCAAGTCCGGTCTGGAGGAGATCTTCGAGGAGATCTCGCCGATCGAGGACTTCTCCGGGTCGATGTCGCTGACGTTCCGCGACCACCGTTTCGAGCCTCCGAAGAACAGCATCGACGAGTGCAAGGACCGTGACTTCACGTACGCGGCCCCGCTCTTCGTCACCGCCGAGTTCACCAACAACGAGACCGGCGAGATCAAGTCCCAGACGGTCTTCATGGGCGACTTCCCGCTCATGACGAACAAGGGCACCTTCGTCATCAACGGCACCGAGCGTGTCGTGGTCTCGCAGCTGGTCCGTTCGCCCGGCGTCTACTTCGACTCCTCCATCGACAAGACGTCCGACAAGGACATCTTCTCCGCCAAGATCATCCCGTCCCGGGGTGCCTGGCTGGAGATGGAGATCGACAAGCGCGACATGGTCGGTGTGCGCATCGACCGCAAGCGCAAGCAGTCCGTGACCGTCCTGCTCAAGGCGCTCGGTTGGACCACCGAGCAGATCCTCGAGGAGTTCGGCGAGTACGAGTCCATGCGCGCCACCCTGGAGAAGGACCACACCCAGGGCCAGGACGACGCGCTGCTCGACATCTACCGCAAGCTGCGTCCGGGCGAGCCCCCCACCCGCGAGGCCGCGCAGACGCTTCTGGAGAACCTGTACTTCAACCCGAAGCGCTACGACCTCGCCAAGGTCGGCCGCTACAAGGTCAACAAGAAGCTCGGCGCGGACGAGCCGCTGGACGCCGGCGTGCTCACCACCGACGACGTCATCGCCACCATCAAGTACCTGGTGAAGCTGCACGCCGGTGAGACCGAGACGGTCGGCGAGTCGGGCCGGGAGATCGTCGTCGAGACCGACGACATCGACCACTTCGGCAACCGCCGCATCCGCAACGTCGGCGAGCTGATCCAGAACCAGGTCCGTACGGGTCTCGCCCGTATGGAGCGCGTCGTGCGCGAGCGCATGACGACCCAGGACGTCGAGGCGATCACGCCGCAGACCCTGATCAACATCCGGCCGGTCGTCGCCTCCATCAAGGAGTTCTTCGGCACCAGCCAGCTGTCCCAGTTCATGGACCAGAACAACCCGCTGTCGGGGCTGACGCACAAGCGTCGTCTGAACGCCCTCGGCCCGGGTGGTCTCTCCCGTGAGCGGGCCGGCTTCGAGGTCCGTGACGTTCACCCGTCGCACTACGGCCGCATGTGCCCGATCGAGACGCCCGAAGGCCCGAACATCGGTCTGATCGGTTCGCTCGCCTCGTACGGCCGGATCAACCCGTTCGGTTTCATCGAGACGCCGTACCGCAAGGTCGTCGACGGCCAGGTCACCGACGAGGTGGACTACCTGACCGCCGACGAGGAGGACCGCTTCGTCATCGCGCAGGCCAACGCCACGCTCAACGACGACATGCGCTTCTCCGAGGCCCGCGTCCTGGTCCGCCGTCGTGGCGGCGAGGTCGACTACGTCCCCGGTGACGACGTCGACTACATGGACGTCTCGCCGCGCCAGATGGTGTCGGTCGCGACCGCGATGATCCCGTTCCTGGAGCACGACGACGCCAACCGTGCCCTCATGGGCGCGAACATGATGCGCCAGGCCGTGCCGCTCATCAAGAGCGAGTCCCCGCTCGTCGGCACCGGCATGGAGTACCGCTCCGCCGCCGACGCCGGTGACGTGGTCAAGGCCGAGAAGGCGGGTGTGGTCCAGGAGGTCTCCGCCGACTACATCACCACCACCAACGACGACGGCACGTACATCACGTACCGCCTGGCCAAGTTCTCCCGGTCCAACCAGGGCACCTCGGTCAACCAGAAGGTCATCGTCGCCGAGGGCGACCGGATCATTGAGGGCCAGGTCCTGGCCGACGGTCCGGCCACCGAGAACGGCGAGATGGCGCTCGGCAAGAACCTGCTGGTCGCGTTCATGCCGTGGGAGGGTCACAACTACGAGGACGCGATCATCCTGTCGCAGCGCCTCGTGCAGGACGACGTCCTCTCCTCGATCCACATCGAGGAGCACGAGGTCGACGCCCGTGACACCAAGCTCGGCCCCGAGGAGATCACCCGGGACATCCCGAACGTCTCCGAGGAGGTCCTCGCCGACCTCGACGAGCGCGGCATCATCCGCATCGGTGCCGAGGTCGTCGCCGGCGACATCCTCGTCGGCAAGGTCACGCCCAAGGGTGAGACCGAGCTGACCCCGGAGGAGCGCCTGCTCCGCGCGATCTTCGGTGAGAAGGCGCGCGAGGTGCGCGACACCTCCCTGAAGGTGCCGCACGGCGAGATCGGCAAGGTCATCGGCGTCCGCGTCTTCGACCGCGAGGAGGGCGACGAGCTTCCCCCCGGTGTGAACCAGCTGGTGCGCGTGTACGTGGCGCAGAAGCGCAAGATCACCGACGGTGACAAGCTCGCCGGCCGCCACGGCAACAAGGGCGTCATCTCCAAGATCAACCCGATCGAGGACATGCCGTTCCTGGAGGACGGCACGCCCGTCGACATCATCCTGAACCCGCTGGGTGTCCCGTCCCGAATGAACCCGGGACAGGTCCTGGAGATCCACCTCGGCTGGCTCGCCAGCCGCGGCTGGGACGTCTCCGGCCTCGCGGAGGAGTGGGCGCAGCGCCTCCAGGCCATCGGCGCCGACAAGGTCGAGCCCGGCACCAACGTCGCCACCCCGGTCTTCGACGGTGCGCGCGAGGACGAGCTGGCCGGCCTGCTCCAGCACACCATCCCGAACCGGGACGGCGAGCGCATGGTGCTCCCGACCGGCAAGGCGAGGCTGTTCGACGGCCGCAGCGGTGAGCCGTTCCCGGACCCGATCTCGGTCGGGTACATGTACATCCTCAAGCTGCACCACCTGGTCGACGACAAGCTGCACGCCCGGTCGACCGGCCCGTACTCGATGATCACCCAGCAGCCGCTGGGTGGTAAGGCCCAGTTCGGTGGCCAGCGCTTCGGTGAGATGGAGGTGTGGGCGCTGGAGGCATACGGCGCCGCGTACGCCCTCCAGGAGCTGCTGACGATCAAGTCCGACGACGTGACCGGCCGCGTGAAGGTCTACGAGGCCATCGTCAAGGGCGAGAACATCCCTGAGCCCGGCATCCCCGAGTCCTTCAAGGTGCTCATCAAGGAGATGCAGTCCCTGTGCCTCAACGTGGAGGTGCTGTCCTCGGACGGCATGTCCATCGAGATGCGCGACACCGACGAGGACGTCTTCCGCGCCGCGGAGGAGCTTGGCATCGACCTGTCCCGGCGCGAGCCGAGCAGCGTCGAAGAGGTCTGACGGGAGTCAGGCGGGGCCTCTTCCACAGAGGCCCCGCCGACCCCGCGACCCCCGTTTCAGACCACAGACTTACAACCCTGAGAGGGATTGACGCATAGTGCTCGACGTCAACTTCTTCGATGAGCTCCGGATCGGTCTGGCCACCGCTGACGACATCCGTCAGTGGAGCCACGGCGAGGTCAAGAAGCCCGAGACCATCAACTACCGCACCCTCAAGCCCGAGAAGGACGGACTCTTCTGCGAGAAGATCTTCGGTCCGACCCGGGACTGGGAGTGCTACTGCGGCAAGTACAAGCGCGTCCGCTTCAAGGGCATCATCTGCGAGCGCTGTGGCGTCGAGGTCACCCGCGCCAAGGTGCGCCGTGAGCGGATGGGCCACATCGAGCTGGCCGCTCCCGTCACCCACATCTGGTACTTCAAGGGCGTCCCGTCGCGCCTGGGCTACCTGCTTGACCTGGCGCCGAAGGACCTCGAGAAGGTCATCTACTTCGCCGCGTACATGATCACCTTCGTGGACGAGGAGCGCCGCACGCGCGACCTGCCCTCGCTGGAGGCCCACGTCTCCGTCGAGCGTCAGCAGATCGAGCAGCGCCGCGACTCCGACCTGGAGGCCCGCGCCAAGAAGCTCGAGACCGACCTGGCCGAGCTGGAGGCCGAGGGCGCCAAGGCCGACGTGCGCCGCAAGGTGCGCGAGGGTGCCGAGCGCGAGATGAAGCAGCTGCGCGACCGTGCGCAGCGGGAGATCGACCGCCTCGACGAGGTGTGGAACCGGTTCAAGAACCTCAAGGTCCAGGACCTGGAGGGCGACGAGCTGCTCTACCGCGAGCTGCGCGACCGCTTCGGCACCTACTTCGACGGCTCGATGGGCGCCGCCGCGCTGCAGAAGCGCCTGGAGTCCTTCGACCTCGACGAGGAGGCCGAGCGCCTCCGCGAGATCATCCGCACCGGCAAGGGCCAGAAGAAGACCCGTGCGCTCAAGCGCCTCAAGGTCGTCTCCGCGTTCCTGCAGACCAGCAACAGCCCCAAGGGCATGGTGCTCGACTGCGTGCCGGTCATCCCGCCGGACCTGCGTCCGATGGTGCAGCTGGACGGTGGCCGCTTCGCGACCTCCGACCTGAACGACCTGTACCGCCGTGTCATCAACCGCAACAACCGCCTGAAGCGGCTTCTCGACCTCGGCGCGCCCGAGATCATCGTGAACAACGAGAAGCGCATGCTCCAGGAGGCCGTCGACGCGCTCTTCGACAACGGCCGCCGCGGCCGCCCGGTGACGGGCCCCGGCAACCGTCCGCTGAAGTCGCTGTCCGACATGCTCAAGGGCAAGCAGGGCCGCTTCCGTCAGAACCTGCTCGGTAAGCGTGTGGACTACTCCGCGCGTTCCGTGATCGTCGTCGGCCCGCAGCTGAAGCTGCACCAGTGCGGTCTGCCCAAGGCCATGGCGCTGGAGCTCTTCAAGCCGTTCGTGATGAAGCGCCTGGTCGACCTGAACCACGCGCAGAACATCAAGAGCGCCAAGCGCATGGTCGAGCGCGGCCGCACGGTTGTGTACGACGTGCTGGAAGAGGTCATCGCGGAGCACCCGGTTCTGCTGAACCGTGCGCCCACGCTGCACCGCCTCGGCATCCAGGCCTTCGAGCCGCAGCTGGTCGAGGGCAAGGCCATCCAGATCCACCCGCTCGTCTGCACCGCGTTCAACGCGGACTTCGACGGTGACCAGATGGCCGTCCACCTGCCGCTCTCCGCGGAGGCGCAGGCCGAGGCCCGCATCCTGATGCTGTCCTCGAACAACATCCTCAAGCCGGCCGACGGCCGTCCGGTGACGATGCCGACCCAGGACATGGTCCTCGGTCTGTTCTTCCTCACCACGGACTCCGAGGGGCGTGGCCCCAAGGGTGAGGGCCGTGCCTTCGGCTCCTCCGCCGAGGCGATCATGGCGTTCGACGCCGGAGACCTGACGCTCCAGGCGAAGATCGACATCCGCTTCCCGGTGGGTACCATCCCGCCCCGCGGCTTCGAGCCGCCGGCCCGCGAGGAGGGTGAGCCGGAGTGGCAGCAGGGTGACACCTTCACCCTGAAGACCACGCTGGGCCGTGCGCTCTTCAACGAGCTGCTGCCCGAGGACTACCCGTTCGTCGACTACGAGGTCGGCAAGAAGCAGCTCTCCGAGATCGTCAACGACCTCGCCGAGCGCTACCCGAAGGTCATCGTGGCGGCGACGCTCGACAACCTGAAGGCGGCCGGCTTCTTCTGGGCCACCCGTTCCGGCGTCACCGTCGCCATCTCCGACATCGTCGTTCCCGACGCGAAGAAGGAGATCGTCAAGGGCTACGAGGCGCAGGACGAGAAGGTCCAGAAGCAGTACGAGCGCGGTCTGATCACCAAGGAAGAGCGCACGCAGGAGCTCATCGCGATCTGGACCAAGGCGACCAACGAGGTCGCCGAGGCGATGAACGACAACTTCCCGAAGACCAACCCGGTTTCGATGATGGTGAACTCGGGTGCACGAGGCAACATGATGCAGATGCGTCAGATCGCCGGTATGCGTGGTCTGGTGTCGAACGCGAAGAACGAGACGATCCCGCGTCCCATCAAGGCCTCCTTCCGTGAGGGCCTGTCCGTGCTGGAGTACTTCATCTCCACGCACGGTGCCCGTAAGGGTCTGGCGGACACCGCTCTGCGTACCGCCGACTCGGGTTACCTCACGCGTCGTCTGGTCGACGTCTCCCAGGACGTCATCATTCGCGAGGAGGACTGCGGCACCGAGCGCGGTCTCAAGCTGCCGATCGCCACGCGTGACGCGGACGGGACGCTGCGCAAGGCCGAGGACGTCGAGACCAGCGTCTACGCCCGCATGCTCGCCGAGGACGTCGTCATCGACGGCAAGGTGATCGCGCCGGCCAACGTCGACCTCGGTGACGTCCTGATCGACGCCCTGGTCGCCCACGGTGTCGAGGAGGTCAAGACCCGTTCGATCCTGACCTGCGAGTCCCAGGTCGGCACCTGTGCCATGTGCTACGGCCGCTCGCTGGCCACCGGCAAGCTGGTCGACATCGGTGAGGCGGTCGGCATCATCGCCGCCCAGTCCATCGGTGAGCCCGGCACCCAGCTGACGATGCGTACCTTCCACACCGGTGGTGTGGCCGGTGACGACATCACGCAGGGTCTGCCGCGTGTCGTCGAGCTCTTCGAGGCCCGTACCCCGAAGGGTGTCGCCCCGATCTCCGAGGCCTCCGGCCGCGTGCGGATCGAGGAGACCGAGAAGACGAAGAAGCTCGTCGTCACCCCCGACGACGGCAGCGACGAGACGGCGTTCCCGATCTCGAAGCGTGCCCGTCTGCTCGTGGGCGAGGGCGACCACGTCGAGGTGGGCCAGAAGCTCACCGTGGGTGCCACCAACCCGCACGACGTGCTGCGGATCCTCGGTCAGCGCGCGGTCCAGGTCCACCTGGTCGGCGAGGTCCAGAAGGTCTACAACTCGCAGGGTGTGTCGATCCACGACAAGCACATCGAGATCATCATCCGGCAGATGCTGCGCCGCGTGACGATCATCGAGTCGGGCGACGCGGAGCTGCTGCCCGGCGAGCTGGTCGAGCGCACCAAGTTCGAGACCGAGAACCGTCGTGTGGTCCAGGAGGGCGGTCACCCGGCCTCCGGTCGTCCGCAGCTGATGGGTATCACCAAGGCCTCGCTGGCGACGGAGTCCTGGCTGTCGGCCGCCTCCTTCCAGGAGACGACCCGAGTGCTGACGGACGCGGCGATCAACGCCAAGTCCGACAGCCTCATCGGCCTCAAGGAGAACGTCATCATCGGTAAGCTCATCCCGGCCGGTACGGGCCTGTCCCGCTACCGCAACATCCGGGTCGAGCCGACCGAGGAGGCCAAGGCCGCGATGTACTCGGCCGTCGGCTACGACGACATCGACTACTCGCCGTTCGGCACGGGCTCCGGCCAGGCCGTTCCGCTGGAGGACTACGACTACGGTCCGTACAACCAGTAAGCGAGCCGGTTGAACGACCGAAGGGCGGTCACCCCACGGGGTGGCCGCCCTTCGGCGTTCTCGCGCGGGGAGTGGCTACGGCACGCCCAGTTCGAAGATCACGTAGTGCGCGTACCAGCCGGAGGCGAGGGCCGCGGTGGTGAAGAAGACGACCAGGCTCGGGAGCTTCAGGCGGCTCAGGGCCGCGGCGGGGGCCAGGAGCAGCGGGAAGGCCGGGAGCAGGTAGCGCATCGTGTTGCCGAACATCTGCTGGGTGCCGAGGACCGTGATGATCGAGGCCAGGGTGTAGGCGACCAGGACCAGCGGGGGCCGCTTGCGCAGCATCAGGGCGATCAGGAAGGGCAGTGCCAGCACCAGCTGGAGGGAGAGCAGGTCCGGGGTGGAGAAGGCGAAGTGGTAGTCGCCCTTGCCCACCGTGAGGTTGCGCAGCACGTCCAGGGTGTAGGCGCCGTAGTCGAAGAAGTGGGCCCAGCCCTCGCGCTGGAGGGTGAAGTACGCGGTGGCCTCGCCCGTGCTCCAGCCGACCCAGGCGATGTAGCCGAGCAGGCCGATCGGGGCGACGAGCATGGCGTACACCGGGCCGCGTATCCCGTGTTCGCGCCGGGACTCCGGGCGGGCCAGCGTCACCAGGGCGGCGAGTCCCACGGCGCCGATGAGCACGGCGGAGGTGGGGCGGTTCAGGCCGGCGGTGAAGGCGAGCAGCCCGGCCGCCACCCAGCGCCGGGTCATCACGGCGTAGCAGGCCCAGGCGGCGATGGCGACGAACAGGGACTCGGAGTAGACGGCCCACTCGACGCCCGCGCCGGGGGCCACGGCGAACAGACCGGCCGCGATGGTGCCCGCGCGGGCACCGGCGAGCAGCGAGATCACCGCGTAGATGCCCGCCGCCGCGATGAACGACGAGACGACCGAGACCAGGATCCCGGAGCCGTACAGGCCGAGGCCGGTGGACTCCGAGACCATGCGGATCAGGGCCGGGTAGAGGGGGAAGAACGCCACCGAGTTCTGCTGGACCGTGAAGAGGCCGTCGGAGTCGAGCCGGACCAGGGAGGGGTGGTAGCCGTGCTCGGCGACCTGGAGGTACCACCAGCCGTCCCAGGTGGCCAGGACGTCCCACCAGTGGGCGCCGCCGCCGAAGCGCGGGTTCTTCTCCCGGAAGTCCCCGGCGTAGGTCAGCAGGGCGGCGAAGACGCCGAGGCCGACCAGCTTGGTGACGCCGTACAGGAGGAGCGGGCGCAGGTAGGGGCGGGCGGCCTCCGGCAGGCGCGGCGGCCAGGTCGCCCAGGGGCGTTCCCGGGCTCCGCCGGACCGTGCCGTGCCCGCGCCGTCCGACCCGTCGGTCACCGTGTCGTCGGCGGCCGTTTCCATGGCTGTCATCCCCCTTGGCCCACCCTCAACCGTCAATTGCTGCCATAAGATCGCACAAGAGTCGCACATCTGTGCTCGGTGTCAGGGAGAGGGGAGGCGCGGTGCCCGAGGAACCGGACGCGGAGCAGCACGAACCCGTCGTGCTGTCGGTCGTCATACCCATGTACAACGAGGAAGAGGTCCTGCCCGCGCTGGTCAGCAGGTTGCGCCCGGTCCTGACGGAGCTGGGCGTACGGCACGAGGTCGTCGTGGTGGACGACGGCAGCGGCGACCGCACGGCGGAGCTGCTGGCCGCCTTCCGGCTGGGCTGGCCGGAGCTGCGCGTGGTCGCGCTGCGACGCAACTCCGGACACCAGGCGGCCCTCACCGCGGGCCTGGACCGGGCCGTGGGCGCCTACGTCGTCAGTCTCGACGCCGACCTCCAGGACCCGCCGGAGAAGATCCCCGAGATGCTGGAGCTGGCCCGTACGCAGGGCCTGGACATCGTCTACGGCGTGCGGGACGACCGCAGCAGCGACTCCGGGTTCAAGCGGTGGTCGGCCGGCGTCTACTACCGCCTGATGCGGCGCCTGGCGGGCCCGTCCGTGCTCGCGCAGGCCGGGGACTTCCGGCTGCTCAGCCGGGCCGCCGTGGACGCGCTCAAGGCCCTGCCGGACCAGCAGCGGGTCTACCGCCTCCTCGTGCCCTGGCTGGGCTTCCCGAGCGGCTCGGTGACCTACGAGCGGGCGCCGCGCACGGCCGGCCGGACCAAGTACCCGCTGGGCCGGATGATCCGCCTCGCCGTCGACAGCGTCACCGGCTTCTCGGCGGCCCCGCTGCGCATCGCCACCTGGCTGGGCGCCGGCGCCTTCGTGGTCTGCCTGGGGCTGCTGGTCTACACGCTGACCGCCTTCGCGCTGGGCCGCACGGTCCCCGGCTGGACCTCGCTCTTCACCGGCATCGTGTTCATCGGCGCGGTGCAGTTGATCTGTGTGGGTCTGCTCGGTGAGTATGTCGGGCGCATATACACGGCGGTGCAGAACCGGCCGACGTACTTCGTCCGCGACGACACGGCGGCGCCCGCGCCCGTACGCGCACCCGCGGCCGCGCCGGTCCCCGCGCCGGGCGAGGGGTCGATCGGGGCGCAGAGGGACGAATCGGGTACGGATGCCCGCGCCGCCCATTTGTTTTGACCGCAGCGAATGCGGTAGGTACGCTCAGACCTTGTGCCTGGGGTGTGCCCTGGCCCTCGTGCGTGTCTTCAACCGCGGTGAGGGTCGTGACCGCCACCGCAATCCGCGCTCTCTCCCGCCTGGCGGCAGGGGTTCGCGGCTTCGACACACCCGACCGCGTGGGTCGGCGAGTGTTCCGGGTTAGCTTCACCATTCGGCACACAGAAACCGGAGAAGTAGTGCCTACGATCCAGCAGCTGGTCCGGAAGGGCCGGCAGGACAAGGTCGAGAAGAACAAGACGCCCGCACTCGAGGGTTCTCCTCAGCGCCGGGGCGTCTGCACGCGTGTGTTCACGACCACCCCGAAGAAGCCGAACTCGGCCCTGCGTAAGGTCGCGCGTGTGCGTCTGACCAGCGGGATCGAGGTCACCGCTTACATTCCGGGTGAGGGGCACAACCTGCAGGAGCACTCCATCGTGCTCGTGCGCGGCGGCCGTGTGAAGGACCTGCCGGGTGTTCGCTACAAGATCATCCGCGGTTCGCTCGACACCCAGGGTGTCAAGAACCGCAAGCAGGCCCGCAGCCGCTACGGCGCCAAGAAGGAGAAGTAAGAATGCCTCGTAAGGGCCCCGCCCCGAAGCGCCCGGTCATCATCGACCCGGTCTACGGTTCTCCTCTGGTGACCTCCCTGATCAACAAGGTGCTGCTGAACGGCAAGCGCTCCACCGCCGAGCGCATCGTCTACGGCGCCATGGAGGGCCTGCGCGAGAAGACCGGCAACGACCCGGTCATCACGCTGAAGCGCGCTCTCGAGAACATCAAGCCGACCCTCGAGGTCAAGTCCCGCCGCGTCGGTGGTGCGACGTACCAGGTGCCGATCGAGGTCAAGCCCGGTCGCGCCAACACCCTCGCGCTGCGCTGGCTCGTCGGTTACTCCCGCGCCCGTCGCGAGAAGACCATGACCGAGCGTCTGCTCAACGAGCTCCTCGACGCCTCCAACGGCCTCGGTGCCGCTGTGAAGAAGCGCGAGGACACGCACAAGATGGCCGAGTCCAACAAGGCCTTCGCGCACTACCGCTGGTAGTCGCTACCCCCATCGAGACCGAGAGAAGACTGAAGCCTTATGGCTACCACTTCACTTGACCTGGCCAAGGTCCGCAACATCGGGATCATGGCCCACATCGACGCGGGCAAGACGACCACCACCGAGCGGATCCTGTTCTACACCGGCGTCAGCTACAAGATCGGTGAGGTCCACGACGGCGCCGCCACGATGGACTGGATGGAGCAGGAGCAGGAGCGTGGCATCACGATCACGTCTGCTGCGACCACCTGTCACTGGCCGCTCGAGGACAACGACTACACGATCAACATCATCGACACCCCGGGGCACGTCGACTTCACCGTCGAGGTGGAGCGTTCCCTGCGTGTGCTCGACGGTGCCGTGACCGTGTTCGACGGTGTCGCCGGTGTCGAGCCGCAGTCCGAGACGGTGTGGCGTCAGGCCGACCGTTACGGCGTGCCCCGCATCTGCTTCGTGAACAAGCTGGACCGCACCGGCGCCGAGTTCCACCGCTGCGTGGAGATGATCTCGGACCGCCTGGGCGCCCAGCCGCTGGTCATGCAGCTCCCGATCGGTGCCGAGGCCGACTTCAAGGGCGTCGTGGACCTGGTCCGCATGAAGGCGCTCGTGTGGTCCGCCGAGGCCGCCAAGGGCGAGATGTACGACGTCGTCGACATCCCGGCCACGCACACCGAGGCCGCCGAGGAGTGGCGCGGCAAGCTGGTCGAGGGCGTCGCGGAGAACGACGAAGAGATCATGGAGCTGTTCCTGGAGGGCCAGGAGCCCACCGAGGAGCAGCTGTACGCCGCGATCCGTCGCATCACCATCGCCTCCGGCAAGTCCAGCGACACCACGGTCACCCCGGTGTTCTGCGGCACCGCGTTCAAGAACAAGGGCGTCCAGCCCCTGCTCGACGCGGTCGTGCGCTACCTGCCGACCCCGCTCGACGTCGAGGCCATCGAGGGCCACGACGTCAAGGACCCCGAGGTCGTCGTCAAGCGCAAGCCGTCCGAGGAAGAGCCGCTGGCCGCGCTCGCGTTCAAGATCATGAGCGACCCGCACCTCGGCAAGCTCACCTTCGTCCGGGTCTACTCGGGCCGCCTGGTGTCCGGCACTGCCGTGCTGAACCCCGTCAAGGGCAAGAAGGAGCGCATCGGCAAGATCTACCGCATGCACGCCAACAAGCGTGAGGAGATCGAGTCGGTGGGCGCCGGCGACATCGTCGCCGTCATGGGCCTGAAGCAGACCACCACCGGTGAGACGCTGTCCGACGACAAGAACCCGGTCATCCTGGAGTCCATGGACTTCCCGGCGCCGGTCATCCAGGTCGCCATCGAGCCCAAGTCGAAGGGCGACCAGGAGAAGCTCGGCGTCGCGATCCAGCGCCTGGCCGAGGAGGACCCCTCCTTCCAGGTCCACTCGGACGAGGAGACCGGCCAGACCATCATCGGCGGTATGGGCGAGCTGCACCTCGAGGTGCTGGTCGACCGCATGCGCCGTGAGTTCAAGGTCGAGGCCAACGTCGGCAAGCCGCAGGTCGCGTACCGCGAGACGATCCGCAAGGCCGTCGAGCGCGTGGACTACACCCACAAGAAGCAGACCGGTGGTACCGGTCAGTTCGCCAAGGTGCAGATCGCGATCGAGCCGATCGAGGGCGGCGACGCCTCGTACGAGTTCGTGAACAAGGTCACCGGTGGCCGCATCCCGAAGGAGTACATCCCTTCGGTGGACGCCGGTGCTCAGGAGGCCATGCAGTTCGGCATCCTGGCCGGCTACGAGATGACGGGCGTCCGCGTCACGCTCATCGACGGTGGCTACCACGAGGTCGACTCCTCCGAGCTCGCCTTCAAGATCGCCGGTTCGCAGGCCTTCAAGGAGGCCGCGCGCAAGGCTTCGCCCGTGCTCCTCGAGCCGATGATGGCCGTCGAGGTCACCACGCCCGAGGACTACATGGGCGACGTCATCGGTGACATCAACTCCCGCCGTGGCCAGATCCAGGCCATGGAGGAGCGGATGGGTGCCCGCGTCGTGAAGGGCCTCGTGCCGCTGTCGGAGATGTTCGGCTACGTCGGAGACCTCCGCAGCAAGACGTCGGGTCGCGCAAGCTACTCGATGCAGTTCGACTCCTACGCCGAGGTTCCCCGGAACGTCGCCGAGGAGATCATCGCGAAGGCCAAGGGCGAGTAACAGAGTCCGTTTACCGGACCCCGTTCTCACGCTTTAGGCTTGACCCCGGAGCCAGCATGGGGCATTCCGCCACAACCCGGCGGAATGCCCCGGCACCCGGGCTTTCCAGCAAAGATCACCTGGCGCCGATGAGTAAGGCGTACAGAACCACTCCACAGGAGGACCCCAGTGGCGAAGGCGAAGTTCGAGCGGACTAAGCCGCACGTCAACATCGGCACCATCGGTCACATCGACCACGGTAAGACGACCCTCACGGCCGCCATTACCAAGGTGCTGCACGACGCGTACCCGGACCTGAACGAGGCCTCGGCCTTCGACCAGATCGACAAGGCTCCTGAGGAGCGCCAGCGCGGTATCACGATCTCCATCGCGCACGTCGAGTACCAGACGGAGACCCGTCACTACGCCCACGTCGACTGCCCCGGTCACGCGGACTACATCAAGAACATGATCACGGGTGCGGCGCAGATGGACGGCGCCATCCTCGTGGTCGCGGCCACCGACGGCCCGATGCCGCAGACCAAGGAGCACGTGCTCCTGGCCCGCCAGGTCGGCGTTCCGTACATCGTCGTCGCCCTGAACAAGGCCGACATGGTGGACGACGAGGAGATCCTGGAGCTCGTCGAGCTCGAGGTGCGTGAGCTCCTCTCCGAGTACGAGTTCCCGGGCGACGAGCTTCCGGTCGTCAAGGTCTCCGCTCTGAAGGCCCTCGAGGGCGACAAGGAGTGGGGCAACTCGGTCCTCGAGCTCATGAAGGCCGTGGACGAGTCCATCCCGGAGCCCGAGCGCGACGTCGACAAGCCGTTCCTGATGCCGATCGAGGACGTCTTCACGATCACCGGTCGTGGCACCGTCGTCACCGGTCGTATCGAGCGCGGCATCCTCAAGGTCAACGAGACCGTCGACATCATCGGCATCAAGACCGAGAAGACCACCACCACGGTCACCGGCATCGAGATGTTCCGCAAGCTGCTCGACGAGGGCCAGGCCGGTGAGAACGTCGGCCTCCTGCTCCGCGGCATCAAGCGCGAGGACGTCGAGCGCGGCCAGGTCATCATCAAGCCGGGCTCGGTCACCCCGCACACCGAGTTCGAGGCGCAGGCCTACATCCTGTCCAAGGACGAGGGTGGCCGCCACACGCCGTTCTTCAACAACTACCGTCCGCAGTTCTACTTCCGTACGACGGACGTGACCGGCGTCGTGACCCTCCCCGAGGGCACCGAGATGGTCATGCCGGGTGACAACACCGAGATGAAGGTGGAGCTCATCCAGCCCGTCGCCATGGAAGAGGGCCTGAAGTTCGCCATCCGCGAGGGTGGCCGGACCGTGGGCGCCGGCCAGGTCACCAAGATCAACAAGTAAGCTCCGCTTGCTTGTCGGTCCGATGACCTGACATGGGCTGATGCCTGTAAGGGCCCGTACGACTCCGGTCGTACGGGCCCTTCGCATGTCCGGGGAGCGGCGGGGCTAGTCGCGCACCCCCGCGAGTTCCACCGCGCGGCGCCGTGTGGCGAGCCCCGCCGGGACCACCGAGGCGATCACCGCCAGGACGGCGCAGGAGGCCGCGACCCCGCCGAGGGCCGCCCACGGCAGCTCGACGGCGGTGTCCACCGCGAGCAGCCCCAGCGCCCCCCGCATCCCCGCCAGATTGAGCACGGCCACCACCAGCCCGAGCAGTGTGCCGACCGCCACCACCAGCAGCGACTCGGCCCCGACCAGTCGCAGCACCTGCCACCGGGTGGCCCCGGCCAGCCGCAGCGCCGCGAGCTCGCGCTCCCGGTCGGCGGTGGCCATCACCATGGTGTTGACCAGGGAGATCCCGGTGTAGAGCAGGGCGATTCCCAGTACCAGGAGGAGACCGGCCCGGGTCGTGCCGCTGGTCCCCGGGGCGGCGGCCGCGACCCACTCGTCCCGGGTCGACACCCGCCCGCCGGTCGCGCCCACCGCCTCGCGCAGCCCGGCGGCCACCGCCGCGGCGTCGGCGCCGTCCCCGAGGGCGACGTCCACCCGGTCGACGGGGGCGCCGGGGGCGTTGGCCCGGGTGACGTAGACGCCGTTGCCGCCGGTGCCGGTCGCCATCACGGCGGCGACGCGCAGCGTCCTGGGCGTGCCGTCCCCGAGCCACACCCGCACACTCCGGCCCACGGAGTGCCGCTCCCACTCCCCGTTGACGATGATCGAGGCGTCGTCGAGGTCGGTCGTCCTGCCCTCCGTGAGCGGGAGCCGGGCGGTGGCGGCGAGGGCCCCGGGGTCGGCGACGGCACGGGCGTCGGACCTGATGAGCGCGGTGCCCTCCTCCAGGACGTACACCGCGCTCGACGCGGTCGGGGAGACCACCGCGCCGGGCACCGAGCGCAGCCGGTCCACGGTCCGGGCGTCGAGGCCCGCGTCGCCCGCCGCCGTGACCACGAAGGCGGCGGTGGTCCGCTCGCGCGTCTGGGCGGCCTCGGCCTCGTCGAGCGTGGCGGTGGCGCCGAGCAGCGAGCCCGCGAGGGCGACCGTCACCAGCACGGGCGCCGCGACGGCGGCCGTACGGCGCACCCCGGCGGCGGCGTTCTCCCGCACCAGCAGGCCCGTCGCGCCCGGCAGCCGGGCCGGCAGCCAGGCCAGCAGCCGCGACAGCGGTCCCACCACGACGGGCGCGAGCATCGCGACCGCGGTGATCAGCAGCATCGGACGGCTCACGTACGTCTTGCGGTGCAGCAGGCCGCCGGGATCGCCGGCCAGCGCGATGCCGAGCGTCACCAGGGCGGCCAGCAGCAGGCCCCCGCCGAACAGCCACCGGCCCCACGTCATCGTGCCGGTGTCCACGGACGCCTCGCGCAGCGCCTGCGTCGGGCCCGTGCGGCCCGCCCGCCAGGACGCGGCGAGCACGCCGCACAGGGCGACGAGGAGACCCGTCCAGAAGGCCGTGTGGTACGGCCAGGCGTGGTCGCCGATGGTGAACCAGGCCGGTGCCAGGCCGCTGTCGACCATCCGTGCGGCCAGGTGCGGCGCACCCCACGCGCCGAGCCCGCAGCCGGCCGCGGAGGCGAGCACGCCCACCCCCAGGGCCTCGGCCGCCACCAGCGCGCGGAGCTGCCCGGGTGTCGCCCCGGCGGTGCGCAGCAGCCCGAACTCCCGGCACCGCTGCGCCACGGTGAAGGCGAACGTGGACGCCACGACGAACACCGACACGAAGGCGGTGACGCCGCCGGCCGTGCCGAACAAGGCGTTCATCGCGGTCAGCGCCTCGCGGTCCCGGTGCGGATCGGCGTCGGCGAGCCCGCGGTCGTCCCCGGTGAGGACACGCACCCCCGGGCTGCCGCGCACCGCGTCCCGGACCGCCGAGGTGTCCGCGTCGACCGTGAGCTGAAGACTGACGGGGGAGAGCCGCGCGGCCTCGGCGTCGGTGTAGAAGACGGCGTGCTCGAAGCCACGGTCCGGCACGGTGCCCACCACCCGGACGGTTCCGCGGTCGGTGCGCAGCCGCGCGCCCGGTGCGGCCCAGCCGCCGGTGACGACGACCTCGCCGGCGGTGCGCGGCGCGCGGCCCGCGTCGATGGCGTACGGGGCGAACGCGGCGGTGGACCACGGGTGGCCCACCAGGTCACCGGGTCCGCCCTCGGCGCGTACCGGGAAGGACCGGTCCGCGACGACCCGGCCGAGCCGCTCCAGTTCCGCCACGGTCCCGGCCGGCACGGCACGCGGCCGGGCCAGCTCGTGCGTGCGGTCGCCGACCGGTGTGGGCACCCGCAGGGTGTCCTGGCCGCGCACCACGACCGACGCCGCGGCGAACCGCTCCGGCTCCCGGTCGGGCGCGTCCAGCGACGAGGCGAGCGCCAGTCCCGTCACGGCGAGCAGGGCGACGCCCAGCGACAGCGCGACGAAGCTGCCGGCGAAGGTGGCCCAGCGGGTGCGCAGGGTGCGCAGGGCGACACTCAGCACGGGAGGGCCTCCGGCCGGGGGGTGGGGGTGGTGTTGGCGTCGGGGCTGGTGCCGGCTGGTTCGTCGCTCACGTGGGCGGTGGCGCGGGTGAATCGCTTCGGTCCGCGGGCGGGTGTGTCCATGGCGAGGTTCAGCACGGGAGGGCCTCCGGCCGGGGCGTGGGGGTGGTGATGGTGTCGGGGCCGGTGTCGGCTGGTTCGTCGCTCATGTGGGCGGTGGCGCGGGTGAATCGCTTCGGTCCGCGGGCGGGTGTGTCCATGGCGAGGTTCAGCACGGCGTGGCCTCCGGCGCCGGGTCGGGAGCATGGGTAGGGGAAGTTCCAGGACGGTGAGCGGCGCGGCGCTCAGCACGGGACGGTCTCCAGCCGGGTCATGCGGGTCGCGATGTCGTCGGCGCCCGCGCCGGTGAGTTCGCCGTGGACGTGGCCGTCGGTGAGGAAGACCACGCGGTCGGCGTAGGAGGCGGCGACCGGGTCGTGGGTGACCATGACGACGGTCTGGCCGGCGTCGTCGACCATGCCGCGCAGCAGGGTCAGTACCTCGTGGCCGGTCCGCGAGTCCAGGGCGCCGGTCGGCTCGTCGCCGAAGAGCACGTCGGGGCGGGTGATCAGGGCGCGGGCCAGGGCGACGCGCTGCTGCTGTCCGCCGGACAGCTCGCTGGGCCGGTGCTGGGCCCGGTCGCCGAGTCCCACCTGGCGCAGCACCTCGCGCACCTGCGCGCGGCCGGGCCGGCGTCCGGCCAGCCGGAGCGGCAGTGCCACGTTCTGTTCGGCGGTCAGCGACGGCAGGAGGTTGAACGCCTGGAAGACGAAGCCGATGCGCTCGCGGCGCAGCAGCGTCAGTTTCCTCTCGCTCAGCCGGGTCAGGTCGGTGTCACCCACGACGACCGACCCCGACGTGGGCCGGTCGAGACCGGCGGCGCACTGCAGGAGGGTCGACTTGCCCGAGCCGGAGGGGCCCATGACGGCGGTGAAGCTGCTCCTCGGGAAGGCCAGGGAGACCTCGTCGAGAGCCGTCACGGTGTGGTCGCCCGCCCCGTACCGTCTGCTGACGGACCGCAACCGGACCGCGTGGACCGCGCTGTTGTTCATCTGTCCCCACTCCGCCTTCGTCGCCTTCTGCGCTGGTGGCCCCACGAAACCGTCCGGGACCCCCGCGGCGCAGTGAGGCGGAGGCGAGACGTGGGGTAGGGCGGGCCATACCCCCGAAGCGCCCCCTGGGCCGATGGTCGGGCCGCCGAGGGGAGTTCTACGGTGATCCGCATGCACCCTCGGAACGTGTGGCAGGCCATGTCCGGCCCCGGCTTCCTGCTGTCGGCGTGGCCCTGGCGCGCGGTCGCCCACCTGGTGACCGGGGCGGTGGCCGGTGCCGTGACCCTGGTGGGGATCGTGGCCGCCGCCACCGTCGCCGGTGTCCTCGCCGTCGTCGTGGTGGGCCTGCCGCTGCTGGTCCTCACCGTCCTCGCGGGCATACCCGTCGCCCACCTGGAGCGGTACCGGCTGCGCATCGTCGACCGCGACCCCGCCCCGGACCGGCACCGGCGGCCGGCCGTCCCGGGGCTGTGGCCCTGGCTGACCACCCGGCTGCGGGAGCGGGCGACCTGGCGGGAGCTGGGCCACGCCCTGCTGTTCGCCGGCCTGCTCTGGCCGGTGGACGCCGTGGTCGTCACCGCCGCTCTGGCCACGCCGTTGTCCATGGTGGCCACCCCGCTGCTGATGGCGACCGTCGGCGGCGGCGAGGAGGCGAAGGTGCTCAAGACGTGGACGGTCACCACCTGGCCGACCGCGTTCGGCGCCGCGCTCCTCGGCCTGCTGCTCCTCGCCCTGGGCGGCTACGCGCTGGGTCTGGCCGCCGGTGCGCGGGCCGAGCTGACCCGGGCCCTGATTGCCCCGCGCGACGGCGACCTGGGCGCCAGGGTCGTCGAACTGACGCGCTCGCGCGTGCGGTTGGTGGACGCGTTCGAGTCGGAGCGGCGCCGGATCGAGCGCGATCTGCACGACGGGGCGCAGCAGCGTCTGGTGGCCCTGACGATGGCCCTCGGCCTGGCCCGGCTGGACGCGCCGCCCGGCCCGCTGGCCGATCAGCTCGCCAAGGCGCACGGCGAGGCGGGCAGGGCGCTGGAGGAACTGCGGGAGCTGATCCACGGCATCCACCCCAAGGTCCTCGCCGACTACGGCCTGGAAGCCGCGGTGGCCGACGCCGCCGACCGGTCCGCCGTGCCCGTCGACGTCACCCTGGAGCTTGCCGGGAGGCTGCCCCAAGCAGTGGAGGCCGCCGCCTACTTCGTGGTCCGCGAGGCCCTCGCCAACGTCGGCAGGCACAGCGGCGCCGACCGTGCGGAGGTGACCGGCGGGCACCTCGACGGACGGCTGTTCCTGGAGGTCCGGGACGACGGCCGGGGCGGCGCCGACGCCGGGGCGGGCAGCGGGCTGACCGGTCTCGCCGACCGGGTGTCGGTGCTGGATGGCAGACTCTCCCTGTCCAGCCCGCCGGGCGGACCGACCCTGTTGCGCGTGGAGATTCCTTGCGAGTGGACCGAACCCTTCGCGTAGTGCTGGCCGAGGACAGCGTGCTGCTGCGGGACGGCCTGACCGGCCTGCTCGCCCGCTGCGGGCACCAGGTGGTGGCCGCCGTGGGGGACGCGGAGGCGCTGGTCGCGGCGGCGGCTGAGCACACCCCGGACGTCGTGGTCACCGACGTCCGCATGCCGCCCGGCTTCCAGGACGAGGGCCTGCACGCGGCGGTTCGGCTGCGGGAGAGGAGCCCGGCTCTGCCCGTCCTCGTCCTCAGCCAGTACGTGCAGCGGACCTACGCCGCCGAGCTGCTGGACTCCGGCGACGGAACGGGCGTCGGCTACCTGCTCAAGGACCGCGTCGGCCAGGTCGAGGAGTTCGTCGAGGCGCTGACCGAGGTCGCGGACGGCGGCACGGTCGTCGACCCGGAGGTGGTACGCCAGTTGCTGCGCCGCCGCCGGGACCCGCTGGAGCGGCTCACCCCGCGTGAGCGGGAGGTGATCGCGCTGGTCGCGGAGGGCAGGTCCAACGCGGCGGTCGCCCGCCAACTCGTCGTCTCCGAGGCGGCGGTGGGCAAGCACATCGGGAACATCCTCACCAAGCTCGACCTGCCTCCGGCGACCGACACCCACCGCAGGGTGCTGGCGGTCCTGGCGTATCTGCGGGCGTGAGGCGGCCGTTGGCCTACCCGCGACGGGGGTTGTGATTGGGTCACGAACCCCTCGTGGCCCTGCACTTCTCCTGCACGGGACGGCACGATTGATCGCCGGAAGTTTCCCGCCGGCCGCCGCCCCGCACCGGAAAGTGAGTCCGTGAGTACCGTCCCGCCCCCCGACCGTTCCGACGACGACCCGTCGTCCTCCCTGTCCGACGAGCAACTGGAGTCGTTCCTGCGGGAGGCCGCCGAGGGCGGTGCCACCTCCGCGCCCAAGGAGCCCTCCGCGCGTGCCCGGATGGTGGCACGGCGGCTGCGGGAGGAGGACGAGGCGGCCCGGCGCGCCGACCCTCGTGGCGGGCGGAAGAACCAGGGACCGCCGTCCCCGCCGGGATGGCGTACCGGCCCGGCGCCCTCGGCGGGCGGCTCCCGGAAGCGGCGGGTGGGCGCGGTCTTCGGCGTGCTGGTCCTGGCGGCGCTCGCGGTCGTCGCCGTACGGCCCTCGCTGGTGCTGCCGGACGACGACGGCGGCGGCTCCGGACAGCCGCTGGCGGCCGAGACCGCGCGGCCGACCGGCGCCCCCGGCGACCCCGCCGGCTCCGGCCGGGCCACGCCCGAGCACCCCTTCCGCGGCTCGCCCGCCGAACGGTGGGCCGAGGGCGCCGACGCCATCGAGGTCCCGAAGGCGAAGGCGCTCTCCGGGATGAGCGAGGAGGACGTGGAGTTCGCGCTGCGCCGCACCAAGGACCTGCTGGTCGCCGCCAACCTGGACCCCGGCGTCCTGCGCGGCGGGCAGCCGGACGAGGCGCTGGCGGTCCTGGACCCGAAGCAGCCGAAGCTGCTGCCCGAGCTGCGCCGCTCGCTGCGGGAACCGGACGAGGAGCACGACCCGCTGCTGCTCTTCACCCGGTTCGACCCGGCCGAGGTCCGCCCGGCCGGTGACGTGGTCAAGGTCCGTGGCCGCATGACGCTCGCCGCCGGGGAGCCCGGGGTGGTGAAGGTCGACGCGGACTACACCTTCGTCTACCCGCTGGTGCGGACCAACGATCCAGACGGCCCGGTGGCCCGCGTGATCGTCCGACGCGAACTGACTCTGACGCTCAACGACCCGGCCGCCTGGGACGTGACCGAGGGCAGGCTGCTGCTGGAGAAGTACTACGCCGAGCACAACAACACCGACTGCGGCGTCGACGACGGCTACCTGCACCCCGGGTTCGCGGACGACGCCCCCGACGGCGAGCGCCCCACCGGGGCCGCGGTCGACCCGTACGACCGCACCGACCCCCTCACGCCGGACGGGTCCTGCGGCCGGGTCACCCGCACCTGACGTACGAGGACGCGGCCGGGCCCGGGTGCGCTCTCCCTGCGCACACCCGGGCCCGCCCCCCGTTCCACAGGGTCAGCCGCTCACACCCGCTGCCACAGCGCCGGCACGTTCGACGGCTCCCAGCCCTGCTGGGCCTGGTGGCCCTGGAGGCAGCGGTAGGTGGCGCCGCCGTAGGTCACCGTGTCGCCCGCCTGGTAGACGGTGCCGGCCGCCCAGGTGCCGCCGGGCTCTCCGGGCTCGCCCGGGTCCTCGCCGCCGCCACCGGTCGTCTTCAGGGTGAGGCCGTAGTTCTGGAGCAGCGGGTTGATGGGCTGGAAGAAGGTCGTACCGCCGCTGCTGCAGTTGCCCGAGCCGCCCGACGTGACCCCCTGCGCCTGGCTGCCGGATATGTACGAGCCGCCCGAGTCGCCGGGCTCGGCGCACACCGTGGTGCGGGTGACGCCGCTGATGGTGCCCTCGGGGTAGGTCACGCTGGTGTTGTGCTGCTGGACGGTGCCGCAGTGCCAGCCGGTGGTGGAACCGGAGCGGCACACGGACGCCCCGACCGGCGCCTGTGTCGACCCGGCGACCTGCACGTTCTGACCGCCCGCCCCGTTGACGTAGGGCGTGGCCGTCCACTGGGAGTTGGTGGCCACCCAGGCCATGTCGCGGCCGGGGAAGACCGACCCCTGGAAGGTGCCCTGGGCCACCCGGTTGGCACCGCTCGTGCTCGCGCCCGCCCGGCCGCAGTGACCGGCGGTGGCGAAGCCCTGCTGGGTGCCCTTGGTGACGGGGAAGCCGATCGAGCAGCGACCGCTGTTGTTGATGTAGTACGCCTCGCCGCCCCGCAGGTCGTACAGCGGGCGGGGCCGCTCGGCCGACGTCTCGACGCGCGCGAGCCCGGCGCCGACACCGGCCGCGTCGAGGAGGGCGCGGGCCGCGGACGGGCGTACGGCCTGCACGGTGACCGTGTTCGTGCGCACGTCGACGTACCGGACCGGCGCGTCGGTGGTGTCCCGGTGAGCGGCCGCCCGGTCCAGCCGGGACTTGGCCGCGTCCAGGTCGGCGAGCGAGTGCCGGACGACCTCGGCCACCGCGCCCCGCGCCTCGATCAGCGCCACGTCGGCCGCGTCCGTCGTCGCCACGGTCAGCGTGCCCGACTCGGCGCCCCGCACCCAGGCGCCCGCGAAGTCGCCGCCGAGGTCGGCCCGCAGCCGGCCCGCGACGGCACCGGCCTCGGCCTCGTTCACGAGCCGGCGTTCGGCCTGCTCCCGGTCGAGGCCGAGGTCGCGCTCCATGGCCCGGAGCAGGGCGGGCGGGGCGGCGTCGGCGCGCAGCGACTCGGCGGCCGTGGGCGCGGCGGGGGAGGGTGCCGTCCCGGCGCTCGCGGAGCCGCTGAGCCCGGCCACGAGCAGGGCGGCCGTCGCGGCGACGGCGGCACCCACGGCTCTGGTCTGTCGGTGTCGGTGGGGCATGGGGGATCTCCTCGGTCTCGGTGGGGAGGTGCCGAAACCGTAGGGAGGGACGGAGGGCTGCCGTAAGACGTCGCTTGGCCCTCTGGGCGGCGTTATGGAACGGGGCGGACCGCGTTGTGGAACGCGCGGCGGACCGCGTTGTGGAACGCGGCGGGCGGAAGCGCGTCAGTCCTTGCCTTGGGCGTTGCGGTCGACGTAATCCCTGGCGCCCCAGACGCCCAGCGTCACGCAGCACATGGTGGCGCCGAACCACGCGGCGTCGGCCCAGGTGTCCTGCCACAGCCGGGAGACGACACCCATGCAGGCACTCAAGCCGGCCGCCAGGGCCACGAGCTTCAGCCATCGCCTCATTCCGCCCCGCCTACCCCGGCCGGCCCCCGGCATGCGGGACGGGGTGCGCGGACAGCCACTCGGTGTAACTGTCGCTGCCCGCGGCCACGTCCGCGTGCGCGCCCCGGGCCTGGGCAAGGACGGTGGCGGCGAGGTCCGTCAGCTGCGACACACCGTGCCAGCCCAGCAGGTGCCGCCAGGCCAGTGGGGTGCCCGTGAGCGGGCGGGTGACGATGCCGGGGGTGGTCGGGAAGGTCGCCCGGCACAGGCCGACCGCCCGGCCCACCTGCACCAGGTGCACGAGGGACGCGGTGTCGGTCTCGTACATGCGGCGCGGGGTGAACCCGGCGCGGGCGCACGCGGCGGTGAAGCAGTCGCCGAAGCAGCCGTCGCCCGGTACGCAGGCCCACTCCTCGCCCGCCAGGTCGGTCAGGTCCACCTCCGGCCGGTCGGCGAGCGGGTGGCCGCCGGGCATCATCACGAAGACCGGATCGACGGCGACCTCCCGCCAGACCAGCCCTTCGGCACCGGGCGGGGCCGCCGATCCGCAGGTCCCGGCGAGCGCGAAGTCCAGTCGGCCGTCGGCCAGTTGCTCGGCCAGCTCCCGCTCGGACCAGGAGGTGCAGGTCGTCATCCGGGCGTCCGGCGCCACGTCGGCGAGCCGGTCCACCAGGGCGCCGAGGAGCGGTCCGTGGGTGCCGCCCAGCCGCAGGTGCCGCGCGGTTCGCGGGGCCCGTGCGAAGCGCGCCGCCTCCTGTTGCAGCTCGGTCACCGCGGGCAGCACGATCCGGCTGCGCTCCAGCACCAGCTCCCCGAGCGCGGTGGCCCGCACCCCGTGCCGCCCCCGGACGAACAACGCCCCGCCCAGCGCCCGTTCGATCCGCTTCAGCTGCGCGCTCAACGCGGGCTGCGCCAGCCCGAGCGCCGTCGCCGCCCTGGTGAGACTGCCGGCGTCGGCGATGGCCCGGATCGTCCTGAGATGCCGCAACTCCAGCTCCATAGGGGGAGCTTGCGGCGGGGGAGGGGCGGGGGCAAGAGGCTGGTACAGACCAGAATGGGTTCACCGGTCGCCGACGACGGCCCTACGGCTCACACGCGGTGCACCGTGTGCAGCGTCCTCGCGTACGTGCCCGTACCGTCCAGCAGCGAGGCCCCGCCGAGGTCGGACATGGTCGGCCCGTTCGCCGTCTTGCGGCTGGAGAGGAAGCGGCGCCCGCCCGCGCCGTCCTCGCCGAGGTAGATGCCGACGTGGTCCGCCGTGGCGGTCTCGGTGTCGTCCCCCGAGTCGGCGTTGAACAGGACCAGGTCGCCGGGCTGGAGCTGCTCGGCCGCCGGCGGCTTCGCACCGTCCGTCCGCGCGACGCGCACCCCGGGCGCGTGGTCGGCCATGTCCCGGGACTTGCGCGGCAGCCGCGTGCCCGAGGTGTCCTGGCCCGCCGCCAGCGGTACGCCCAGGTGGTAGCCGTAGACCATGCGGGTGTACCCCGAGCAGTCCAGGTTCCCGGCCTGCTTGGCGGACGGGCCGGTGTAGGTGCCGTCCGGGAAGGTCCAGCCGCTGTGCATGTACTCGTGGAAGTCGGCGCCCTCGTAGCGGTGGCCCCGTGGATCCAGGTAGCCGTAGCCCGCCTCGCCCATGACCTGCCTGCCCTCGGCCGGCCCGGCCCCGGCGACCAGCGGGGACGCCCCCGCGAGGAACATGGCGGCGTACGCCAGGACGTCCGGAGCCGTCGAGCCGCACCAGCCGCGCACGACCTCCTCCAGCTCCGGTGTCCAGACCCCGTCGAAGGGCTCGGGCAGCACCCGCACCCAGGAGGAGTGGGTGACGACGGGCGGCGCCGCCCAGTTGGCGGCCGTCACCTCGTACCGGCTGACGAGCAGGGTCACCGGCAGGTTGGCGCAGCCGCGGTTGGCGAGGGCGCGCAGGCCGACGCGGCCCTTGCCGAAGGTGGCGTCGGTGACGTCGAAGGCCCACCCGGACGGCTCGGTGCCGGCCGAGGCCCAGGCCTTGGCGCGGATCCGGGCGCCCTCGCGCCGCACCCGTATCGTCCAGTCGGTGCCGGCCGGCACGCCGGTGGCGAGCGTCACCTCCGCCGCGAGCTGGGTGACCGTGTCGTCGACCTCCTTCTCCAACCGGAACTGCACCGCCCCGGACGTGGTGAAGGAGAGCCGGGCCCGGTAGTTGTTGTGGGTGTCCTGGTACCCGAACGACAGGGCGTACGAGCAGGCGTCACCGGTAGGCACCTTGTCGAACCGCGCGACGGAGCGCACGTCGACGTCGGTGATCCCGTCGTCCCGCAGGGTGGCGTGCCGGCTGGCGTAGTCGGTGCTGAGGGCGATGGCCGCGGCCCCCGGTCTCACCGAGTAGTCGGCGTCCACCGGCCCCAGGGTCGACCAGCTCCCGCCGCCGGGTGAGGTGCCCCAGTACGCCCGGTCGGCGGCGGGCAGCGCCGGGTCGGGCAGCGTCCGGACGAAGTCGTCCACGAAGGGCTTCTTGTTCTCGGTGAACGTCCGCTGCGGGCCGGTCAGTACGACGGTGCGCGCGCCGTGCGTCAGCAGCGCGACGCGTCTTCCTCCGGAGGTGACCTTGGTACGGGCCGGGGTGCCGGGCAGCACGGTGGCGGTGAGCCGGGACGCCAGGGTGAGGTGGGCGAACCAGTCGGGCCCCAGCGGCGCCGTCGTCACGGAGGAGCGGGCCGCGGTAAGGGCGGCCGGTGCGGTCGCCGGTGCGACCGCCGGTGCGGCCGCGCCCTGCCCGGCGGCGCGCGCGGGCGGGGCGCCGGCCGCGCCGGCCAGGGGGACGGTGGCGGCCGAGGTGGCGAGGAAGGTGAGTACGTTGCGGCGTGAGGTGCTGGTCATGTCGGACATGATCCTTCACGGGGTGTACTCCGTTGCCGAGCAGCTCAGTTCGGCCCACACCGTCTTCCGCGGAAAGCGCCCCTCCACGACCCCCCACCGGTGTGCCAGCGCCTCGACGAGCAGCAGGCCGCGCCCCGACTCCGCGTCCGGGGCGGGCGCCTGCGGGCAGGGCAGCCGCTCGCCCCGGGTGTCGGTGACCTCGATGCGCAGGAAGTCGCCGACGACGTACAGCGTGAGCCGGAAGTCGCGCCCGGGGACGCGTCCGTGCTCCGCCGCGTTGGCCGCCAGCTCGGCGACGAGCTGGCGCGCGGGATCCAGGGGCAGTCCCCAGCTCCGGAGCTGCTCCGTGGCGAGCAGACGGGCGAGGCGCGCCCCGCGCGGGGTGGGGGAGAGCTGCACGCTGAAGTTGCGTACGGGCGTCGTGAGTTCGGCGGATTTCTGGTTCACGTCACTCAGCGTGGTGGTGTGTGCGTACGGTGAGAAGTGACTCTGCGGGTACGTACAGTCACTGTCCGGTGGTTGTCCACCACTGTCGGGGCTGTCGGGGCGGGGCGCACGGGTAGAGCGCCGAGGGCGACACGGCCAGTACGACGAAGGGGTGCGGGATGACGGTCGAGACGGGCGAGCAGGGCGAGACGGGCTGGGAGGTGGACCCCGACGACGAGTGGGGCGTCGCCGTCATCGCCACGGTGGGGCGCCAGTTGAAGCTCCGCCGCGAGGCGGTGGGGATGCGGGCCGCCGACTTCGGGGAGGCGGTCGGGTACGGAGAGGACCTGGTCTACAAGGTCGAGGGCGGCAAGCGGATCCCCCGGCAGGAGTATCTGGACAGGGCGGACGCGGTACTGGACGCGGGTGGGTTGATCGCGGCGGCGTGGGAGGACGTGAAGAGGGTCCGGTATCCGAAGAGGGTGCGGGAGCTGGGGAAGCTGGAGGGGAAGGCCGTTGAGATCGGGCTGTACGAGTGTCATGTCATCCCCGGGTTGTTGCAGACCAGGGAGCATGCGCGTGCCGTGATCGGCGCCGCGCAGCCGCCGTACTCGCCCGACGACGTGGAACGCATGGTGGCTGCTCGGCTGGCCCGGCAGTCGGTATTCGAACGTTCACCCGCTCCGGCGCTCAGTTTCGTCCTGGAAGAGGCGCCGCTGCGACGCCCCATCGGCGGCACAATGGTCTGGCGTGAGCAGCTCAAACGCCTGCTGGAGGTCGGCCGGTTGCACAATGTCGTGCTCCAGGTGATGCCGACGGGTTGTGACACCCATTCCGGCCTGGACGGACGGATCGAGTTGCTGAAGTTCCCCGACGGCACGGCGGTGGGGCGCTCCGACGGCGCCTTCAACAGCCGGGCGCTCACTGAGCCCAGGCACCTCCGCATCCTTGAGCTGCGATATGGCACCATCCGGGCTCAGGCGCTCTCACCGGGGGAGTCGCTGGCCTTCATCGAGCAACTCCTGGGAGAAACATGATCCGCAAGGCCGAACTGGCGTGGTTCAAGAGCAGCTACAGCGGCGGCAACGACGGCAACTCCTGCGTCGAGATCGCGAAGACCCCCGGCACGGTCCACGTCCGCGACTCCAAGCACACCGACGGCCCCCGCCTCACCCTCACCCCCGACGCCTGGTCGACCTTCCTGCCGTACGCGTCGCAGAACTGAACACCCGGCCCCTCCGTTCGGCTGAAAACGAGTGACGCGGGGAATACGCTGTGTGTCGCGCGGAGCCGGTGGGGCGCCACATGGGGCTGTTCGGGGAACACCAGGCGTTCTTGGAGAAACTGGGCGAAGCCGATCGTCAGGCGCTGTCGGCGCTCGGGCACCGGCGGGTCTACGAACCGCAGGAGGAACTCCTCGGCGAGGGCGAGTCCGGCACGTTCGTGCTCGTCATCCTGGGCGGCTGGTGCACCGTGTGGCGGGCGACCGAGCGCGGCCGCCTCATACTGGCCCTGCGTCAGGCCGGTGAGCTGGTCGGTGAGATGGCCGCTCTGGACGGCCGCGCCCGCAGCGCCACGGTGAGCGCGTTGGACACCGTGGAGGCGCTCGCCGTCCCCGGCGATCGCTTCCGGCACTTCATGGCGGCCCGGCCGTTCGTTTCCGGGCTGGTCATGGCCCAGCTCACCGAACGCCTGCGCAGCGCGGACGACCAGCGCAGTTCCCTGGCCTCGGCCACCGTCCTCGAACGGCTGGCCGCCTGCCTCGTGGAGCTGGCGGACCGCACCGGCCGCAGGGAGCACGGCGGGGTCGTCATCCGCCTTCCCCTGTCCCAGCACGAGATCGCCGCCGCCATCGGCGCGACCCGCGAGGCGGTGGCCAAGGCGCTGCGCCTGCTGCGCGAGCAGGGGCTCGTGCTCACCGGACCGAAGGTCATCACCGTCGCCGACCTGGAACCCCTGCGGCTCCTCGGCGGCGCGCCCGCCTCCACTCGCCGAGGCCGTCGGCCGGCGCGGTGAGGGGTATCCCCCGGCCGGGTGTGTAAACGGCTACAGCGCGGCGCGGGGCGCGACGCCAGAGTGACGGCGGAGGGCAGACGGTGAGGGCGGACGGCCGAGGCCGGGCGAGAGGCGGGGAACGATGCCGAAGAGGCGGGAAGCGATGCGGGGCGGAGCACAGTACGGATTCATCATCAGCCTGGACGCTCAGAGTTCGGGATCGACCCCGGACCCGGACCGTCCGGCGCTGCGCGAGCGGATCTACCGCGTCGCCGAGGACGCCTTCCTCAAGGCGGGCATCGGCGGCGCCCGGCTGGCCCAGGAGGACCGGGGTGACGGCATCCTCGCCGTGGTCGAGCCGCGCCGCCCCGAGGCGCTGGTGGGGGAGTGGACGGAGTACCTCCACCAGAACCTGCGCCAGGTCAACCGGGAACTGAGCCGGCCGCTGCGGCTGCGAGCCGGGCTCGGCGTGGGGCCGTTCACGCCCGACGACGACGGCTTCTCCGGCGCCGCCGTCGACCTCGCCTGCCGTATCGGCAACTGCGAGGAGGCCAAGGCGGTGCTGGCCGGCCTGTCGGACGCGCCGCTGCTGGTGGCGGTCACCGATCGGCTCCACCACGACGTCGTACGGCACGGCGGCCGGTGGATCGAGCCGTCGCACTACCGCCGGTACCGGCTCCGGCTCAAGGAGGGGGAGCAGCAGGCCTGGTTCACCGTGCCGGGCCGCGGCGCACCGCCGCCGGAACCCGGGGCCGGGGAATCCGCCCAGCCGGCCGGGCGGGACGCGCGGGCCGCCCGGGACGCCGGCTCCGGCTTCCACTTCGGGAACGTCACGGTCAGCGAATCGGCGCAGGCGTTCCAGGGCAGCTTCGGGGACATCACGATCGAACACCGCCGCGGCGGCAGCGGCTCGGGGGAGAAGCCATGACCAGCGTCGACACGGACGCCGAGCCGGCACAGGACGGGCAGGGGCCGGCCCGGGAACCGGAGGCGGAGGGCGGCCGCGCGCGCCCCGGCCGGCCGCAGCGAGCCGACGGCACCCCGCCGGCGGACGGCGAGGACGAGCTGCTGGGCGGCGACTCCGAAGCCGACCCGTCGGCCAAGGGCGGTGGCCGGGCCACCGCGGGGCCGGGCGCAGCCCACATCGCCCGGGAGACCCGGTCGGTCTACCTGCGTGACGCCAGTACCTACGTCGGCGGCACCATCGGCTCGGTCAACTTCCGTTTCGGCGAGACGGGGCGGGCGGCCCTGCTCGCGGGGCCGTTACCGGACGACGAACTGCTGCGGTTGCGGCGGCGGTTCATCCAGCCGCCGGACTACGAGGACTGCAAGCGGCAGTTGCGCGAGGACCGCCTGCTGGTGCTCTGCGGGCAGCCCGGCAGCGGCCGGATGTACACCGCCCTGTCGCTCCTGGACGACCTGGGCCGGGGCAACGTGTCCCGGCTGGACCCCGGCTCGGAACTCACGGCCCTGGACTCCGGCGACGAGGACAGCCCCATCGCCCAGGGCCACGGCTACGCCCTGGAACCCGCCGACGGCCGGCTGCCCGCCGAGTTGCACCTGGACAGACTCCGCCGCCTGCTGACCGACCGCGAGGCCTACGCCGTACTGCTGTCCGTGCCAGAGCCGGGCGACCGGGGGGCGGTCCGGACACGTTACGAACGCAGGCACCGGCCGCCCGCCGAGGACGCCGTGCTCGACGGACACCTGGCGGCCGAGCTGGACGGCGGCCCGTCCGGAGCCCGGGAGGCGGCCCGGCGGGCGGCGCGCCGCCACGACGTGCGGGAGGCCCTGGGCCTGGAGGCGCTGCTGCCCTCCGAGGCGGCCCGGCTCGCCGGACTGGTCGCCCGGCACGTGACCGGCGGCCTGACCCAGGAGCAACTCCTCGTCGAGTGCCGCGGCTTCGCCGTCGAGCAGGTACGCACCTGGTTCGCGGGCGGCGCCGACGCGGAGACCTCGGCGCGGCTGCGGGACGCGGCTTTCCGGATCTCGCTGGCGGTGTTCGGCGGCGCCTCGGTCAACGTGGTGGCCGAGGCCGCCGAACTGCTCGCCTGGGAACTGGCGGTGACCGTCGACCCCGAGCGGACGCCCGGGCGGCCCGTGCTCGGCGACGGTCTTCAGGCCCGGCTCGCCTCGGCCCGCGCCACGACCGAGATCCGCAGGCAGCCGCTGGTCGCGGGGGCGCTCATCCCCGTGCGAACCATGCGGTTTCGGGGCACCGCGCTGGCGCCCGCCGTCCTGGCCCATCTGTGGGAGCACCACCACAACATGCGCGCACCGGTGCTGCGCTGGCTGGACTCGCTCTGCCAGGACCGACGCGAGGAGGTGGGGATCAGGGCGGCGGTGGCGGCGGGCGAGCTGTGCCGGCTGGACTGCGCCCAAACCCTGGGGGAGCTGCTCGTCCCGATGGCCGAGGCCGACCAGGCCCGCCGCGGCCTGTTCGTCGCGACCGCCCTGCAGGGCGTACTGGAGGACGCGAACGTCGGGGCCGCGCTGCGCTCACTCGTCGAGACGTGGAGCCACAGCGACCGGACCAACCTCCGCTGGACCGCCGCGGTCGTGCTCAGCCGGGGTACCGCGGCCCGGACCGTGGGGGAGGCACTCGGCGCGCTCGGCCGGATCGGCACCTGGAAGGACGGCCGGATGCGGTCCGTCGCCGCGGAGAGCGTGGCCCACCTGGCGGGCTTCAGCACCGACCGCGAGCCGCTGGTCAGGATCAGGGCGTGGCTCAACGACAGCAGACGGCAGCACCAGAACCTCGGCCTGGCCGGCACGCTGTTCCTGGCCGACCTGACGGTGGACAACGTCTGGAACCCGGCGGAGGAACTCGGCGGCCGCGAGCGGTGGCCGCTGGCCCTGGCGATCTGCGCGACCCGCCCCGAGCTGGCCCCCGAGGTCGCCGGGCTGCTGTGGACGGCGCTCAACACCAGCCGCTCGTACCGGCCCGCGCTCGACATCCTGACCAGGTGGCTGCGCACCTGCCGCGGCACGGAGTGGGAGCGCGAGGTCCTGCGCTTCCTGCCGCTGCTCACGCTCAAGGAGGACGACCGGCAGCGCACGCTGTCGCTGATCGCGGAGCTGTCCCAGGACCCCGACGAACCATGGGAACAGGACTACGTCCACCGCCTGTCGCAGGCGGTCCAGGCGGGAGGAACCCGATGAGCCAGAACACCAGCCCACAGGGGGCGTCGAACACCCACGGCGCGGCCGACGCGGCGCTCCCGGACGATCTGCGCGGCCCCTTCCTGGACGAGATCTTCCCCGAAGGCCCGTACAAGCACCGCGGACAGCAGCGTGCCGCCGTCGTGTACTACCGCAACGGCGGCCACAGCGTCGTCACCGCGCAGGGCGCGCTCCACGTCGACCGGCCGCGGCTCAGCCGGCAGCCCACGTCGGTCTGCCTGATCGCCCGGGGGCAGTACCAGGCCTCCTTCGAGATGGAACTGCCCAGCTACGACAACCGGGGCGACTTCCGGTGCGCGGTGGACGTCCACTGGGAGGTCGCGGACTTCGCCCTCGCGGCCGAGAAGCGGGTGCGGGACGTCGAGAAGATGCTGTGCGCCCCGCTCCTGGCGAGACTGCGCGTGCTCACCCGGCGCTACGGGCTCGAAGCCGCCCAGGCGGCCGACGAGGCGATCCAGGCCGAGCTGGCGGGCGGGGCCTGGGAGTCCTTCGGGGCCGAACTCGGCCTGAGCACCGTGGTCTACGTGCGCATCGACCTGGGCCAGGCCGCCCGGGACCACCGAAAGAGGCTGCTGGACGTGGAGCACACCTCGGGGGTGCGGTCGGCGCAGGACGACGCGGACGCGGCCCGGGTCCGGGCCAACCTGTCCACGGCGCGCGAGCTGATCGAAGCCGGGAAGACCGATCAGTACGCCCTCCTGCTCGCGCGCGACCCGTCGCAGGCCCCGAAGATCCTTCGCGAACTCCAGGAGGAGGTGCGGCAGGAGCGGGAGGGTGCGCTGGCCTTCCTGTCCCGGCTGATCGAGCACGACATGGTGCAGCGGCACCAGATCGAGGGGCCCGTGGTGCAGCAGCTCCTCGACTTCGCCAGGATGAACGGTGGCGGCGCGCTGTTCGACCAGGGTCTGCCGCAGCCCCCGGCCCAGCTGCCGGCGCAGTCCGCGCCCGCGCTCCCGGCGCCGCCCGCCCCGGTCGTACAGCCGCCCACGGTGCAGTGGACGGCCGCCACGGCCCGGAACCCGGTGGCGTCCCCCGCACCGCCGCAGCCGCCCACGCCGCCGCAACCGCCCACGCCTACCCTGCCGAACGGCGTGTCCGTCCCGCCCGTACCGCCGGCACCGCCCGCGGCGCCCCAGCCGCCGCCGTCACCCACCCAGCCCGCGACCGCCGACGGGAAGATCAACTACGTTCGACAGGGGCGGCGCCGCCCCAAGCCGCGACCGGGTGGCCCGGGTGGCGGCCACGATGCCTGACCCGGCCGCGGCCACGCGGGAACCGGCCGACCTCTACGTGGCCGAACGGCTGCTCGCCCACGCCCGTGAGGACCTCGCCCGCGCCGACAGCAAGGCCGCGGTGCTGCTGTCGGGAGCCGCCTTCGCGCTCCCGGCGCTGCTGCTCGGCGGGGCGTGGCAGCCCGCCCCGCCGGTCACCGGGGCTCCCTGGGCCCTACTGGTCTCCGGCGGTCTGCTGTGGGCCGTCGGCACGGCACTGCTGGTCCGTGTCGTCCTGCCGCGCACCGGCACGTCCCGTACCGGCCCCGGCATGACCTTCTTCGCCGACGCCCTCGCACCGCCCGACATCGGCGGGATCGTTCAGGCTGTCCGCGCCGCGGCCGAAGACCGGGTGTCGTGGCTGGCGGTGCAACTGGTCGACATCAGCCGCATCCTCGTCGCGAAGTACCGCTGCCTGCGGGTGGGCACCTGCTGCCTGGTGACGGGCCTGGCCCTGGGCGGCACCGGGGCGCTGCTCCGCTGAGGGCTCAGCCGGGCGTCGTCTCGACGATCCCCTGCGTCCCCACCACCGCCAGCAGCTCCAGCAGCCCCGCGCTCTCCGTGCCCACCGCCGGTGTGAACCAGAGCAGCCGCTGACGCCCGTCCTCGCTGAACAGGTTGAGGCAGTTGACCTCGATCAGGCCCAGCGTGGCGTGGTGGAGCCGTTTGCGGTCGTCGCGCCGGAAGGCGACGTCGTGTTCGGCCCACAGCGCGGCGAACTCGGGTGAGACGCCGAGCAGCGTACGGATCATGGAGCCGGCCTCCGGATCCCGCGCGTCCCTGCGCGCGGCGGCGGCCCGCAGGTCGGCGACGAAGGCGCGGGACTGGCTCTCGTGGTCGGCCTCGGGATACAGCTCCCGCGCCGCCGGCTCGGTGAACCAGCGGTGCACGAAGCTGGCCCTCGGCCCCCGCAGCCCGGACTGGTCCCCGAGCAGCGCCACGGCCAGCGGATTCTGTACGAGGGTGACGTGCAGGTCGGTGATCACCTGGGCCGGGGTCGAGGGCATCCGGCCGAGCAGGTCGAGCATGCCGGGGTGGACGTGCGAGGCGGACCCGCCCTGCACGGGCACCGGCCGGTCGGCGAGCCGGTAGAGGTAGTCCCGCTCGTCGGCGGAGAGCCGCAGCGCCCGCGCCAGCGCGGCGATCATCTGCTCCGACGGCTGCGACCCGGCACCCCGCTCCAGCTCGTTGTAGTAGTCCACCGACGCCCCGGCGAGCTGGGCGACCTCCTCGCGGCGCAGCCCGGGGACCCGGCGGCGCGGCCCCGAGGGCAGCCCCACGTCGGCCGGCCGGATGCGCTCACGCCGGGAGCGGAGGAAGGCTCCCAGCTCGGTGTACTTGACGGCGCCCATGCACCCATTCTGCGCCCGGCCGGGTCGGCCACCCAGGGGATGACATCCCCTGGTTGCGTGGGCCGGGGCGGCGCAGGGTGAAGACATGACCGACACGACAACGAGCACACAGCCCACCCGGCACGACCCCGCCGCCCCCGGCCCCCGGGTCGCCGTCGTCACCGGCGGCTCCCGCGGCATCGGCCGGGCCGTCTCCCAGAAGCTCGCCCGGGACGGCCTGGCCGTCGTCGTGAACTACGCACGCGACGCGGCATCCGCCGAGGAGACGGTCGCGGCGATCACCGGGGCCGGCGGCCGGGCTGTCGCCGTACGGGCCGACGTGGCGGACGAGAAGGAGGTCGCCGCGCTGTTCGACCGGGCGGAGCGGGAGTACGGCGGGGTGGACGTGGTGGTGAACGCCGCCGGGCGGATGACCCTGTCGACCGTCGCCGACCTGGACCTGGCGGCCCTCGACGCCATGCACCGCACCAACATCCGCGGCACCTTCGTCGTCGCCCAGCAGGCCGCACGGCGGCTGCGCGCGGGCGGCTCGCTGGTGACCTTCTCGACCTCCGTGGTCGGCACGCAGTTCCCCGAGTACGGGGCGTACGTGGCGAGCAAGGCGGCGGTGGAGGGGATGACGCTGATCCTGGCGCGGGAGCTGCGCGGCCGGGACGTCACCGTGAACACGGTGGCGCCCGGCCCGACGGCGACCGATCTCTTCCTGGACGGCAAGACCCCCGAGCAGATCGACCGCCTCGCGAAGGTCCCCCCGCTGGAGCGGCTGGGCAGCCCCGAGGACATCGCCGAGGTGGTCGCCTTCCTGGGCAGCCCGGCGGGCCACTGGGTGAACGGCCAGGTCCTGCGCGCCAACGGAGGGCTGGTCTGACATGCCCTTCGCCGAGTTCAAGGTCCCCGCGGGCACCCTCACGGCGGCCGACAAGCAGAAGCTGATCGAGCGCACCACGGACCTCTACGCGGAGATATACGGGGAACGCGCCCGCCCCACCACCGTCGTCCTCGTCGAGGAGGTCCCGGACGGCGGCTGGGGCGTCGCCGGGAACGTCCTCACGGCGGCGATGCTGGGCACGGGCACGGACGCCGGGGGTGGCGGCGGGGCGTGAGGGCCGGGGAGGGCTTCGTCTCATACCGTGGCCGGGTGCTGGTCAGGACGTTTACCCGCACGTAACACTGACACGGAACGGTGCCACCGATACCAGAGAGGTCCACGTGACGACGACGCGACCCGACACGAAGACCACGCTTGCCCGCCTCCTCACGGAGATCGAGCACCGCAACCCGGCCCAGCCCGAGTTCCACCAGGCGGCCCGCGAGGTGCTGGAGACGCTCGCGCCGGTACTCGAGGCACGCCCCGAGTACGCCGAGCCGGGCCTGGTGGAGCGGCTGGTGGAGCCGGAGCGCCAGATCGTCTTCCGGGTTCCGTGGCAGGACGACAGGGGCAGGGTGCACGTGAACCGGGGCTTCCGCGTCGAGTTCAACAGCGCGCTGGGCCCGTACAAGGGCGGCCTGCGCTTCCACCCCTCGGTGAACCTGGGCGTCATCAAGTTCCTGGGCTTCGAGCAGATCTTCAAGAACGCCCTGACCGGCCTGGGCATCGGCGGTGGCAAGGGCGGCAGCGACTTCGACCCGCGCGGGCGGAGCGACGCGGAGGTCATGCGCTTCTGCCAGTCGTTCATGACCGAGCTGTACCGGCACATCGGCGAGCACACCGACGTGCCGGCCGGCGACATCGGCGTGGGCGGCCGCGAGATCGGCTACCTGTTCGGCCAGTACCGCCGCATCACCAACCGCTGGGAGGCGGGCGTCCTCACCGGCAAGGGCGCGGGCTGGGGCGGCTCCCTGATCCGCCCGGAGGCGACGGGCTACGGCAACGTCCTCTTCGCGGCGGCGATGCTGCGGGAGCGCGGCGAGGACCTGGAGGGCCAGACGACGGTCGTGTCGGGCTCGGGCAACGTCGCGATCTACACCATCGAGAAGCTGACCGCCCTGGGCGCGAACCCGGTCACCTGCTCGGACTCCTCCGGCTACGTGGTCGACGAGAAGGGCATCGACGTGGACCTGCTCAAGCAGGTCAAGGAGGTCGAACGCGGCCGCGTCGACACCTACGCCGCACGCCGCGGCGCCTCCGCCCGCTTCGTCCCCGGCGGCAGCGTCTGGGAGGTCCCGGCGGACGTGGCCCTCCCGTCGGCCACGCAGAACGAACTCGACGCCGAGGGCGCGACGGCTCTGATCCGCAACGGCGTGAAGGCGGTGTCCGAGGGCGCCAACATGCCGGCCACCCCCGACGCCGTCCACCTCCTCCAGCAGGCCGGCGTCGCCTTCGGCCCCGGCAAGGCGGCCAACGCGGGCGGCGTCGCGGTCAGCGCCCTGGAGATGGCCCAGAACCACGCCCGTACGTCGTGGCCGGCGGCCCGCGTGGAGGACGAACTCGCGGACATCATGACCAACATCCACACCACCTGCCACGAGACCGCCACCCGCTACGGAGCCCCCGGCGACTACGTCACCGGCGCCAACATCGCGGGCTTCGAGAGGGTGGCGGACGCGATGCTGGCGCAGGGCGTCGTCTGAGGAAACCGCCCCCGCCGGGCGGGGGTTCAGTGATCGGAGTAGCTGAAGTCACCCACGGTCCAGGCGCTGACGTCCTCGATCGCCACGCGGTACATACCGCCCGTCTCCGGGATTCCCATGGTGCCCTGGAGGATCCGGGCGACATGGAAGTGCAGGTGCGTGGGTGGCCCGGCCTTCTCCGCGTGACCGTCGAAGACGGCGGAGAAGTCGCCCAGGTCGGCTGAGTCCGTCAGTACTTCCGACACCCGCCGCCTCCAGACCCTCTCGGGGGCCAGGCGACCGGTGATGACAGCGCCGTGGGTGACCACGGTCAGGGACATCCGGCTGCTCTGCCCGGACTCCACCAGGGCGGCGACGTCCATGAGCAGCTCGTCAGGCTTCGGCATGAGCACGGATTTTATCCCTGGGATCGCCGGGGGTGCACCGCTCGGTGGGATTACCGGGCGGTACGGGCACTTCCCGCCGAGTTCCCGGAGGTCTCGGCGCCGCCCCGCCGCAGCTCGGCGTTGATGCGCTGGGCCTCTTCGAGCTGGTCCTCGAGGATGATGATGCGGCAGGCCGCCTCGATGGCGGTTCCCTGGTCGACCATCTCGCGGGCGCGGGCGGCGATACGCAGCTGGTAGCGGGAGTAGCGGCGATGGCCGCCCTCGGAACGCAGGGGCGTGATCAACCGGGCTTCGCCGAGGGCCCGCAGGAAGGCGGGCGTGGTGCCGAGCATCTCGGCGGCGCGGCCCATGGTGTACGCGGGGTAGTCGTCGTCGTCGATGGGGTCGAGCGGTCTGTCTGCGGTCATCTGCACCTCTGCTGACGGGTTCGGGGGCCTGCGGAAACGGTCGAGGGGCCTTGGTGCCGTACGGCACCAAGGCCCCGAGGGATTTGTAACACCATCTGCCGGCTGGCTACTTCATTGCCGGCCTTCTGCTTCCGTCCCGGGCCCCGTCGAGGGGCGGGCGGATGAGGGATCGCGGATGCGTGACCGTGGGACCACCTTCCGTTCCGGGGCCTGCGGTACCCGGTGAGAACGTTCTCGCCCGGGCGATCCTGATGGCGTCCTCCTCCTTCTCTCCCTGACTTCTTGGCTACAGCAGAAGATTAACCACGGAAGCCGACGAATGTCTACAGCAGCCACGACAGATTTTCCCCCAAACGGGTGAGCGATTATCTGCCGCAAGCGCCTCCCTGGCTCTGTCGGCCGCTCGAACGGTGGGACGATGACGGCACGGATCATCGAACGACGCACGGGGAGGCCGGTCACGTCATGGCCCGTTACACGGAGGCACTGACCGTCGAGCGAGGCGGGTTCCGGATCAAGGTGCCGGAGTCCTGGTGGGAGTTCGACGTCCGCCCGGAGTCCCGGGACGACTCGATCCGCCGCATGGTCGACGACCGCGTCCGGCAGTACCCGGAGCTGGCCCCGTCCCGCTCCGCGTACGTCACCTTCCTCCAGAAGGCGGCCTCGGACGCGTGGAAGTCGGGTGCCCTGTACTGCGGCTGCATGGCGGAGAGCTTCGGCGGCGACACCCCGATCACGGGCTCGGTGACGGTGTCGCTGATCGGCGGCCGCACGTCCTCCGGCGACCCCCTCCCCAACGACCCGGCCGCCATAGCGGGCCAGTTGGCGGTCAAGGAGGCCAGGAAGCCCGGCGACTCCTGGCGCAAGGTCACCACGGTCGACATCCCCGGCGTCGGCCCCGCCGCCCGCACCCAGGGCATCGAGGACATCCCGGTCCCGGACGACGCCCTGAACCGCACGGTCCGCGCCGTCCTGATGCAGACCTACATCCCGGTCCCGGGCCAGGAGGGCAAGGTCGCCCTGGTGGCGGGCAGCAGCCAGGTCCTCGACCTGGCGGACTCCTTCTTCGACATCTTCGACGCGATCACTTCTTCGTTCCGGTTCGTGGGATGAGCCCCGCCTCGTGACACGGCGTTGGTCGACCCGCACGGACACCGTGCTGTGCCGAGCCGGGTGGCGACCGGGCCGCGCGGTCCCGACGGCGACCTGGGAGTCGATCCTGAGCGAGCGCGGCGACTTCGCACCCCACGATGCCGCGCGCAGCTTTCTCGCCGAATTCGGCGGCCTGATCACCTCCGGCTGGCCCACCGACGCGCGCCGCCACTCGTCGGCCATCCGGTTCGACCCTCTTGTCGCCGAGTGGCAGGAGGAGCGATTCGCACGGGTGAGCCGGGAAGTGCGCACAACCCTGTACCCCGTGGGCGCCGCGGACGACGGCGCGAGCCTCCTGGGCATCGGCGAGGGCGGAGCGCTGTACCTGTTGAGGGACCGGGTGGAGTTGCTTGCCCCGGCAACGGACCAGGCTCTGGACCGTCTGGTGGACATGCAGGCCGCCCCGTCCGCGCTCTGGAAGCCGAGCGGAGGCACAGCGGAGGACCACGCCTTCTGGCGGCGCGTGGACACGGTGGGCCCCGCCCCGGACATCCAATCGCCCCGCTGGCCGGCGGAGACGGACCGTGTGCTGCGGGCGGCCGGCTGGTCTCCCGGCAGAGCCGTCCCCACGGACACCTGGGAGAGCATCCTGCTGGAGACCGGCGGCTTCGAACCCCACGACGCCGCTCGCCGCTTCCTGGCGGAATTCGGCGCGCTGCGAGTCCCGCACCGCGAGCCATGGGACGAGATGCCGTGGAGGGAGTTCTCCCTGGACCCCTTGCTGGCCTTCTGGGACACGGAGATCATCGAAGACCTGTCCGACCGGGCGGGTGTGGCCCTCTACCCCATCGGCATGCGCGACCGCCGCAACTCGCACCTGACCATGGCGGAGGACGGTGCGGTGTACGAGGGCATGGACGACGTCTGGCTGCTGGCCTCCACCCCGGACCAGGCGATGGAGCGCATCACCAAGAGAATCCGCCCTGGGGCCCGCTGAAAGGACGCGCACGGTTGTGTCAGCCGAGCTGAACTGGGAATCGGGCGAGGGCCTACTCGGTATCGACGACCCCGCCGCATGGGACGCGGCCTACGAACGTGGAGAGCGCCACCTGGGAACCGCTGTGATTGGGTTGGCCTTCAACTGCCCCCTGCAGGAGGCATCGCCGCGGATCATCCGCGCCATGAAGCTGCCGGAGGCCGCCCAGCGCGGCTTCGCCTACACCGCGGCGGGCACCGCGGCCCGGCTCAACGGCGAGTTGACGCCAGAGCTGTACGCCGCGCTGCGATCGGCGGGCCCCGGCCGCAGGAGCATCGCCGTCAACGCCGTGGACGACACCATGACGTTCGTGCCGTTCCGGCAACTGCCGCTGTGGCTGAAGGGATGGAAGATCGCGTCGCGCGTACTGGACAAGCTGGAGACCTGGCGGTTGGAGGCGTCGTACGCGCTCATCGACAGACGCGAAGCCCTGCGCCGACGCCGCTCCAGGCCCTGAAGACAGCACTTTCGTCGAACGTCCGTGCCTTGTAAGTTCACGTGTGCATACGGGTTGTTGCTGATGTGCGTGCGTCGACGGGGGTTGCGTGATGGTGGGCCACAGGCCGAGTGACTGGCATGTCCTGGACCTGGACAAGGATCCGACCCCGGGCGACCCGCAACGCGTGCGCACGCTCGCGAAGACGTTGCACGACTTCGCGGACGACGTGTCCGAGGCGCTGCGTCTGGTCAAGGGCATGGCGGGGGAGACCACCCTCGCGGAGTGGGCGGGCAAGTCGGCGGCGGTCTTCAAGGAGGAGTTCTCCGGTGTCCCGAAGAACCTGAAGAAGCTCGAGAAGTCGTACGGGATGTGCGGCGATGCCCTGGCCGACTTCTGGCCGAAGCTGGAGCGCGCCCAGGCGCTGGCCGACCGGGCCCTCGTCAAAGCCCGGGAGGCCCGTCAGGACCTGACTTCGGCCCAGTCGAAGCTGTCCTCTGCGGACTCGTGGGTGACGCGGGCGTCGAAGGAGGCGGACAAGTACAAGGACGATCCGACGGGCAGCAAGTCGGACGCGGACAAGCCGGACGAGGCGAAGGTCCGCGCGGCCACCCGTGACGCGCAGCATGCGAAGACGGCGCAGACGAACGCGCAGTCGGCGGTGGACTCGGCGCAGAGTGCGCTGGACGCGGCGAAGAAGATGGCCGAGGACGCGCGCAAGATGCGTGAGGACGCGGCCCGGGACGCGAAGAACAAGATCGACGAGGCGTCGGACGCCGGCATCCAGAACCGCTCGTGGTGGGAGGACGTCGGCGACTGGTTCTCCGACAACTGGGACACCATCGTCGCGGTCTGCAAGGTCGTCGTCGCGGTCGTCGGCATCGTCGCGATGATCATCGGCGGCCCGATCCTGGGCGCGATCGTGCTGATCGCGGCCCTCGTGGTCCTGGCGGACACGCTCTACAAATACAGCAAGGGCCAGGCGTCCCTGTGGGACGTGGGGCTGGCGGCGCTGGACTGCATACCCGGTATGAAGGGGCTGACGACGCTCGGCGGGCTCGCGAAGGGACTGAGGTCAGCCGGCAAGCTGGGGCTCAAAGGCATGGCGCAGGGCGTCAGAGGGCTGGGGAGGTCTCTCAGGGGAGGCACCGGCAACCTCGTGAAGCGAGCCAAGGCACTTGCGGGCAGATGCCCCGGTGGCGACCCCATCGACATGGTCACCGGCGAAATGCTGATGTACGACACCGACGTCGAGTTGCCTGGTGTCCTGGCGCTGACGCTGAAGCGCACCCATCTCTCGACGTATCGAGAAGGCCGATGGTTCGGTAGGTCCTGGGCATCCACGCTCGACGAGCGGGTCGAGCTGGACGCCGAAGGGGTGTTGTTCGCCGCGGAAGACGGCATGATCCTTGCGTATCCCGTGCCTGTGGCCGGGGTTACAGCCATGCCGATCGAGGGGCCGCGGTGGCCGCTGGAATGGGATGGGCCCGACCGTGGCACCCTGCGCATTCACGATCCGGCGCTCGGCGTGACACGTCACTTCTCATTGGTCGCCGATCCGCTGCCGGACATGCCCTACACACTGGCACTGTCCGCGATCACGGACCGGAATGACAACCGCGTCGAGATAGCCCGGAGCGCCGACGGTGCTCCGACCGATGTTCGGCACTCAGCCGGCTACCACGTCGAGGTCGAGACGACGGACGGGTTGGTCAGGACTCTGCGGTTGCGTCACGGCGCTCACACCGACGACGCGACGACCATTGTTCGGTACTCATACTCGGTCGACCGCCATCTCACACAGATCATCAATTCTTCGGGGTTGCCCCTCCAACTCGACTACGACGACCGAGCGCGAGTTGTCTCCTGGACCGACAGAAACGCGAGTTGGTACAGGTTCGTGTACGACGGTGAGGATCGTTGCGTCGCAGGGCGGGGCGCTGACGGGTACCTGAACTGTGTCATCGACTACGACCCCGCGCATCGCGTCACCACGTATTCGGATTCACTGGGTCACGCGACCCGGTTCGAGCACAACGAGTTGCTGCAACTCGTCAGGGTGATCGATCCACTGGACCGGCAGGAGTCGCTCGAATGGGATCGTCACGGTCGGCTGCTCAAGCAGACCGACCCCATGGGACGGGAGACCGCGTACACCTACGACGAGGCAGGCAACGTCACTTCCATCGCCGGTCCCGACGGACGTCGAGCGACCGCCGAGTACAACCAATGGCACCTTCCCGTCATGACGGTCGGTGGCGACGGGGCGGTGCGCACCTACTCCTACGACGAGCGTGGGAACCGTACGTCCGTAGTGGAGCCCGGTGGTGCCACGACCGGCTTCACGTATGGACTCGGAGGTGCGCTCACCGGCATTACTGACCCTCACGGGGCGAGCGTCTCCATCGTGACCAATGCCGCGGGTCTGCCGGTGAGGGTCGCGAACTCGGCGGGCGCGTTCGTCGAGTACGGCCGTGACCCGTTCGGCCGCGTCGACTCGGTCACGGATCCGCTTGGCGGTGTCACTCACATCTCGTGGACGCCGGAGGGCAGGAAGAAGCAAAGGATCGCGGCTGACGGCAGCGTGGAGTCCTGGGTCTGGGATGCGGAGGGGAATCTTCTTGCGTACGCCGACCCCAGCGGAGCAACCACCACTTCGACGTACTCCCACTTCGACCAGTTGGCGAGCAGAACTGATCCCGCCGGCGCAATCCTCCGGTTCGAGCACGACACCGAGCTTCGGCTCACAGCAGTCGCCAACGACCGGGGGCTTTCCTGGCGGTACACCTATGACGCCGCAGGCCACCTGATCGCGGAACAGGACTTCGACGGTCGTTCGCTCAGCTATGCGCGAGATGAGGTGGGCCGGCTCATCAGACAAGTCAACGGCGCCGGCGAGTCCGTCGAGTACGTGCGCGACGTGATCGGCAACGTGGTGGAGAAGCGTGCCGGGGACTCGACAACGGTGTTCCGATATGACGACGCCGGGCAACTGGCGGAAGCGCTCTCGCCCGGCGTCCAGCTCACCTTCGCGCACGATGAATACGGTCGTGTGACCGAGGAGTCCGTCAACGGGCGAACAAGCCGCTTCCGCTACGACCTGGCCGGTCGCCGCACAACCCGAGTCACTCCTTCCGGAGTCGAGAGCAACTGGTCGTACACCATGGACGGCCAGCCGCGTCAACTGGTGGCGTCCGGCCATACCTTGCAGTTCGGCTACGACGCTGCGGGCCGGGAGACGGAGATCCGGCTGGCCGACGGCCCCGCGGTTGTGCAGTCCTGGGATGCGTTGCACCGGATGCGCAGCCAGAAGGTCTTCCCCTCGACGCACAGTGCTCCGGGGGCACCGGCACCTTCCATCGACCGTCAATACATCCATGGCCCTGTTGGTCCCCTCGAGGTACGCGAAAACCAGGGCGACCGGAAGCGCTTTTCCCTGGACGCGGGGGGTCGGCCGACCGGAGTCAGGGCGGAGGGATGGAGCGAAAGCTATGCCTACGACGATGGGGGACGACTGATCGCCTCTCATCGAGAGAACGCGGACGGTGTCCAGCACGAACCCACGCAGCGCTTCGCGTACGCCGGAAACCGGCTGACGCGAGCCGGCCGCACCAGCTACGTCTATGACGACCAGGGGCGGGTGATCCGGCGCACTCGCAGAACGCTCTCGGGCCTCCGCAAGAGCTGGACCTATACCTGGAACGCCGACGACCGGCTGACATGCCTCGTCACGCCGGATGGGACTACCTGGCGCTACACCTACGACCCTCTCGGACGCCGGGTGGCGAAAGAGCGTCTCGACTCCCTCGGGGACGTCAGCGAAGCGGTGTTCTTCGTGTGGGACGGCAGCCGACTCGCGGAGGAGATCCATGAGCTCGGTCCCGGAGCCCGAACCAGCATCACATGGGAGTACACGCCCGACAGCCATCGTGCAGTGGCGCAATGTACACGGGAATGGGCCAAAGACGCTCCCCAGGACGAAGTAGACCAGAGATTCAGGCTCATAGTGAGCGATCTCGTCGGCAGTCCCGTCGAACTGCTCACTCCAGACGGAAACGTGACGTGGAAGAACAGGTCGAGTCTTTGGGGGGAAGGGCGGCACCTTCAAGCGTCGGAAGAAGGATGTCAGCTTCGTTTCCCTGGGCAGTATTTCGACGCCGAGAGCGAGCTGCACTACAACCATTTCCGCTATTACGATCCATACACGGCGCGGTACGTTTCTCCCGACCCGCTGGGTCTCGCAGCGGGCCCCGACCACTACGGGTACGTGCTCAACCCGCTGGTCTGGTCCGACCCTCTCGGTCTCCAGTCCTGCCCTACGTTCAAGGGGCTCGCCTGGATGACCGAAAAGATGCTGAAGCGTCCCTCGTTCCGGTACCAGCGTGTGGTTTCCGGTACGGACTATGAGCAGATATGGAAGCTGTCCAACGGCCGGGAGGTGCACGTGGACGGTGGTCCCACCAATGGATGGATCATGGAGGCTAAGTTCACCGGCGGACGGGACGGTGAGTGGGCCAAGTCCGTCTATAATCCTCGTAATGACTTCTACAATGAGGCGAAAATCACCGACCAGGCCGCCAAGCTCCTGAAATTGAATGAAGAAATGGGCGGAAAGGGTGTGCGTTACGCGATATCCAATGAAGCCGGGGCTGCGCACTTCCGGGAATTGCTCGGAAGTCATTTCCCGGAAGCGATGGCGAGCGGTACGCTAGCGGTATTTCATGTGCCCGGAAACGGTATGAGTGGAATGAGTAAATGGTTGACGTAAGTGCGGAACTGGTTCGGCTGACCGATCTCGACGAGCTCACCGGGCCGGCGGCGGCAGCCGTGCTCGACGCGGCAGGCTGGGAGGGGGGCCGCGCCAATCCGGCGACGGAGTGGGTGACGTCCTGGCGCCGCGACGATGCCCATGCGTGGATTCAGGGGGACGGGCCCTCGGTGCAGGTGGAGTTCACCGTCTGGCACCGAGACGTCGAAGAGGAGTGGCCGGACCCGGACACATACATCGACGACCTCTACGACGCGGCGTCCGCGGAGCTCCCGGGACTCGTCGCCCAGTTGGAATCCGGACCCCTCGGGGCCAGGCTGGAGAGTTCGGAGGAAGACCTGACCGACGGTGCGGACTACATCGACCACACTGCGTGGCGAGTCTCGGGCAAGGTCGTCCTGGCCGGCGTCAAGCATGACGACACCGACGTGCCGGTGCAGCTCGTTGTGGTGGTACGCGACTACGGAGCCGGCGTGGAAGATGACGGCGGTGAGTGGTTGTAGGGGGCCTGGGGGAGGCCCTGGTTTGACCCCCGCCACCCCCGGGGTATTCTCTCCGGCCCGATTGGCCAGCCCCCCGCCCCGTATGGCAGACTAGCGGGGTTGCTCGGTCGAGTGCCGATGCTGCGCGCCTCCCGCCGGGAGGACCGGAAGCGAGTCCCACAGTACTCGTCGTCCCTGCTCAGGGGCGGACGTACGGGAATCTTCCGGGAAGTGTCAGCGGGGTACCGGCCAGGCACCCGGTGGGCTTCTCGCCCCCGGTCCGCGGTTCCGGAAGGGCCCGCACCTCCCAGAGCAGGGATGTTCGAACAAGGGACATCTGTGTCAGCGAGAGTGCGACACGCCCGACCGCGTGGGTCGGAGGCGGGGCGTGGAGACACAAGGGCCGCCGGGTCCAGAGCGTTACGAGAGACAGGACTACTGAGTAGCCATGGCGGGACAGAAGATCCGCATCCGGCTCAAGGCCTACGACCACGAGGTCATCGACTCCTCGGCGAAGAAGATCGTCGAGACGGTGACCCGCACTGGTGCGTCGGTCGCGGGCCCGGTGCCGCTGCCCACTGAGAAGAACGTGTACTGCGTCATCAAGTCGCCGCACAAGTACAAGGACTCGCGCGAGCACTTCGAGATGCGCACGCACAAGCGCCTCATCGACATCCTCGACCCGACCCCCAAGACCGTTGACTCTCTGATGCGACTCGACCTCCCGGCCGGTGTCGACATCGAGATCAAGCTCTGAGGGCGGTGATCTGAAGATGACCAAGCAGATCAAGGGCATCCTGGGCGAGAAGCTCGGCATGACGCAGGTGTGGGACGAGAACAACCGCGTTGTTCCGGTCACCGTCGTCAAGGCCGGCCCCAACGTCGTCACCCAGGTCCGTACGAACGACGTCGACGGCTACGAGTCGGTCCAGATCGCCTTCGGCGAGATCGACCCGCGCAAGGTGAACAAGCCCCTCAAGGGCCACTTCGCCAAGGCCGACGTCACCCCCCGTCGCCACCTCGTCGAGATCCGTACCGCTGGTGCCAGCGACTACACCCTCGGCCAAGAGGTCACCGCTGAGACCTTCGAGTCCGGCGTGAAGGTCGACGTCACCGCGAAGAGCAAGGGCAAGGGCTTCGCCGGCGTCATGAAGCGCCACAACTTCAAGGGTGGCAAGGCGTCGCACGGTGCCCACCGTGTGCACCGCATGCCCGGATCCATCGGTGGCTGTGCCACCCCCGGCCGTGTCTTCAAGGGCATGCGCATGGCGGGCCGCATGGGCAACGAGCGGGTCACCACCCAGAACCTGACCGTCCACGCCGTTGACGCGGAGAAGGGTCTGCTGCTCATCAAGGGCGCCATTCCCGGTCCGAACGGCGGCCTCGTCCTGGTCCGCACCGCGGCCAAGGGGGCCTGAGGTAACCGATGAGCACTGTTGACATCCTTTCGCCTGCGGGCGAGAAGACCGGAAGCGTCGAGCTCCCCGCGGAGATCTTCGGCGTGGAGAAGATCAGCATCCCGCTGATCCACCAGGTCGTCGTCGCGCAGAACGCCGCTGCCCGTCAGGGCACGCACAAGACCAAGCGTCGCGGCGAGGTCCGCGGTGGCGGCAAGAAGCCGTACCGCCAGAAGGGCACCGGCCGCGCCCGCCAGGGTTCGACCCGTGCGCCGCAGTTCGCCGGCGGTGGCGTCGTCCACGGCCCGCAGCCGCGTGACTACTCGCAGCGGACCCCGAAGAAGATGAAGGCCGCGGCCCTGCGCCACGCCCTCACCGACCGGGCCCGCCACAACCGCATCCACGTCGTCACCGGCGTCATCGAGGGCGACAACCCGTCCACGAAGGCCGCCCGGACGCTGTTCGGCAAGATCTCGGAGCGCAAGAACCTGCTCCTGGTCGTCGACCGCGCCGACGAGGCCGCGTGGCTGTCCGCCCGCAACCTGCCCCAGATCCACATCCTGGAGCCGGGCCAGCTGAACACGTACGACGTTCTCGTCTCGGACGACGTGGTCTTCACCCAGGCCGCCTTCGAGTCCTTCGTGTCCGGCCCCAAGGCTGCTGACACCGAAGGGAGCGAGGCCTGATGGCTACGCGTCACCCGAGCATCGCCTCCAAGGCGGCCAAGGCCGCCAAGGCCGCGCGCGTCGCCAAGGCGCGTCGCCACGAGGCCGAGGGCAAGAACACCGTCGTGACCCCCGCCAGCAAGGCGTTCACGGACCCCCGTGACGTGCTGCTGAAGCCGGTCGTGTCGGAGAAGAGCTACGCGCTCCTCGACGAGAACAAGTACACGTTCATCGTCGCGCCGGGCTCCAACAAGACCCAGATCAAGGAGGCCGTCCAGGCGGTCTTCTCGGTCAAGGTCACCGGGGTCAACACGATCAACCGCCAGGGCAAGCGCAAGCGCACCCGCACGGGCTTCGGCAAGCGTGCCGACAGCAAGCGCGCGATCGTGACCCTTGCCGAGGGCGACCGTATCGACATCTTCGGCGGTCCGACCGCGTAAGCGGGTCGGATCGTCCGATATCGGACGAGGACTGAGAAATGGGAATCCGCAAGTACAAGCCGACTACGCCGGGCCGCCGTGGCTCCAGCGTCGCCGACTTCGTCGAGGTCACGCGGTCCACGCCGGAGAAGTCGCTGGTCCGCCCGCTGCACAGCAAGGGCGGCCGTAACAACGCCGGTCGTGTGACCGTTCGCCACCAGGGTGGCGGACACAAGCGCGCCTACCGCGTGATCGACTTCCGTCGGCACGACAAGGACGGCGTGCCGGCGAAGGTCGCGCACATCGAGTACGACCCCAACCGCACCGCGCGCATCGCGCTGCTGCACTACGCGGACGGCGAGAAGCGCTACATCCTCGCCCCGCGCAACCTGCAGCAGGGTGACCGCGTCGAGAACGGTCCCGGGGCCGACATCAAGCCGGGCAACAACCTGGCGCTCCGCAACATCCCGGTCGGTACCACGATCCACGCGATCGAGCTCCGTCCCGGTGGCGGCGCCAAGTTCGCCCGCTCCGCCGGTGCCTCCGTGCAGCTGCTCGCGAAGGAGGGCCAGATGGCCCACCTGCGCATGCCGTCCGGAGAGATCCGCCTGGTCGACGTGCGCTGCCGCGCCACCGTCGGCGAGGTCGGCAACGCCGAGCAGAGCAACATCAACTGGGGCAAGGCGGGCCGTAAGCGCTGGCTGGGCGTTCGCCCGACCGTGCGTGGTGTGGTCATGAACCCGGTGGACCACCCGCACGGTGGTGGCGAAGGCCGTACCTCGGGTGGTCGCCACCCGGTGTCCCCCTGGGGCAAGAAGGAAGGCCGTACTCGTTCGCCCAAGAAGGCGTCGAACAAGTACATCGTCCGCCGCCGCAAGACGAACAAGAAGCGCTAAGGACGGGTTGAGATGCCTCGTAGCTTGAAGAAGGGACCCTTCGTCGACGACCACCTGATCAAGAAGGTGGACACGCAGAACGAAGCCGGTTCCAAGAACGTCATCAAGACCTGGTCCCGTCGCTCGATGATCGTCCCGGCGATGCTCGGCCACACGATCGCGGTGCACAACGGCAAGACCCACATCCCGGTGTTTGTCACCGAGTCCATGGTCGGCCACAAGCTCGGCGAGTTCTCGCCGACGCGCACCTTCCGGGGTCACGTCAAGGACGACCGGAAGTCGAAGCGCCGCTAGTAGCGGGGTGGAATGACCATGACAAACACTGAAGGGACAACCATGGAAGCCAGGGCCCAGGCGCGGTACATCCGCGTCACGCCCATGAAGGCCCGCCGCGTGGTGGACCTCATCCGTGGCATGGATGCCACGGAGGCTCAGGCGGTCCTGCGTTTCGCCCCGCAGGCCGCGAGCGTGCCGGTCGGCAAGGTGCTGGACAGCGCCATCGCCAACGCCGCGCACAACTACGACCACACCGACGCCGACAGCCTCTTCATCTCCGAGGCCTACGTCGACGAGGGCCCGACCCTGAAGCGGTTCCGGCCGCGCGCCCAGGGCCGCGCCTACCGGATCCGCAAGCGGACCAGCCACATCACCGTGGTCGTCAGCAGCAAGGAAGGAACCCGGTAATGGGCCAGAAGGTAAACCCGCACGGGTTCCGGCTCGGTGTCACGACCGACTTCAAGTCGCGTTGGTACGCCGACAAGCTGTACAAGGACTACGTCAAGGAAGACGTCGCCATCCGTCGGATGATGACGTCCGGCATGGAGCGCGCCGGCATCTCGAAGGTGGAGATCGAGCGCACCCGTGACCGCGTGCGTGTGGACATCCACACCGCCCGTCCCGGCATCGTCATCGGCCGCCGCGGCGCCGAGGCCGACCGCATCCGCGGTGACCTGGAGAAGCTGACCGGCAAGCAGGTCCAGCTGAACATCCTCGAGGTCAAGAGCCCCGAGACGGACGCTCAGCTGGTGGCCCAGGCCGTCGCCGAGCAGCTGTCCTCCCGCGTCTCCTTCCGTCGCGCCATGCGCAAGAGCATGCAGGGCACGATGAAGGCCGGCGCCAAGGGCATCAAGATCCAGTGCGGTGGCCGCCTCGGTGGCGCCGAGATGTCCCGCTCGGAGTTCTACCGCGAGGGCCGTGTGCCCCTGCACACGCTCCGCGCGAACGTGGACTACGGCTTCTTCGAGGCCAAGACGACCTTCGGCCGCATCGGTGTGAAGGTCTGGATCTACAAGGGCGACGTCAAGAACATCGCCGAGGTCCGCGCCGAGAACGCGGCCGCCCGCGCCGGCAACCGTCCGGCCCGTGGCGGCAACGACCGCCCGGCCCGCGGTGGCCGCGGTGGCGAGCGTCGTGGGCGCAAGCCGCAGCAGCAGTCGGCTCCGGCCGCCGAGGCCCCCAAGGCCGACGCGCCCGCCGCTGCCGCTCCGGCTGAGAGCACCGGAACGGAGGCCTGACCGAAATGCTGATCCCCCGTAGGGTCAAGCACCGCAAGCAGCACCACCCGAAGCGCCGCGGCATGGCCAAGGGCGGTACGCAGGTTGCGTTCGGCGAGTACGGCATCCAGGCCCTCACGCCCGCGTACGTGACCAACCGCCAGATCGAGGCGGCCCGTATCGCGATGACCCGCCACATCAAGCGTGGCGGCAAGGTCTGGATCAACATCTACCCGGACCGCCCGCTCACGAAGAAGCCGGCCGAGACCCGCATGGGTTCCGGTAAGGGTTCCCCGGAGTGGTGGATCGCGAACGTGCACCCGGGCCGGGTCATGTTCGAGCTGTCCTACCCCAACGAGAAGATCGCCCGTGAGGCGCTGACCCGTGCGGCCCACAAGCTGCCGATGAAGTGCCGGATCGTCAAGCGCGAGGCAGGTGAAGCGTGATGTCGGCCGGTACCAAGGCGTCCGAGCTGCGCGAACTGGGTGACGAGGAGCTTCTCGCGAAGCTCCGCGAAGCCAAGGAAGAGCTGTTCAACCTCCGCTTCCAGGCGGCGACGGGTCAGCTCGAGAACCACGGCCGGCTCAAGGCCGTCCGTAAGGACATCGCGCGGATCTACACCCTGATGCGTGAGCGCGAGCTGGGCATCGAGACGGTGGAGAGCGCCTGATGAGCGAGAGCAACGTGACTGAAGAGACGAAGGCCGCCCGCGGCTTCCGCAAGACCCGTCAGGGTCTGGTCGTCAGCGACAAGATGGACAAGACCGTCGTCGTCGCCGTCGAGGACCGCGTGACCCACGCGCTGTACGGCAAGGTCATCCGTCGTACCAGCAAGCTCAAGGCTCACGACGAGCAGAACGCCGCGGGCGTCGGCGACCGCGTCCTCCTCATGGAGACCCGGCCGCTGTCCGCGACGAAGCGCTGGCGCGTCGTCGAGGTCCTCGAGAAGGCCAAGTAATTTCCTGCGGGGCATCCCTCGCAGGTCAGTTCCGCCAGGCTCCGGGGTCCGTTCGCGCGAGACGTGAACGGCCCCCGGGGAACCGGCAGACAATCAGGAGATAGACGTGATCCAGCAGGAGTCGCGACTGCGCGTCGCCGACAACACTGGTGCGAAGGAAATCCTTTGCATCCGTGTACTCGGTGGCTCCGGTCGCCGCTACGCGGGCATCGGTGACGTCATCGTCGCCACCGTCAAGGACGCGATCCCCGGCGGCAACGTGAAGAAGGGTGACGTCATCAAGGCGGTCATCGTTCGCACCGTCAAGGAGCGCCGCCGTCCGGACGGCTCGTACATCCGCTTCGACGAGAACGCCGCCGTCATTCTGAAGAACGACGGCGACCCTCGCGGCACCCGTATCTTCGGCCCGGTGGGCCGTGAGCTGCGCGAGAAGAAGTTCATGAAGATCATCTCCCTCGCGCCGGAGGTGCTGTGAGCATGAAGATCAAGAAGGGCGACCTGGTCCAGGTCATCACCGGTAAGGACAAGGGCAAGCAGGGCAAGGTCATCGCGGCCTTCCCCCGCGAGGACCGCGTCCTGGTCGAGGGTGTCAACCGGGTCAAGAAGCACACCAAGGCCGGGCCGACCGCTCGCGGTTCGCAGGCCGGCGGCATCGTGACCACCGAGGCCCCGATCCACGTCTCCAACGTCCAGCTGGTCGTGGAGAAGGACGGCAACAAGGTCGTCACGCGCGTCGGTTACCGCTTCGACGACGAGGGCAACAAGATCCGCGTTGCCAAGCGGACGGGTGAGGACATCTGATGGCTACCACCACCACTCCGCGTCTGAAGACGAAGTACCGCGAGGAGATCGCGGGCAAGCTGCGTGAGGAGTTCTCCTACGAGAACGTCATGCAGGTCCCCGGCCTCGTCAAGATCGTGGTCAACATGGGTGTGGGCGACGCCGCCCGCGACTCCAAGCTGATCGAGGGTGCCATCAAGGACCTCACCACGATCACCGGTCAGAAGCCGGCCGTCACCAAGGCCCGCAAGTCCATCGCGCAGTTCAAGCTGCGTGAGGGCCAGCCGATCGGTGCCCACGTCACGCTCCGTGGCGACCGCATGTGGGAGTTCCTGGACCGCACCCTGTCGCTCGCGCTGCCGCGCATCCGCGACTTCCGCGGCCTGTCCCCCAAGCAGTTCGACGGCCGTGGCAACTACACCTTCGGTCTCACGGAGCAGGTCATGTTCCACGAGATCGACCAGGACAAGATCGACCGCGTCCGGGGTATGGACATCACCGTGGTGACCACGGCGACCAACGACGCTGAGGGCCGCGCGCTCCTTCGTCACCTCGGCTTCCCCTTCAAGGAGGCGTGAGCGAGATGGCGAAGAAGGCTCTCATCGCGAAGGCTGCTCGCAAGCCCAAGTTCGGCGTGCGTGGCTACACGCGCTGCCAGCGCTGCGGCCGTCCCCACTCCGTGTACCGCAAGTTCGGCCTGTGCCGCGTGTGCCTTCGTGAGATGGCTCACCGTGGCGAGCTGCCGGGCGTGACCAAGAGCTCCTGGTAGTCCGGTAATCCCGGGTTACTCAGGCTCTCGGTAAGCATCTGGGTCGGCAGAGGCCCAGCCCTCCATGCCTTAGGCTTGTGGGGTTGGGCGTCTGTCGCCCGTACGACTTACTACGCCGTAGGTCCACCGCGCCGCACCCGTCCCGTCTCGGATCGGGGAGAGGGATGGCGCACCAGGAAACCCCGGCGAGAGAGGCCGAAGGCCAATTCATGACCATGACTGATCCGATCGCAGACATGCTTACGCGTCTGCGGAACGCGAACTCGGCGTACCACGACTCCGTGTCGATGCCGGCGTCCAAGATCAAGTCTCACATCGCGGAGATCCTCCAGCAGGAGGGCTTCATCACGGGCTGGAAGACCGAGGACGCCGAGGTCGGCAAGAACCTCGTCCTCGAGCTGAAGTTCGGCCCGAACCGTGAGCGCTCCATCGCGGGCATCAAGCGGATCTCCAAGCCCGGTCTCCGGGTGTACGCGAAGTCCACCAACCTGCCCAAGGTCCTCGGTGGCCTCGGCGTGGCGATCATCTCCACGTCGCACGGTCTCCTGACCGACAAGCAGGCCGGCAAGAAGGGCGTGGGTGGGGAAGTCCTCGCCTACGTCTGGTAGCGGAAGGGAACGGAGGAAACAGCTATGTCGCGCATCGGCAAGCTCCCCATCGCGGTTCCCGCCGGCGTGGACGTCACCATCGACGGCCGTACGGTCTCGGTCAAGGGCCCCAAGGGTTCGCTGACTCACACCGTCGTGGCACCGATCGACATCGCCAAGGGTGAGGACGGCGTTCTGAACGTCACCCGCCCCAACGAAGAGCGTCAGAGCAAGGCCCTGCACGGCCTGTCCCGCACGCTGGTGGCGAACATGATCACCGGCGTGACCCAGGGTTACGTGAAGAAGCTCGAGATCAGCGGTGTCGGTTACCGCGTGCTCGCCAAGGGTTCGAACCTGGAGTTCTCCCTCGGCTACAGCCACCCGATCCTGGTCGAGGCCCCCGAGGGCATCACCTTCAAGGTGGAGTCCCCGACCCGTTTCTCGGTCGAGGGCATCGACAAGCAGAAGGTCGGCGAGGTTGCGGCCAACATCCGCAAGCTGCGCAAGCCCGACCCGTACAAGGCCAAGGGCGTCAAGTACGAGGGCGAAGTCATCCGCCGCAAGGTCGGAAAGGCGGGTAAGTAAGCCATGGCATACGGGCAGAAGATCCTCAAGGGCGACGCCTACAAGCGCGCCGCGATCAAGCGCCGTCACATCCGGATTCGCAAGAATCTCTCGGGTACGGCGGAGCGTCCGCGTCTGGTCGTTACTCGCTCCAACCGCCACATCGTGGCCCAGGTCATCGACGACATCAAGGGCCACACCGTGGCCTCGGCGTCGACCCTGGACACCTCGATCCGTGGTGGCGAGGCCGACAAGTCCGCGCAGGCCAAGCAGGTCGGCGCCCTGGTTGCCGAGCGCGCCAAGGCCGCGGGTGTCGAGGCCGTCGTGTTCGACCGTGGTGGTAACCAGTACGCCGGGCGCATCGCCGCTCTGGCCGACGCCGCCCGCGAAGCCGGACTGAAGTTCTGAGCCGGTTCCGTATCGCTAGCGGAAACAGAGAGAGGTAATTCCAATGGCTGGACCCCAGCGCCGCGGTGGCGGTGCCGGTGGCGGCGAGCGGCGGGACCGGAAGGGCCGTGACGGCGGCGCAGCTGCCGCCGAGAAGACCGCTTACGTTGAGCGCGTCGTCGCGATCAACCGCGTCGCCAAGGTTGTGAAGGGTGGTCGTCGCTTCAGCTTCACCGCGCTGGTCGTGGTGGGCGACGGTGACGGCACCGTGGGTGTCGGATACGGCAAGGCCAAGGAGGTGCCGGCCGCCATCGCCAAGGGTGTTGAGGAGGCCAAGAAGCACTTCTTCAAGGTCCCCCGCATCCAGGGCACCATCCCGCACCCCATCCAGGGTGAGAAGGCTGCCGGCGTCGTGCTGCTCAAGCCCGCGTCCCCGGGTACCGGTGTTATCGCCGGTGGTCCGGTGCGCGCCGTGCTCGAGTGCGCCGGTATCCACGACGTGCTGTCGAAGTCGCTCGGCTCCGACAACCAGATCAACATCGTGCACGCGACCGTGGAGGCCCTGAAGGGTCTCCAGCGTCCCGAGGAGATCGCGGCCCGCCGCGGTCTGCCGCTCGAGGACGTGGCCCCCGCGGCTCTGCTCCGTGCGCGTGCCGGGGCGGGTGCGTAATCATGGCGCAGCTCAAGATTACGCAGGTCAAGTCCTACATCGGCAGCAAGCAGAACCACCGTGACACCCTGCGTTCCCTTGGTCTCAAGGGGATCAACACGCAGGTCGTCAAGGAGGACCGCCCCGAGTTCCGCGGCATGGTGCACACCGTCCGCCACCTCGTGTCGGTCGAGGAGGTCGACTGATCATGGCGGAGCAGAACCCGCTCAAGATCCACAACCTTCGTCCCGCCCCGGGCGCCAAGACCGCCAAGACCCGTGTGGGTCGTGGTGAGGCGTCGAAGGGTAAGACGGCTGGTCGTGGTACCAAGGGCACGAAGGCCCGTTACCAGGTTCCGGAGCGCTTCGAGGGTGGCCAGATGCCCCTCCACATGCGTCTCCCGAAGCTGAAGGGCTTCAAGAACCCGTTCAAGACCGAGTTCCAGGTCGTGAACCTCGACAAGCTGGCCGCGCTCTACCCCGAGGGTGGCGAAGTCACCGTCGAGGGTCTGGTGGCCAAGGGTGCCGTTCGCAAGAACAGCCTCGTCAAGGTCCTCGGCCAGGGCGAGATCTCCGTGGCGCTGCAGGTGACGGTCGACGCCGTCTCCGGCTCCGCCAAGGAGAAGATCACCGCCGCCGGCGGCACCGTCACCGAGCTCGTCTGAACCCTTCAGGCGTCTCGATGACTTGAGCGATCCCACCGGGGATACCCCACAAAAGGGGTATCCCCGGTTGGTCGTTCCAAGGGAAGTGCTCCCGCCGGTAAGGTGGCCTGCGCTGCCCTCTTTCACGGGTGCGTCACATGAGGCACTCTGAGCGGCAGTTGACCGTTACTCACTAAGTCGTCAGTCGAACCTCAAGACCGTCACCCTTGACGCAGTAGCGCGGGGGTCGCAGGAGGCACCGTGCTCACCGCGTTCGCCCGGGCGTTCAAGACGCCCGACCTGCGCAAGAAGCTGCTCTTCACGCTCGGCATCATCGTGGTCTACCGGCTCGGTACCCACATTCCCATTCCAGGCGTCGACTACAAGAACGTCCAGGAGTGCGTGGACCAGGCGTCCGGCAGCCAGGGCATCTTCGGCCTGGTCAACATGTTCAGCGGTGGCGCCCTGCTGCAGATCACGGTCTTCGCGCTCGGCATCATGCCGTACATCACGGCGAGCATCATTCTGCAGCTGCTGACCGTGGTGATCCCGCGCCTGGAAGCCCTCAAGAAGGAGGGCCAAGCCGGTACGGCGAAGATCACGCAGTACACCCGTTACCTGACCATCGCGCTCGCCATCCTGCAGGGCACCGGCCTGGTGGCCACCGCCCGCAGCGGCGCCCTCTTCTCCGGCTGCACCGTCGCCGGTCAGATCGTCCCGGACCAGGCGATCTTCACCACGGTCGTCATGGTGATCTGCATGACCGCCGGTACGGCCGTCGTCATGTGGCTCGGCGAGCTGATCACCGACCGCGGCATCGGCAACGGCATGTCGATCCTGATGTTCATCTCGATCGCCGCCACCTTCCCGTCCGCCCTGTGGGCCATCAAGAAGCAGGGTGACCTGGCGGACGGCTGGATCGAGTTCGGCACCGTCGTCGCGGTCGGCCTGGTCATGATCGGCCTCGTGGTCTTCGTGGAGCAGGCCCAGCGCCGAATCCCGGTGCAGTACGCGAAGCGCATGATCGGCCGCCGTTCCTACGGCGGTACGTCGACCTACATCCCGCTCAAGGTGAACCAGGCGGGCATCATCCCCGTCATCTTCGCCTCATCGCTGCTGTACATCCCGGCACTGATCGTGCAGTTCTCCGGCTCCACGGCCGGCTGGGCCACCTGGATCCAGAAGAACCTCGCCGATCCCGCCGCGGTGGCGCACATCGTCCTGTACTTCTTCCTGATCGTCTTCTTCGCCTTCTTCTACGTGGCCATCTCGTTCAACCCCGAGGAAGTCGCGGACAACATGAAGAAGTATGGTGGCTTCATCCCGGGCATCCGGGCTGGCCGACCGACCGCTGAGTATCTGAGCTACGTACTCAACCGGATCACCTGGCCGGGTTCGCTGTACTTGGGCCTGATCGCTCTCGTCCCGACAATGGCGTTGGCTGGTTTCGGGGCAAGCCAGAACTTCCCGTTCGGCGGTACCAGCATCCTGATCATCGTGGGTGTCGGTCTCGAGACGGTGAAGCAGATCGAGAGCCAGCTCCAGCAGCGCAATTACGAAGGGTTCCTCCGCTGATGCGAATCGTCCTCGTCGGGCCTCCTGGCGCCGGAAAGGGTACGCAGGCAACCCGCCTTGCCGAGACGCTGCACATCCCGCACATCTCCACGGGCGACCTGTTCCGCGCGAACATCAGCCAGCAGACCGAACTGGGCAAGCTCGCCAAGTCGTACATGGACGCCGGCAATCTCGTGCCGGACGAGGTCACCATCGCCATGGCGAAGGACCGCATGGAGCAGCCGGACGCCGAGGGCGGCTTCCTGCTGGACGGCTTCCCGCGCAACGTCTCTCAGGCCGAGGCGCTGGACGAGCTGCTCGAGACCGAGGACATGAAGCTCGACGCCGTGCTCGACCTGGAGGCCCCCGAGGCCGAGGTCGTGAAGCGGATCGCCGGCCGGCGGGTCTGCCGGAACAACTCGGCGCACGTCTTCCACGTGACGTACACGCCGCCGAAGAAGGAAGGCGTCTGCGACGTCTGCGGCGGCGAGCTGTACCAGCGGGACGACGACTCCGAGGAGACGGTCCGCAAGCGGCTGGAGGTCTACCACACGCAGACCGAGCCGATCATCGACTACTACAAGGCGCAGGGCCTGGTCGTCACCATCGCGGCGACCGGCCCCGTGGACGAGGTCACCGGCCGTGCGCTGGAGGCGCTCAAGCGCGACCAGTAGTTCTCAGCCTCGGCTGCAGCCGCGGTCCCCAGCCCTGGGGGCCGCGGCTGAGCTGTGAGGTGGGGTGGGGCCGGTCCACCCCCGTATCGTTGGAAGCGTCCCGTCCCCTCCGGTCCAGAAAGGCCGCAGTCCCCATGGTGCAGATCAAGAGCCCCGAGCAGATCGCCAAGATGCGTGAGGCGGGGCTGGTCGTCGCCGCCATCCACGCGGCCACCCGCGAGGCCGCCGTGCCCGGCGCCACGACCAAGGACCTGGACCAGGTCGCCCGCAAGGTGCTCGCGGAGCACGATGCCAAGCCGAACTTCCTCGGGTACGGCGGCTTCCCCGCGACCATCTGCACGTCCGTGAACGAGGTCGTCGTCCACGGCATCCCCTCGGACGACGTGGTCCTCAAGGACGGCGACGTCATCTCCATCGACTGCGGCGCGATCATCGACGGCTGGCACGGCGACGCGGCCTACACGGCCTTCGTCGGCTCCGGTCACTCCCCGGAGCTGGTCGAGCTGTCCCGGGTGACCGAGGAGTCGATGTGGGCGGGCATCGCGGCCATGAAGCAGGGCAACCGGCTCGTTGACGTCTCCCGGGCCATCGAGACGTACATCCGCCGCCAGCCGAAGCCCGGCGGCGGCAAGTACGGGATCATCGAGGACTACGGCGGCCACGGCATCGGCACCGAGATGCACATGGACCCGCACCTGCTGAACTACGTCGACCGCCGGCGCGGCAAGGGCCCGAAGCTGGTCCCCGGCTTCTGCCTCGCCATCGAGCCGATGATCTCCCTCGGCACCCCCCGCACGGAGGTCCTGTCGGACGACTGGACGGTCATCACGACGGACGGCACCTGGTCCTCCCACTGGGAGCACTCGGTCGCCCTGACGGAGCAGGGGCCGCTGGTGCTGACGTCTCCCGACGGGGGCAGGGCGAAGCTGGCGGAGATGGGTGTGACGGC